>NZ_FOXE01000002.1 GCF_900115635.1 Oscillibacter sp. PC13 | reverse complement strand
GGAACTCGAACGGTTTCGTGTGTACTGTTCCATCCTGATTCAGAATTGCTGCAGCGCTTTTTGACTTTGATACATCGATACCGACAGCAAGCATTGGCATTCCTTCTTTCGTTTTTGGTATGCGGTTATCCAGCTCTTTCCAAAGTACGCACATATTCAATCGTGAAACGGGAGCTACGTCCCAACTTGCTGAATCGAGCACTAAACGATGGAGGCTGGCTGACACATTTTACTCCGGGCGTGGTGTCCCAATTCCAGATTTCGTCAGACCGATGCCTCCATCTTAAAGGAAACGAGTAAGGCCGGATAGACCTTACTCGTACATTATGAATACCTATTTGTCATCACTACGCCAATCTGGCAATGGTACATGCTTTTGCCTGCCCAGACTTCTTGAACAGGAGTATTGCCTAAATCTGAAGAATAACACTTGCATTGGATTGCATATCGAATGTCGTCTTTCTCGGCGATAATATTAACCCCTTGATCTCCACTCCCCGGAGTAACCTCGACAGTTTCAAATCCATTGCACCGTAGTAAATTAGCATACCAATATTCGAACTCGTGTCCTTCAAACGAATCAAAATCATAGTATGTGCTATTTAAAAGCGGTTTTGTCTCCTGCATTTCAATCTCGACATTAAATTTCAGCGAAAGTTTTTTAAGCAAGGTCCTTGCAAATTCGCTGGTTTCTTCATCAAACTGGTCAGAATGCTTTTGTATATCCTCTTTGAAAAGTTTGCAACTGACCGCTGTTTTTCTGCGGTTATTTTTATATGTCGTTGTTTCTTAACCTAATGCCTCTACCTTCTCGCTGTTTTGACGAAACTAAAATTCCCTGCAAAACGTACTCGATTTATAATACGCGATATAACTATGTTAATAGAAGACGCACAGCCTTCCGTATTATAAAAACCTCAAAATACAGCCCAATTTTTACTCGCGAAGAAAACAAGTTAGAAAGAATTGATATGAAACTACAGAAAGTTGGGGCAACAGTTATTTTTGAAAAATTGATTTTTAGTGGTAAATCCAAAGATTTGCTACTTAACTGAATGACATTGTCCTAAAGAGAAGCAGTTTTTTATTTGCGGGCTTTTGGCAGATTCCACCGGAAGTGTGCGGAGAGTCCGCGGATGAGAATCACCGTCCCCATGCCGGCCAGCATGGCCGACAGCTCTCCGGCGGGCTGCCACAGCACCGTGCAGAGCAGCGCTCCGGCCAGGGAGGCGGAAGCGTAGACGTGTTTTACAAAGATATAAGGGGTGTTCCCTGCCATGATATCCCGCAATACACCGCCCCCCACGCCGGTCAACACACCGACGAATACCAGCAGAAAGAGGGTGGGGCGGTTCACATGGGCGTAAGCGATGCGGATCCCCATCACGGTGAAAACGCCGAGACCCACAGAGTCTAAAATCAGCATGCTCAGATCATACAGCGCCTGATCGTGCATCAACAGGTGACGGACCTGTGGCAAAAACAGCACCAGAGCGGTCAGAAGCGCTACGGCGGCGTAAATGGGGTTTTGAAAGGTGGCGGGAGGCGTATTGCCCAGAATCAAATCCCGGATCACGCCGCCGCCAACGGCGGTTGTGAGTCCCAGAATACAGACACCGAACACATCCATATCCTTTTTCAGTCCCGTCATGGCGCCGGAGGCCGAAAAGGCCATGGTGCCGGCCAGCTCCAAAATGAGAATAAACCGATCCATGCAGTACCTCAGCAGGTGCCCCGGCGGACCATTTCCATAAAGGCGGCTGCCGCGGCGGTGGGCGTCACGTCCTGCAGAGTGCACATGTCCACGCTGCGGGCGGGAATTTCAAAATCGGTTCTCAAAAGGCGGATTTCTCCGGCGTCCAGTGACTTCTGCACAAATTCCAAGGTGACGCCGGCCACACCCAGGCCGATGCGGCTCAGGGACACCAAAAGGCCACGGGAGGAGAGCTCAATTTCCGGATTCAGCGTCACGCCGCTCTTGAGAAAATACTGCTCTAAAAACACCCGGCTGCTTGCCTTCCGCTCCAAAAGAATCAGTGGGAACGCTGCAATTTCCTGCAGGGTGTACACATGGTCGAAGTCACAGGGATAGCCGCTGCCGGCCACGAAGACGGCGTGGGTGGAAAAGCAAGGCCAGGTGGCAAGGACGCTGTCTGAAGGGGATGAGGCAAAGGCAATATCCACGGTGCCGGATTTTAACAGGCTCAGCACCTTCGCACTGCGGCCGCTGACAATTTTCAAACGGATGCCCGGGTGCTCCCGGTGGAAGGCCTCCAGATAGGGGGTCAGAAACCAGCTGGTGACAGTGTCGCTGGCGCCGATCACCAGCGTGCCCAGCAGCAGCTGCTGGGCCTGGGACAGCTTGTCCTCTCCCGTGGCGATCAGGCCCAGGGCGCTGCGGACGTATTGATAGAGCATTTGCCCCTCCCCGGTGAGGGAGACCCCGCGGGGGCTGCGGGAGAACAGCCTGGCCTGCAGCGCCGTTTCCAGCTGCTTGATGGACTGGCTGACCGCAGACTGGGAAATATACAGGTTTTTTGCCGCCACGGAGATATTGCCGGTCTCGGCAACCTCCTTGAACACACGGTACAATTCCAGCTTGACTGCCATAGAAGGCTCCTTCCATAATTAAAAATTCTTATGACAGAAGAAGATGGTATTTCTGCAATTCATAGTCATTATAAGCAGAAAGATACGGAAACACAATGGCCTAGTCGAAAATTTTCGGAACTTCTTTGCAAAGGAACTCTTTTTTGGTATACTACACCATTAGATGTGAAAGCGGAGGAACAAACATGCAGCTTCAGATTCTGGCCGTGGGCGACGTGGTGGCGGAAGGTGGCCTCCGCCATTTGGAAAAAAACCTGCGCCCGCTGAAAAAGTTGAAAGATATTGCCTTCACCGTGGTAAACGGGGAGAATGCCGCCGGCGTGGGCCTCACACGGGAGCAGGCGGAGCGGATTTACGACGCCGGCGCCGATGTGGTGACGCTGGGTAATCACACCTTTGGAAAGATGCAGATTGCGGAGGCCCTGGACGATCTGCCCTGGCTGCTGCGGCCTGCCAATTTTACAGGCCGGGCGCCGGGACGGGGCTGCAGCATTTACGATGTGAACGGCCTGCGCGTCCGGGTGCTGAACCTGATTGGCCGGTGTGATCTGAGCTGGGGAGCAGACAACCCCTTTGCTGCGGCCGATAAATGTCTGAAGGAAGGACAAGCGGATATCACCCTGGTGGATTTTCACGCAGAGGCCACCAGCGAAAAGCTGGCAATGGGCTATTATCTGGACGGCCGGGTCAGCGCCCTGTGGGGCACCCACACCCATGTACCTACAGCGGATGAGCGGGTGTATCCCAAAGGGACCGGCTACCTCACTGATTTAGGTATGACGGGGCCCGTTGAATCCGTGCTGGGCGTGGAGCCGCGGCAGTCAGTGGAACATTTTTTGGGGGGGCTTCCGGGGCGCTACCGTTCACCTGAGGGGCCCTGCAAGCTCCAGGGGGCGGTGTTTACCGTGGATAGTGCCACCGGCCTGTGCACTGCTGTGGAGCGGTTGGATATCCGATAAAGTTTGCGGCGCTGGCAACCGGCGCCCAGAGATGAATGAAGAGAAAGAGGAGAGCAGCCATGTCGATTGAGAAGGTCAGAACCTATTTGAAACAGTTCGGAGTCGAGGACCGGATCCAGGAGTTCCCGGTGTCCTCCGCCACGGTGGATCTGGCTGCCCAGGCGGTTGGGGTGGAGCCCGCCCGCATTGCCAAAAGCCTGAGTTTTAAGGTGGATGAGAGACCGGTGATCATTGTGGCGGCGGGAGATGCCAAGGTGGATAACAGCAAGTACAAGGCACAGTTCCACACCAAGGCCAAAATGCTGACCCATGAGGAGGCCCACACACTGATTGGCCACGACGTGGGCGGCGTGTGTTCCTTTGCTTTGCCGGAGGGTGTACAGGTTTACCTGGACGTGTCCCTGAAGCGGTTTGACACCATTTTTCCAGCTGCCGGCAGCAGCAACAGCGCCATCGAGCTGACCTGTGAGGAACTGGAGAAATACTCCTCCCATTTCGTACAGTGGGTGGACGTGTGCAAGGCCTGGCAGACGGGGGAGCAGGGGTGAATCCCCGGAATTGAGCGCAGGAGGCGGAGATATGCTTCGATTCATTCACGCAGCGGATTTTCATCTGGACAGCGCCTTCGGCGCCCTGCCGCCCCAGCAGGCGGCATCCCGCCGCAGGGAGAGCCGGGAGCAGGTTCTCCGGCTGGCCAATTATGTGAACAGCCGTGGTATCCGGTTGGTTCTGCTGGCCGGAGATCTGTTTGACAGCGGCAGCACGTACCGGGAGACGGGAGAGTATTTGGCGAGGGCCTTTTGCCAGATGGAAGCCCAGGTGGTGATTGCCCCAGGCAATCACGACTGGTACGGCTCCGGCACGGCCTGGCAGACAGTGGACTGGCCGGACAATGTGCACATCTTTCAGGAAAACCGAATGACGGTGCTGGAGTTTCCGGAGTGGAACCTGGCGATTCACGGAGCGGCCTTCACCGCGCCGGAGCAGGCCGCGGGGTTGCTGGAAGGATTTTCTGCTCCGGTGGATGGAAAAATTCACCTGGGCCTGCTCCATGGAGAACTGGATGCAGGGGAAGGACGCTACAACCCCATCTGCAAAGAGGAGGCTGCCGCCAGCGGTCTTTCCTATCTGGCATTGGGGCACATTCATAAGCGGGCGGAGCCGCTGAGGCTGGGGGGGACACTGTGCGCTTGGCCCGGCTGCATTGAGGGACGGGGTTTCGATGAACTGGGGGAGAAGGGATTTTACGAGGGTGCCCTTGGGGAGGATGGATCTGTTTCCCTGGACTTTGTACCCTTCGCCCGGCGGCGGTATGAGATTCTGAAGGTGGATGTTACCGGCAAAGTGCCCCAGGAGGCTGTGGAGGCGGCTCTGCCGGAATCCACAGCTGCGGACCTGTATCGAATTCTCCTGACCGGAGAGACCGGGGAACGGGGAGTCGATGCCGGCGCTCTGCAGGAGATGCTGACAGATCGGTTCTATGCGCTGGAGATCCAGGATTACACCCGGATGGCAGAGGATATTTGGAAGCGCGCGGAGGAAGACTCCCTGCGCGGGCTGTTCCTGCGGGAGCTGCGGGCAAAGCTGGATGCAGCCAAAACTGAACAGGAGCGGAAAACCATTACCCAAGCGGTCCGATTCGGCCTGGCGGCGCTGGACCACCGGGACCTGGGCTGAGGAGGAGACATGAAAAAGATTTTGCTGATCGGGACCGGCGGCACCATTGCCTCTGAGGTGACAGAGAGCGGCCTGGCACCGGAATTGACGACGGAGCAGCTGCTGGCACATGTCCCGGCCATTTCAGAGGTCTGTCATGTGGATTGTCTGCAGCTGCTGAACCTGGACAGTACCAATATGGCGCCGGAGCACTGGCTGGCTATGACCCGCTGCATCCGGGACAACTATGATGCATACGACGGCTTTGTGCTGACGCACGGCACGGATACCATGGCCTATACTGCGGCAGCGCTGAGCTATCTGGTGCAGAAAAGCCCAAAGCCTATCGTCCTGACCGGAGCACAGAAGCCCATGGGCTTTGACTCCACGGATTCCAAAATTAATCTGACAGATGCTATCCGCTGCGCCGCGGAGGATATGCCGGGAGTTTCCATTGTGTTCAACGGCCGGGTGATTTTGGGTACTCGGGCGAAAAAGACCCGATCCAAGAGCTTCCAGGCCTTCTCCAGCATCAATTTTCCGGAGCTGGGCGTTCTGCGGGATGGCGTTTTGCTGCGGTATATCCGTCAGGACTGTGGCGCAGAGCCGGTATTCAGCGAGACGCTGAATCAAAAGGTGGCTTTAATGAAGCTGGTTCCCGGCACTGGCCGGGAGCAGGCGGACTTCCTGCTGGAACGGAACGACGCCTTAATTATTGAAAGTTTCGGTGTGGGCGGCTTACCTGAGAGCAGTGGATTTTACGACTGCGTCCGCGGCGCGCTGAACCGGGGAAAAACCATCGTCCTCACGACCCAGGTGGAAAAGGAGGGCAGCGACTTGGGTGTCTACCATGTGGGACACCGCCTGAAAAACGATCTGGGTGTGCTGGAGGCCTATGACATGACGACGGAGGCGGTGGTGGCAAAGCTCATGTGGATTTTGGGCCGAACCCGCGACCCCCGGGAGGTGGAGCGGCTGTTCTATACGCCTGTCGCCATGGACATTCTCTGGCCGGCCTGATGAAAAAGAAAGCGCATCGCTGCTTGAAGCAGCGATGCGCTTTTGTCGTCTATCGAGATGCGAAGGACTGTAAAATCCATCTTGCATCTTGGGGTGTCTGCCGCTCAGACCGGCAGACACCCCCCGGCGGGTCAAAGAGGCTGCTCTGCGGCCCAGGAGATAAAGCTCTTCACCAAAGCCAGTTGCTTTCGGTTCAGGCCCCGCAGCTGCTCCTGAATTTCTTGACGCAGGCCGTCATTTCCCTGTGAGGAGGTTCCCAAAAGCAGTTTGTCCGGCGTTGTGTCCAAGGCGGCGCAGATCCGCATGAAAATTTCCAGACTGGGGATAGAGACGGCGCGTTCGATGTTGGAAAGATAGTTGTTGTTGATACCACACCGCTCACAGACCTGGGTTTGCCGTAGGCCCAAGGATTTCCGCCTGGCAGAGATCCGTTGCCCGACCTCGTGATAATCGATTGCCATACCCTCACCTCTGCGTCTATTTTCTGCCAACTGCTGATTCTAAAAAATAATTTATAAGTGTATTTATTCACTTGACATATTAATTATTGGATATTATAGTGTATTTATACACCTGTAGTTTGCAAGACGAGGAGGAAACGGCTATGCGGAAGAAGCAGAGAACGCTGTTGGAACGAATCTGGCAAGAGGTAGAATGTCCCTATCTGTCTGATTTGCGCCTGCACTGGTATCTTGGAGAGCGGATCGCGCAGGTTGTCAGGCAAATTCCTGCGGGGGATTTCTCTGCCGACGAATGGCGGGAGGCCTTTTGCTATCTGACTGGGGAGCAGACGGATTGCAGAGAATCCCAAGCTCTGCGCAGAAAGCTTTTGGAACGAATGCAGGAAAAAATTCTCACTTGACAGTCAAGGATGCGAGTGATATCATGTGCTACATTAAAAGGCATTGAAAAGGACGCTGTCCGGGAATGACACCAGAGAGGGATCGCCGCTGGCTGTAAGCGGTCCTGGCCGGAACCGGATCCAGCTACCCCCTTGGAGCCGCCCACCGATACGTAGGCTGGGACGGGACCTCCCGTTACAGAGGACACGAGCGGCGGACACTTATCCGCAAGCAGGGTGGAACCGTGGAATACGTTTTTCGTATCTCACCCCTGATTTTGGTCAGGGGTGGGATTTTTTATGTTCACCCCTCAACACAAGGAGGATTTACCATGTCTGAAGAAAACCTGTACACCTTTGAAAACGAGCAGTACCGCAAAACATATTGGCACACCTGTTCCCATGTTCTGGCCCAGGCCGTCAAGCGGCTGTGGCCGGAGGTAAAGCTGGCCATCGGCCCCTCGATTGACAACGGCTTTTACTACGATCTGGACTCTCCCTTTGCCTTCACACCGGAGCATATGGAACAGATTGAAGGCGAGATGCGGAAAATCTGTAAGGAAAAGCTGAAGCTGGAGCGGTTTGAGCTGCCCCGGGCAGAGGCTGTCAAGTTCATGGAGGAGAAAGAAGAGCCTTATAAGGTAGAGCTCATCAACGATCTGCCGGAGGACGCCGTTATCAGCTTCTACCGGCAGGGCGAGTTCACGGACCTGTGCGCCGGTCCGCACCTGGACTCCACCGGCCGCATCAAGGGCAACGCCATTAAATTGACCGCCTGCAACGCCGCTTATTGGCGCGGTGACTCCAGCCGCAAGCAGCTGCAGCGGATTTACGGCGTGGCCTTCCCCAAGAAGGACGAGCTGGATGAGTATTTGCGAAAGCAGGAAGAGGCGCTGAAGCGGGATCACAACAAGCTGGGCCGGGAGCTGGAGTACTTCACCACGGTGGACGTCATCGGCCAGGGACTTCCCATCCTGCTGCCCAAGGGCGCCAGGACCATTCAGGTCCTGCAGCGCTGGGTGGAGGATGAGGAGCAGAGGCGCGGCTACCTTCTGACCAAGACTCCCTATATGGCCAAGCGGGAGCTGTATAAGATCTCTGGCCACTGGGACCATTATCTGGACGGCATGTTTGTTCTGGGCGATCCCCAGGACGAGACGAAGGAGTGCTTTGCGCTCCGCCCCATGACCTGCCCCTTCCAGTATCAGGTGTTTTTGAACCGGGGCCGCAGCTACCGCGACCTGCCCATGCGTCTGGGCGAGACCAGCACGCTGTTCCGCAATGAAGACTCCGGCGAGATGCACGGACTCATCCGTGTTCGCCAGTTCACCATCTCCGAGGGCCACCTGGTTCTGCGGCCCGAGCAGCTGGAGGAGGAGTTCAAGGGCTGCCTGGATTTGGCGAAATACTGCCTGGGCACCGTGGGCCTGCTGGACAAGTGTACCTTCCGCTTCTCCCAGTGGGATCCCGCCAACCCCAACAACAAGTACGAGGGTACGCCGGAACAGTGGGAACTGGCGCAGAACACCATGGCCAAGATCCTGGAGGATCTGGATGTGAAGTATACCATCGGCATCGATGAGGCTGCCTTCTACGGTCCCAAGCTGGACATTCAGTATAAGAACGTGTTCGGCAAGGAGGATACGCTGGTCACCATCCAGATCGACATGCTGCTGGCCAAACAGTTTGGTATGGAATATGTGGATGTGGACGGCCAGAAGAAGACACCCTATATCATCCACCGTACGTCCCTGGGCTGCTATGAGCGGACCCTGGCCTATCTGATCGAGGAATACGCCGGTGCGCTGCCCACCTGGATGGCACCGGAGCAGGTTCGGATCCTCACCGTTACCGAGCGTGCGGACGACTATGCCCGCCAGCTGAAGGACACCCTGTTTGCCCAGGGCTTCCGGGTGGAAGTGGATGACCGAAATGAGAAGATCGGCAAGAAAATTCGGGAGGCCCAGTTGGGAAAGGTGCCCTATATGCTGGTGGTGGGAGACCGGGATGTGGAGAATCAGACCGTCTCTGTCCGGCACCGGGCCGACGGCGATCTGGGGGCCATGAGCACCGGGGAATTTGCCGCACTTCTGCGGGATATCGTGGACTCCAAGGCAAAAAAATAAGCGCTGTCCGCAGTGGAAAAACGCCGCGCTCCGGTTTTGTCCGGGGCGTGGCGTTTGTGATAAATCAGGCCATTTCTGATAGCAACTATTAGCATTGTTAAAATTAACAAGGACGTAAGTAATTTTACGTAAAAACATGTAAAGTCCTCTCAAAATGCTGGAAGGGCGCGAGATTCCGTTGCAACCGACGGCTGTGAGGGAGTATACTGAGCGAGGAAAAAGAAGGAAGAATCGCCGCCGTAAGGCGGCAGAATAAGGGGCGCGTCCGGCAAACTGCCCCTGTGGAAAAAGGAGGAAACCCACATGAGTCAAGATTTCAAAAAGGTATTGGTGGCAAACCGCGGCGAAATTGCCATGCGTGTGTTCCGGGCCTGTCATGACCTGGGCCTGCAGACCATTGCCATCTATTCCAACGAAGATACGTACAGCATGTTCCGCACGGCGGCGGACGAGTCCTACCTCATTGGTGAGAATGAGAGTCCGCTGGGTGCCTATCTGGATATTCCCAGAATTATCGAGCTGGCCAAGAAGCACGGTGCTGACGCCATTCATCCTGGCTACGGTTTTTTGAGTGAGAATGGCGACTTTGCCCGGGTTTGCGAGGAAAACGGGATTAAGTTTATCGGGCCTTCCTCCAAAGTGCTGGATATGATGGGCGACAAGCTCTCTGCCAAGCAGATGGCGGTGGCCTGCGATGTGCCCACCACCCCCGGAACCACTGAGCCGCTGAAAAACCGGGAAGAGGCACAGAAGCTGGCGCAGGAATTCGGCTTCCCGGTCATTTTAAAGGCCGCTGCCGGCGGCGGCGGCCGCGGCATGCGCCGCTGCGACACCGTGGAGGAGGTTGGCACAAACTTCGACCTGGTGAAGGCAGAGGCCAAAAAGGCTTTCGGCAACGATGACATCTTCATGGAAAAGTTTCTGGTGGAGCCTAAGCACATTGAAATTCAGGTGCTGGGCGACGAATACGGCAATGTGGTGCATCTGTACGAGCGGGACTGCTCCCTCCAGCGCCGGTATCAGAAAGTGGTGGAGTTTACCCCTGCTTTCTCCGTGGATCCGCAGGTGCGCGAGGCCCTGTACCGGGACGCAGTCAAAATTGCCAAGCATGTCGGCTATGTCAACGCCGGCACGCTGGAGTTCCTGGTGGATCGGGACGGCCATCACTACTTCATCGAGATGAACCCCCGCATTCAGGTGGAGCACACCGTCACGGAAATGGTAACGGGCATCGACCTGGTGCGCTCCCAGATTTTGATTGCAGAGGGGCGGCCGCTCAGCGACCCTGAGATTGGCATCACCAGCCAGGAGAGTATCCATCAGAATGGCTATGCCATCCAGTGCCGCGTGACGACTGAGGATCCGGCCAACAATTTTGCACCGGACACGGGAAAAATTACGTCTTACCGTTCTCCCGGCGGCTTTGGTATCCGGCTGGACGGCGCCACCGCCGGTGCCGGCGCGGTGATCTCTCCGTACTATGACTCCCTGCTGGTGAAGGTCACTACCTGGGATTCCACATTTGAGGCTGTGTGCCGCAAGGCTGCGCGGGCGGTCCGGGAAATCCATGTCCGCGGTGTAAAGACCAATATTGCGTTTATCCTCAATATTTTGACCAATGCCACTTTCCTGGCCGGCAAGTGCCATACGAAATTTATCGATCAGACACCGGAGCTCTTTGAACTGGACGAGGGCCAGGACCGGGCCACAAAGATGCTCAAGTACATTGCAAATATCGTTGTGAAGGAGCGGGACGGACAAAAACTCTACGATCCTCCGCGCTTCCCGCCGGTTACCGGCAACCGGCCGGATGGACTGAAGCAGATGCTGGACGCCAAGGGGCCCAAAGCAGTGGCCGACTGGGTACGGGATCAAAAGAAACTGTTGATTTGCGATACCACCTGCCGGGACGCCCACCAGTCTCTGCTGGCGACCCGGGTTCGTACCCGCGACATCGTCAAGGGCATGGAGGGGACCAGTGAAATTCTGGCGAATGCCTTCTCTCTGGAGTGCTGGGGAGGCGCAACCTTTGACGTGGCCTACCGCTTTTTGCATGAGTCTCCTTGGGAGCGGCTGGATTTGATTCGGGAAAAGGCCCCGAACCTTCTGCTGCAGATGCTTCTCCGCGGCGCCAACGCCGTGGGCTATACAAACTATCCGGACAATGTCATCCGGGAGTTCATCAAGGAAGCTGCCCGCAGCGGCGTGGACGTGTTCCGTGTATTTGACTCGCTGAACTGGATTCCCGGCATGGAAGTGGCAATGGACGAAGTTCTCAAGCAGGATAAGATTTGCCAGGCCACCATTTGCTACACCGGCGATATTCTGGATCCCACCCGGGACAAATATCCGCTGAATTATTATGTCAACATGGCTAAAGAGCTGGAGAAGCGGGGAGCCCATATGCTGGCCATCAAGGATATGTCCGGTATCCTGAAGCCCTATGCAGCAAAGAAATTGGTTTCCACGCTGAAGCAGGAAATCGGTATCCCCATTCAGCTCCATACCCACGATACCTCCGGCAACCAGGTGGCCGCCCTGCTGCTGGCCGCCGAGGCCGGCGTGGACGTAGTGGACTGCGCCATCAGTTCCATGGCCGGCATGACCAGCCAGCCTTCTTTGAATGCTGTGGTGGCGGCCCTGCAGGGCACAGAGCGCGATACCGGCCTGGATCTGCAGCAGCTGCAACATCTCACCGACTACTGGGAGGATATCCGCAAGCGCTACGATTCCTTCGAGGGCGGTATCAAGTGCAATAACGCGGATATCTACCGCTATGAGATTCCCGGCGGCCAGTATACCAACCTCAAGCCCCAGGTGGTGTCTTTGGGTTTGGGCGACCGGTTTGAAGAGGTCAAAGAGAACTACCGCAAGGTCAACGAGATGCTGGGCGATATTGTGAAGGTGACACCGTCCTCCAAGATGGTGGGCGATCTCGCTATTTTCATGACACAGAACAATCTGACGCCGGAAACGATTGTGGAAAGAGGCGATAGTCTGGCATTCCCGGACAGCGCTGTCAGCTACTTCTCAGGCATGATGGGCCAGCCTGCCGGCGGCTTTCCCAAGGACCTGCAGCGTGTGGTATTGAAGGGCAAAGCACCCATTACCTGCCGCCCCGGTGAACTTCTGCCTGCTGTGGATTTCGAAGAGAAGAAGAAGGAGATGCAGGCCTTTACGCCAGATCCCTCCTGGCGGGCAATTCTTGCCTACTGCCTGTATCCCAAGGTTGTGGAGGACTATGTCAAGCGGAAGAAGGAATACGGTTACATCATGCGCTTGGGCAGTCACGTCTTCTTCCACGGCTTGGCTGTAGGAGAGACCAATAAGGTAAACATTGCGGACGGCAAGACACTGGTGATTAAGTATTTGGGCCTCGGTGAGGTTGATAAGGAGGGTATGCGTACCGTCAGCTTTGAACTCAACGGCATCCGCCGGGATGTGCAGGTACCGGATGAGGCAGCCCAGCAGAACATTGTCAAGGTTCCCATGGCGGATCCGGAGGACAAGAGTCAGGTAGGATCCTCCATCCCCGGCGCGGTCAGCAAAATCGCCGTCAAGACGGGGGACAAGGTGGAGAAGAACCAGACGCTGGCTACGATTGAGGCCATGAAGATGGAGACTGCCATCACTGCCCGGATGGACGGCACGGTGGAGAGCATTCTGGTGGCTGAGGGTGATACGGTCAAGGGCGGCCAGCTGCTGTTGACGATTAAATAAAGCGCTTTTGAATGTTCTGAAAGGGGTCTGCTGTGAGGCAGACCCCTTTCGTTGTCAAAAATGATGGCGGATTGTGACGATAATTGCCCTGCTTTTGTAAAAGATGACGTCGTTTGCAAGCGTTCTTTCATGAAAAATGAAAATTCAGCAAAAAATGCAAGACGACTGGCACTTGCTTGCAAAAGAATGCGAAAAGATTGGAAAAAGTCTTGAAAAATGAAAGAGGGTGCGGTATGATATGCAAAGTGATATGCATGATGCATGTTGAAAATGTTGGAAAGAGGATTTGAGAAATGAAGAAGTACTTGTCTTTGTTCCTGGCCGTTTTGATGATGGCCTCTGTCTTGGTCGGCTGCGGCGGCGATCAGCCCGCTGCGGATGATACGAAGGAGCCCGCTGAGCAGGGTGACACCCAGGTCCCTGCATCTACTGGCAGTGAGCTGAAGTTCACCACCGGCGGTTCTTCCGGCACTTATTTTGCCTTCGGCACTGTGCTGGCCGGTCAGGTCAGCAGTTCCACCGGCACCCAGGTGACCGCCGTGGAGGGTAAGGGCTCCCAAGGCAACATTGAGCTGATGGATATGGAAGGCGCCCAGTTGGGCTTTGTCCAGTCCGATGTCATGAGCTACGCCTATAACGGTACAAACCTGTTTGCTGAGACTGGCAAGGTGGACTGCTTCTCCACCGTGGCTGCTCTGTATATGGAGCAGGTGCAGATTGTCACTGTGGATCCCAGCATCAAAACTGTGGCGGATCTGAAGGGTAAGAATGTCTCCATCGGCGACTCCGGCTCCGGCGTGTGGTACAACGCCATTGACGTTCTGGGTGCCTATGGCCTGACGGAAGCGGACATCAACCCCACCTACCAGGGCTTCGGCGACAGTGCGGAGTCTTTGAAGGACGGCAAGATTGACGCTGCCTTCGTGGTGGCCGGCGCTCCCACCACTGCCATCACCGAGCTGGCCAGATCCAAGCCCACCTATCTGGTGAGCCTGGACAAGGAGCATATTGACGCTCTGATTGCCAAGTCTCCCTATTACAGTGAATATACCATTCCCGCGGACGTGTATGGTCTGGAGTCCGACACCACCACCGTGGCGGTCAGCGCAGTGGTCATCGCCCGGGACGATGTGGCCGACGAGGATGTGTATAACTTCGTTTCCGGCGTGTTTGAGAATGTTGACGCCATCACCGGCGTGCATGCCAAGGGCGGAGAATTGAACCTGGAATTTGCTGCCGGTGTGACCGATGTTCCCTATCATCCCGGCGCGGCCAAGTACTTTGCAGAAAAGGGCTTGGAAGTCCCCACCAAATAAGAAACTGCCACGAATGAAAATGCCAAGCGGCTGCGGCGGGAAAAATCCCGCCGCAGTCCTTGTCAATTTTTCGGAATGGATGAGGACGTATGCCAGCGGCGTGCGCCGTCATGCATTCCGCGTGAGAAACTGAGAAATGAGGAGATTGCATGAGCTTTTGGAAAAAAGAGACGAAGGCTCCCATAGAGACTGCGCCTGCGGATGACAATGCTGTTGGCAGTGCTGCAGATGTGGCGGAGGTCATGAAGAAGTATGACCGGGAGTCCAATACCCGCGTCTGGGAGGGAACCCCCCGGCAACTGGTCCGCTTTGCTATGGTGGCGTTTTCTATATACAGCATTTACGTGACACTGTTCAGCACGGCTCTGCCGGAATTCCGCCTGTCTGTGTTTTTGGCATCCATTATTATCATGGGATATCTGAACTTTCCTATGTTCAAGCACCATGTCAGGCCCAATTCGATGCCTTGGTATGATGTGGTGATCATGGTACTGGGGGCGGGCTCTTTCTTCTACTATGCCTTTAACGCGGAGCGGATCATTAAGCTTTCCCTTCGGGCCACCAAAGAGCCGCTGCTGCTGGTGGTGGGTATTCTGGGAATCCTGGCGCTGATTGAATTGTGCCGCCGGAGCGTCGGCATTCCTATCCTCTGCGTGGTGGGAGCACTGCTGGCGTATACCTTTACCCAGGTTCAGTGGAAGCTGGTCATTTATAATTTGTTTTATACAACGACCGGTGTGATGAACACCCCAATCAATGTCTGCGCCAAATACATCGTGGTGTTCATTATCTTCGGCGCGTTTTTGGAGCGTACGGGCATTGCGCAGTTTTTCATCAGCCTGGCCAACTCGATTGCCGGCGCATCTGCTGGCGGTCCGGCCAAGGTGGCGGTCATCTCTTCCGCCCTGTGCGGCATGGTGTCCGGCTCCTCTGTGGGCAACACCGTTACCACTGGCTCCGTGACCATTCCCATGATGAAAAAAACTGGCTACAAACCGGAGTTTGCCGGAGCCGTGGAGGCCGCTGCTTCCACCGGCGGCCAGATTATGCCGCCCATTATGGGCGCTGCTGCGTTTTTGATGGCGGAGTATATGGATGTTCCTTATGCCACGGTGGCGGTTACTGCGATCCTGCCCGCTGTTCTCTACTTTACCGGGATTTATATCGCCGTCCATCTGGAAGCCCGGAAACTGGGGCTGAAGGGTATCCCCAAAGAGGAACTGCCCAAGTTTCGGGAGTTGATTAAAAAAATCTATCTGTTGGCACCGCTGGTGGTGCTGGTGGTGCTGGTAACACTGAATTTAAAGACCATGCAGTTCTCTGCTGCCGTAGCCATCGGCATTGCGATTCTGGTGGGCGTTATCAACAAGGATGATCGGCTGACCTTCGGAAAATTCCTGGATGCGCTGGAGGCTGGCGGCAAGGGTACCATCACGGTGGCCGTTGCTTGTGCCATGGCGGGCGTAGTGGCCGGCTGCATTACGGTTACCGGTCTGGCCTCTAAACTGATTACTGCCATCGTCTCCGTCTCCGGCGGCCATATGATGATTGCCCTGGTGCTGACCATGCTGTGCTGCATCGTGTTGGGCATGGGCGTGCCCACCACAGCCAATTACTGTATCATGGCGGCCACCTGCGCGCCGATTCTGACCAACCCGGCCATCGGCGTGACCACCATGGCGGCCCACTTCTTCGTGTTTTACTTCGGCATCGTGGCGGATATCACACCGCCTGTAGCCCTGGCGGCTTACGCTGGCAGTGCCATCGCCAAGGCGGACCCCATGAAGACCGGCATTAATGCCACCAAATTGGCCATTGCTGCGTTTATTGTACCCTACATCTTTGCCATGAACCCCGCGATGCTGCTGGTCAATGTCACCAGTGCCTTTCAGGTGGTGCAGATTGTGATCAGCGCCCTCATTGGCCTGTTCGGCGTGGCGGCTGCCCTCAACGGCTTCCTGTACCGTCCCATTCCCGTGGTGCTGCGGCTGGCGCTGGTGGCCGGCGGCCTTGGGATGATGATTCCCGGCACTGTCAGCGACGTGACGGGATTTGCGATTGTAGCCGGTGTGATTTTCTACCAGCGCGCAGTTTCCAAGCGGAACGCCGCTGTCCAATAACCATCGTTTTCTTGAAAAAAGGCCGCTCCCTATGGGAGCGGCCTTTCCCATATGCGCAGGAATAAAAAACACAGGCATCCGGTAACTTTTTCTGCGGCTTCATCGTCTATTCTATAAAAGCAGCATACATTGCCCGGCGTACGCGGAACGGCGGCGCGAAACTGTAACCGTTTTGTTGTTGCTTTGTATAGTGAACTGTACTAGCATTTGCAGTACAGTTCACGTGGAATCGCAAAGAAGAGGAGATTATATCAATGGCAGACGTCAAAGATCAAGAGACTCTGGTGCAGATGGAGTCCAGTCCGGAGACCCTGCAGGAAGAAACCATCCCCACAGAGGGAGCCGGAAAAAAAGGAATATGGAAGAACATGCCCAGAAAGAAGCGGCGGCGGATCATCCGCCTGTGCGTTTTCCTGGTTCTTCTGGTCGCCGCGGCGTTGATTTTGCTGAAGCTGTTCGGCGGTAAAAAGGGAGGAGAGTCCCAAGTTGTGACAGACGTGGTTCAGTACGGTGCCATCACCTCTACTGTGGAGGGCAGCGGCTTGACCAAGGCCAAAAGCAGTGAGACCATTACCCTGACAACGGTGGGAACTGTGCTGGATGTGCTGGTAACAGAGGGGCAGCAGGTGACTGCCGGTACACCTCTGTTCAATATTGACTCCCCGGCGGCGGAGACCGCCGTGCAGAAGGCCCGCAGTAATGTGGAGGGCTATGAGAAACAGCTTTCTCAGGCCCAGAAGGACATTGCGGGATTGAATCTGTCCGCCGGCTATCCCGGGAAGCTGATGGACGTGGTAACGCTGAATCCCGGCGACACCATCAATAAAGGTGACAAGGTGGCGACACTGTCTGATGACACGCGATTGCGGCTGGAGCAGTATTACAGCTATGCTTATGCCGGAGACATCAAGGCCGGCCAGACGGTGGAGGTGTCCATCCCTGCCCTGATGACGACAATTCCGGGTACGGTGGAAGCGGTACATATGGTAAGCCGCATTACGCCGGAGGGATCCAAGCTTTTCTCTGCCGACATTGTTGTCAGCAATGAGGGTGCCTTGACGGCAGATATGGTGGCCTCTGCTGTTATTACAGTCGGAGGAGAAACTGTCTATCCCTATGAGGCCGGCAAGCTGGCCTATTACCGCACCGGTGATTTGACCTCCACAGTCTCTGGCACTGTCATCTCCAGCAGCTTGGTGAACTATCTGCAGGTGTCTGCCGGGCAAGTGCTTGTGCGCATTGACGGAGAGGAGAGCGAAGCGGAAATTTTCACGATCCAGCAGAATTTGGAGACGGCCCGGGAGGACTTGGAAACCGCTCAGAAGAATCTGGCCAACTGCAATGCCTTGGCGCCCATCGATGGCATGGTCATTGGACTGACCATGCAGCCGGGCGAGGAAATTGCAGCCAACACGGCGGTGGTCACGATTTCGGATACTTCCATGATTACAGTTACCGCCAATGTGGATGAGCGAAATATCAGCTATATCAAGCCTGGTATGTCGGTCAACCTGGATCAGTGGGGAACATCAGGCTTTGGCACGGTGGAAACCGTCAGCCTGTCCAGTACCGTCAACAACGGCGTGGCGACATACCCCATTACCATCGCTGTGGACAATACGGAGGGCAGCATCCAGGTGAACAGCTATATTAACTACACATTGGTTGCCAGCGAGAACGACAACTGCCTGGTACTGCCGCTGCAATCCGTGCGGACTGTGGCTCAGGAGGACGGCACCACCATCAATGTGGTGTTCGTCTCCGGAAACCGGCCGGAGAATGCCATCGACACCCCGATGGTGGATGAGGAGATCCCAGAGGGCTTCTGGGCTGTGCCGGTGGAAATCGGTATTTCAGACAACTATAACGTGGAAATTAAATCCGGCGTGGAAGAGGGGACGGAGGTCTTCACACAGATTCAGTCCGCCGAGGCCTGGGGTTGATGCCATGGCACATTTGGTAGAACTGCGGACCGTCTATAAGATTTACGGTGAAGGACTGGAAAGTGAGGTCCGTGCGTTGGACGGTGTCTCGCTTACCATCGAAAAGGGAGAGTTCGTGGCAGTGGTGGGCCAGTCGGGCTCCGGCAAGTCCACCATGATGAATGTCTTGGGCTGCCTGGACATTCCCACCCGTGGAGATTACTTCCTGGACGGCACGGATGTACGGGAGCTGACGGACAAGGAACTCTCTTTGATCCGCAACAAACAGATCGGATTCATCTTTCAGCAGTATAATTTAATTCAAAGCCTGACAGTACTGGAGAATGTGGAACTGCCGCTGATTTATCAGGGGATCAATGCGGATGACCGCCATGATATGGCGATGGAGGCTCTCGAGCGGGTGGGATTGGCAGGGCGCGTGAAGCACAAACCCACGGAGATGTCCGGCGGCCAGCAGCAGCGGGTGGCGATTGCCCGGGCCATTGCCACCAAGCCCCCCATTATCATGGCAGATGAGCCTACCGGCGCCCTGGATTCCCACACGGGCCACGAGGTGCTGCAGTTCCTTCAGCAATTGAACCGGGAGGGCAGTACGGTGATTCTCATCACCCATGACAACGGAATTGCCGCCACGGCCCGCCGCATTGTGCGGCTGCAGGACGGCAAAATCGTAAAAGACGAGGTCCAGGAGGTGGATTGGCTGTGAATATCCGGCAGGCTGTGAAAATGGCGTGGAAATCCATTCTGGGCAAAAAGGGCCGGTCTGTTTTGACGATGCTGGGCATCATCATCGGTATCGCAGCGGTCATGACCATTGTGTCCGCGATGAACGGCTATACGGAAAAGACCATGGAACAATATGCTGCCATGGGCAGCAACCAGCTTACCGTCAGCATATACAGCTGGATGGTGGACGAAGATGGCAACAGTATGGCCAAGGACTACTTTCCGGACTTATATGATTACTGCAACGGAATCAAGGATTATGTGATGGGCATCACCCCTACAGGTTCCTTTAGCGCAACGGTGGTCTATGGTACCAAAAACAGCTCCAACATGCAGTACAGCTATGACGAGCAGGGGAACCCCACTGGGGATTTTCCTCCGTCGTTGTATCTGGGCAGTGACCAGTACAGCATCTGCAACAATCTGACGGTCCAAAAGGGCCGGGATTTGACGGCATTGGACAGCAGCCGCTATAATCAGGTGTGCGTGATGGGTGCGATGGCTGCCAAGACTTTTTTTGGTTCCGTGGATCCGGTGGGAAAGACCCTGCAAGTCAACGGGCAAAACTTCGATGTGGTGGGAGTTTATGCAGCCCGAATGGGAGAAGACAGCGGCAGCGGCCGGTATATTGACAACTTTATCGTATTCCCATACACAGCCAACCGGCTTCTGGGAAGCGAGGTTTCCTCGGAGTTTGTGGTGAAGGCCCGCAGCGCTGACGCCATGGTGGAAGCAAGTTCCCGCATCGGCGGTTTTTTAAAGGGTTTGGTGAACACCAATACCGGCGGTTACAACGTCTATCCCCAGAACCAGTGGCAGCAGTACCAGAACGAGCAAATGGGCATGATTTCCCTGGTATTGGGCGGGATTGCGGCCATCTCCCTGCTGGTGGGAGGCATCGGCATTATGAACATCATGCTGGTGACCGTTACAGAGAGGACGAGGGAGATCGGCATCCGCCGGGCGATCGGCGCCCAGCGCAGTTCTATCGTGACCCAATTCCTGATTGAAGCGGCCATGCTCTGCGGCATCGGCGGCATTTTTGGAATTCTGCTGGGGACCGCAGGCAGTTTGGTTGTGGGAAAACTGATGTTCCAAATGACCATCTATCCGGCGGCGTGGATTACCGCCTGCGCGTTCAGCCTGTCGGTGGCACTGGGAATTGTGTTTGGCATCTATCCGGCGGTGAAAGCATCCAACCTTCAGCCTGTGGAAGCCCTGCGGGCGGAGTAAGAGGGAGAGAAAAATGATGATGAAGAAAAGAATCTTAAGTCTGCTGCTGACAGTCTGCATGGCGGTCTCCATGCTGGCGCTGCCGGCGGGGGCCGCCAGTACAGACACGGTTACGTTCCGGGATGTGAACGACAAGGATACCTCTGTGGCCGTGGAGTCCATGCGCCTTCTGGGTGTGGTGGATGGTTACGGCGACGGGACTTTCCGCCCCGGCACAGCGCTCAATCGCGCCCAGTTCTGCAAGATGGCGGTATACGCCATGAATGGAGAGGGGGAACTGGGCCGTTACCGCACGGTGACGGTGTTTCCGGATGTGAAGCCCTCCCACTGGGCGGCGGCCTACATCAATATGGCCGCCAAGGGCAAGGGCATTATTGCCGGCTATGCCGACGGAAAGTTCCATCCGGACCGTACGGTGACGGTGGGCCAGGCGGTGACCATTCTGATGCGCCTTCTGGGATACAAGGATGAAAACCTGGGCGGTATCTGGCCGGAGAGCTACATGGCGGAGGCGGCCATCATCGGCCTTACTGACGGCGTCTCCACTGACGGCTACGCGGCACTGAACCGGGGCCAGGCGGCCAGGCTGTTTTTGAACCTGCTGCGGGCGGACATGGCAGAGGGCGGATCATATGCCGCCACACTGGGACAGACGATCACAAACACCATGCTGATTTCCGCTACTGCGGATGGCCCGGATGGAAAGGACAATGCCCTGGAGCTGTCCAGCGGGGAGATCTACCAACTGGCCTCCGGAAAGACCTCCAATGGTTCGCTCAATGGCTTTAAGGGGACATTGATTCTGGATAAGCAGGGGAAGGTATTGACCTTTGTACCGGATGCTGTGGGCACCAGCCGCGTGATTACCCTGTCCACTGCAAAGGCCACGCAGTTGACGGACATCAACGGCAACAAATACACGATGTCCAGCGACATTTCCACGTACTACAACGGCAAGGAAACCACTTGGGGCGAGGCATACTCCTGGCTGAATGCAGGCACCTCCATTACCCTGTATCTGGGCTCCAGCGGCAGCGTGGAGTATGTGTTTGTGGGCGGCGGAAGCACTGCCAGCTCCGCGGTGATTGTCTACAGTGACCGCTCCACCACAGGCTTTTCTTCCCTGGCTGGCGGCGCCACCGGCTATAAAATCTATAAAAACGGCCTGGAAGCGGGCGGCGGCGATATGCGTAAGTACGACGTGGCCACCTACTCCAGTGCCACCAATACAATCCGTGTGTGCGACACCCGGATTACCGGCTACTATGAGAGCGGCACGCCCAGCCCCAAGGAGCCCTCGGAGATCACCGTAATGGGCCACTCGTTCAAGGTGCTGTCCACTGCGATGGACACGTTGTCCGAATTCCGACCCGGTGACCAGATCACCCTGCTGCTGACGGAAGACAATCAGGTAGCAGGCGCCATTGAAGCCAGCGGAGGCGGTGCCGCCGGCAATGCCATGGGTATCGTGAAGTCTATTTCTGCCTCCAGCGCTACAGTGAATCTGCTGTGCGGCATCACTGTTACGGGCGATCTCAGCATCTCCCAGTCCACAGCGGAACAGTTGGACGGCCAGCTGGTGCGCGTCAGCTCCAACAAGAACGGACTGGCGCTGACCCGGCTGACGGGCGGCGTTTCCGGCGACTTGGACGTCACAGCCAAGAAACTTGGCGGTAAAGCCCTGGCTGACAATGTGATGATTTTTGAAAAGGGAGCGGATGGACTGGAGTCCACCAGCCTCAGCCAGCTGGGCGGAGCGCTGATTCCCTCCAACCAAATTGCCTATGCCGCCACGGATTGGGCCGGCCGGGTAAAAATCATCGTGCTGGGCAGTGCCGGCGGCAGTGTGGTCTACTATGGCCGCGCAATTGTTCGCGCCGGGGATGACAGCAAGATCTGGGTGCCTGATGAAGGACACGAGGACGAGGAACCGGCTCCCGGCGTCAACGGCCATTATGAGACCGTCAACGGCAAGACCACGCTGGAGGTGGAATACGGCAACGGCAAATCCGTTGGCCCCTTCCAGACTGGCTATAATGTCACCAATGGATCCTATGTGGCAGTGACACTGAATGGCCGCGGTACTGGTTACTCCAGCCTGAAGACATTGACCCGCCTGCGGGATGTGCCCAACAGTGCTTGGAGCGGCGAGGGGGCCGTGACCGTCAGCGGACGGACTTATACAGTTCCCAGTGACGTTCCCTGCTATAATCGTACCACCGGAACATGGATGAGCCTTTCTGCGGCTCACGCCTATACGGAAGAGGCGGATCTGTACGTGGAGGACAGCGTGGTTCGGGCCATTCAGGTAGACTGATCCAACACGGCTCTGCTCTGAAACAATCATAAAAGGGGACGGCACCATTTGGCGCCGTCCCCTTTTATGATCAAATGACCTGGAACAGATAGAATTTCAAGTAACTGGTCTCCTCCACGCCCCACAAAATGGGGTGGTCACAACTCTGCTGCCGGGCCTCAATCTGCCGAAGCTGGACGCCGGCATCCCTGGCGGCATCGTGAAGCATGGCAGCAAATTTCTCTTCCGTGGCAAAGTGGGAGCAGGAGCAGGTGGCGAGGTATCCGCCCCGGGGAAGCAGCCGCATGGCCCGGTAGTTGATCTCCTTGTACCCGGCCAGCGCGTTGTGGACGGTTTTTCGGGACTTTGTAAAGGCCGGGGGATCCAGAATGATAAAATCATATTTCGCAGGATCCTTTTCCAGGGCGGGCAGCAGCTCAAACACATTCGCTGCCACGCAGTCCACGATGCTGCCAAGGCCATTTCGCTCCGCATTGGCCCGTGCCATCTCTACGGCTGATTCCAATACGTCCACTGCGGTGACATGGGCGGCTCCGCCCATCGCTGCGTTCAGGGCAAAAGAACCGGTGTGGGTAAAACAGTCCAGCACCGTCTTTCCCCTGGCCAGACGGGCGACGGCCTGCCGGTTGTATTTCTGGTCCAGAAAGAATCCGGTCTTTTGACCGTTTTCCACATCTACCAGATAACGGATGCTGTTTTCGGTGATTTCCGTAACCGGCGAGGATGGGGGAGCCTCGTCCGGGATGGGAAACCATCCCTTGTACTGGGAAAGGCCCTCTTTTTCCCGCAGAGCCACATCGTTTCGCTCATAGACACCACGGATGTCCTGCCCATCCTGGCGGAGGATCTCCACCAGGGCGGGGAGCAGCATGCCCTTGATGCGCTCCATACCCACGGACAGAACCTGCACAGAAAGCAGGTCATGGAACTTGTCCACGGTCAGCCCGGGGAAGGCGTCTGCCTCACCGAAGATGATCCGGCAGCAATCCAGATCCGCGGGCGCCATGACCGCCTTGCGGTATTCCCAGGCCCAGCGGAGCTTTCTCGTCCAGAAGGCGCTGTCGAACCGGTCGTTGGCATTGCGGGAGAGAAGGCGTACCCGGATCTTGGATGCCTCAGAGAGAAAGCCTGTACCCAAGTACCGCCCTTTTTTGTTGAGAACGTCCACCAGGCCGCCGTTGACGGTTTCGCCCTCTGCATGCAGAATTTCGGCATCATACACCCAGGGATGTCCCCGCAAAATGGCGGCTTCTGCCTTGGCTGTGACGGTATATTGGGGATAACTGCGATCTGCTTTCATGGTATTGATCCTTTCCGGCTTTTTTCTGAAACAGTTTATCACATATTCCGTGGAAAAGCCATATAAATAGAAGGGAAGGAGGAACCACCATGCCTATTATCTATTTGAGTCCATCCACGCAAGAGTGGAACCAGTATGTCACCGGCAGCGGATCGGAAGAGTATAACATGAACCTGCTGGCAGATGCGCTGGTACCTTATTTACTCTCCAATGGTATCCAGTACACGCGCAACCGCCCGGAAATGACGGCTGCCTCCTCCATCCGGGAGGCCAACGCCGGTTATTATGATTTTTATCTGGCGCTGCATTCCAATGCATCCGGAGAGGGGCACTATGGAGAAAACCGGGGCATTATTGCATTTTACTATCCAAGCAGCAGCGAGGGACAGCGGGCTGCGGAACTAATTGCAGATGAACTGCGGAAAATTTATCCACTGCCAAACCGGGTTACCACCCGGGCAACCACAACCCTTGGAGAGGTACGCCTGTCCAGGGCGCCGGCTGTCTTGGTGGAGATTGGCTATCACGACAACTACAGCGACGCCCTTTGGCTGGAGAGCCATTTTGACGCCATCGCACAGCAGTTGGCCAGGGCCCTGACGGAATTTTTCGGACTGCCCTTCATCTACCCCATGGATCCGCTCTCAGGCACAGTGACGGTAGGGTATGGGACGCTGAATCTGCGGAGTTACCCATCTCATCAGGGGACGGTGATTGCCAACATGCCGAATGGCGCCGCCGTTACGGTTTACGGCGAATGGCAGGGCTGGTATGTAGTGCATTACGGCGGCTATGTGGGGTATGCGGCGGCAGCGTATATCGATACGCCGTAAACAATCCGTTCGTCAAAATCCGCGGCGATGGAAACAAACGGACTGACGGGATGCACCCGACGATTTGTATGAAATTGGCCTAAAAATGACTAAATATAGATTATAAAACTGCGTATGTATCCGATATATAGGGACACGCCAAAAAAATGAGTGTATATTTGGAGCATTTATACGGTTTTTCTTGACAGGTGTCCGACAAACGACTAAACTAAAAAAGGATAATTATCGGAGGGCAACAGGGGTGCCGGCCGATTGTTTTCTAAAAGCATGCGATCAACTGATCTGCATATAGAGCGAACCAATACCGTATGAATTAGGAGGAGTGCAAATCATGAACCCCATCATCGCCGCCCTGATCGGGCTGGTGGCCGGCGGTGTGATTTGCTTCCCACTCGGTATTCGCTACCGGAAGAATGTCTCTGAGAAGGAAATTTCAAGCGCAGAAGATGAGGGAAAGCGCATCATCAACGAGGCCATTAAAAGCGCTGAATCCAAGAAGCGCGAGGCCCTGCTGGAAGCAAAGGAAGAGATTTTAAAGAACCGCAGCGAGTATGAGAAGGAAGTAAAAGAACGCAGAGCCGATCTGCAGCGGCAGGAGAACCGCCTGCAGCAGAAGGAAGAGAACCTCGATCGAAAGACCGAGTCCATTGAGAAAAAAGAGGAGTCCCTGGCCCAAAAACATGCGGCCATCGACAAGGAAACTGAGGAGATTAAAACCATCAAACGCAGCCAGACGGAAATGCTGGAGCGCATTTCCGGCTTCACTGCTGAGGAGGCAAAGGCATACCTTATTGCCCAGGTGGAGTCTGAAGTGACCCACGAGACTGCCCTCAAAATCAAAGAGGTTGAGTCCCGGATGAAGGAAGAATGTGAGACCCGCGCGCGGGAAGTGGTGGCACAGGCCATCCAGCGGTGTGCGGCGGATCAGGTGGCTGAGATGACCGTCAGTGTGGTTCCCCTGCCCAATGACGAGATGAAGGGCCGTATCATCGGCCGTGAGGGCCGCAACATCCGCACCATTGAGACACTGACCGGCGTGGATTTGATTATCGACGACACGCCGGAAGCTATCACGGTCTCCTGCTTTGAGCCGGTGCGGCGGGAGATTGCCCGCCTGGCATTGGAGAAGCTGATTGCCGACGGCCGGATTCATCCCACGCACATTGAGGAGATGGTAGAGAAGGCCCGCCGCGAGGTGGAAGCTACCATCAAGGCCGAGGGCGAACGCGTGACATTTGAATGCGGAGTCCGCAATCTGCACCCGGAGCTGGTGAAGATGCTGGGCCGCCTCCACTACCGCACCAGCTACGGCCAGAACGTGCTGCAGCACTCCGTGGAAGTCAGCCATATCGCCGGTATGATGGCTGCAGAGCTGGGCGCTGATGTTCAGGCTGCCAAACGCGCAGGTCTGCTTCACGACCTGGGTAAGGCTGTGGATCATGAGATGGAGGGCACCCATGTGGCGCTGGGTGTGGAATTTGCCCGCAAGTACAAGGAGCGGGAGGATATTATCCACGCCATCGAGGCCCATCACAATGATGTGGAGCCCCGGACGATTGTGGCATGCCTTGTCCAGGCAGCGGATGCCATTTCCGCCGCCCGTCCTGGTGCCCGGCGCGAAAATCTGGAGAATTACATTAAGCGTCTGGAACAGCTGGAAACCATTACGGGTACCTATCCCGGTGTGGACAAGGCTTTCGCCATCCAGGCCGGCCGCGAGGTCCGTGTCATGGTGAAGCCGGAGCAGGTCAGCGAGGATCAGATGGTGATTCTGGCCAGGGATTTGGCCAAAAAGATCGAAGAGGAAATGGAATATCCTGGTCAGATCAAGGTCCATGTCCTCCGGGAGACCAAGGTCGTCGAGTACGCAAAATAAAAAAGCGGAGAGGGGCGCACTGCGCTCCTCTCTTTTGCTGTTCCGGTAAAACAATATAAGGAATGGCAGACAGCACCGGGTCACCAGCTGCCTGCCCGCAGCTTCAGGCGGAAGTAGGGCCCGGTGTCTGCAGGGCCTTGATATCCCTCTTCCACAGTGTAGAACAGGGGATCGTCCGTTGCCATCAGCACCAGCGTCACCACCGCATCATTTCCCACTTGGGCAATGGCGGCAGACTCCACCAGGGGACAGCTGCCGGCCAGGGAGCCGGAGGGGAAGTCCTCCGGGTACAGGGAGTTATTTTCCTGCAGCCATTCCGCAGTGTAGCCTGCCTCTGCCATGGCTGGATCCAGCTCACCGCTGTCCAGGAAGGTGTCGCGGCAGGTGACGGTCAGAGTGCGGCTGAGCGCATCATAGGCGATGTCTGTCCCCGGCGGCGCACAGAAGGCAGAGGAGAAATCGCTGCCATCCGCCAGAGGCGCGAAGGACAGAGCAAAGCCGCTGCATTCCACTTGGGCGAAGGATACTGCCTCCCTGCGGCCAAACATGCCGAAGGAGTGCGGCTCCGTCACCGCCGCCCAATATGGCTCCGTATAGGCAGTGGGCGGCCAAGCGTAGGGATCGTAGTCCGTTCCTGTCTGTCCGGTCCCGTCATAGAGACCCGACAGGTCCGCATAGACCCAGTGAGGAAAGCTCCGGTAGCCGTTGATGGTGCTGACTCCGTCCGTCAGCGCCTGAATGGAGGCGGTGTCCAGGATCTCCACCTGCACCACGCCTTCGTAGTCAAAGGCCAAGGGGCGGCGGATGCCGGTGGCGCCATATACCCAGTCGAAGCGGGTGGGATAGCCGTTGTCCCCCAGACAGACCAGGAAATCCCCCTCATAGGGCGTGACCGACTGAACGGCGCGGTAGCTATTTGTGTCTGCTGCGTACAGAGCACGGACCTCTTCTTCTGAGGTAACGGCGGCCTGCACTGCTGCACCATTACTTTTTTGCGCGGCACCCAGACTGGATGCTGCCTCCGGCGGCGCACTGCAGCTGGTGAGAAGCAGCAGGGATGCCAGCAGGGCGGTAACGCACTTCATAAGGCTCCCTCCTTTTTCTCGAACATAGCAGAAAGCCGGGGCTGTGTCGTTACAAAATAGAAACAGTTGATTGCTGCGCAGCTGCGGGTAGCATGAAAAAAACAGAAAATCCCCATGCCTTCCGTAAAGCTATGCCCGCAGGCGATCCAGATAATCGTCCATCGTAATGCTGTAACGGAACAGGGGCTCTTCGTGGTACTCACAACTGAAGCCGCAGGACTGCACGGAGCGGATGGATCGGCCGTTGCCTGCATAGATCTTTGCAACAACCTTTTTGGCCCGCCATTCAAAGAAGGCAGTGGATAAGGCCGCACGGATGGCATTCTTGCCATATCCGTTTCCCCAGAGGCCCTCTTCCCCAATAACGAACACAATTTCGTAGGTGCCCTGGGATGCCATGGATTTCATCTTCACAAATCCGATGGCGCTGCCTTGGGGGTCACAGACAATAAAAAAGCGGCCCCAGCGGTTGAACTGAAAAGTCAACATGGGTGCCGGAACCGTCACAAGAAGCCGTTGAAGTTCTCGTACGACATCGGGATCCTCGTGAAGATACCGGACAATCCGGGGATTGCTCATCCATTTGATCAGGTGTTCCACATCCTGAGGATATATTTCCGCACGTAAAAAAATAGAAGCGGCTTTCTTCATATCGCTTACCTCACAGTAAAAATACTTAAAAGCCCTTCTATGCTTGTCGCATCGACGGTTCTTTTATATTTAATTGTTTTCAGTGTACCAAAGAAAAACAGATGTGTCAAGGGAGCGTGGAAACCGCTCCTTTTATCCGAAGTTCAGGACTTGACGATGAGATTCTGCAAAGGTTCTAAATTACGGGGGTGCATTCTGATATTCGGTGATTGCTCCCGCTTATCATCGCAAGGGATCTTTTTCAAGGAGGCCAAATTGCCGGAAATTTTAAGCGTGCACAAATAGATCAAAAAGGTCTGCCGGGATGGATGGTTGACATTTTTCATGGGAGTGGATACAATAAGAATTCAGTGACGACAGCATGCGCGATACATGATAGATTGAATTTGATGCAAAGGAATGGAGAATCATGGCACAGGATAAAAGACAAGTAGACGCCATTACCGCCCGGGATGTTGATTTTGCCCAGTGGTACACGGACGTGTGCAAAAAGGCGGAGCTCATTGATTACACCTCTGTAAAGGGTATGTTTATTTACCGGCCCTATGGCTATGCCATTTGGGAAAATATTCAGAAGGAGCTGGACCGGCAATTTAAGGAGACGGGCCACGAAAACGTGTATCTGCCTGTGCTGATTCCCGAGTCTCTGCTTCAGAAAGAAAAAGATCATGTAGAGGGGTTTGCGCCGGAGTGTGCCTGGGTTACCATGGGCGGCAGCGAAAAACTGGATGATCGCCTGTGTGTGCGTCCCACATCCGAGACCCTGTTCTGCGAGCATTACGCCAATATCATTCACTCTTGGCGTGATTTGCCCAAGCTGTACAACCAGTGGTGCAGCGTTCTGCGGTGGGAGAAGACCTCCCGTCCCTTCCTGCGCCACCGGGAGTTTTTGTGGCAGGAGGGCCACACCATGCACGCCACTGCCGAAGATGCCCGGGAAGAAACGATGCGGATGCTGAACATCTATGCGGATTTCATGGAAAATGTCCTGGCTATGCCGGTTATCAAGGGCCGCAAGACGGAGAAAGAGAAGTTCAAGGGCGCTGAGGAGACCTATACCGTGGAGTGCATGATGCATGACCACAAGGCGCTCCAGGCAGGCACCAGCCACTATTTCGGCGATGGCTTTGCCAAGGCGTTTGATATCACGTTTACCGGAAAAGACAACCAGCTGCACCATCCCCATCAGACCAGCTGGGGCGTGTCCACCCGGATGATCGGCGGAATCATCATGACCCACGGAGATGACAACGGTCTGGTGCTGCCGCCCCGTATTGCCCCTGTCCAGGCGGTGGTGATTCCTGTGGCATCCCACAAGCCCGGTGTTTTGGATGCTGCCGCAGCGCTGCGGGATCGCCTGGCAGCGGCAGGCATCCGCGCCAAAATGGACGACTCTGACAATTCTCCTGGCTGGAAGTTTGCGGAGTATGAGATGAAGGGTGTGCCCCTGCGGGTGGAGATTGGACCCAAGGACATGGAAAAGGAACAGTGCGTCATTGCCCGCCGGGATACCGGCGAGAAGATATCTGTGCCGCTGGCCGAACTGGAGGCCAGGGCTGCCGGGCTGCTGGATGCAGTCCATGAAAACATGTATGCGATGGCGCTGAAGAACCGTGAGGACAATACCTTTGACATTAAGACGCCCGCGGAAGCCAAGGCCATTGCCGAGGGCAAGGGCGGTTTCCTGCGATCCAAGTGGTGTGGAGATCTTGCGTGCGAGATGGCCATGAAGGAGCAGGCCGGCGTCAGCTCCCGCTGCATGCCGCTGGTGCAAAGCGGCAAAGAGGGCACATGCCCCGTGTGCGGAAAGACATGTACGACAGACATTTATTGGGGCGTGGCATATTGAGAAAAGAGGAGGGCGTTTGCCCTCCTCTTTTGGACGGGAATGACCATAAAATTGGAAATTTTGGCAGGGATTTCCTTCTGTCAAAAAAATCTTCAAAAATTCATGAAAAACAGAGAAAATCCTCTTGACATCCAAGGAATTTTCTTTTATGATAGATAAGTCCGCGAAAGCAGGAAGTTGTCCTGTTGCGCGAATCTGCGATGAACCGGGAGATTGCTCGAAAGAGGTAACTTCCGGGGAGTATGTCCGATAATCGGGCGGCTGAGAAGGAATCTGTACGTTGCGTAGATCGCTGCGCCATGTCTGGATACCGGCCGTTTTTGCGCCGGTATTTTTCATGAGCTGGAATGATACGCACGGTTAAGCGTATAGAAAATTCTCTCGCCGTAGGTCGTCGAGACTGCGTGTAAAACAACCTACGAAATCAGGAGGAAACAACCATGGCAGCACAGAAAGAAATGATTCGCATCCGTCTGAAGGCCTATGACCACCAGGTCATCGACCAGAGCGCAGAGAAGATTGTCGAGACCGCCAAGCGCACCGGCGCCGAGGTTTCCGGCCCCATCCCTCTGCCCACCAAGAAGGAAATCGTCACCATCCTGCGGGCTGTCCATAAGTATAAGGACAGCCGGGAACAGTTTGAGCGCCGCACCCACAAGCGCCTCATCGACATCACCAAGTCCACCCCCAAGACGGTGGAGGCCCTGATGGCCCTGGAGCTGCCCGCCGGCGTGGAAATTGAGATCAAGCTGTAAGGCGGTTCCTGGTATTCCATTGTTCTCAAACCGCTGCCCGATGAATGCGGGCACGATTTGGTAAGAAGTTTGCTGTCCCATGTCCGCCAACTTGCGGGGCGGACGGGTCATGTCGGCAGAGCAATGCAGCGGAAACCCTTTCGCGTGTATCTAAGCCGACCAATAACCTTTAAGGAGGAACATACATGAAAGCAATCATCGGCAAAAAAGTGGGCATGTCTCAGATTTTTGACGAGAACGGCCATGTGATTCCCGTCACCGTCATCGAGGCGGGTCCCTGCGTCGTCACCCAGAAGAAGACTTCCGAAAAGGAAGGCTACGAGGCTGTCCAGCTCGGCTTTGAGGATGTTGCCGAGCGCAAGCTCACCAAACCCGAGATGGGCCACCTGAACAAGGCCGGCGTGTCTCCCAAGAAGCATCTGCATGAATTCAACCTGGAGAACGCCGCCGAGCTGAACATCGGCGATGTTGTCAAGGCTGACACCTTCGCAGTCGGCGATTTCGTCGACGTCACCGGTACCAGCAAGGGCCACGGCTTCCAGGGCGTTGTAAAGCGCCACGGCGCGGCTATCAAGAGAATGACCCACGGCGGCGGCCCTGTCCACCGTCATCAGGGCGCTCTGGCTGCAGGCACCTATCCCGGCCGTATCTTCAAGGGCCGCGATGGCGCCGGCCACATGGGCGTTGATCAGGTCACTGTCCAGAACCTGAGCGTTGTGAAGGTTGACCCCGAGCTGAACATGCTGGTGGTCTGCGGCGCGGTGCCCGGCCCCAAGGGCGGCCTGGTCACCATTAAGAGCACGGTCAAGGTCCACAAGATCAAGCAGGCCGGCGCTGACATCAGCAAGAACCCGCAGAAGGCTTCCGGCCGCAACCCGCAGAAGGCTTCCGCCAGAAACAAGTAAGAAAGGGGTGCTTAAGTAATGTCTTCTATGAACGTGTTGAACATGGCCGGCGAGACCGTCGGCACTGTGGAGCTGAACGACGCAATCTTCGGCATCGAGCCCAACCAGACCGTCGTCCACGAGGTTGTCAAAAACCACCTCGCCAACTGCAGACAGGGCACCCAGAGCGCCCTGACCCGCGCCGAGGTTTCCGGCGGCGGCAAGAAGCCCTGGAGACAGAAGGGCACCGGACACGCCCGCCAGGGCAGCACCCGGTCTCCCCAGTGGACCCACGGCGGCATCGTGTTTGCCCCCAAGCCCCGGGATTACAGCTATGTGCTGAACAAGAAGGTCAAGCGCTTGGCGCTGAAGTCTGTCTTGTCCGCCAAGGCTGCCGAGGGCAAGCTGATTGTGATCGACTCCATCCACATGGACGCCATCAAGACCGCTGCCTTCCGCAAATTCCTGGACGCTGTCAAGTGCGACGGCAAGGCCGTCGTTGTCACCCCCGCTATTGACGAAATTGTCGTCAAGAGCGCGCGGAACATCCCCGGCGTGCTGACCACTCCCGCCAACAACCTGAACGTATATGATATCATCAACGCTCAGTATCTGGTGGCAGATAAGGACGCCCTCGCAAAAATCGAGGAGGTGTACGCATAATGGCTACCGCATACGACATTATCATCCGCCCCATCATCACCGAACGCGCCATGTCCGGCGCAGCCGACAAGAAGTATGTCTTCGAGGTTGCGAAGGATGCTGGCAAGATCGAAATCAAAAAGGCGGTTGAGGAGATCTTCGGTGTGAAGGTCGCGTCTGTCAACACCTTGACCATGCGCGGCAAGGAAAAGCGCATGGGCACCGGCCGTCTCGGCATGACCAGGGCCTGGAAAAAGGCCTATGTTCAGCTGACTGCTGATTCCAAGACCATCGAGTTCTTCGAAGGCATGGTCTGATAACGGAAGGAGAGTAAAGCGATATGTCTATCAAAACTTTTAAGCCGACGACTCCCTCCAGACGTCAGATGACAGTCTCCGGTTTCGACGGCATTGACAAAAAGGCTAAGCCAGAACCCAGCCTGACCACTTCCCTGAAGAAGTCTGCTGGCCGCAACAGCTATGGCCGCATCACCGTCCGCCACCGCGGCGGCGGCAGCAAGCGCAAGTACCGCATCATCGATTTCAAGCGCGATAAGGTCGGATCTGCCACTGTCATCCGCTTGGAATATGATCCCAACCGCAGCGCCAACATCGCCCTCATTCAGTATGAGGACGGCGAGAAGCGCTACATCCTGGCACCTGTTGGCCTGAAGGCCGGCCACAAGATTATGACCGGTCCCGACGCTGACATCCTGCCCGGCAATGCACTGCCCATCGCCAACATCCCTGTTGGTACGGTGATTCACAATGTGGAGCTGCATCCCGGCAACGGCGCCCAGCTGGTGCGCTCCGCCGGTACTGCTGCCCAGCTGATGGCGAAAGAGGGTAACGATGCCCAGATCCGTATGCCTTCCGGCGAGGTGCGTATCGTGCGCACCAACTGCATGGCCACCATCGGTCAGGTTGGTAATATCGAGCATGAGAACATCAACATCGGCAAGGCCGGCCGGAAGCGCCACATGGGTTGGCGTCCCACCGTCCGCGGCAGCGTTATGAACCCCAACGATCACCCCCACGGCGGCGGCGAGGGCCGCGCGCCCGTCGGCCGTCCCGGCCCTGTGACTCCTTGGGGTAAGCCCGCCATGGGCTACAAGACCCGCAAGGGCAAGAATCCCACCAGCAAATTCATCGTGAAGCGTCGCAACGAGAAGTAAGGGAGGCAAGACAATATGAGCAGATCCATTAAAAAAGGCCCGTATGTTGCCCCGGAGCTTCTGAAGCGGGTCGAGGAAATGAACGCTAAAAATGAAAAGAAGGTTTTGAAGACCTGGAGCCGCAGCTCCACCATCTTCCCCGCCTTCGTCGGTCACACCATCGCTGTCCACGATGGCCGGAAGCATGTGCCTGTCTATGTCCAGGAGGATATGGTCGGCCACAAGCTGGGTGAGTTCGCTCCCACCCGTACCTTCCGCGGCCATCGGAAAGATTCTTAATTGAAGGAGGATGCAGAACATGGAAAAGAAAGAAGCAAAAGCGTATCTGCGCTATGTCCGCATCGCTCCCCGCAAGATTCAGATCGTTTGTGATCTGATCCGCGGCAAGGACGCCGGCACTGCCATGGCGATCCTGATGCAGACCCCTAAGGCCGCTTCTGAGCCTCTGATGAAGCTCTTGAAGAGCGCCTGCGCCAATGCCGAAAATAATTTTGGCATGGATCCCGCCAATCTGGTGGTGTCCGAGGTGTTCGCCACTCCCGGCCCCATCCTGAAGCGGATGATGCCCCGGGCTCAGGGCCGCGCCTACCGCATCAATAAGAGAACTTCTCACGTCACCCTGGCTGTGACGGAAAAGGCATAAGAGGGAGGAGAACAGTTTATGGGACAGAAAGTAAATCCCCACGGTCTTCGCGTGGGCGTCATCAAAGACTGGGATTCCCGTTGGTATGCCAGTGATGAGAAAGTCGGCGATTTGATCGTCGAGGATCAAAAGATCCGTAAATACCTGAAGAAGGCCCTGTACGGCGCTGGTGTTCCCAAGATTGAGATCGAGCGGAGCAGTGAAGTCGTCACCATCTATCTGCACTGCGCCCGTCCCGGTGTGGTCATCGGCAAGGGCGGCGAGCAGATTGAACAGTACCGTCTGGCCGTTGAAAAGCTCATCGGCAAGAAGGTGAAGCTGAACATTGTCGAGGTCCGCAACCCCGATATGAATGCCCAGCTGGTTGCTGAGAACATTGCCCAGCAGCTGGAGAAGCGTATCAGCCATCGCCGTGCCATGAAAAATTCCATGGCACGTGCCATGCGCGCTGGTGCCAAGGGCATTAAAGTCTGCTGCTCCGGCCGTCTCGGCGGACGTGAAATCGCCGGCGTGGAGCATTATCACGAGGGCACCATTCCTCTGCAGACCATCCGTGCCGACATTGAGTATGGCTTTGCTGAGGCTGCCACTACTTTTGGACGCATCGGTGTGAAGGTGTGGATCTATAAGGGCGAGGTTCTCTCTCAGACCCTGCGCACCACTCCCCGCACCATGGACACCTCCAAGCCCTATCAGGAGCGCCGTGAGCGCCGTCCCCGCCGGGATGGCGACCGCCGTCAGGGCGGCTTCGGCGGTGACCGTCGTCAGGGTGGCTTCAACCGTGACCGCCAGGGCGGTTTCAACCGCGGCGGTCAGGGCCGTCCCCAGGGTGGTTTCCGCCCCAATACCAACACCCGCCCGGCTGCCCCCGCAGCCCCTACGGCACCTAAGGAAGGAGGAGCCCAGTAATGCTTTTGCCGAAGAGAGTCAAATATCGCCGCGTTCACCGTGGCCGTATGACCGGTAAGGCCACCCGGGGCAACACGCTTGCCTACGGTGAGTTTGGCCTGGTCGCCACTGAGCCCGCCTGGATCACCAGCAATCAGATCGAGGCTGCCCGTATTGCCATGACCCGTTACACCAAGCGTGGTGGTCAGGTCTGGATCAAGATTTTCCCCGACAAGCCCGTGACCAAGAAGCCCGCTGAAACCCGCATGGGTTCCGGTAAGGGTTCCCCCGAGTTCTGGGTTGCTGTCGTAAAGCCCGGCCGTGTCATGTTTGAGATCGCCGGTGTACCCGAAGATGTTGCCCGCGAGGCGCTGCGTCTGGCCAGCCACAAGCTGCCCATTAAGACGAAGATCGTCGCCCGCACCGAGGAAGCAGGTGAGTAAGATGAAGGCAAGTGAAATCCGTAAGATGACCCCTGAGCAGCTGAATGAAAAGCTGGCGGGCCTGAAGAAGGACCTGTTCTATCTGCGCATGCAGCATGCCACCAATCAGCTGGATAACCCTGTGAAGATCCGGGAGACCAAGCACGACATTGCCCGAGTCAAGACCGTGCTGGCGGAGCTCTCTGCGGCTTCCGACAAGCAGTGAGAAGGAGGTAATCGAACATGAACGAAGAGAAGAGAACTTCCTCTCGGAAGACCCGTGTTGGCAAGGTCGTTTCCGATAAGATGGATAAGACCGTGGTTGTCGCCATCGAGGACCGCGTGGCTCATCCCCTGTATAAGAAGATCGTTGGCCGCACCTATAAGCTGAAGGCTCATGACGAGCAGAACGCCTGCGGTATCGGCGATAAGGTCAAGGTGATGGAGACCCGCCCTCTGTCCAAGGACAAGCGGTGGCGCGTGGTCGAGATCATTGAAAAAGCGAAGTAAGGAGGTGCCGAGTTATGATTCAGCAGGAAACTTTTCTGAAAGTCGCCGATAATACCGGCGCCAAGGAGATTAAGTGCATCCGGGTCCTGGGCGGTTCCAGCCGGAAGTTCGGCAACATCGGTGATGTGATCGTGGCTTCCGTCCGCAAGTCCACTCCCGGCGGTACCGTGAAGAAGGGCGAGGTCGTCAAGGCCGTCATCGTCCGCAGCGCAAAGGGCGTCCGCCGCGCGGACGGCACCTATGTCCGCTTCGATGACAACGCCGCCGTCCTGATTAAGGACGACAAGAACCCCAGAGGTACCCGTATCTTTGGGCCGGTGGCTCGTGAGCTGCGCGACAAGGATTACATGAAAATCCTGTCCCTCGCCCCCGAAGTGATTTGAGGAGGGCAACGAAATGGCTATGAATATCAAGAAGGGCGATACCGTTGTCGTCCTGTCCGGCAAGGACAAGGGTAAGCAGGGCAAGGTGCTTGGCACCGTTCCCGGCTCCAGCAAGGTCGTCGTGGAGGGCATCAATATGGTGACCTGCCACGTGAAGCCCCGCCGTCAGGGCGAGGAGGGCGGCATCGTCAAGCGCGAAGCTGCCATTGCCTCCTGCAAGGTGCAGGTGGTTTGCCCCAAGTGCGGCAAGGGCACCCGTGTCGCCCACAATGTGGCCGACGGTAAGAAGACCCGCGTGTGCAAGCACTGCGGCGCTGAACTGTGAGAAAGGAGAGCTGACCAATGGCTAGACTGAAAGAAAAGTATACCGCCGAAGTCGCTCCCGCCCTGATGAAGCAGTTCGGCTACAAGAGCGTCATGCAGATTCCCAAGATTGACAAGGTTGTTGTCAATGTGGGCTGTGGTGAAGCCCGCGAGAACTCCAAGGTCCTGGAGAATGTTGTCGGCGACCTGTCCAAGATTACCGGCCAGAAGCCCATCATTACCAAGGCCCGCAAGTCCATCGCAAACTTTAAGCTCCGTGAGGAGATGCCCATCGGCGCGAAGGTTACCCTTCGCGGCGCCAAGATGTGGGAGTTCCTGGACCGCCTGTTCAATGTGGCTCTGCCCCGCGTCCGTGACTTCCAGGGCATCAACCCCAATTCCTTTGACGGCCGCGGCAACTATGCCCTGGGCATCAAGGAACAGCTGATCTTCCCTGAGATCGAGTACGACAAGATCGACAAGATCCGTGGTATGGATGTGGTGATTTGCACCACTGCAAAAACCGATGAAGAGGCCCGTGCCCTGCTGCAGCAGGTCGGCGCTCCCTTCGCGAAATAAGGAGGAGAGAACAAAATGGCTAAGAAATCCATGATTTTGAAGCAGCAGGCTCCCGCGAAGTTCTCTTCCCGGAAGTACAACCGCTGCAAGCTCTGCGGCCGTCCCCATGCCTACCTGCGGGACTACGGCGTGTGCCGTATCTGCTTCCGTGAGCTGGCTTACAAGGGCGAGATCCCCGGTGTGAGAAAGGCTTCCTTCTGAGGAAAGCCCTGCGCCAAATCATTTTTGTACCCGTGGGCTTTGATATGGGCCCTTGGATAAACGGATGGCGAAAGGTCATGACCAATTGGGCACCACGCGCGAGCGGACTGCTCCATTGGCCATGATACCTCGCTGCCGGAGCGGTTTCTCTGGAACCGCAACTCTAAAATAGGAGGAATTTATTTATGCATATCACCGATCCGGTTGCGGATATGCTGACCCGTATCCGCAATGCCAACAGTGCGAAGCACGAAACCGTTGATGTTCCCGCTTCCAACATGAAAAAGAGCATTGCTCAGATTCTGCTGGATGAGGGCTATATCAAAAACTTCCAGGTGGTGGAAGACGGCCTGCAGGGCATGATCCACATTACCTTGAAGTACAACGCGGGCAAGGAAAAGGTCATCACTGGCCTGCGCCGCGTAAGTAAGCCTGGCCTGCGCGTCTATGTGGGTGCCGATGAGCTGCCCCGCGTGCTGCGTGGCTTGGGTATCGCCATCATCTCTACGTCCAAGGGCGTCATGACCGACAAGAAAGCCCGCGAGCTGCATGTCGGCGGTGAAGTCCTGGCATTTGTCTGGTAAGGAGGGTATTTGAACAATGTCTAGAATTGGCAGAATGCCCATTACCGTTCCCGCCGGCGTGACCGTTTCCATCGCCGAGGGTAATGTGGTTACCGTGAAGGGACCCAAGGGCGAGCTGACTCGTGCACTGCGCCCCGAGATGATTATTAAGCAGGAAGGCACTACGATCACCGTGGACCGTCCTTCCGACGACAAGCTGCATCGCAGCCTGCACGGCCTGACCCGTACACTTCTTCATAATATGGTTGTCGGTGTGACCGATGGCTTCAAGAAGGAGCTGGAGGTCAATGGTGTCGGCTATCGTGTGGCGAAGGAGGGCAAGAACCTGGTTATGAACCTGGGCTTCTCTCATCAGGTGATCGTTTCTGAGATTGAGGGCATCACCATTGATGTCCCAGCTCCCAATAAAATCGTGATTAACGGCTGCGACAAGCAGGCTGTGGGCCAGTTTGCCGCAGAAGTCCGCGAGAAGCGTCCCCCCGAGCCCTATAAGGGTAAGGGCATCAAGTATGCTGACGAGGTCATCCGCCGTAAGGTCGGTAAGACCGGCGCCAAGAAGTAAGGAGGTGTGCCGATATGATTAAGAGACCGAATACCAATGCCCAGCGCCTGAAGCGCCATAAGAGAGTGCGCGCCAAGATCTCCGGCACTCCCGAGATGCCGCGTCTGAATGTGTTCCGCAGCGAAGCCAACATCTACGCCCAGGTCATCGATGATGTCAATGGTGTAACACTGGTTTCCGCTTCCTCTCTGGATAAGGCCATCGAGGGATACGGCGGCAATATCGCTGCTGCTACCGCCGTTGGCAAGCTGGTGGCTGAACGCGCCAAGGCCAAGGGTATCGAGAACGTGGTTTTTGACCGCGGCGGCTACCTGTACCACGGCCGCGTGCAGGCACTGGCCGAGGGCGCCCGTGAGGGCGGTCTGAAGTTTTAATCGGAGGGAGGAACAACAAAATGCCTAGATTTGAAAGAGAACAGAGCGAGTATATTGAGAAAGTTGTGTCCTTGAACCGTGTTTCCAAGACTGTCAAGGGCGGCCGCGTGATGAAATTCTCTGCCCTGGTCGTCGTGGGTGACGGTAAGGGTAAGGTGGGCTACGGCCTGGGTAAGGCCGCGGAAGTTCCCGAGGCCATCCGCAAGGGTATCGAGGCTGCCAAGAAAAACATGATCACCGTGACGCTCTCCGGGAGCACCATTCCCCATGAGACCATCGGTGAGGCCGGCGCCGGTCGCGTGCTGATGAAGCCCGCTGCTCCCGGTACCGGAGTGATTGCTGGCGGTGCTGTCCGTGCCGTCGTCGAGGCCGCAGGTATTAAGGACATTCGTACCAAGTGCCTGCGTTCCAACAACCCTAACAATGTCGTCGCTGCTGCTTTCGTGGGCTTGAAGTCCATGCGCGGTCCTGAGGCTGTGGCCCGGATTCGCGGCAAGAGCGTCGAAGAGATCGTGGGTTAAGGAGGCGCAAAACATGGCAAACTTAAATATTAAGCTCGTCAAGAGCCTGAATGGCCGTCTGGAGAAGCAGGTTGCTACGGCCAATTCCCTGGGCCTGCGCAAGATTGGTGACATCACCGTGCAGCCCGACAACGATCAAACCCGCGGCAAGATTGCCAAGATTGGCTATCTGCTGCAGGTGACCGAAGTGAAGTAAGGAGGCACGAATAATGAAATTGAGCGAACTGTCTCCCGCCGAGGGCTCTGTCCGCCAGGCATACCGCAAGGGCCGGGGCGCTGGTTCCGGCAATGGTAAGACCGGCGGCCGCGGCCATAAGGGCCAGAAGGCCCGTTCCGGTGGTAAGGTCCGTATCGGCTTTGAAGGCGGCCAGATGCCTTTGGCCCGCCGTATCCCGAAGCGCGGCTTCAACAACATCTTTGCAAAGCCCATGGAGATTGTCAACCTGAGCGCCCTGAATGCATTTGAGGACGGCGAGACCGTTACAGCCGAGGCACTGCTGGAAAAGGGAATTCTTTCCAAATGTGAGTATGGCTTTAAGGTTCTGGGTAACGGCAAGGTTTCCAAGAAGGTCACTGTCAAGGCTTCTGCTTTCTCCGCGTCTGCCAAAGAGGCCATCGAGGCAGCTGGCGGAAAGGCAGAGGTGATGTAACGTGATCCAAACGATTCGCAAGGCGTGGGGAATCCCCGAGCTGCGGAAGAAGATCATTTTTACACTCCTCATTCTGCTGATTTTCCGAATCGGCAACGCAATTACGGTCCCCTACGTGAACGTACAAGCGCTGGAAGCACAGCTGGAGGCGATGGGTGCCACGATCCTGGGCCTGTATAATGTCATGAGCGGCGGCGCATTTGCAACCGCGACGGTCTTTGCACTGAGCATTCAGCCCTATATCAACAGCTCCATCATCATCCAACTGCTGACCATTGCCATTCCTGCCTTGGAGCGGCTGGCAAAGGACGGCGGGGAAGAGGGCAAGAAGAAAATTCAGTCCATCACCCGCTACACGACCGTGGGCATTGCTGTCCTGCAGGGCTTCGGCTACTATATGATGATGCAGCGCTACAATCTGTTGGCTGTAAGCGATCCTACCATCTGGCACGCCTTGGTGATTATTGTTTCCTTCGTGGCAGGCTCTTCCTTCGTCATGTGGATGGGCGAGCAGGTGACAGAGTTCGGTGTAGGGAATGGTATTTCCATTATCCTGTTCGCCGGCATTTTGTCCCGTGTCCCCAACATGGTTTCCGCTGGAATTGCTTTCGGCATGGAAGCGGCTGTCAACTGGCTTTGGATTGCTCTGCTGCTGGTGGGTGGACTGGCACTTATTATCTTCATCGTATTCATCAACGATGCTGAGCGCCGGATTCCCGTTCAGTATGCAAAGCGCCAGGTTGGCCGGAAGATGTATGGCGGCCAGAGCACGCATCTGCCCATGAAGGTGAATATGTCCGGCGTCCTGCCGGTCATCTTTGCCCAGAGCATTGCATCCCTGCCCATCACCATCTGGAGCTTCATCGGCATTCCGGCAGAGGGAACGGTTTCCCGGTCCATCTATGATGCCATTGATACCAAGTCCTTCATCTATATGGTGGTGTACTTCATCATGATCATTGGCTTTAGTTATTTCTACTCCACCATCCAGTTTAATCCCGTGGAGATTGCAAATAACCTGAAAAAGCAGGGTGGCTTTATTCCGGGCTTCCGTCCCGGCAAGCCCACTGTGGATTTCATCAAGCGGGTGCTGAATAAGATCACCTTGTTTGGTGCCATCTATCTGGGCATTGTGGCGATCTGCCCGCTGATTGTGGGCAAGTTCGTTGACAATCCGGCCCTGTCCATCGGCGGCACGTCCGTCATCATCGTCGTGGGCGTTGCCCTGGAGACGGTGAAGGCTTTGGAATCCCAAATGCTGATGCGTCAGTATAAGGGTTTCCTGGAATAAGAGGAAGGCGTTTCGTATGAAACTGATTCTGTTGGGCGCCCCAGGCGCCGGCAAGGGAACTCAGGCTGAGATCCTTTGCAAAGAGTTGAGTATTCCTACCATCTCCACTGGCAATATTCTCCGCGCTGCCATCAAAAACGGTACGCCTACGGGCCTGAAAGCCAAGAGCTTTATGGACGCAGGCAAGCTGGTGCCCGATGAGGTCATCATCGGTATCATCACCGAGCGACTGGCGGAAGAGGACTGCAAAAACGGATATATTCTGGACGGGGTGCCCCGCACCATCGCTCAGGCTGAAGCCATGGAGAAGGCCGGAATTGTGTTTGACGCTGTTGTTTCCATTGAGATCTCTGACGAGACTATCATGGAGCGCATGAGTGGACGCCGCGTCTGCGAAGCCTGCGGATCCAGTTACCATGTGGTAGCTGTTCCCCCCAAGCAGGAAGGCGTGTGCGACAGCTGCGGCGGCAAGCTTGTCCAGCGTAAAGATGATGCCCCCGAGACCGTGAAAGCGCGTCTTGAGGTCTATCATAAGGAGACGGAACCGCTGAAGGATTTCTATGCCCAGCGGGGACTCCTGAAGTCTGTGGAGAATCAGTCCTCTGTGGCAGAGACCTCCCAGGCGATTCTGCATGCGCTGGGGAGATGAGAGCATGATTACGCTCAAATCCTCCCACGAGATCGAACTGATGCGCCGGGCCGGGAAAATTACCGCGGCTGCCCGTGCCTTGGCAGGGGAAATGGTAAGGCCCGGCGTAACAACCCAGGAGATCGACAGCGCAGTGGAGCATTTTATCCGTAAACAGGGCGCAGTCCCATCCTTCCTGCATTACAATGGCTATCCGGCCAGCGCCTGCATCAGCGTCAACGATGAGATCATTCATGGCATCCCTGGCAAACGGGTGCTTGCTGAGGGTGATATCGTCAGCGTAGATGTCGGTGCCTACATTGGAGGGGTTCACGGCGACTGTGCCGCAACTTTCCCCTGCGGCAGAATTTCTCCGGAGGCTCAGGACTTGATTGATGTGACCAGGCAGAGCTTTTTTGAAGGAATTCAGTTTGCAAAGGAAGGACATCGGCTTCTGGATATTTCTGCGGCAATTCAGGAATACGTGGAAAGTCACGGATATTCCATTGTCCGCGAGTATGTCGGCCACGGGGTCGGCGCCCAGATGCACGAATCTCCGGAGATTCCAAACTACGGCCATCCCGGCCGGGGACCGCGGCTTCTCCGGGGCATGACCCTTGCAATTGAACCGATGGTGAATGCCGGCTCGGCGGCTATCCAGCAGATGAGTGACGGCTGGACCGTCAAGACACTGGACGGCAAATGGGCGGCACACTATGAGAATACGATCCTGATTACAGACGGCGAGCCCGAGATTCTGACGGCTCCCGCCATATAAGAAGAAGCGTATGGAAATTGCAAAATCAAATATTGTCCGATCCGATGCCGGCAGAGATAAGGGAAAGCTTTTCGTCGTTCTTGCGGTGGAAGGCGAATATCTCCTGTTGGCGGACGGAAAGGGACGAAAGGTGGAAACTCCCAAGCGCAAAAAGCGCAGACATGTGCTGTTTGTGGCAGCGGAAGACACCCGCCTCTCTGAAAAAATTAAAGGCGACGCGAAAATCACAAACAGTGAGCTTCGCAGGACCCTCGCGGCGTATCGCGAGGAGGTTCATCCGGACCAGGAGGGATAACGTTTGGCAAAATCCGACATGATTGAAGTGGAAGGCGTTGTGGTGGAAGCCCTGCCCAACACCACGTTCCAGGTGGACATTGGAAATGGACACACGATTTTGGCACATATTTCCGGAAAACTCAGAATGAATTTCATCAGGATTCTGCCCGGCGACAAGGTGACGGTGGAGATGTCCCCGTACGACCTGACCCGCGGCCGGATCACCTGGCGCAGCAAGTAGGCGCCGGGCGAATAGTAAATGACACAAACCGCTGAAAGGAATGGTTACGAACTATGAAAGTAAGACCGTCCGTGAAGCCCATGTGCGAAAAGTGCAAGGTTATTCGCCGCAAAGGCCGTGTCATGGTCATTTGCGAGAACCCCAAGCATAAGCAGAGACAGGGCTAACATTTAATTGGAGGTGCTTTAAGAGTATGGCACGTATTGCCGGTATTGACCTGCCGAAGGATAAGCGTATCGAGATCGGCCTCACCTATATCTACGGCATTGGCAGAAAGAGCGCCAAGGACATCCTGGCGCAGACGGGCATTAACCCCGACACCCGCGTCAAGGACCTGAGCGACGCTGAGGAGCAGAAGCTCCGTGACGCCATCGACGCCTATACCGTTGAAGGCGACCTGCGCCGCCAGACTGCTCTGGACATCAAGCGGCTGACTGAGATCGGCTGCTATCGCGGCATCCGGCACCGCAGAGGACTGCCTGTCCGCGGCCAGCGCAGCAAGACGAACGCACGTACCCGCAAAGGTCCCAAGAAGACCATTGCGAACAAGAAGAAGTAAGGAGGGAGATCAGGTATGGCAACTGCAAAAGCATCCGGCGGTAAGAAAGTCATTCGCCGCCGCCGTGAGAAGAAGAACGTTGAACGTGGCCAGGTCCACATCCGCTCTTCTTTCAACAACACCATGGTAACTGTTACCGACAGCCAGGGTAACGCCCTTTCCTGGGCTTCCTCCGGTGGCTTGGGTTTCCGCGGCAGCAAGAAGTCCACGCCCTTCGCGGCACAGACCGCTGCTGAGACGGCCGCCCGCGCAGCTATGGAGCATGGCCTGAAGACGGTTGAAGTCTTCGTGAAGGGTCCCGGTCAGGGCCGCGAGGCCGCTATCCGCGCCCTGCAGGCAGTGGGCCTGGAAGTGACCATGATTAAGGACGTCACTCCCATCCCCCACAATGGCTGCCGTCCCCCCAAGCGTCGTCGCGTCTAATCGAAAGAGGAGGTAACAAGCAATATGGCAAAGAATATGCAGCCGATTACCAAGCGCTGCAAGGCTTTGGGTATTTCTCCTGCCGAAATGGGCTATGCGAAAAAGAATACCAATCGCAATCCCGGCGGTCAGATGAGAAAGAAGAAGAGCGAATATGGCATCCAGCTGAACGAAAAGCAGAAGGTCAAGTTTATCTATGGCATTCTGGAAAAGCAGTTCCACTCTTATTATGAGACAGCCGCTGCCGCTCCCGGTAAGACCGGCGATAACCTGCTAATCACGGTCGAGCGCCGTCTGGACAACGTGGTATACCGTCTGGGCTTCGCCATGACCCGCCGTCAGGCGCGTCAGCTGGTATCCCATGCCCACTTCACGGTCAACGGCAAGAAGGTGAACATTCCTTCTTATCTGGTAAAGGCCGGAGATGTCATTGAAGTGGCTGAGAGCAGCCGTTCCTCTGAGGTGTTCAAGCGCTTGGTTGGCCAGGATGCGCCCATGTTCCTGCTGCCCCCTTGGCTGGAGCGTGAGAAGAACACTTTGAAGGGTACTGTGACCCGCCTTCCCGTCCGCGAGGAGATCGATACTCCCGTTGAGGAGCACCTGATCGTTGAGTTGTACTCCAAGTAAGCGGAGGATACCCTCGAGGATGACAGGAACATTCGGCGGCATGCAGTTTTGTATAGCCGCGACAAGAAGATGAAGGAGGGTAACTGCATGATCGAAATTGAAAAGCCCCAGATTGAGTGTATCGAGACCCCGGGTGACGCTACTTACGGCAAGTACGTAGTAGAGCCCCTGGAACGTGGCTATGGCACGACTCTGGGCAATGCGCTTCGCCGCATTATGCTTTCCTCTCTGCCCGGCACCGCACCGACCACTATCAAGATCGCCGGTGTTCAGCATGAGTTTTCCACCATTCCCGGTGTGAAAGAAGATGTGACGGAGATCGTCTTGAATGTGAAGGGCCTCCTGACGAAACTGCACAGCGAGACCGTAAAAACGGTCTATATCGAAGCGGTTGGTCCCTGTGAGGTTACTGCCGGTGATATCAAGGCCGACGGTGAGGTGGAAGTATTAAACCCTGACCTGCACATTGCCACCTTGGACAATGGCGCCACCCTCAATATGGAGATCACCCTATCCCATGGCCGGGGCTATGTGCCTGCAGACCGCAACAAGCCCCAGCAGAATGTCATCGGTACCATTGCTGTGGACTCCATTTATACCCCGGTATACAAGGTGAATTACACGGTGGAGCCTACCCGTGTGGGAACGTCCAGTGACTTTGACAAGCTGACACTGGAGGTTTGGACCGACGGGACCATCTCTGCCCGGGACGCTGTTTCCTTGGGCGCCAAGATTTTGTGCGACCATTTCACCCTGTTCACGGATCTCTCTGAAAATGTAGGCAGTAAGCCGACTGTGGTGGAGAAGGCGGAAGCCCAGCGGGACAAGGTACTGGAGTTGACCATTGAGGAACTGGATCTCTCGGTCCGCAGTTTCAACTGCCTGAAGCGCGCCAACATCAATACCGTTGAGGATTTGATCTCCAAGACGGAAGATGAAATGATGAAGGTTCGTAACTTGGGCCGCAAGTCACTGGAGGAAGTCATCAACAAGCTGGCGATGATGGGCCTCCACCTGGCCGATGAAGAAAACAACTGATTTGATGCCGGAGAAATTGATCCCGGCTGACCAAAATCCTTACAAGGAGGAAAACCGAAATGCCCGGAACTCGTAAGCTCGGTAAGACTACTGACCAGCGTATGGCAATGCTGCGTCAGCAGGTCACCGATTTCCTGGATCATGGCAAGATGGAGACCACCGTCACCCGTGCCAAGGAAATCAAGCCTCTGGCTGAGAAAATGATCACCCTTGGTAAAAAGAGCGATCTGGCTGCTTATCGGCAGGCCATGAGCTTCATCACCCGCGAGGATGTGTGCAAAAAGCTCTTCAAGGAGATTGCCCCCACCTATGCGGAGCGCAACGGCGGCTATACCCGCATTGTCCGCACTGGCGTACGCCGTGGTGATGCTGCTGAGACAGCAATTATTGAACTTGTAAAATAACTGCATTTCAGCAAAAGTATTCAAAAAAGCCCTTTGCCATGGGAACCTAGGACCTGTGGCAAAGGGCTTTTTGACATCGTGTATGATCTCAACAAATAAACCTTCATGGTATTTTGCTTTTCAAACTGCGGTATGTGTGTTATCATGGTTTTACTTAAAAAAGGAGGCACGCCATGCGGAAAGTACGCTGTTATGAATGCGGCAAACAGTATGACTATGATGAGGATGGCTTCTGCCCCGCATGCGGAGCCTTTAATCAGCCGCCGAGAACTGCGCATATCAGCCCGGACGGCGCAGTTGTCAGAGTGGACGGAATCAACGAGCGCAACCATGCAGACTCTTTCGTTCATCGAGAGCTCCATGCGGAGGACGAGGAGCGGCGTCGGGGCGGCATGGAGCAGAGGGCCCGGCGATTGCAGAGGCCGGTAACTGGACGGCAGAGGGGGCAGCAATTCCAAATGGCACTCCGTATCACGGGTTCTCGCACTCAAAAAGAATCCAAAAATGAACTGGGAATTTTGGTTGGGATTATTTTTGGTATCATTGCGCTGAATATACTGGCCAATTTCTTCTATATTTTTTTCTAAATCAGAAAGAGCTCTGTGCCAAAAGCACAGAGCTCTTTTTTATTCAATGAAACAGCCGGGAAAAAATTTTAACGGGTGTAATTTCCGCATGTCCGAGCAAACTAGTTTCGAATGAACATGGGGGGAATGGAGTTAAATGTGGAAACGGCGTCTGATTTTTTTGTGTTTAGTCTTGCTGACAGCGCTTCCATGTACCCACAGCGATGGAGCAATTTTGGCAGATGCCCCGGCAGCGATTCCGGCGGAGACAAAGTATATCGCGCTTACTTTTGATGACGGCCCGCGGAAAAGCACCACCACCAAATTGTTGGATGGTCTGCGGGAACGGGGAGCCAGCGCCACCTTTTTCCTGGTAGGAGAGCAGATAGAGGCCAACCGGGAACTGGTGGAACGGATGAAAGCAGAGGGGCATCAGGTGGGAAACCACACGTGGAGTCATGCAAAATTGGAAGGAGCGGATGCTGGTACCGTTGCGTGGGAAATTAAAAAAACGAACGATTTGCTTGTCAGTATTCTGGGAGAGGGAACCTACTGGCTCCGACCGCCATACGGACGTATTCAAGAAGCACAGAAGAAGCAAATTACCGTTCCAATGGTCACCTGGTCCATTGACTCCCGGGACTGGGAGTCTCTGAATGCGGCGAAGGCCGCACAGTCGGTTCTGCAGGAGGCACATCCCAATGCCATTATTTTGATGCACGATATCTACCCCACCTCGGTAGAGGCAGCGTTGAAAATTGTGGACGTACTGCAGAAAGAGGGATACGTTTTTGTCACCGTGGAAGAATTGCTGGCACTGAACGGGATAAAACCACAGCTTGGTGTGATTTATCGATCCGGTGACCCGCTATAAAAAACACCTGCGGCAACTGCCGCAGGTGTTTTAGCAAAAGACTTATGCTGCACGGCCCTGGAGAATCAGCAGAACCAGCGTCAAAATCAGAAACACGGCACCAATCCACTTGGTAGCCCGGGCCAGCTTGGCATCCATGGTTTTGGCCTTGTTTTTTGCCAGGAAAGAGTCAGCCACGCCACCAATAGCACCAGAGAGGCCGGCGCTCTTGCCGGATTGAAACAGAACGGCCAAAATAATCACCAAGCCGCAGAGCAACTGCAGTATTGTAACTACCATCGTCAAAATTTCCATGGGGATACCTCCAAAATTCAGCCATACCATCGGCATTTATACTTGTTCATAGGCACTTAGTTTACCATATTTTTTATTGGTTTTCAAGGGAATTTTGAAAAATATCCGCCAAAATATTTGTGGACTGTTCAGAAATACAATCATGCAAATTTTTGGAAAAAGTGGAACAAATGTTTGCATTCTCTTCAGAAATATGTTACAATCAGCCATAAGAAATTTAGAAGAGCCGTTGTTGTGAAAACAGGAGGGCCTTATGGCAAAGCTTTCTAAAATGCAGCAGAAGATCTATGACTATCTCGTATCTTGCATCCAGGAGCAAGGGTACCCACCTTCTGTGCGTGAAATTGGGGAGGCGGTGGGGTTAAAATCTCCCTCTACCGTTCACTTCCACCTGAAGCATTTGGAAGAGGCTGGTGTTATTGAAAAGCGGGAGGGAAAGGGACGCGCGATTTCACTGACGCACCCTTCTTCTGCGCAGCCCCAGGCACCCGTCATTCAGGAAAAGGAATTTGCTCAAATTCCGATTGTGGGTAATGTAGCTGCTGGCAGCCCCATCCTGGCGGAAGAGTGTATTGAGGATTACCTGACATTTGATACCGGCGGCCGGAGTGAGGAATACTTTGCCCTGCGGGTCCGGGGAGAGTCTATGCTGAACGCAGGGATTCTGCCGGGTGATTTAGTGGTGGTGCGCCGGCAGCCAACTGCCAATCACGGAGAGATCGTAGTGGCCATGATTGAAGACGAAGCTACAGTAAAGCGGCTTTCCCGAAAAAACGGCCGGATTTGGCTGCTGCCGGAAAATGATGCCTATTCGCCCATTGATGGGACCTACGCGCAGATTTTAGGAAAAGTGGCGGCTGTGGTTCGGCGTTACTGAGCATGCAGGGAAAGTATACCGATGATGGAACAAGCGGGGAAACAAGAAAAGAGACTGACCAAGTTCCTGTCAGAGGCCAGAGAGAGTGATGAACGGATTTCCTCTGCCGCCTTTTTGGGGGAGGAAGTAGAAAATTTTGATTTTACAGACCTGGAATGCAGCCATGTCATCTTTGACGGCTGTCAATTTACCAATTGCGCATTTACAGGGACGGCCTTTTATCAAACGCTTCTGCGCGGCTGCAGCTTTTCAGGCTGCTGTTTCGGCAGTACCTATTGGAAGGAGTGCCAGTTCCGGGACACAAAAGCGGATGGCTGCGATTTCCGAAAAAGCCGCCTGAAAAGCTGCACATTGAATGGATGCTTTTTGCGCTATGCCAATTTTTTCGAAGGGGTTTGGGAGAAAACCGACTTGACAGACTGCAATCTCCGGGAGGCTGTCCTCTCCGCCATGCGGTTTTCCAAAATTCGGCTGGAACGTGTGGATGTCTCGCAGGTGGATTTTTTTCAGACGATGCTGAAGAATGTGGATCTCTCCACCTGCTCCATTGAGGGAATTACAGTCTCGGAGTCGCTCCGGGAGCTGAGGGGGAGTACCATCGATGCGGCGCAGGCCGCTGTACTGGCAAAGCTCATGGGCGTTCAGGTGATATAGGACACTGCTCTGACAGTATTTTGACAGCGGACAGAAGAGAATTCAAATACAAAAAGGACTATGGCACTGCCATAGTCCTTTTTGTATTTGAATTAGCCGATCTTTTGATAAATTGTCCGGGCTTTAGCAACCTCCCGGATGTGATTGTCCACTGTCCGGCAGCAGCCGCCCACAGCGCTGGCCCCGGCCCGCATCCAGCGACGGGCATAGTCTCCGAAGGTGATGCCGTCTCGGTTGCCGTGCCAGGTCTTCGTGGCGGGGTCATATTCTTCTCCACTGTTTGGATAGACCGCGACCGGCAGGTCGCATCCCATTTTCAGTTCCAGAATCAAGTGCTCCACAAACTGAGGCGGCGTGCAGTTGACGCCGATCATTTTCAGATGGGGATGACCAACTGCCAGTGTTTTGGCACAGTCACGAATCAGATCTCCCTCGTGAATATGGCTGCCATCCCGGCAGGAAAAACTAATCCAGTAGTCCGCGCCCAGGGACTCGGCGATTTCTGCCTCAAGCAGGGCCTCATGGAGAGAAGGCTGCGTTTCTATCAGTAGCAGATCCGCCCCGGCATTCCAGAGAAGCTCCATTCTGCGCAGATGAAAATCCTTCAAATCATCATCACTGACACCGTAATTGCCGCGGTATTCAGATCCATCAGCCAGATAAGCACCATACGGGCCAACCGCGCCCAAGCACAGCGGCCAAACCCGGCCGCTGCCCAGCCCCTCAGCGTTCCACCAGGTGTCCCGGGCGTCTATAAACAGTTCCACAGATCGGGTGATCAATGCCTCCGCTTCCTTTTCGGAATATCCCTTGGCCAGCAGGCCGGGAATGGTGGCTTGATAACTGTCGGTAATGCCGCAATCTGCCCCGGCACGGAAGTAATCCATATGAACCCGGCGTACCAGATCCGGTGTTTCCACCAAGGCTTTGGCACTCCAAAGCCTGTCGTTTAAGTTGCAGCCCATAGCTTCCAGGGCTGTGGACATCGATCCGTCGATGACAAGGATACCTGTTTCCCGCAGGGCATCCGCCAGTGCTGCACGCATCACTGCACCTCCTTTGCCTTTTTATCCACTGCACCATAAATCACAGGTTCGGGATGTTCCCCCTGTTCCTTGGCGGGAAGAAACCGATTCCAGAAGTCATGGAACAGGCGGAGGATTTCCTTCTGCTGAGTATAGATAAACAGAAGGGTAATGATAACATAGATGGCGGAGAGCAAATCAGTCATGGCCCAAAGGGCATCTGCCTCAATATTGTAAAACAAGACGCAGGGCAGCATGTAATAGACCATGTACACCCAGGTGGCTCTGCGGTTGGTTTTGGTATCACCGAACGCATAGTTGACGGATTTTTCACAGCTGTAGTACATACCGATGATGGTGGTCCAGGCAAAGATGGCAATGGCGATCGCCATAAACCAGCCGCCGAAGGGGCCGTAGGCCACCTTAAAGGCCACTGTGGTCAACTGGGCGGAGTCGATATTGGGATAATCGATGTAAGCGTTTGTGAGAATCAAGGACAGGGCGGTGACAGAGCAGACCACGATGGTGTCCAGAAATACTTCACCCCAGCCCCAGGAGGACTGACGGACAGGGTGATCTGTCTTGGCAGAGGCGTGGGCGATAATGCCGTAGCCAGTGCCGGCATCATTTGAGTACAGCCCCCGGGCGATTCCGTAACGAATGGCATCCCGGACGGTGGCACCCGCAAAGCCGCCTACCGTGGCCATGGGGGTGAAGGCACTTTTGAAGATGAGACCAAAGGCAGCGGGGACTGCGGTGACATTCATCAGTAAAATGCCGAGGCCGCCGAGAATATAGATGAAAGCCATGAGGGGAACAACCTTTTCCATCACGGCGGAGATACGCTTCAGTCCGCCGGCGATGGTGGCAAAACAGGTGACGCCAAGTACAATGACGGAAAGAAGCGGATCAATACCAAAGCCCTCCTGCAGAGAGCTGGTAACGGATTCGGTCTGTACGCAGCAAGTCCACGGCCCCAGAAGAAAGCAGGCAACAGCCAGCACCACAGCGCCCCTCTTCCATCCAAGGGCGTTCTTCATGACAAAGGAGCGGTCACACATGTATTCGTCCATGGACTCGCTGTACTTTACCCGATACCGCTGGCCAAGGATGATTTCACAGGCCTTGGTGGACATCCCCAGCAGACCGGAGACCCACATCCAGAAAACAGCTCCCGGACCGCCGGATACGATAGCGGTGGCCACGCCGCCGATGTTGCCTACGCCGATGGTGTTAGCCATGGCCGTGCAGGCTGCGGCAAAGCCGGACACGGTACCGGCGCCATCCCCCTTTTGAAACATCTTTCCAAAAGTGTTTTGAAAGTGGAACCCAATTTTCCGGAAGTTATATCGCCATCCGAACCGGAAACCAAGATAAAGCCCTGTTCCCACCAGAGCCACAGTCATAGGTGTGCCCCATAAGAAATCGGAAATTGCAGATAGAATTTCCAACAGGATCATATTGCTCCTCCTCTCGAAATAAAGTCCACGTAAGACTTTAACACATTAAATCAAATGTAACATGTAAGGAGGAGAAACGTCAACAGAAACTTTTACAAAATAAGGCCATGAACAGCAGCGCTTTCCGGCAAAAGCGCATAGCGACCGCCTAATTTGCAGATGGAAGCTCCCGGCCGTGATTTTTGGGGATGGGGGATTCCTGCAGCTCACTTCGAAGCTTTTCCAGAGCCCGTTTTTCAATGCGCGATACATAGGAACGGGAGATTCCGAAAGAAGAGGCAACTTCCCTCTGAGTCAAAGGAACCGTACCGCCCAGCCCATAGCGCAGCCGGATGATCTCCGCTTCGCGGGTTGTGAGATTCTCCCGGATCAGCCTGCGCAGCTGCAGAGCGCTGTCCCGATCGTGGATGTCGTCCAGCATGGTGTCGTCCACGCCGACGACATCCATCAGCTGCAGGGCATTTCCCTCTTTGTCTGTCTCAATGGAGTCTGAGAGAGAAACTTCGCCCTGGAGCTTTTTTTGGCTGCGGAAATACATCAAAATTTCATTTTCAATACACCGTGCAGCATAGGTGGCGAGCCTTGCTCCTTTTTCCGGATTAAAGCTGGTAATGCCTTTGATGAGACCGATGGTTCCAATAGAGATGAGGTCCTCTTGATCTCCGTTTTGCGTGTAGTACTTTTTTAACGGAGATAGCAAAAGGAGAAAACCGGCAGGAAAGTCAGTTTGAGAGCAGCCTGCTGCATACCAATATACGAATACATGATGCTCAGGGACAAGCCGGATTTAAGACTGCTATGGTGAAAGGGCGTACTGCACAGCACAGTCATGTATAATTTATGAGGAGCTTCACATATTCATGTTTGGGGTGATGCCGTATGAAAAAACACACATGGAAGCGATACGCCTTCTGGATTCTTTTGACAGAAGCGGTCGGCGCTCTTTCCGGATGGCTGACACGAAGAGGAACACAACTCTACACAGAAACGGTTACAAAGCCGCCTTTATCGCCGCCCAGTATGGTGTTTCCGATTGTCTGGACGATTCTATTCGCATTAATGGGTATCGGAATCGCCCGTATTTATAGGAGTCCTGCGTCCGAAGCCCGTTCCCGCAGCCTGCTGCTCTTCCTGGTTCAACTGGCGTTTAACTTTTTCTGGAGCATTATTTTTTTCAATTTCCAAAATTTTGGATTGGCCTTTATTTGGCTGATTGCATTGTGGCTTTTGATTCTATGGATGATCCTATCGTTCCGCAAGGTAGATCCTGTGGCGGCGTGGCTGCAGATTCCGTATTTGCTCTGGGTTACGTTCGCGGCGTATCTAAACCTTGGCGTATGGATGCTGAACTGAATCTCCAAATAGGAAAAGCGGTGGACTGTTCCGGTCCACCGCCTTTCCATATGAATGAACGTTTGTTACGCCTTACCAAAGAACTGCTCCAGGTCATCCTCCACAGTGCCGATACCGGCAATTCCGAAGTTCTTCACCAGCACCTTGGCAACATTGGGACTGAGGAAGGCGGGAAGAGTGGGGCCTAGGTGGATATTCTTTACCCCCAGATACAGCAGGGCCAACAGGACAATGACTGCTTTTTGCTCATACCAGGAGATATTGTAGATGATGGGCAGGTCGTTGATATTCTCTACGCCAAAGACCTCTTGGAGCTTCAGGGCAATGACAGCCAAGGAGTAGGAGTCGTTGCACTGTCCAGCATCCAGTACCCGGGGAATACCGCCGATATCCCCCAGGTTCAGCTTATTGTACTTGTATTTAGCGCAGCCGGCCGTAAGAATAACAGCATCATGGGGCAGTGCCTTGGCAAATTCTGTGTAGTAATTGCGGCTCTTGGCCCGGCCATCGCAGCCAGCCATGACGACAAACTTTTTGATGGCGCCGCTTTGGACGGCGTTTACAATTTTATCCGCCAGGGCCAGTACCTGCGCATGGGCAAAGCCTCCGGTAATTTCGCCCTGTTCAATCTCTGTTGGGGGCGCGCAATGTCTGGCGTGCTCGATCAGCGCGGAAAAATCCTTTTCGTCCCCAATGCCATCGGGAATATGCTTACAACCGGGGTAACCTGCTGCACCGGTGGTGTACATGCGGTTTTGATAGCTGGCCTTGGGCGGCACAATGCAGTTGGTGGTCATCAGGATGGGACCGTTGAAGGACTCAAACTCCTCTTTCTGTTTCCACCAGGCGTTGCCGTAGTTGCCCACAAAGTTGGGGTACGTTTTAAAGGCGGGGTAGTAGTGGGCAGGGAGCATCTCAGAATGGGTATAGACATCTATGCCAGTGCCCTGTGTCTGCTCCAGAAGCATTTCCAGATCCCGCAGATCATGCCCGGAGACTAGAATGCCGGGCCGTGTACCCGTACCAATGTTCACGTTGGTTATTTCGGGATTGCCATAGGTTTCGGTGTTGGCCTTATCCAGCAGGGCCATACCGCTGACACCGTATTTACCGACTTCCAGTGTCAGGGCCACCAGGCTGTCGGCTGTTAAACTGTCGTCCAACGTGGCGGCCAGAGCCCGTTGCAGGAAGGCGTCCACCCCGGCATCCTCCTGCAGCAAAGCGTTTGCATGCTTGGAGTAAGCGGACAGGCCCTTCAGACCGTATGTAATCAGTTCCCGCAGAGAGCGAATGTCCTCGTTTTCGGTGGACAGCACTCCCACCCGGGCGGCTTTGGCCTCAAAATCAGAAGCGTCAGCAGTCCAGACAGCAGCTTCGGGCAGGGTATCAGGATTTGCGACCTGGGACAGGAGCCCCTGTTTGGCGTCCAATGTGGCGTGGATGCGCGCAATGATGGCGTCTTTGTCAAAGTTGGCGTTGGTGATGGTGGTGAACAGATTCAAAGTAACTAGGTGATTTACGTCCAGATCTATGTCCTTTCCTTCGGCCCGAAGCTGCGTCGTTACGGCAGAGATTCCCTTTGTTACATAGATCAGAAGATCCTGCATAGCCGCCACGTCGGGCGTTTTCCCGCAGACACCGGACTGTGTGCAGCCCGTGCAGCCGGCGGTCTCCTGGCACTGATAGCAAAACATTTTGTGTTCCATAATCATTTCCTCCTTATCAAACTCATACGTATATTTTTATAGCAAAAATTTTGTGTTTCTTGACGTCTTGGGCACAGTATAATATATTTAAAACAACAAGTATGTTTGTATAACAACGCAAGGAGAAAAATATGGACGTAATCAGCTTATCAAAGACAGCCCTTTTTCGCGGCATCACCCCCTTGGAAGTGGAGGAAATGCTGTTCTGTTTGGGCGCGGAACAGCGTCATTTTTCAAAAGGCGAAAGCCTCTGCCGAACTGGAGATGTAGTTACAGACTTGGGGATGGTGCTGTCTGGCAGCGTTTTGATTGAAAACAACGACCTGTGGGGCAATACCACCGTTCTGGACAGCGTTGGGCCGGGGCAGATTTTTGCGGAGACATACGCATGCACCTCCGGCGAACCGCTGATGGTCAACGTGGTAGCGGCCGGATCTGCAGAGGTGCTTTTCCTGAATATGAACCGGGTGCTCCAGCTCTGTTCCCACACCTGCACCTACCATAACAAACTTATTCGCAACCTGCTGGCCATCTCCGCCCAGAAAAATTTGAACCTGTCCCGGAAAATTTTTCACACTGCCTCCAAGACAATTCGTGGGCGGCTGCTGTCTTATCTGTCCTATCAGGCCGTCCGCAGCGGGAGACGCAGTTTTACCATCCCCTTCAACCGTCAGCAACTGGCTGACTATCTCAATGTAGACCGGAGTGCACTGTCCAACGAGTTAAGCAAGATGCAAAAGGAGGGCATGCTGAAGGTGGATAGAAGTCATTTTGAGCTGATGGAGGAGAGCCGGGAATTTGAAATATAAGGATGGATAGACGCCGGCCTAAAAAAGGATATCCATCCATCATACAGACGGGGGGCGTTATTTTTATACACCTGCCTGCATACTCTGGAGGAGAGGTGATGTGATTTGGAAAACGCACAGAGAGAGTTGCTGAGCGTTTTGCTGGGACACCTTTTTTCCTGTGGGCTTATTTCGAAAAACACCTATTCCGAATCCATGGATGTGGTACACGCCCTGATAGACGTCCCAGAACTGTTTCGCTATCCTGTGCGCTTGACGGGGGAGGCGAGTGCATATGAATATACGCGGAATACGGAATGAGATGCAGAACGGAAAAAGCATTTTTGAGCTGCCTCTGCGTGTGACATTTTACGCCAGAGTATCCACGGACAAGGATGAACAGCTGAACAGCCTGGAAAATCAGGTGCAGTACTACACAGAGCTCATTCAGTCAAAACCCAGTTGGACATACATTCCCGGGTATATCGATGAAGGCATCAGCGGAACAAGCACAAAAAAGCGGGGAAGCTTCCTTCGAATGATTGAGGACGCCAAGGCGGGATGTTTTGATTTCATTATCACGAAGGAAATATCCCGCTTTTCCCGTTCCACGCTGGACAGCATCCAGTACACTCAGGAGCTTCTGGAGCACGACGTGGGGGTGCTGTTCCAGAATGACAATATCAACACCTTGGACAGCGACAGCGAATTCCGGCTGGTGGTCATGGCCGGCGTGGCCCAGGATGAGGTGCGGAAACTCTCCGAGCGGCTGAAATTCGGTTTCCGCCAAGCCATTAAAAACGGACATGTGCTGGGCAACGACAAGCTGTGGGGCTATGACAAGAAGGACTGCGTGCTGACCATCAACGAGGAGGAGGCCCGGGCGGTCCGCCGAATCTTTGACCTCTACGCCAACCAGCAAATGGGAATACGGCGTATTTCCAAGACGCTGTATGATGAGGGGGTTACCAGCCGGAGGGGCAACGCCTTCAATGTGCTGACCATCCGGCATATTTTGGAGAACCCGAAGTACAAGGGCTGGTACTGCGCCAACAAGAGCCAGACAGTGGATTACCGCAGCAAGCGGAAGATTATTCTGGAGGAAAGCGAGTGGGTCATGTATCCGGATCCTTCCATTCCCGCCATTGTATCGGAGGAACTGTGGGACCGGGCCAACGCCCTCTACAAGCGGCGCAGCCAGCAGATGAGGGCCCATCAAAGTGCAGCTGAGTTCCATAACCGCTATCCATACAGCGGTAAGCTTCTTTGTGAAAAGCACGGCACCAGCTTCCACCGACAGGTACTGAAAAGCGCCAAGGGAACGAAAGAGGTCTGGCAGTGCCGGGTATATCGTGAACGGGGACGGACGGCCTGTTCCGCCCCACAACTTGCCACCCGGGAGTTGGATCAGGTCATGGCTCGCATTTTCGGCCAGCTGGTCCCGAATAAACGGATTATCATTGACGCAGTGGTAAAAATTATCCAATCGGTCCCCGACGAGCACAATTACACAAAGGATGCTTTACGGCTTGAGAAAGACTTGTCCGCAATTTATGCAAAAAAAGACCGCCTGCTGGAAATGAGCATGGCGGAGGCTATCACCATCGAGGAGTTCAAGCGCCGCAATAACGGCTTTAACGATCATATCAAAGAACTGGAGGAACGGTTAGAGCTCCTAAAGGCGGAGGAGCAAAAAAGCAAGCAGTCCGTAGAGCAGCTGGACAGAATCAAAGCTGCCCTCGAACAGGAGCTATCCTTTGAGAACGGCATCAATTCCGAGCTGGTGACCACCATTCTGGATCACATCGTGGTCAAAAAAGACAGTACCAAGGAAGAAGTGCATTTGGATATCCACCTGAAATTCGGCGGCCCCTGTGGGGTTGTTTTTGACCGGAAAAATTCCTCCTACCGCTTCAACCGTTTTTAATAATGTGCGCTACCAGGCGCAGGTTTCGCTCAATCAGAATATCCCGGGCTTCCAAATCTCCTTTGGCGTAACGCTCGAGATATTCCCGCTCCTCCGTGGCAGATAAGGGTTTCGGAAAAGAACCACCGCCGGAAAGTCGGAGTGAAAACAGCAGCGTATTGGCGAGCAGCAATAATGTGGCAGACAGCATACAATCCCCCCTTGTGCCATTCCTATGCGGAACGGGGCAGTCCACATGCAGCAGACGGCTTGAACAATTCCGGCAAGAGGACGGACTGTTGCGCAACATAAAGCAGCATGTTATACTTGCGTAAAAGGGATGGGAGCGTGATTTTATGGCTTACTTTGTATACATGCTCCGATGCGGTGACGGATCTTTATATACAGGCTCCACCAACCATGTACCGCACCGTCTGGCCATGCACCAAAGCGGGAAAGGAGCAAAATATACCCGCAGCCATTTGCCGGTGGAGCTGGCCTATCAGGAGGAAGTACCAGATTGGCCGTCGGCTCTGCGGCGTGAGGCGGAAATTAAACGGTTCAGCAGGACACAAAAACTATTACTGATTCAGAAGAAGGGTATCTATGACAAAGATGCGGAGAGCAGATAAGCAGATATCGGTGGAGGCCGCCTGGGCGGCGGCGGAACAGTGTGTCTATGGGGTTCTGGCGATGGTTGCAGAGGGCGGAACCCCATATGCGGTACCGGTAAATTTTGTGTGCGATGGAGATGCGATTTACTTTCACAGTGCGATGGAGGGGAGGAAAGCAGAGTGTTTGCGGAAGAACCCGAATATATGCTTAACTTGCGTCAGCGATGCACAGGCAGTTCAGGAGCGGTTCACCATGCAGTATACTTCTGCTGTGATTTTTGGTACGGTCACAGAGGTGACAGATAAAGAGAAAAAGTGCGAAGCCCTGCGGATGCTGTGCCAGAGGCATGCGCCGGACTATTTGAAAAAAGCAGAAGAGGTAATTGCCAGCGGCATTGAACGGACCGCTGTCTGGAGGGTCACTGTGGAAGAAATCAGCGGGAAAAGCGGGCATTAGAGAATCAAACATCCGGGAATTGCTTTTGCAATTCCCGGATGTTTGATTCTCTTGTGTGAGGAAAGCGGCTTAAAGAGACAGATTCCCCAGCGGACGGCCAGTGCTGACCAGCCAGTCCAGCATATTCAGCGGCAGACGGATATGCTTCTCCAAAAGCGTTTTGACGGCGTCCTGATTTCCAGCCTCCAACAGCTCCACAATTTTTTCGTGTTCCTGGTAAGCATTTTGAACCGTAGCCAGTTCCATATTGGCCATTCGATACATCTGGTAAGTGGTTTCGATGCAGCGGCTGGTTCTGTAAACTCGCAGAATTTCCGCATTTTCGGCCAAACGGATAATAATGTGATGGAAATTACACTCCACCTCCATCGCTTTATTATAGTCGCGGGGACCAATATTGCGATATCCCTCCACAGCGCTTCGCAGTTCCTGAACGGCCTCCGTGTCAAATACCATATTCCGGATTACTGCGTCGACAGAATAGAGCTCAATCATTAGGCGGAGCTCCAGAATATCCCGAATCATTTTCACAGAAAGCTTTTTTACAAAGGTTCCCTGCTGTGGAATGGAATCGGCATATCCTTCTGCGGCCAGGCGGTTGACGGCGGCTACGACCGGGGTGCGGCTAATCCCCAGACGGTTCGCGATATCCTGGGTAACCAGCTTGGACCCGGGAAGGTAGGTGCCGTTTTGAATCAATTGCTTAATTTCCCCATATGCATATTCCGCTAAGGAAGGCGATTTCTTGACGGTGTCTGTAGGCATAAATAGTCCCTCCGGTTTTCGGGTTCTGCAGAGTCCAGATGTTCCGAAATAAATTGAATTTATTTTTTAATATAATAACATAAAATAAATTCTATTACAAGGGGAAGAACAGATTTTTGTTTAAAATAAACTCAATTAATATAGAAAGGGAAAAAGAGAAAACGGCTAAAAAAATCAAACTTTCTTAACATGTACAAAAAAATGAAAATTATTGTGCACTTAGACGAACTTTTTTTGGAAACAAAGTTTTGATTGACAAAATGTGAAATGAATTCTATTCGTTAGTTAACGAATTTATTTTAAACAAAAATGAATTCAAAATCACTTTAGAAGAAAGATGGAAAGGAAAAAGATTATGAAAAGAATCGCAAGTCTTGCCCTGGCACTCCTGATGATGGCTACGCTCTTGGTTGGCTGCGGCGGCAGGGCAGATACGGAAAAACCTGCTGACGACGATACAGCCGCTCCCGCAGAGGACGGCGCCTATACGGGCAACTGGATTGTTGCAGTGAATACGTCCGAAGGCGACATCCTTTATGAAGCTGTGGCAAAGTTCTGCGACCTGGTAGAGGAGTACTCCAACGGCAGCATTACCTGTGACCTGTACGGCGGCACACAGCTGGGATCTGGCCAGGAACTGCTGGAGGGCATGTCCTATGGCGTGGCCAATGTGTATGCGGAGAGCATCGGTACCCTGGCGCCCTTCTCTGACTATGCCAACATTGACGCCGTTCCCTATCTGTACAGCGGCTATGATCACTTCATCAAAACCTGGAACAGCGATCTGGGCAAAGAGATGCGGACCACGATTGGCGAGGACGCTGGCTTTAAGATCTTGGGCGGTATGTACCGTGGCGCCCGTATCACAACTGCCAAGAAAGAGATGAAGACCGTTGATGATTTCAAAGGCTTCAAGCTGCGGGCACCCGGCATTGATGTGTATGTGAAGACTTGGGAATGGCTGGGAGCTACTCCGACCCCGCTGGCAATTACGGAAACCTATACTGCGATTCAGCAGGGTACGGTGGACGGCCAGGAAAACCCCATCAGCGAATGCTGGAACTATGGTTTCTACGAGGTTTGCCCCTATTGGATCAAGACCAACCATGTGTACAGCCAGGATTGCTTCTTCATGGATCTGAACTTCTTTAACGAACTGCCCGCGGAGGCCCAGGAAATTGCTGAGCGCGCTGCCAAGGAAGCTTCTGAATGGCGGAATGGCCAGATGGTGGAGCGTGAGGCTGAGGTTGAGCAGAAGGCCATCGATGCGGGTGTCACCATCGTGGATGTGGATACGAAGGAATTCATGGATAAGTTTGACGGCTTTGTGGATGAAGTATTCCCGAACCTGGTGGAATGGGCCGACGGTATCCGGGCAATGGCCTGATTTACCCATTGATCTGCGTACGCACCGTTCCAATGAAAAAAGAAAGTAATTTCCTTTAAATTTAAGTGATTGTGCGTCTCGGGAGATGCGGAGGACGCATCTCCCGAGAACTTTTAATTGAGGAGAACTTATGAAAACAGTTTTGCATTATTTTTCAAAGGGCATGGATGTGGTGGAGCGCATTCTGCGCCTGCTGATTGGAATTGCCATGGTGATCATGGTGGTGATCATTTTCTACCAGGTGATTCTCCGCTATGTGCTGAATGCCTCCAATATCTGGAGTGAAGAGCTGGCCCGTTATCTGATGTGTTACGTGGTGCTGCTGGGTGCTGCGGTTGCGATACGCAAATACTCTCATCTGCAGGTGGATTTTGCACTGAACATGCTGCCTGCACGGGCTCGCTGCATTGCTGTTGCAATCTGTACCTTGGCGGGCATTGTGTTCCTGGTGTTCTTCTGCCAGTACGGCATTGATTTGTGCTTGAACACAGCCAACAGTACATCCTCCGGCACGGGAATTCCCATGAGCTATGCCTACGCCTGCCTGCCCATCGGCGGTATTTTGATGATCCTGGCATCTGTTGAAGTGATTTTGAAGGAATTGACGAAGTTTATTGATCTTGGGCATGAGAAGAAGGAGGTGCAGGCATGAACGTCGGACTGATTACTATTTTTGGACTGCTGATATTGTCTATCTGCGGTATCCCCATCTTCCTCTCCCTGGGCATTGCGACGCTGGCGGCCATGAGCCTGGGCGGAATGCCGCTGGTGGTCATTCCACAGAAGATGTTTGCCGGCATGAACTCTACCGCTTTGCTGGCCATCCCGTTTTTTATGCTGGCCGGCAACATCATGTCCCGCAGCATCACCATGAAGCTGGTGGATATTTCAAATGCATTGATTGGATGGGTGAAGGGAAGTCTGGCCGTGGTTACCGTGCTCGGCTCCACGCTGTTCGGTGCCATTTCCGGTTCCGCTGTGGCCACCTGCTCCGCAATCGGAGGTATGACAATCCCCGCCATGAAGAAAGAGGGCTACAGCGACTCCTTCGCTGCCGCGATTGCCTCCATGGCATCTGTGCTTGGGCCCCTGATTCCGCCTTCCATTACCCTGATTGTTTATGCCAGCGCAACAGAGACCTCTATTTCCGCTCTGTTCCAGGCGTCGGTTGTTCCTGGACTGCTGTTGTGCCTGATGCTGATTGCATATTGCCTGATCTACGGCAAGAAGAAGGATCTGCCGGCCCATCCCAAGATGAGCGGAAAAGAGATTGCCAATACATTTAAAAGCAGTATCTGGGCGCTGCTGATGCCGGTCATCATCCTGGGCGGTATTTTCGGAGGTGTGTTTACCGCTACGGAGGCGGCAGCCGTTTCCGTGGTTTATGCCCTCTTCATCAGCTTCTTTGTCTATAAGGACATGAAGCTGAAGGAACTGCTTCCCTCTATGGCGGATGCCGGTATTTCCACCGCGGTGATCCTGGTGCTGGTTGGCCTGTCCAAGTCCTCCAGTTATGTGGTGACGACCTCCGGTCTGCCGCAGGCGGTGCTGGACTTCTTTACGAATCTGACAGACAACAAGTACATCATCCTTCTGCTGATCAATCTGCTGTTCCTGTTGATTGGCATGCTGATGGAGGCCAATGCCGCCGTGGTCATGATGACCCCGCTGCTGCGTCCGCTGATGCTCTCCATGGGACTGACGGACATTCAGTTCTGCATGATGATGTGCGTAAACCTGTATATCGGCCTGATGACCCCGCCGGTTGGCGTATGCGTGCTGCTGGGCAATCAGATTGCCGGCGCCAAACTGGAGCGGACGTTGAAGAACGCGATGCCCATGTTGGGAATTGGACTGGTTGTGCTTTTGCTGGTGACCTATGTCCCGGCAGTTACCACTTGGCTTCCCGGCCTGTTCAATTAATGATTTAAGCAGCCTCATTTAAATTATTCAAATCTTTTTCAATGAAGGAGCTCATAATTATGATTTCTATGGATTACAGCGGCAAGAACTACATTGTAACCGGCGGTGCCGGCGGAATCGGCGGCGCTGTGGTAGACGGCATTGTGGCCGGCAACGGCCATGCCATTATTGTGGATATCAACGAGACCGCCGCACGCAAATACCAGGAGAAGTACGGCAAGGACAAGGTTTCCGTTGCCAATGTCAATCTGGCCGATCCTGCGGAGATCCGCGAGAAGTTCGGCAAGCTGGTGGAGGAATTCGGCCAGATCCACGGCTTGATTTGTGTAGCGGGTGTGGTCAGCACACCTAAATTTGAGGATGTTACCCAGGAGGAATGGGATCGTGTGATTGCCATCAACCTGACCGGCGTATATGCCAGCATTCAGAGCGTCTTCACAAACATGAAGGAGCACAATTACGGCCGGATCGTCGTGGTATCCTCCGTGGCGGCTCAGGTGGGCGGCGGTCTGCTGGGCACCAGTGTCTATGCCGCGTCCAAGGGCGGCGTGAACAGCTTGATCAAAGCGGTTGCAAAGGAAGGCGGCCCGTTCAATGTGGCCTGCTGCGGCGTTTGCCCCGCCTATACCAAGACAGCCATTACGGCAAATATGGATATGGACCGACACAACCGCATCCTCAGCCAGATTCCTCTGGGCCGTCCTGCCGATCCCCAGGAGATCGCCAACCTGATTCTGTTCTACGCTTCGGACCTGGCCAGCTTTGTCACCGGTGAAATCGGCAACGCCGACGGCGGCCTGCGGATGGACTGAGAAACGGAAACACCGCAAACTTCAATTGCATGGATAGGAGAGTATTATGAAGTATTCAGAAAAAATGGTGGCGGATCTCTATAAAGAACTGCTCAGTGTACGGATGGCCGAGGAGAAGCTGGTGGAGATCTATGCCCTTGGAAAAGTGCCCGGCCACATTCACAGCGGCGTGGGCGAAGAGGCGGCATACATTGCGCCGCTGATGACCCGCAATGAGAATGATTACTACAAGGGAACCCACCGCGTGGTCTCTGCAGTCCATGCCACGGGGGTGACCTTCAATGAGATCTTCGCGGAAATCCTGGCAAAGGAAACCGGTACCTCTCACGGACGCGGCGGTGTGAACCACATTGCCCGTATGGACAAGGGCGTCATCGGCACGGCCGGTTCCCTGGGCGTGGACACGGAGGTTGCCATCGGCGCGGCCCTGTCCGCCAAGTATTTGGAAAACGGCCGGATTGTCTACTGCTATAACGGCGACGGCACCCACAGCCGCGGCAATGTCCATGAGGCCATGAACATGGCCGCCATCTGGAAGCTGCCGGTGCTGTTCATCTGTGACGACAACCAGTTTGCCATCTCTGCCAACCACGCCAACACCATCTCCGTGCCCAATCCCGGCGCGGACCGGGCTGCCGGCTATGGAATGCCTGCAAGGGTGGTGCATGGGGACGACGCCCTGGCGGTATATGACGCAGCCAAAGAGCTGACGGACTATATCCGTGCAGGCAACGGTCCCGCGGTGCTGGAAGTGAAGTGCTACCGCTGGAGAGGACATTTCGAAGGAGACCAGTGCGCCTACCGCGACAAGGAAATTACAGAAGAAGAACACAAGAAGGACTGCGTTGCCAATTTGGAAAAGTACGTGTTGGACAACGGAATTCTGAACGCTGAGGACATCGAACTGATGCGCAGAGAGATTGCTTTGGAACTGGACCAGGCAGTGGAGTTTGCCGAGACCAGCCCGGAGCCGGATCCCGACAGCATCTTTGACGGCCTGTACGCCTGATTTGGATATTCACTATCATATAACGGAGGAACTCTTATGAAAGAAAGTTTTGCACAGGCCATCAGTGCTGCCATCAGCGAAGAGATGCGCCGTGATGATACCGTCCTCGTTTACGGCGAGGACGTGGCGGAGATGGGCGGCATCTTCTGCGCCACCAAGGGAATCCTGGAGGAGTTCGGCCCCAAGCGCTGCATCAGCACCCCTATTTCAGAGGGCGCCATTGTGGGCAGCGCCATCGGCGCGGCCATGACCGGTCTGCGCCCCTGTGTCGAGCTGATGTATTCCGATTTCCAGCTGGTGGCCTTTAACGAGCTGTTTCACTCCTGCGGAAAGTGGAGATACCTTCACGGAGAAGGGTATCGGCTGCCTTTGGTGGTCCGCTGTGCCAGCGGATATTCCTTCGGTGCCGGCGCCGAGCACTCCAATACCTTTGAGTGCCTGTTCAACCACGCGCCCGGTCTGACGATTATCACACCCTCCAACGTCTATGATGCAAAGGGTCTGCTGAAGGCCGCCATCCGCAGCGACAACCCCGTGCTGTTCTTTGAACATAAGCAGCTTTACAAGACGAAGATGGAGATTCCCGAGGAGGACTATGTCCTGCCCATCGGCAAGGCGGACATCAAGCGCCAGGGCACGGATGTGACCGTGATTGCCGTTGGCCTCATGGTTCAAAAAGCCCTGGAGGCCGCGGACAAGCTGGCTGCCGAGGGAATCAGCTGTGAGGTTTTGGATCCCCGCACCATTGCCCCCTTCGATAAGGAGGCGGCGCTCCAGTCCGTCAGCAAGACACATCGCTGTGTCATCGTGGAGGAGAGCAATTTGCGCGGCGGCCTTGGCGCCGAGTGGGCATCCATGATTCAGGAAGAGATTTTTGACGAGCTGGACGCTCCCGTCAAGCGGGTGGCTTCTCTGGATGTTCCCCTGCCTTACAACTTGGGACTAGAGGCTCGCGCGGTCCCCAACCCGGACAAGATCGTGGCGGCGGTCAAGGCGCTCTTCTGATCCATTTATCGAAAGTAAGGAGGCATATGCTGTCTGCCGCCTGTGCAGATGGCGAAAGCATATATGAGTATGGAAATTGTAATGCCTAAGACCGGTCTGACCAATACGGAGAACACACTGGACGCCTGGAGCGTTTCGGAAGGCGACACCGTGAAGAAAGGCCAGGTTCTGGCGGAAATTGAAAGTGAAAAGACCACAATGCCCTTTGAAAGCCCGGAGGACGGCATCATCCACCTGGCGGCAAAGAGCGGCGACACGGTGGCAGTCGGCGGCGTCATCGCGCATTTGGCGGCCGACAAGGCGGAGTATGACGCGATGTGTGCGGCAAAGGGATCGTCCGCCCCGGCCGCAGCTCCGGCATCCGCTGCAGCTGCGGCAGCGGTGGATGCCACAGAGGTTCTGATGCCCAAAACCGGCCTGACCAATACGGAGAACACGCTGGACGCCTGGAGCGTTTCGGAGGGCGACACCGTGAAGAAAGGCCAGGTTCTGGCGGAAATTGAAAGTGAAAAGACCACGATGCCCTTTGAAAGCCCGGAGGACGGCATCATCCATCTGGTGGCAAAGGTGGGCGACACGGTGGCGGTCGGCGGTGTGATTGCATATCTGGCGGCCGATAAGGCCGGCTATGAGGCTGCCTGTGCGGCCCGGGGGATGAAACCAGCCGCTGCTGCCGAAAGCGTGCCTGCTGCTGCGGCACCGGTTCCCACGTTGGCTGCGCAGGCGCCGGTTGCTCCCAAGGGCGGCCGTATCATCGCATCTCCCCTGGCCCGCAAGCGGGCCGCTGCAAAGGGGATTGACCTGGCGCTTCTGACGGGCACAGGCCCGGGCGGCCGCATTGTGGCGAAGGACGTGGAGGCATATCAGCCGGCTGCCACGGCCGTCAGCCGGGCGCCTGCCGCATCCCGCGAGCCTGTCCGCATTCCGCTGACACCGATCCGCAAGGCCATTGCCCGCAACATGTTCAACAGCCTGCGCACCATGGCGCAGACCTCTGACTCTGTGGAAATTGACGTGACGGATTTGATGAACCTGCGGAAAAAGCTGGTGGAGAAGCAGGAACTGCTGGGGACCAAAATCACCATCAACGACCTGCTCAGCTATGCGGCGGTCAAGATGATTCAAACCCATCCGCTGGCGAATGCTTCTTATACAGATACCGATATTATCAGCTATCCCTATGTCAACCTCAGCATGGCGGTGGCCACGGATTACGGCCTGACCTCCCCCGTGGTGCGGGATGCCGATCAGATGTCCCTGGTGGAGCTGAGCCGGGCGCTTCATGAGATCACTGTGAAGGCACGGGATAAAAAGCTGACTGCCGATGATCAAAGGGACGGCACCTTTACCCTGACCAATATGGGCATCTTCCCGGTGGACGATTTCAACCCGATTCTTCCATCACCCCAGTCCTGCATCATCGGCTTTGGCCGGTGCGTGGAAAAGCCCGCCGTGTACCAGGGCGAAATCTGCATCCGTACGATGATGGTCCTCTCCGTGACTTATGACCACCGTGTATTTGACGGCGGTGAGGTTGGAAGCATCATGAAGACGATGAAGGAGTATCTGGAAAATCCGGAGCTGTTTCTGGTTCAGTGAGAGAGGAAGCATCGACTGTGACGAATAAAACATATGATTTAATGGTAATTGGCGGCGGTCCCGCCGGTTACGTGGCGGCCATCCGGGCCGCCCAGTTGGGGCTGCAGACTGCCGTTCTGGAACGGGAGCACCTGGGCGGCACCTGCCTGAATGTGGGCTGCATTCCGACTAAGACATTGTTCCAAAGTGCGGAAGTGGCCAATACAATCCGGGATTCCGGGAAGTACGGTATTCAGTCCGCGCTGAGCGGCGTGGATTTCTCCGCGGTGATTCAACGCAAGAACGGCGTTGTAAAGCAGCTGGTGAACGGTGTCGGATACCTTCTGAAGAAAAATAAGGTAGATGTGATTCTTGGAGAGGCCAAGCTCCTCTCCGCAAAGCAGGTGAAGGACACCAAAAGCGGAATGGTCTATCAGACCAAAAATATTCTGATTGCAACAGGATCTTCCAATGCAGTGCCGCCAATCCCGGGACTGAAGGGCGAGCGGGTCATCGACAGCACGGATCTGCTGTCCCTGCAGGACATGCCCAAGAGCCTGGCTGTGATTGGCGGGGGCGTCATCGGCTGTGAGTTCGCCAGTATCCTGAACGCCTTCGGCTGCCAGGTTACGGTGATTGAGATGCTGCCCCACCTGCTGGGCAATATGGACAGCGCCCTGGCGGAGGCCACGGCCAAGCAGTTTGCCAAGGAGCATATCCGGGTGGAACTGGGGGCCAAGGTGAAATCCGTTGGCGACCAGGGCGGCCAGAAGGTGGTGACTTACGAAAAGAACGGCGCCGAGGGCACCGTCACCGCAGAATATGTGCTGGTATCCACCGGCCGGAGGGCCAACAGCGCGGGCCTTGGCTGTGAGGAGCTGGGAATCCGCATGGACCGCGGCTTTATTCGGGTGGACAGCCGCATGCGTACCTCCGTTTCCGGCATCTATGCGGCCGGCGACATCACAGGACAGGGCATGCTGGCCCACACCGCCTTTGAGGGCGGCACGGTAGCGGTGGAGAACATCGCCGGTGGAAATCGGGAGCTGAACCTCAACGCAGTGCCCAAGGTGGTGTTCGTGGACAATGAGGTGGCCTCCGTCGGTATGACGGAAGAGGAGGCCAGGGCCGCCGGCTATGACGTGCTGGTAGGGAACTTCAATCTGGTGGGCAACGGCAAGTCTTTGGCCATGGGCAAAAATGAGGGCTTTGTGAAGATTGTCTCTGAGAAGAAGGACCACGCCATTTTGGGAATGCATATGGAGGGACCCTGCGCAGCGGAGCTGGTGACCGTTGGAACACAGCTGATTGCCTCTGAGCTGCTTTTGGAGGATGTGGAGTGCACCATTTATCCCCATCCAGCCGTGGCGGAGGCCATCCGGGAGGCCTGCCTGGATGCACTTGGCAGAGCCATTCACGCCTGAGGAGGAACATCATGAAATTTGCAAAGGGTTCTTTTAAGAATATTTACGCGGTGCGCTTTGAACCGGGTGAGGATGTCATGCTGGGCCTCCAAAAATTCTGCGAGGACAATAGAATCGGCCACGGCGTGATTATCTCCGCCATCGGCAGCCTGCAGGGCTGCAGCTTTTTTGATCCGGAGGAGCTGGCCGATAAGCCGGGGCTGTATGCCTATGGCGATCCCATTGAACTGCCCTGCCCGATTGAACTGATCTCCATGGGCGGCATCATCTGCACAGAGGAGGACGGAGCTATTTCCCTGCATATCCACGCATCCTTTGCCGATGAGAGCGGCAAGGAATACGGCGGACACTTTAAGGAGGGCAACCGTGTTCTTACAACCGTGGAGATGGTGATCGGCGAGATGGATCACATCAATATGAGCCGCCGTCTGGAGCCCAACAGAGGCGTTAAGGTCTTCGAACCAATTCAGCTGTAAGACAGATGACGACGGTATCCATACAGCTGGTGGCCAACTCCGGCGTGTTGGTACAGTACCGTGGGCTGCGGTTCCTGATAGACGGAATTTATGGGAACAATCCGTACTTTACGCCGCCCCGGAAAGAGATTCAAAAAGCCGTATTTGGAATGAACAGCCCTTTTCGGGGTGTGGAGTTTCTGCTGTTTACCCACCGGCATACCGATCACTTCAGCGCGGTCTATGCGGATGAGTATGCGGCCAACAACCGCCTGCGGGGACTGTTTGTTCCACGGGCGGGAGAGGATCCGGACTCCTATTTGGAGGATCGGAGGCCGCTGCCCAAGGCTGCTGCCAAGGGCGTTCTTCATGAGATCCACCTGCAGGGTGGGGGGCGGCTTTGCATTCCGCTGGCAGACGGATGCAGTGCCACCTACATTTCCAGCCGGCATCTGGACTGGAGAACCTATGCGGCGGTGGAGCACTGCGCCGTTTCGCTGACACTGGGGGAAAAACAATTTCTCTTTGCGGCGGACGCGGACGGATCCCAGGAAAACCGGGAGGCGCTTTGCGCACTTGAAAATCTGACGGCGATGTTTGTGACGCCCTTATTCTTTGCGCATCCCGACGGGCGGCACCTGCTGGAGGCCGTTCGCCCGGAGACGACGGTGCTCTATCACATCCCCTTTGCAGAGGATGACGTGACCAGCCTGCGGCCAATGACGGAAAGAGAACTTCAAGGAACAAATTCCTTTCAGCTGAAAGCTCTGACAGACCCGGAACAGACACTTCTATTCTGAGAAAAGTGAGAAAAACGCGGTGTTGAAAAGCAGGTGCAATCCGCAATGGACGGACCAAAAGGAGAAAACATTCTATGAAACTTCCCATGGAGGAACTTCTGAAAGAGGAATTGTTCAGTTGGATGGGAGAAGCGGAGCTGAACGTCCTGTCGAATTGCTTTGACATGGAGGCTGAACGGCTTCCGGAGGGGAGAACAGCTGCCATTGGCAGCCGGATCGGATATCTACTCTCCGGTTCTGCGCGTCTGTCGTGCGGCAAAGAGACAGCTGACATCGCCAGCGGTGCTGTTTTTGCGGTGCCGTGGGCGGAAAACACAGAAAACTGCTTGGCGGAGACCGCAATCACAGCATGGGAGGACTGCCGGATTATTTGGGCGGACAAGGAGATTATGCAGTCTGTCTGTTACCGGGCCTGCTGGTTCCACGGTCGATTCATCACAGAGGTGAAGAAAAAATACGGATGCAGCAGGAGAAAAGGGGTACCTGATCCAGTATGTCCCTTTGAGCAAAATATCGATCGGAAGCAGTCGTTTTCATAAGTGGTGACAATTGACTTTCTTGGCGAAGACCGCTATGATAAACATATCTGTTCGATAATTAACAAGCAATGATAAAAGGAGGAGTTCTCATGAACAATGTCATCCTGGAGGTCGCGGAGCAAATTGCTACCGTCACCATTAACCGGCCGAAGTCTCTGAACGCCCTGAATACCGAAACGCTGACCGAGCTGAATGCCTGCTTTACGGAGCTGGAAAAGCGGAAGGACGTGCGGGTGGTGATTCTGACCGGAGCTGGTGCCAAGTCCTTTGTGGCCGGCGCGGATATTTCTGAAATGGTCAATGCAACACCGGCAGAGGGGCGCGCCATGTCCCTTTTGGCTCTGGAGACCTTCAACAAGCTGGAGAACATGCCCCAGGTGACCATTGCAGCGGTGAACGGCTACGCCCTGGGCGGCGGCTGCGAAATCTGCATGAGCTGCGACATCCGTGTGGCGGCTGAAAATGCAGTGTTCGGGCAGCCGGAGTGCGGCTTGGGTATTATCCCCGGCTTTGGCGGTACCCAGCGCTTGGCCCGCCTGATTGGTAAGGGCCGCGCCAAGGAACTGATCTTCACCTGCGACAAAATTGACGCACAGGAGGCCTATCGGGTCGGCCTGGTCAACAAAGTGGTTCCCGCCGAGGAACTGATGGACGCCTGCCGCAAGATGGCGGCAAAGATTCTCAGCAAGGGCAGCTATGCCGTTTCCATGGCGAAGAGCGTGATCAACGCCGGCATGGATATGGATTTGACCAACGGCCTGAAGATGGAAGCGGATGCCTTTGGCTTCACGTTCTCCACCCATGACAAGAAAGAGGGCATGACTGCCTTCCTGGAAAAGCGGTCTGCTGATTTGACCGATTTTTAAAAAGAACTGTATGGCAGGAACAGGGCATGCCGAAAGGTGCGTCCCTGTTCCTGCTGCTATGTGACAAGGCGGAAGGAAGCACCATGAAAGAAAACAAAACCATGTATTTGGAGACGGGCAGTGTCGATCCGGCATACAATCTGGCCTTTGAAGAATTTATTCTCCAAAACCGGAAGGACAGACCTTATTTGCTCCTCTGGCAAAACGACAATACCATTGTCATCGGACAAAACCAAAATGCAGAAGCGGAGATCGACCGGCCATTTGTCGAGGCCCACGGAATTCACGTGGTCCGGCGGACGACCGGCGGCGGTGCAGTTTATCATGATCTGGGCAACTTGAACTATTCCTTTATTACAGATGTGGAACATGCGGAAACCATTACCTATCAGCAGTTTACCCGTCCGGTGGTAGAGGCATTGCAGGGATTGGGACTCCAGGCAGAGGCCTCTGGACGGAATGACATCCTGGTGGAGGGGCGGAAGGTCTCCGGAACAGCACAGCGGCTGCTTGGAAAACGGGTACTGCACCACGGTACGCTTCTGTTTGACTCCAATCCGGATATGATTGCCGGAGCCCTGCGGGCGGATCCGATTAAATTCCAATCCAAAAGCACGCAATCGGTTCGAACCCGCGTGGGAAATATTCGGTCTTTTTTGAAAAAAGACATGGAGCTGCCCGCATTCTGGGAGTATTTGAAAACCAGTTTTGGCGGCGGAGAACTGGAACCTGGCCGCCTGACACCGGCAGAACTGGAACAGGTCCGGCAGCTGAAGACGGAGAAGTATGACACTTGGGAGTGGAATTTCGGCAGATCTCCCCAATTTACCGTAACAAACAAGCGTAAGTGGGACGGGGGGATTTTAGAAATTGGCGTGCAGGTGGCGGCGGGGCGGATTTCGGAAATTCGATTTTATGGTGATTTTCTCTCCCTTTCACCGTTGGATACGCTGGTGCAGGCGCTGCAGGGCTGCCCCTTCAGGAGAGAGGACGTGGCAGCAGTGCTGGATCGCGCCCCGCTGCAGACTTACTTCGGCTCCATTACAGAGACGGAGGTTTTGGATACCATGTTTGCGGTTTAATACGGATTGAAAGGCATAAAGGAAGAACAAGGCGTTAGGCATCCGATTTGGAAGCTCAACGCCTTGTTCATTTTAAAAGAATATTTTACGTTGCTTTTTATGCGCATAAGCCGTCTTCGACGGTGTGCACTGAGGGTTTATGATCGTGGTTTGCACAGAGAACTCCAGATGAACAAGTTTTATCTCCAAGCCCCGCTTGAAAATAAAAACCGCTATTCCTCGGACAGATGAAAGGAGCAGGAGGGCAGGTTATAAAACGGATTTGACATGGTAGGGGACAGACCCTCAGCCACACCGGTCTGCACCAGCACAGAGGTGGATTTGAAGCACACCGGCGCAATGGGCATTTGCTGCTGCAAATAGGCGCACAGCGCCTGCATAGCGGCCTTTCGAGCACTGGAAGATGCGTATGCCGTCAAAAGCAGATCCGTCTGGGCATCCGACCAGCGGCCATAGTTCAGGCTTCCGGCGGTTCCGAGCAGTGCCTTTAAATTCCAATCAGCGGTAAGTTTAACCTCGCCGTAGTAAAGATCATAGTCTCCGGCGGCCAGAGCAGCAGTATATTCTTCCCATGGCAGCGCCTTGACAGAGATTTGCAGGTCAAAAGCAGACAGCGCTGCGGCGATGTATTCTGCCACAGAAACCTTAAAACTGTTTTCTGCATTGACGATCATCGTGATATGGATGCTTTTGCCGCTGTTGAGGCCGCTGGCTTCCATGGCGCTGGAAAAGGCGTCATAGGAGTATGCGGTCTCCAAATCCTCCGGATAGAGAGGAGACAGCGGTGAAAGCGGAAATTGGGCGGCGACACCATGGCCTGAGAGAAAAGCACTGACAATGGTACTGCGGTTAATGCCAAGACTCAGCGCTCTTCGGAGGGCTGCATCCTGAAAAGTGGACCGCTGGGTGTTGAAACCAACGTATTGCAAGACCGTCGTATCCGCATCCTGAAAGCTGACGTTGCCGGTGGCGCTGATAGAGTCTGTTCCGGTGAGATCGGCAGTAATCAGCTGCACGTCATGGGAAGTGAACTGATATAACATGGTGTCCTGATCGCTGACCGGGGAAAGCATCATGCGATCCAACGGCTGGCTTTTCCCCTTCCACCAGCTGCTGTTGCGGCGCAGGCAGACACTGGAGCCCTCCTCCTGGGCCAGACAGTAGGGGCCTGTTCCGACCGGGGCTAGGCTGCCTTCCGTGCCGGACTTGACAATGGGAATGTCCATCAGGGCAGGAAAGCCGGTATTGGCTGTTCCTAGAACTACCGTGACATTCTGGCCGCTTCCGGTGATGGAGATGACCTGTTCCAGACGGGCACGGTAGCGCTCCGAGTTTTTGGCCCGCTGCAGAGTTGCCGCCACATCTGCGGCGGTAAGGGGCGAACCGTCGGACAAGGTAATACCGTCGCGCAGAGTGAAGGTATAGGTGAAGGATTCGGGCTGGTAGGTATAACTGCTGCACAGCACGGGCTGGGGCTCCAGGGTTTCATCCAGTTCAAACAAGCTTTCATACAAAAGGCTTCCCACCACTTGCTGCATTCCGTCTGCACAGGTGACGGGATCCAAGGTTTGCTCTGACAGATAAGGCAAGGAGAAAGCGGATGGAAGACTCAACTTTGTCTCCGCGGAAGAGGTGTCCTCCGCTCCCTCCGGCAGAAGGGAGCCGCTGTTTTCCGGCTCCGGCGCCGCATCCCAGCAGCCACTTAAAAGGAGAGGAAGCAGGAGAAGCACGACAAGTTTACAAAGGCGTTGTTTCATAGTTGCTCCTCTCAAACGGGAGAGTTCAAAGAAATCATGGCGACCTGAGCACCGCGGGCTTCTCCCATTTTTCGGTGGGACCAAAACAGATCCGGACGGCAAGCAGTGCAGAGACCGGAGTTTTCAATGTGGCTGGGAAGCAGGCCGGCCCGCAAAAGCCACTGGCGGTTCAGACCTGCAAGATCCACATGCCATTTGGGCGCTCGCCATTGAAGATATGGCTCAGCATCCGCACCAAGAGTACGCCTCATGGCTTCAGGGACATCCGCATCTGTCTCAAAACAGCACAGCTGGATACAGGGACCGATGGCGGCCAGCAGATCGCAAGGAGCGCTGCCGAACTGTTCGCCCATGGCCCGGACTGTTTTTTCTGCGATGCCGGCGGCACAGCCGCGCCACCCGGCATGAACGGCCCCAGCCGCGTTTTGAATGGGGTCGTATAGCAAAAGAATGCCGCAATCTGCGGAAAACACCGTGAGGGCAAGACCGGGTACACGGGTAATCAGGGCGTCTACGTCACGGTAATCCCGCTGGCACAACAGCCCCTTCCCTGCATCCGCCTGTGTCACAGTGCGGATATTGGAACTGTGGGTCTGCTGCGAAAGCACGGCCTCTTTCGGGGACGTGCCCACGGCAGTGCAGAAGCGCCGGTAGTTTTCCTGCACGGCAGCAAGATCATCTCCGCGGCCAATACCCAGATTCAGGGAGTCAAAGGGCGGGCTGCTGACACCGCCCTGCCGGGTGGAAAAACCGTGATGCACACCACTCAGCATAGAAGAAGTGAGCCACACAAGGCCGCTTTCTTCATGAATTTTAAAGGGCATAAAAACCTCCGATTTATCCTGAGCAATTGATGGGAAGACCCCTGCCCTCCGGCAGGAGAACAGGGGCCCTGGGCGATTTAGTTATCGTGGTATTCCTTGCAGGTGCATTTCTTCCACTTTAGACCGCTGCCGCAGGGGCACAGATCGTTGCGGCCGATTTTGTTGACCTTGACGGGCTGCTTCTTTGGCGCGGTGCCATCTCCGCCCACATTTTCCACCATACCCTTGGCCACCCGCTCCCGTTTCACTTCTTCATCCTTCTTCAGACGGACGGAGAACATCCGGCGGACGGTTTCGTTCTGGATGGCGGCGACCATCTCCTCAAACATGGTCAGGGACTCTTGCTTATAGGCTATGACGGGATCGGTGTTGCCGTAGGCCCGCAGGCGGATGCCCTGCTTCAGGTCGTCCATGGCGTCAATGTGATCCATCCAGTACTCGTCTACTACCCGGAGCATGATGACCCGTTCCAGCTCCCGCATGACTTGGGGCGTGATCTCAAGCTCCTTGGCCTCGTAAGTCTTCTCGGCCTCCGCACAGAACATATCCACAAAGTCCTGTTCGTTTTTTTCCACCACATCATCTTCGGTGAACTGGAACAGATCCTTGGCGAAATACATTCCCTCCAAGCCGCGCATCATTTCCCGACAACCGGCCAGATCCAAGGCCTGCCGCTCACCAAAGGACATTGCTACATGGTTGGTGATAGAGGTACGCATCATATTCAGGATCGTTTCCTTGATGTCCTTGCCGTCCAGAACCTCGCGGCGCTGCTGATAAATAATTTCGCGCTGCTTGTTCATGACATCGTCGTATTCCAGCACAGACTTCCGGGACTGGAAGTTTCGGGATTCCACGGTGGTCTGGGCATTTTCAATGGCCTTGGTGAGCATCTTGTTCTCGATGGGGGTATCCTCATCCAGATCAAATTTTTCCATCATGTTCTGGATGCGATCGCCGCCGAACAGGCGCATCAGGTCGTCTTCCAAAGAGATATAGAACCGGGTCTCACCGGGGTCTCCCTGCCGGCCTGCACGGCCACGGAGCTGATTGTCAATCCGGCGGGACTCATGGCGCTCGGTGCCGATGATGAACAGGCCCCCGGCAGTGCGGACCTGCTCGGCCTCCTCGGCGATAACCGCCTTGTGCTGGGCCATTTTCTCAGCAAACAGCTTTCGGGCAGCCAGGATCTCCTGATTGTCGGTATCCGCATAACCTGTGGCGTCGGTAATGACGTCCTCCGAATAGCCGGCCTTCATCAAATCCGCCCGGGCCAGATATTCGGCGTTGCCCCCCAGCATGATATCGGTGCCGCGGCCAGCCATATTGGTGGCTACGGTAACAGCACCCAGCTTGCCGGCCTGCGCTACAATTTCTGCTTCCTTCTCATGGTTTTTGGCGTTGAGCAGGTTGTGATGAATTCCTTCCCTGGCCAGGAGGGCGGAGAGCATTTCGTTCTTTTCAATGGACACGGTACCCACCAACACCGGCTGGCCTTTTTCGTGGCACGCTTTGATCTGCTGGATCACCGCCCGATATTTGCCGGCCTCCGTCTTGTATACCACGTCGTGGTGGTCATCCCTCTGGTTAGGCCGGTTGGTGGGAATTTCAATGATGTCCAGGTTGTAAATGGTGGCAAACTCCTCCTGCTCGGTCATGGCAGTACCCGTCATGCCAGACAGCTTGTCGTACAGCCGGAAGTAATTCTGGAAGGTGATGGTGGCAAGGGTCTTGTTCTCGCTGGCGACCGTCACATGCTCCTTGGCCTCGATGGCCTGATGCAGACCGTTGGAGTACCGGCGGCCGAACATCAAACGGCCGGTGTACTCATCGACAATAATGACCTCGCCGTCCTTTACCACATAGTCGATGTCCCGCTTCATGACGCCGTGGGCCTTGATGGCCTGGTTGATGTGATGGGAAAGAGTGGCGTTGGTGGGATCAGACAGGTTCTCTACATGGAAAAATTCCTCCGCCTTGTTGATGCCCCGGGCAGTCAGCATGGCGGTTTTGGCCTTCTCGTCCACGATGTAGTCCGCATCAATATCCTCGTCTTCTTCCTTATTGTCCACCTGGACCACCACCTGCTTTTTCAGGCGGGAGACGAACATCTCCGCCATGTCATACAGCTGGGTGGATTTGTCTCCCTGGCCGGAGATAATGAGGGGGGTCCGGGCCTCGTCAATCAGAATGGAGTCCACCTCATCCACGATGGCAAAGGCGTGGCCCCGCTGCACCAGCTCGGAGGAGTAGATGCACATATTATCCCGCAGATAGTCGAAGCCCATCTCGTTGTTGGTGCCGTAAGTGATGTCGGCGGCATAGGCCTCCTGCCGCTCCTTGGTGGTCAGGCCGTGGACGATGAGTCCCACCTTCAGCCCCAGGAAGCGGTGCACCTTGCCCATCCACTCGGAGTCACGCTTGGCCAGATAGTCATTGACGGTGACGATATGGACACCGCGGCCCGTCAGGGCGTTGAGATAGGCCGGGAGCGTTGCCACCAGGGTTTTGCCCTCACCGGTTTTCATCTCGGCAATCCGCCCCTGATGCAGCACCACGCCGCCAACCAGCTGAACCCGGTAGTGGCGCATGCCCAGAACGCGGCCAGCCGCCTCCCGCACGGTGGCGAAGGCCTCAGGCAAAATATCATCCAACGTCTCACCGTTTGCAAGGCGGTTCTTGAATTCTGCCGTTTTGGCCTGGAGCTGGGCATCAGTCAATGCCTTGTATGCATCCTCCATGGCCTCGATTTTATCCACAATGGGATAGATGGACTTCAGCTCCCGGGAGCTGTAGTCACCAAACAGTTTTTTCATCAGACCCATAAACTTGTAACTTCCTTTCCAAATTCCCGGGCGTTCCGCGAAGAACGCGGGAAACAGGCGTTCCCGGATGGGGAAAACGCTTCGACTCTGCGGTTTTTATAGTTTAATAAGATTAAATAAGTGGCAGCCCACAAAAAAGCAAGAGTAGCATAACACACTTGCCCATGGAATGCAAAGAAAAAACGGATTTTCCACAAAAAGTTCACAATTTTAAGAGAAACCTTCCACCGCCTTGTGGGAAGTGCCTATGAAATGCAAAACTTCTTCCTGACCTCCTGAAAAGCACAGCAGCCTGGCCCCGGCCACACCGCCCACGTTGCCGGCAGGACGGCGGAGGGCTTGCCCTGCTTGCGGTTTTGTGCTAAACTATTCAACAAGTATATGCAAAAAATACCGTTGATGTACGGATGCCGCATGTTGCGGCACGATTTTACTTCGTAAGGAGGATCATCCATGAAGCTCAGCTTTTTCGGCGCGGATCAATGTGTGACCGGCAGCTGCCACTGCCTGGAGGTAAACGGCAAGCGCATTCTGGTGGACTGCGGTCTGCAGCAGGGGCGGGACGAGGTTTCCAATGCCGAGTTTCCGTTTGCGGCAAATACCATTGATTATTTGCTGGTGACCCACGCCCATATCGACCACTCCGGCCGTATCCCCATGCTGATTAAACAGGGGTTCCAGGGCCGGATTCTTACCACCCGGCTGACGGCCGAGCTGCTGGACATCATGCTGCTGGATTCTGCCCATATCCAGGAGCAGGATGCCGAGTGGAAGAACCGCAAGGGCGAGCGTTCCGGCGCACCCCATGTGGAGCCGCTGTACACCATTGAGGATGCCCAGCGGGTGCGGGAGTTCATGACCACCTGCGAGTATGGCCAGATTGTCGATCTGTGCGACGGCGTGGAGGTGGAATTTGTGGATGCCGGCCATCTGCTCGGCTCCAGCTGCATCGCCATGGATCTGACGGAAAACGGTGTGAAAAAGCGGATTGTGTTCTCCGGAGATCTGGGTAATATCAAGCAGCCCATTATCAGGGATCCGGTTCACTTCCATGGGGCCGACTATGTGGTGATGGAGTCCACCTACGGTGACCGGAACCACACGGAGGTCTGGAGCTATACCGATGATCTGGCGCGGATTATCGACGAAACCATGGCCAAGGGCGGCAACGTCATCATTCCCTCCTTCGCCGTGGGACGCACGCAGGAGCTCTTGTACTTCATCCGGGAAATTAAGGATGCCAAGCTGGTGAAGAGCAACCCGGATTTTGCGGTGTATATCGACTCGCCCCTGGCCAAGCGGGCCACCACCATCTTCACAGGGGATCTCCATGGCTATCTGGACGACGATGCCATGAAGCTGGTGAAGGACGGCACCCACATGTTCAACTTCACCAACCTCCGCATGACGGAGACCAGCGAGGAGTCCAAGGCCCTGAACGAGGACCGGACGCCCAAGGTGATTATCTCCGCCTCCGGCATGTGTGACGCGGGCCGCATCCGGCATCATCTGAAGCACAACCTCTGGCGCCCGGAGTGCACCGTGGTGTTTGTGGGCTACCAGGGAGAGGGGACGCTGGGCCGCCACCTGCTGGAGGGGGCCAAGAGCGTGAAGCTCTTTGGCGAGGAAATCGCAGTTAATGCCAAAATTGTGAATTTCCAGGGCCTTAGCTCCCATGCGGACCGGGATCATCTCCTCAGCTGGATTGCGGATTTCAAGGAGCCCAAGCCCCAGCATGTCTTCGTGGTTCACGGTGACCGGGAGGTGGCGCCGTTCTTTGCCCAGACGATTGCGGGCATGGGCTTTGAGGCCCACGCCCCCCAGTATACGGAGGTCTATGACCTGCTGTCCAACAAGCAGCTGGCCCCAGGATATTTGCCGGATCGGAAGATCAAATCCTTCGACGGCCAGCCCAGGTCCACGCCGGCCTACGAGCGGCTTGTGGCAGTTGGCCAGATGCTCGTGGAGGCGATCAAGCGCTCCAAGGGCCGGGACAACAAGAGCCTTGCCAGCTTTGCCGACCAGCTGCGAAAGCTCCTGGAAAAGTGGGAGGCGTAATTCACCGCAGGGCTTTGGCGGTATCCAGTGCTGCCAGGAACAGGGCTTCCAGCTCCGCGTCCCGTTGTTCTGCAAGGGCATCCTGGTATTTTCTAAGTGTATCCCAAGTGTCGCTGCCCAGCTTCTGCTGAAGCTGGGCGGCCAGCCGATCAATCAGCCCGCCCAGATCCCGGTATTCCCGGGTATTCAGGCGGCAGGTGAAGCCGGTTTCCAGGGTATACTGATACAGGAGCTGCATGAGGTCAGTCATTTTGAGTTCCTCCAATTACGCTCGTTCTGTGCGCGTTTATTATATACGCTCAGAATGAACATGTCAAGGGGATTGCACGCTTATGATAAAATTTGCAGAGAGATTGCGGGAATTGCGGAAACAGAAGAATCTTACCCAGCGGGAGATGGCGGATTTTTTGGACATTAAGATTCGTTCTTATCAAAACTATGAAGGGGGCGACCGCCGCCCGGACTATGAGGGGCTGGTTGCTCTGGCAGATTATTTCGATGTAACGTTGGACTACCTGGTTGGCCGCAGTGACCAGCGCTGAACCACGAAAAGGACGGGACTATGGAGAGATTACAGCAGGGAAAAACATATACCGGCACGGTGGAGGGATACTCCAGCGAGGGACTCGGCATCGTGCGGCTTTCCGGAGCTGTGGTGTTTGTGCCCCAGGCCGTCCGGGGAGAGACCGTTGATCTGAGGATTACCAAGGTTATGAAAACTGCGGCGGCAGGGGAGATTGTGAAGATCCACAGCCCCTCGCCGGAGCGGGCCAAGCCGGAGTGCCCATGGTACGGCCGGTGCGGCGGGTGTGACTTTCAGCACCTGACTTATGAAGAGGAGCTGCGCGCCAAGCGCCAGCGGGTACAGGACGCCCTGGCCCGCATCGGCGGCGTGGATCTCGCGGTGGAGGAAATCCTGGGGGCGAAAAATCCAACCCACTACCGGAACAAAAGCCAGTATCCCGTGGGGGCGGACAGCGCCATCGGTTTCTTCCGGGCCAGAAGCCACCAGGTGGTGCCGGTTGAGCGGTGCCTGATCCAGCCGGAGGCCTCGGACCGGACGGCGCAGGCAGTGGGAAACTGGATGAAGCGGTATCAAATCCCCGCTTATGACGAAACGACCGGCAAGGGACTCATCCGCCACATCTATGTCCGGGTGAACCGGGCAGGGGAGAGCCTTTGCTGCGTGGTGGCCAACGGCCGCCAGGTGCCCCGGGAGCCGGAGCTTGCCGCTCTGGTGCGGGCTGCGGCGCCAAAGACTCTGGGTGTGGTGCTGAATACCAACACCCGGCGGGGCAATGTGGTTCTGGGAGAGAAGTACCGCACGATCTGGGGCCAGGACTTTTTGATGGACGATCTCTGCGGCCTTTCTTTCAAGCTGTCGGTTCCGTCCTTCTATCAGGTGAACCGGGACCAGGCGGAGGTGCTGTACCGTAAGGCGCTGGAGTTTGCGGGACTGACAGGGGAGGAGACGGTGCTGGATCTGTACTGCGGCACCGGCACCATTACCCTCTGCATGGCGGCAAAGGCCAAGCGGGTTATCGGCGCGGAGATTGTCCCGCCCGCCATTGCCGACGCGGAGGAGAATGCCCGCCGGAACGGCATCCGAAATGCGGAATTCTTCTGCGGGGACGCGGCGGAGATTGCCGCCAAGCTGGAAGAGGACGGCCTGCGGCCGGACGTTATCACCGTGGATCCCCCCCGCAAGGGGCTGGCTCCGGAGGTGATCGCGTCCGCCGCAAAAATGGGCCCTGCGCGGGTGGTGTACGTCTCCTGCGACCCGGCTACCCTGGGCCGCGATGTAAAGAGCTTTGGCGAGTTTGGATATCGGGCGGTCCGGGCCTGCGCGGTGGATATGTTCCCCGGCACCCGCCACGTGGAGACGTGTCTGCTGCTTGTAAAAACAGATCCTATGTGAGTGCTGCTGTGCATCTGGACAGCACCGCTTCACATACTGAGCGGCATGGAAGAACCCTGCCGAAAGCCCTTTTGAGAAACCGAATATGCAAAAGAAAAAGAGCGGATTGCAGGGCCTTTGGCGATAAAGATCTGTAAAACGCCGGATAAAAATCATGTGGATCTGATAGATTTGACTTGACAGAAAATATGTCAGATGGTAACACATAGTTGATATAAAAAAGCTGCAAAGTGTCCAGCCATATACGGGAGGAGAATTTTATGATGAGCACCTCAGTCACCGAGCATGATGCGACGCCGATGAAGGAACAGCTGATATCCAAAATCCGGGAAATCCTTGCCAACGAAAAGTTTAAGATGGACGCCTATTTTTTCTGCGGTTTTCCCTCCGGAACGCCGAATGAAAAGCTTTTGAAAGCGTGCGAGAAATACCTGGAGACGGTTGACAAAGCCCAACCAGATGCAGAGGTAACCGCCAAAATGATTGCTGAGCTGGAGGCGGCCGCCGCAGCAAAGCCGGACGCCGGAGGCGTTGACAATCTGGTGAACAATATGGCGGATCTGGAGGAAGTTCTTGCCCATAAAGAGCTTTTGCTGGGCTGAGCACACATCACTGCCGTATGACGCTTGACAACTGGCAGAAAGCGCCGTATAACGAAATCACCGAAAGCGGGGGAGCCTGAAGGAACAGGCTGAGAGACGGATGTTTTTTCGTGACCCTGGAAACCTGATCTGGGTAATGCCAGCGTAGGGAGCATGGAAGGATGCGTGTCTACCCCCGCTGGAATGTCCGGCGGGGGTCTTTCAGGCATATCGGATCAATGAAACAGGGGGATTGAGAGAATGAGAGCAAGTGTTGCCATTCAGACACTGCCGGCAGCAGAAAACGATCAAGAGCTGGTCCGTATCGTGGACGAAGTAATCGCCTATATCAAAAGCACGGGACTGCACTATTATGTGGGCCCTTATGAGACGGCGATTGAAGGAGAGGACTACGATCAGCTGATGGATATTGTGAAGGAGTGCCAGCACGTTGCCATCCGGGCTGGCGCGCCGAAGGTGTCCGCTTATATCAAGGTGGAATATGAGCCGGACGGGGAGATTCTGACCATCGATCAAAAGGTCACAAAGCACCACCGCCAATAAGCGCGAAAAACCGGGCTGCCGGGAAGATGCCGGCAGCCCGGTCTGGATTCTTTACAGTTCAGGGGCTTTCTTTTTGAAACAGCATGTGGTAAAATGAAAAAGAAGTAGCAGGAGACGCAGATGGCACGATGGCGCATGGCGTTTGCCTGACGAGGAGGCATGTACAATGAGTAAGCTTTTCGCCGCGGCAGATCGGTTTTTAGATATCTGTACCTGGAAGGATATGGCCCTTTTAAAGTTCTGTATCTGTGCGTTGGGAATCCTGATTGGCATTGTCCTGCCCGCCCGCAGGAAGCGGCCGGCGGCATGGGCGGCATCGCTCGTTTTCGTGGCTGCGTATATTCCGCTAATGGCAAAGTTCCTGCCGTTTTTGATTGGGGATCGGATTGCAATTGAAGACATCTATGGATAATCGGGAACGTCTGAAAAGAATTCTCTGGAAAAACGGTTGTAAAAGTTGGAAAAACGGTGTATGATAATACAATCATGAGACTGCCCGGAAGTAGGAGGATATGATATGAGCAAAACTGCACGCATGGTCATGAAGATCATCGGCGCCAGTCTGGCATTCGCCGCATTTGTCTGTTTGCTGATCGGCGGCTGGCACGACCTGTCTGTGGGCTGCTGCGGAATGAAGAAGCGGCTGACCAAGAAATTCAGCTCTGAATACGACGACTACGCTGACGAGGAACTATACGATTAAAGACTGCCTGCAGAAGGCCATCCGAACTAGGATGGCCTTTTTTTGCGCTATTTGACAGAAAAATATAAAAAAACAGCCGGTATTTTCACCCGACTGTACAGAATGAAGCCTTGACATCATAAAAAAAATATGGTAAAATTAATCGCTTATCTGATAATGGCGGCTAACCCGCCAGTCTCTATGAACTGTGCTTAGAATAGCATATTCCCCATGATAATGCAATAGCGGAAAATAGAAATTTTAACAACAATGCCGCGTGTATCGAAATGCTTGTGTAAGAATTCTGTGCCCCGCTGCTTTCTGAAAAACAATTTGCGCCAACCCGCCGGACAGGGCGCGGCCTGCGCAGAAGAAAGGTGAATGAGAAGATGGCCAAAGACAAGTACTACGGAAAGACCCTTCGTAAGAACTTTGCCCGGCATGAGGAAGTCATGCCGATGCCGAATCTCCTGGAGATCCAGAAAAAGTCTTACCAGTGGTTTCTGAACACCGGCCTGCGGGAGGTGTTTGCCGATGTGGCGGCAATTACCGACTATCAGGGCAACTTGGAGCTGACGTTCATCGACTATAAGATGGATGAGGCCCCCAAGTACGATGTGGAGGAGTGCAAGGCCCGGGACGCCACCTATGCTGCCCCCCTGAAGGTGAAGGTTCGCCTGCGGAACAAGGAGACTGAGGAGATCAAGGAGCAGGAGATCTTCATGGGAGATTTCCCCTTGATGACCCATTCCGGTACCTTCGTTATCAATGGCGCGGAGCGTGTGGTGGTCTCGCAGATTGTCCGCTCCCCCGGTGTGTACTACGGCAAGGAGCTGGATCTGAAGACCGACCTGCCCATCCTGACGGCCACCGTGATTCCCTACCGCGGCGCTTGGCTGGAGTATGAGACCGACGCCAATGAGGTATTCTGGGTCCGGATCGACAAGAACCGGAAGATTCCCATCACCTGCCTGATTCGCGCGCTGGGCCTTAAGACAGATGCGGAGATTCTGGAGCAGTTCGGCGACGATTCCCGGATTGTGACCACGCTCGAAAAGGATCCCTGCAAAAATTACGAGGACGCTATGCTGGAGATTTATCGGAAGCTGCGTCCCGGCGAGCCCCCCACGGTGGAGGCCAGCGAGACCCTGATGCACAACCTGTTCTTCGATCCCCGGCGCTACGATCTGTCCATCGTGGGCCGTTATAAATTCAACAAGAAGCTGTCTTTGTGGCAGCGGGTCACCGGCTATCAGCTGGCCTATCCTGTGGCGGATCCTGCCACGGGCGAGATTCTCTTTGACGAGGGGCACCTTCTCAGCAAGGAGGACGCCCGTCTGCTGGACACTGTGGGTGTGGCGGAGGTTACCATCAATGCAGATGGTGAGCCCCTGCGCGTCATTTCTAACAAGATGTGCGATCTGAGCCACTATGTGGACTTTGATCCGCTGGCGGAGTGCGGCATCAAGGAGCGGGTTCGCTATGAAGTACTGCAGGAGCTTCTGGGCCAGTACAGCGGAGAGGAGCTGAAGGATCAAATCCGCCTCCACAAGGACGATCTGGTTCCCAAGCACATCATCATTGACGATATCCTCACCTCTATCAATTATATGAATGGTCTGGCCCGCGGTGTCTCCGTTAAGGATGACATTGATCACCTGGGCAACCGCCGCCTGCGCTGTGTGGGTGAGTTGCTGCAAAACCAGTTCCGTATCGGCTTCAGCCGGATGGAACGGGTGATTCGGGAGCGCATGACCATTCAGGATCTGGATATCGTGACGCCCCAGAGCCTGATTAATATCCGGCCGGTCACCGCCGCCATCAAGGAGTTTTTCGGCTCCAGCCCCCTGAGCCAGTTCATGGATCAGACCAACCCCCTGGCAGAGCTGACCCACAAGCGGCGTCTTTCTGCACTGGGCCCCGGCGGCCTCTCCCGCGAGCGTGCCAACATGGAGGTCCGGGACGTTCACTACAGCCACTACGGTCGTATGTGCCCCATTGAAACGCCGGAAGGCCCGAACATCGGCCTGATCTCTTACCTGGCCACCTATGCCCGCATCAACGAGTACGGCTTTATTGAGGCACCTTACCGCGCGGTGGACAAGGTCACCGGAAAGGTTGCCCTGGATATCACCTATATGACTGCCGATGAAGAGGACAACTACATCGTCGGCCAGGCTGCGGAGCCCCTGGACGAGGATGGCTGCCTGATCAACGCCCGTATCACAGCCCGTCACCGGGATGAGATTGTGGAAGTGGATCGGGAGATGGTGGACTATATCGACGTCTCTCCCCGGATGATGGTCTCTATCGCAACGGCCATGATTCCCTTCCTGCCAAACGACGATGCAAACCGCGCCCTGATGGGCGCAAACATGCAGCGGCAGGCCGTGCCCCTGCTGCGTCCGGAGGCCCCCATCGTGGGCACCGGCATGGAGCATAAAATCTGCATTGACTCCGAAATTGCTGTGCTGGCCGAGGGTGACGGCGTGGTTTCCGCAATGGATGCCCGTCATGTCACCGTCAAGTATGACAGCGGCGAGACGAAAGACTATAAGCTGACCAAATTCCTCCGCTCCAACCATACCACCTGCATCAACCAGCGACCCATTGTGGAGGTTGGTGAGCGCGTACACGGCAAGCGCCTGAATGAGAAGGGCGAGTGGGAGGATCCCACCGTTCTGGCAGACGGCCCGGCCACGGATCAAGGTGAGATTGCACTGGGCCGGAACATTCTGGTTGGCTTTATGACCTGGGAAGGCTATAACTATGAGGACGCTGTCCTGCTGAACGAGCGCCTGGTCCGGGAAGATCTGTATACCTCCATTCATATTGAGGAGTTTGAGATTGACGCCCGGGACACTAAGCTGGGACCTGAGGAGATCACCCGGGATATCCCCAACGTGGGCGAGGACGCCTTGAAGGATCTGGACGAAAATGGCATTATCCGCGTAGGCGCAGAAGTGAAGTCCGGCGACATTCTGGTGGGTAAGGTGACGCCCAAGGGCGAGACCGACCTCACCGCCGAGGAGCGTCTGCTGCGCGCCATCTTCGGTGAGAAGGCACGGGAGGTCCGCGACACCTCTTTGAAGGTACCTCACGGCGAGAGCGGCATTGTGCTGGATACCAAGGTCTTTACCCGGGAAAACGGCGACGAGCTGGGGCCTGGCGTGAACATGGTGGTTCGGGTCTATATTGCCCAGCGCCGTAAAATCCAGGTGGGCGACAAGATGGCCGGCCGCCACGGCAACAAGGGCGTTGTATCCCGGGTCCTGCCACAGGAGGATATGCCGTTCCTGCCTGACGGCACACCGCTGGACATCGTGCTGAACCCCCTGGGCGTGCCTTCCCGTATGAACATCGGCCAGGTGCTGGAGGTCCATCTGGGCTATGCTGCCCACGCTTTGGGCTATAAGGTGGCAACGCCCATTTTCGACGGTGCCCGGGAAGAGGACATCAAAGCCATGCTGGAAGAGGCAGGCCTGGATCCCGAGGGCAAGAGCGTGCTGTACGACGGCCGCACCGGCGAACCCTTTGACAATAAAGTTACCGTCGGCTATGTGTACTTCCTGAAGCTGCACCACTTGGTTGACGATAAGATTCACGCCCGGTCCACCGGCCCCTATTCCCTGGTCACCCAGCAGCCGCTGGGCGGCAAGGCCCAGTTTGGCGGCCAGCGGTTCGGTGAGATGGAAGTGTGGGCCCTGGAGGCCTACGGCGCGGCTTATACCCTGCAGGAAATCCTGACTGTCAAGTCCGACGACGTGACGGGCCGTGTCCGCACCTATGAGGCCATTGTCAAGGGCCACAATGTGCCCCAGCCCGGCGTGCCTGAGTCCTTCAAGGTTTTGGTGAAGGAGCTGCAGTCCCTGTGCCTGGACATTCAGGTGCTGGATAAGGACGGCGGTGTTATCGAGCTCAAGGACGATGAGGACGCCATGGATACCTTTAATCTGGCCCGGATGGATGCCGACGATGACCGTCACCGCGCCTTCGCTGAGGAGGCTGACTTCCAGGAGTCCGGCTTCGAATTTGAGGACGCCCCGGAAGATGCCGGCGCGGATATGGACGCTGGTTTCGACGACGAATGATTCAGAATCCGCTCCGTTCGTCAAAACACTCATTCTGAATCATGTAAGGAGGAAATCGCAAGATGATCGACAACAACACCGGCAATAACATTGCCTTTGACGCGATTAAGATCGGAATGGCTTCTCCGGAGCAGATCCGCGAGTGGTCCTACGGCGAGGTGAAAAAGCCGGAGACCATCAACTACCGCACGTTGAAGCCTGAGCGGGACGGCTTGTTCTGCGAGAAAATCTTCGGACCCACCAAGGACTGGGAATGCCACTGCGGCAAGTACAAGAAAATACGCTATAAGGGCAAAATCTGCGACCGCTGCGGTGTGGAAGTCACCCGGGCCAAGGTGCGCCGGGAGCGGATGGGCCATATTGAACTGGCTACCCCCGTTTCCCACATCTGGTATTTCAAGGGCATTCCCTCCCGGATGGGCCTGCTGCTGGATATCAGCCCCCGCATCCTGGAGAAGGTGCTGTACTTTGCCAACTATATTGTCACAGATCCCGGAGAAACTCCGCTGACCAAAAATCAGATCCTCTCTGAAAAGGAATACCGGGATTACCGGGAAAAGTATGAAGATGATTTCCAGGCAGGGATGGGCGCCGAGGCTGTCAAGAAGCTGCTGATGGACGTGGATCTGAACGGCCTTTCCAACCAGCTCCACACAGAACTGAAGGACGCCTCCGGCCAGAAGAAAGCCCGCATTGTCAAACGCCTGGAGGTGGTAGATGCGTTCCGCCTCTCCGGCAACCGGCCTGAGTGGATGATCATTGACGTGCTGCCTGTCATTCCGCCTGAGCTGCGGCCAATGGTTCAATTGGACGGCGGCCGGTTTGCCACCAGTGACCTGAATGACCTGTACCGCCGGGTGATCAACCGGAACAACCGCCTCAAGCGGCTCATCCAGCTGAATGCTCCGGATATCATTGTCCGGAACGAGAAGCGGATGCTCCAGGAGGCGGTGGATGCCCTGATTGACAACGGCCGCCGCGGCCGTGCCGTTACCGGCGCCAACAACCGGGCGCTGAAGTCTCTCAGCGATCTGCTGAAGGGCAAGCAGGGCCGTTTCCGCCAGAACCTGCTGGGCAAGCGCGTTGACTATTCTGGCCGCAGCGTTATCGTGGTTGGCCCTGAGTTGAAGATCTACCAGTGCGGCGTGCCGAAGGAGATGGCTGTGGAGCTGTTCCGGCCCTTCATTATGAAGAAACTGGTGGAGGATGGTACTGCCAACAACATCAAGTCTGCCAAGAAGATGGTGGATAAGGGCGTCACGGAGGTCTGGGACGCGCTGGACGTGATTATCAAAGACCATCCCGTGATGCTGAACCGTGCCCCGACCCTGCATCGCTTGGGCATTCAAGCCTTTGAGCCGGTATTGGTGGATGGGCGTGCACTGAAACTGCACCCCCTGAACTGCACGGCCTTCAACGCTGACTTCGACGGCGACCAGATGGCCATTCATGTGCCTTTGTCTGCTGAGGCTCAGGCCGAGGCCCGGATTCTGATGCTCTCTGCCAACAACTTGCTGCGCCCCCAGGACGGCGGCCCTGTTACCGTGCCCACACAGGACATGGTGCTGGGTTCCTACTACCTGACGATGGATCGCTTGGGCAAGGCGGAAACCGGCGCTGAGACCATCTGGTGCGAAGATGCCGGAGAGACTGACCTTACTGCCCAGTCCGTTGTGGATGCGGATGAATTTTTGGCGGCCAATGAGATTGCCAAGGCCGCAGGCAAGCGCCCCGCCACCTATAAACCGCTGCATTTCTACGGCAGCGAGGATGAGGCGCTGATGGCCTACAATGACCACGTGGTCGGCCCCCATTGCCCCATCGGCGTCCGCCGGACGCTGACGGTGGACGGCGTGGAATACACCCGTGTGGTGGAAGTCACGCCGGGCCGCATTATCTTCAATCAGAATATTCCCCAGGATCTGGGCTTTGTGGACCGCAGGGATCCAGCCCGTATCTGTGATTACGAGGTAATGTTCACCTGCGGCAAGAAGCAGCTGGGGCAAATCGTGGACCGCACCATCAACAAGCACGGCTTTACCGTGGCTGCGGAAGTGCTGGACGCGATCAAAGCCACCGGCTACAAGTATTCCACCAAGGCGGCCATTACGGTTTCTATTGCGGATATGACCATTCCGCCCAAAAAGTACGAGATGGTCGCGGCCTCTGAACAGCAGGTGCTGGACATCGAAAACCAGTATAAGATGGGCTTCATGACCAACCATGAGCGCTATAAGCAGGTGGTGCAAGTCTGGGAGAAGACGACCAACGACGTCTCTGATGCCCTGCAGAAAAACCTGGACCGCTACAACCCCATCTTCATGATGGCAGACTCCGGTGCGCGTGGTTCCATGAAGCAGATTCGCCAGTTGGCTGGTATGCGCGGCCTGATCGCCAACACGGCCGGCCGCACCATCGAGATTCCCATCAAGGCAAACTACCGTGAGGGCCTGACTGCATTGGAGTACTTCATTTCCTCCAGAGGCGCGCGAAAGGGCTTGGCTGATACAGCCCTCCGTACCGCCGACTCCGGTTACCTGACCCGCCGCATGGTGGATGTCTCTCAGGACGTCATCATTCGGGAAGAGGACTGCCATGTGACCCACGGCATCAAAGTTTCGGAGATCAGTGAAAACGGCCAGGTCATCGAGAAATTCTCCGACCGTGTCCGGGGCCGCTATCTGGTGGGAAATGTCGTGGATGCCGAGACCGGGGAAATTTTGGTATCCACTGCAAAGATGATGGATGCCAGCGATGCCAAGCTTTTGGAAACCCGCCATTGGGTTCAGGAAAATGTGCGGGAAGGCGATCGCTGCGAGTTCAATCCTGAAAACGAAAATGAGCGGCCGACGGTTATGATCCGGACCGTCCTGACCTGTAAAGCCCACAGCGGTGTCTGCGCCAGATGCTACGGCATGAACCTGGCCACCCAGCAGCCAGTTGGCCCCGGTGAGGCAGTTGGTATTATCGCGGCCCAGTCTATCGGCGAGCCCGGCACCCAGCTGACTATGCGTACCTTCCACACCGGCGGCTTGGCCGGCGGCGATATCACGCAGGGCCTTCCCCGTGTTGAAGAACTGTTTGAGGCGCGGAAGCCTAAGCGTATGGCGACCTTGTCCGAGATCTCCGGTAAGGTAAAGTTCGAGGAGACTGGCAAGAGTCTGATGAACATCATTGTCACTGCCTCCGACGGAGATACCCGTACCTATGCGGTGCCTCACACAGGCCTGCAGGTGAAGGACGGCGAGACAATTGCAGCCGGTGCCCAACTGACCTACGGCGCCCTGAATCCACACGACGTGCTTCGTATCCGCGGCGCTGACGCGGTGTATAACTACCTGATTCAAGAGGTTCTGCGGGTGTACCGTCAACAGGGCGTTGACATCAACGATAAGCACATTGAAGTCATTGTTCGCCAGATGATGCGCAAGGTACGCCTGGAGGACGCCGGCGACACCAAACTGCTGGACGGCTCCATGGTGGATGTTCTGGAGCTGGATGACGCCAACGAGGAGATTGACCGCCGCAATGCTGCGGGCGAGCGCCAGGAGAATGGAGAGCCTCTGCGCCACGCTGTGGGTACGCAGTTGCTGATGGGCATTACCAAGGCATCTCTTGCCAAGGATTCCTTCCTCTCCGCCGCATCCTTCCAGGAAACCACCAAGGTTTTGACGGAGGCTGCCATTAAGGGCAAGGCCGACCACTTGGTGGGCCTGAAGGAGAATGTTATCATCGGCAAGCTGATTCCTGCTGGCACGGGTTTGGAGGCATACCACACGTTTGCCGAGGAACTGGTGCCGGAAACCGCGCCCGTTGAGGAAAGCGAAGAAGTACCCGTATTCGAGGCCTGAAGACACCATGGATAACTGCGGCTTTCGCCGTGTGAGAACGGTCTGCTGCCGGCGGAAAGTTCTCATATCCGTACTCTAAAAAATGCCAGCCCCGGCCGAAGCCGGGGCTGGCATTTTGAAGGTTGTCAGGGCTTCGGAATTTTAAAAGACTGCTCACCGTGGCGTTCCTCTGCCACAGCACCGGCGGGAAAGAAAATGATGATATTGCCGTCCTCATCCACTTCAAACGCAGTGGTTTCATCAATGGCGGCATAGTCCGTCAGGGGGGCATTTTCGCTGATTGGGAAGAAGACTACATCGGGAGTTTTCTCCATGCGGTTTTCCATCTGCATGGTAATGGTGTCAATGATATAAGATAAATCCTCCTCCCCACAGAGGGATTCCAGCGTGACAGGAGATTCTGCATTGGAATCCTCGGCGGTGGCGTTGCCTTTCGGAGACTCCGCATCGGGCGTCTCTCCAGCGGAGCCGCAGGCGGCCAGAGCCAGGAGAAGAAAAAGTAGACTGGCCGCGAGTGACAAACGTTTCATGAACAATTCCTCCGAAATTTTACTTGGATATTATATAGACGGGGAAACAGGCGGAAAAGTTTGAAGATAGCCCTGTGAAATTGACAAAAAGTGCGTCAAAAGGACGCGAAAACTTACAAAATCAATAAATAAAAATCCATTTCCCTGAAACACTTGACGATTGACGACACCCATGCTATAATTTTCAATTGCGTGGGTATATTCCGCGAATTTTGCCATGCAGATGCAGGAGGATTTCCCGTGATGACGGAACTGGCTTCCAAAGAGAAGGTAATCGGTGTGAAGCAGTCCCGCAAAGCCATTCGGGATGGCCGTGCAGAGCAAGTTTATCTTGCGTGTGATGCGGATCCTGCGATTACAGATCCGGTGGCCGATAGCTGCAAATCCGCTGGAATTCCTGTGAAGACGGCATACACGATGGCGCAGCTGGGCCAGGCCTGCCATATCACGGTGGGGGCTTCAGTGGTTGCCATTTTGAAGACATGACAGCGGGAAAACTGCCCACTGTCGGTTCCTGCGCCGTGTACTGAGACAAAAAATGGTTTTTTCGGAATAGCATTCCTGCTTTCCGTAAAAAATAAAGGCTGTCCGCAAAAGCGGCTGCCAAAAGTATGTAAAGAAAGGAGAACATCAATGCCTACTTTTAACCAGCTGGTCCGTAAGGGAAGAGAACAGGCAACTTACAAGTCCACGTCTCCCGCCCTGCAGTATGGTCTGAACACTCTGAAGAACAAGAACACCGACCTGCCTTCTCCTCAGAAGAGAGGCGTCTGCACCGCCGTGAGAACCGCGACCCCCAAGAAGCCCAACTCCGCTCTGCGTAAGATCGCCCGTGTGCGCCTGACCAACGGCTACGAGGTCACCGCTTATATCCCCGGTGTGGGCCACTCCCTGCAGGAGCACTCTGTGGTCATGATCCGCGGCGGCCGTGTCAAGGACCTCCCCGGCGTCCGTTACCACATCATCCGTGGCACACTGGATACCCAGGGTGTCAATGGCCGTATGCAGAGCCGCTCCAAGTACGGTGCCAAGCGTCCCAAGTCCAAGTAAGGACACCCCATTCTGAAAGCTTTGCCGAATAGGTTCATATAGATGCGGAAGCATTGCCCCTTCGGCAGGCATTCACGGAAGGCAAATATGCCTTTTGAGTACCTATGAGATCATAGAATTATTATGAAGGAGGGAAGCATAGTGCCCAGAAGAGGTAATGTTCCCAAGAGAGAAATTCTGCCCGATCCCGTCTATGGTTCCGTTCTGGTGACGCGGCTTGTCAACAGCGTCATGCAGGATGGCAAGAAGGGTGTCGCGCAGAAGGTGGTCTATGCCGCCTTTGACCAGATTAAGGAAAAGACGGAGAAGGACCCCATTGAAGTATTTAACCAGGCCATGGAAAATATTATGCCCAGCCTGGAAGTGAAGGCCCGCCGTGTTGGCGGCGCCACCTATCAGGTGCCCATGGAAGTCCGCCCTGCCCGCCGCACGACACTGGGCCTGCGGTGGCTGACGGCTTATGCCCGTTCCCGCAGTGAGCGCACCATGGCTGAGCGTCTGTCAGGTGAGATTATGGACGCTGCCAATAATACCGGCAGCGCTGTGAAGAAGCGCGAGGAAGTGCACAAGGCTGCCGAGGCCAACAAGGCGTTCGCGCATTTCCGCTGGTAAGTTAGGAGAAACAGTATGCCGAGAAAAACATCTCTCGAAAACACCCGTAATATCGGCATTATGGCTCACATCGATGCAGGAAAAACGACCACTACGGAACGTATCCTGTTTTACACCGGCGTGAACTATAAGATCGGTGAAACCCATGACGGTACCGCTACCATGGACTGGATGGCGCAGGAACAGGAGCGCGGCATTACCATTACGTCTGCTGCTACCACCTGCTTCTGGTCTGGTTCCAAGAACCAGTTCAAGCCCACCCGGATTAATATTATTGATACCCCGGGCCATGTGGACTTCACGGTAGAGGTCCAGCGTTCCCTGCGTGTTTTGGATGGCAGTGTGACCGTCCTCTGCGCGAAGGGCGGCGTGGAGCCCCAGTCTGAAACCGTATGGCGTCAGGCTGATAACTACAAGGTCCCCCGCATGATTTACGTCAACAAGATGGATATCATGGGTGCCGATTTTTACAACGTGCTGCACATGATTGAGGATCGCCTCAAGTGCAATGCCGTCCCCATTCAGCTGCCGATTGGCAGTGAGGAGAACTTCAAGGGCATCATTGACCTGATCGAGATGGACGCAGATGTGTACTATGACGATCTGGGCAAGGACATGCGTGTGGAGCCCATTCCAGAGGATATGGTGGACTTGGCTAACGAGTACCATGAAAAGCTGCTGGACGCCGTCTCCATGTTTGATGATGAGATCATGGAGGCCTATCTGAGCGGCGAGACCGTTTCCCAGGAAAAGATCCGGGCGGCTATCCGCAAGGCTACCATCGCCAACGAAATGGTTCCTGTTACCTGCGGCACCTCTTACAAAAACAAGGGTGTACAGAAGATGCTGGATGCCATTGTGGATTATATGCCCTCTCCCTTGGACATCCCCCCCATTAAGGGCGTAAATCCGAAGACCGACGAAGAGGAAGAGCGTCCGTCTGATGACGATGCTCCGTTCTCTGCATTGGCGTTTAAGATCATGACCGACCCTTATGTGGGCCGTCTGAGCTTCTTCCGCGTGTACTCCGGCCATCTGGCCACTGGCTCCACTGTGCTGAACAGCACCAAGAATGTCAAGGAGCGCGTTGGCCGTATTCTGCAGATGCATGCCAATCACCGGGAGGATATCGAGGAGGTTTACTCCGGCGATATCGAAGCTGCTGTTGGTCTGAAGAACACCACCACAGGCGATACCCTGTGTGATGAGAAGCACCCCGTTATCTTGGAGTCCATGGAGTTCCCCGAGCCCGTCATCCGCGTGGCCATCGAGCCGAAGACCAAGGCTGGCCAGGAGAAGATGACCATGGGCCTTATCAAGCTGGCCGAGGAAGATCCCACCTTCAAGACCTATACAGATGAGGAAACGGGCCAGACCATCATCGCCGGCATGGGCGAGCTGCATCTGGAGATCATTGTCGACCGCCTGTTGCGGGAATTCAAGGTGGAGGCCAACGTGGGTGCACCTCAGGTCGCCTATAAGGAAACCATCAAGAAAGCTGTGGATCAGGACACCAAGTACAAGCGCCAGAGCGGCGGTTCCGGTCAGTACGGCCATGTCAAAATCCACGTGGAACCTAACGAGTCCGGTAAGGGATATGAGTTTGTCAACGGTGTTGTGGGTGGCGCGATTCCCAAAGAGTTTATTCCTGCCGTCGACGCTGGTATCCGCGGCGCTTTGCAGGCCGGCGTGGTTGCAGGCTTCCCGGTTGTGGATGTAAAGGTCACCTTGTTCGACGGCTCCTATCATGAAGTCGACTCCTCCGAAATGGCATTTAAGATCGCCGGTTCCATGGCCTTTAAGGAGGCTATGCGCAAGGCGGATCCGGTGCTGCTGGAGCCCATCATGAAGGTTTCTGTCATCGCTCCCGATGATTATCTGGGTACCGTGATTGGCGATCTGACCTCTCGCCGTGGCCAGATTTTGGGCCAGGAGGCTCGTCCCGGCGCACAGCAGGTTGACGCATTGGTGCCTCTGGCCAATATGTTTGGCTATGCCACAGATCTGCGTTCTGCCACCCAGGGCCGCGGCCAGTATACCATGGAGCCCCACAGCTATTGCGAACTGCCCAAGAGCCTCCGCGACAAGATTGTGGATGCCCGCACCAAGGGTCAGGAATGATTGAAAAAGGGATTGATTTTCCCTGCAATATACGGTAAAATAAGCTCTACTGATTGACTTTGAAACAAAAACGATTTTTTGAATTGATTGGAGGATTTTCAAATGGCTAAGCAGAAATTTGAAAGAACCAAGCCCCATGTTAACATTGGCACCATTGGTCACGTCGACCACGGCAAGACCACTCTGACCGCTGCCATCACCAAGTGGCTGGCTATGCAGGGCAAGGCTCAGTTCGAGGACTATGCCAGCATCGATAAGGCTCCCGAGGAGAAGGAGCGCGGCATCACCATCAACACCGCTCACGTGGAATATGAGACTGAGGCTCGTCACTATGCTCACGTCGACTGCCCGGGCCACGCTGACTATATCAAGAACATGATCACCGGCGCTGCTCAGATGGACGGCGCTATCTTGGTCATCGCTGCTACCGACGGCCCCATGGCCCAGACCAAGGAGCACATCCTGCTGGCCCGTCAGGTGGGCGTGCCCGCCATGGTCGTGTTCCTGAACAAGTGCGATCAGGTTGACGACGAGGAACTGCTGGAGCTGGTTGAGATGGAGGTTCGCGAGACCCTGTCCAACTATGAGTTCCCCGGCGATGACATCCCCGTCATCAAGGGTTCCGCTCTGAACGCTCTGGTTTCCGAGTCCACCGATCCCAACGCTCCCGAGTATGCTTGCATCAAGGAGCTGATGGATGCGGTTGACAGCTATATCCCCACTCCTCCCCGCGACGATTCTCTGCCCTTCCTGATGCCCGTTGAGGATGTCTTCACCATCTCTGGCCGTGGTACCGTTGCTACCGGCCGTGTGGAGCGTGGCCAGCTGAAGCTCTCCGAGGAAGTCGAGATTGTCGGCCTGTCTGACGAGAAGAAGAAGACCGTTGTTACTGGTATCGAGATGTTCCACAAGCTGCTGGACTTCGCTGAGGCCGGCGATAACATCGGCGCTCTGCTGCGTGGTGTTGATCGGAATGGCATTGAGCGTGGCCAGGTTTTGGCAAAGCCCGGCACCATTCATCCCCACACCAAGTTCAAGGGCCAGGTGTACGTCCTGTCCAAGGAAGAGGGCGGCCGCCACACTCCCTTCTTCAACAACTATCGTCCCCAGTTCTATTTCCGTACCACCGACGTGACCGGTGTCATCACTCTGCCTGAGGGTGTTGAGATGTGCATGCCCGGCGATAACGTCGAGATGAACGTGGAACTGATCACCCCGATCGCCATTGAGAAGGGCCTGCGTTTCGCTATCCGTGAGGGTGGCCGTACCGTGGGTTCCGGCGCTGTCATCGAGATTGAGGAGAAGTAAATTTCCCCTGATTCCATAAAAGGACTGCTGCGTTTGCAGCAGTCCTTTTTTACGTTTGCTCAGGATAGACTAATGTTGTCTGGAAGCCGTTTTCACCAGCGCAGAGAATATCACCAGCAATCGGAAAACCTTCACATATATAGAGATTTGCCTGAACGCCAGCGGCCCTCCCTGGATAATTGGATACGGCATATGTATACCTGGCAACTTGCTTCCCACAAGAGGCTGACAGATCAAAGCCCTGAGAATCCTGCAGTTCATTGTAGCTGAGGTAAGGCTCCTCTAATTTCTCTGGCAGAAGGAACTGCAAGGTTTCCACCGGCTCCGGCGCAATTTCCCACCCCATTGACTGGAGGTACGCCACCCGCTCTTCGTTGTTAGTCAGCTGCGGCAGTGTGCTGCCGAGCTCCCTTTGGGTTTGGCCGGAAAAAAGAATACAGGCAGTGACGAGAACGGCCAGGGCACATACAGCCAGAACGGTTTTTTTTTTGGAAATCCGCGTTGTCCAAATTAACATATTGATCCCTCCTGCAATTTTCCTATTCATTTCCAGCTGGCTTTATGATAGGATAAACAATAAGAAACAAAAAGAATTGGGAGCAGCATGTGGAAAAGCAGAGATTGGACAAAATAATTGCCTCTACAGGGAAGTTCTCCAGGAAAGAGGTTAAAGCATTGATCCGGCAAGGGCTGGTTCTGGTAAACGGGAGCCCGGCGCGCTCACCAGAGGAAAAATACGATCCGGAGGGAGTAGAACTCATCGTCAACGGAGAGACGCTAACCTACCGTCGTTACACATGGCTGATGCTCAATAAACCGGCGGGCGTTCTTTCGGCCACAGAGGATGGCAGAGGGGAAACGGTGCTGGATTTGCTGCCGGAAGAATTACAGCGGCAGAATCTCTTTCCGGTGGGGCGGCTGGACAAGGACACCGAAGGACTGCTGCTTTTGACGAATGAGGGAGGATTGGCACACGATTTGCTCACCCCGCGCCGCCATGTGGATAAAGTGTATTACACGCGTGTGGCAGGATGTCTGGCGGAGGAGGACTGCCGCGCCTTTCTAAGCGGCATGATCCTGGAGGATGGGCTGCAATGCCTGCCTGCGGGACTGGAGATCCTGTCTGCAGCAAATGGAGAGAGTGAGGCATATGTTACCCTGCGGGAGGGAAAGTTCCATCAGGTGAAACGGATGCTGGCCCAATGCGGAAAGCCTGTGTTGTATTTAAAGCGGGTTCGGATGGGCAATTTGACATTGGATCCGGAGCTTTCTCCCGGGGAGTTTCGCTTTCTAACTGAGGAAGAGGTAGAGCTGCTGAGAAAAGGTTGACGGCAAGAAGAAAAAACTCAAATCTTCACCAAAAAGCAAGCGAATTTTTTGTTGAAAAAAGAAAAAACATCTTGCATTTTGACAAAAATGTCGATATAATATAGCCATTGACAAATTGCACAAGGAGTCCCGCGTAATTTAGGTGAGGAGGACGACCATGTCTGGAAGAATTTTTCAAAATGTGGTGCTGCAGCTGAAGGAGAACACAGACCGCACGGTTGGTGTGATTGACGGGGAGGGTATCGTCATTGCCTGTAGCGAACTGTCCATGATCGGCCAACGCTGGGCGGAACACGTGTCGGTGATCAACAATGCCGCCGGTGTCATGGTTTCTTCAGATGGAAAAACATTCAAGGCACTCAACGGGTGGGGCAATCAGTTTGATTATGCGGCGTTTGCCTTTGGCGACAATGAAATCAGCAAAACAGTCTGCGCGATGGCCACAGTGGCCTTGAATTCTGCAAAGTCCTATTACGAAGAAAAGCATGACCGGGGATCGTTTATTAAAGATATTATCTCGGACAATATCATGCTGGGAGACATTTACATGCGGGCCAAGGAACTGCGGGTGGCTGCAGATGTCCCCCGGGGCGTGTTTGTGGTCCGCTCCATTAAAAAAGGAGAGTCTGTTCCAACGGATGTGATTCAAACCCTCTTCCCGGATCGGCAGAACGATTTTGTCCTCAGCGTGGGAGAGGGAGACGTGGTTCTGATCCGCCAGATGTCTGAAGGGGCTGGCGTGAAGGAGCTTAACAAGATTGCAGTATCCATTGAGGAAGCGCTCCGCTCCAGCGGCGACAGCACGGTTGTGGTTGGTATCGGCACAGTAGCGCTGCACCTGCGTGATTTGGCTAAAAGCTATAAGGAAGCCCAGATTGCCATTGAAGTCGGCAAGGTCTTCGATACAGAAAAATATGTGATCAATTACGAAAACCTGGGTATCGGCCGCTTGATTTATCAGTTGCCCACGACCCTGTGTGAGATGTTCCTTCAGGAGGTTTTCAAAAAGAACCCCATTGATGCGCTGGATAAGGAGACGCTCTTTACCATCCACAAGTTCTTTGAGAACAATTTGAATGTCTCTGAAACGGCGCGGAAGCTGTTTGTCCACCGAAATACCTTGGTGTACCGTTTGGAAAAGATTAAAAAACTCACCGGACTGGATCTGCGTGAATTTGACGATGCCATTACCTTTAAGGTGGCATTGATGGTTAAGAAGTATTTGACTTCCAGAGGGATTGATTCTTAAGCCTGCGATTGACAGGGCGCCTTTTAAAAAGGGCGCCCTGTTTTTTTGTGTGTGACACTGCCTTGGAAGTTGTAAACAATTGTAAACAGTGGTTGCATTGCTGTGGAAAACTGTATATAATGTGCTTTAATGAAAGATTATGTCGACCTGGCTGCCGAACAGGGAATTCACTGCGGGAATTTCCGGCGGCCGGGCCGTCTTTCCGTAATTTTGAAATAGAGCGAGGTGCCTGCATGATCCGCCTAAAAGATGTGGAAATGGAGTATGAAAACGGCACAAAGGCCATCCAGGGAATTTCTCTGACCATTGAGGATGGAGAATTTGTCTTTTTGGTGGGGCCGTCCGGATCCGGTAAGTCGACCATTATTAAGCTTTTAACCGGGGAGGTGGAGCCCTGCGGAGGCCGGATTATGATCAACGGCTTTTCTGTCAGCAACATCTCGGAAAGACAAATTCCTATGATGAGGCGGACTCTGGGCGTTATTTTCCAGGATTTCCGTCTGATTGAAAAGAAAACCGTTTATGACAATCTGGCCTTTGTCATGCGGGCTGTTGGGGCAAACCCAAAGGAAATACGCAAGAGAATTCCCTATGTGCTGCAGTTGGTGGATTTGGAGAACAAGGCCAACAGCTTTCCAACAGAACTCTCCGGCGGAGAACAGCAGCGGGTGGCCATTGCCCGGGCATTGGTGAATAATCCCACCACCATTATTGCCGATGAGCCCACTGGCAATTTGGACCCGGATCGCTCTCTGGAACTGATGAGTCTGCTGGTGAAGATTAATCAGCTGGGAACCACCGTGGTGGTGGTGACACATGAAAAGGATTTGGTGGACCGCTTCGGAAAACGAGTGGTAACCATTGATGCCGGCCACGTGATTAACGACAGCGTCGGTGGCTATGTGGGGGGGCGAATCCATGGGTAAGCATGATTTCCGGTATTTTTTTCATGAAGGTCTTTCCAACATGTTCAGCCACGGATTCATGTCCTTTGCGGCCATTGGAATTACCGTGGCGTGTCTTTTGATTATGGGAACCTTTACACTGGTGGCGGTGAATGCCAATGGTTTGCTGCAGGATTTGGAGCAGGAGAATGAAATTCTGGCCTATGTGGATGAAACCTACAGTGAGGCTCAGGCAAAGGCACTGCAGAGATCGCTGGAGGAGATTCCAAATGTTGCCTCGGCGACCTATATCAGCAAAACGCAGGCAATGGCTGATTTTGAGGCCCAGTACCCAGACGAGGAGATCCTGCAGGATCTGGATCCGGAGATTTTAGAGGACCGATACGCGATCAAGCTGGTGGATTTGGAGCAGCAAAAGCAAACGCTGCAGCAGGTCAAGGAAGTGACCGGAATCGTGGATATCAGCGCATATGAAGAAATTGCCAACGGCTTTATTACGGTACGGAATGTAGCAACCGTGGTATGCGTTGCCCTGATTGCAATTTTGTTTTTGGTATCGGTATTTATTATTTCCAACACGATTAAGCTGACCACCTTCGACCGGCGGGAGGAAATTGCCATTATGCGGATGGTGGGCGCGACCAACGGATTTATCCGCTGGCCGTTTGTGTACGAGGGATTTATGATCGGCTTTTTGGGTGCGGTCATTTCCTTTTTGCTTCAATGGGCGCTGTATGAGGCGGTGTCGCGCGGCGTGGATGCCAATGATGCTCTGCAGCTGATTAAAGTAATCCCCTTCAGCAAACTATGGGCCCCTGTGGCGGCGGTCTTTGCCGGCGCGGGCATTCTGGTGGGCGTGGGCGGCAGCCTGTCTGCCATCCGGAAATTCCTGCAGGTTTGAGAAAGCGTGGATAGCGGATGGCTGAATGATATCTTGCTTTTAGGAGGAGAGGCACATGAGGCAGATGCGGCGGATAGGACGTATCCTGATGGCAATGGCCTGCGTAATGATTATGCTGTCAGTAGAGTTGACGCCAGTCATGGCCGTTACTTGGGCGGATATTGCCGCTTTGAAGGATGATGCCAGCGATTTGGGCAGCCAGAAAAAAGAACTGCAGGCCAGGCTGGACGCGCTGGCAAACGACAAGAGTCAAGCGATGGCCCGGAAAAAACTGCTGGATCAACAAATTGCGAATACTTCTGCCCAAATTCAAAATGTTGAGAGTCAGATCAAAAATTACGAGGCACTCATCACACAGACAGAAGGGGAACTGGTGGACGCCCAGGAGCGTGAAGCAGCGCAGTATGAGTTGTTTTGCAGTCGTGTTCGGGCGATGGAAAAGCGGGGCGAGGTCAGCTACTGGTCCGTATTGTTTCGCGCCAGCAGTTTTACGGACCTGCTGTCTCGATTGGATATTATCAATGAGATCATGGATTCCGATCAAAAGGTGATTGACGAGCTGCAGGCCCTGCAGCTCGAAATTGAGGAAAAAAAGACGCAACTGGAGGACAGCAAAGCGGAAACGGAAGCGGCCAAAGCGGATCTGGTTGCAAAAAAAACAGAGCTGAACAGTCAGAGAACGCAGGCCAACCAAGTCATCCAGCAGTTGGTGAGCAATGAAAATGAAACGGAAGCAGCCATTGACGGCTTGGAGGAGGAAGAGGCGGCAATTCAGGCTGAAATCCAGCGTCTGAACCGGGAATTGGCGGCCCAGCAGGCAGCCAACGGCCAATCCAGCCAATCCAATCCCGGCGGCTATATCTGGCCGGTAGACAGCCGCTATATCACCTCCACAGTTGGCGGCCGGGCATCTCCAGGCGGAATTGGATCCACGAACCATAAGGGAACCGACATTGGACGGGTTGGGTATACCAGTCCTATTTATGCATCTAAGGCGGGGACTGTGATTGTGTCTCAGTACTCCAACTCCTATGGTAATTATGTGGTCATTTCTCACGGCAGCGGCAACACCACACTATATGGACATATGTCCAGCCGCAAAGTGACAGTCGGACAGTATGTAAATCAAGGAGATGTTATCGGGATTACCGGTTCCACGGGCAACTCCACCGGCCCGCACCTGCACTTCGAAATCACGGAGAACGGTGTGCGGGTCAATCCCCTGAACGATGGTGCAGAGCCGCGTATGGGCTACCTGACTGGGTACACACTTTCCGGCACGGCCTGATTCTTGTGCGACATAAAAATGCCTCCCGCTCCATAAGCATGGAGCGGGAGGGCTGTTTTATGATCGGATTGATTTTGTGGACGACACCGGAGAACAAAAAAGGCATGAAAGTGCGGGAGCGGGGCATCCTGCACATGCGGTTTGCCGCCGTGGAGATTCCAAAGGGCCCAAAAACGCCGGAGGCGGTGCTGCGCCGCCGGGTGACCGCTGCAGCCAAGCGGCTGCAGCGGTCGGGTGTGGTTAGGGCTGTGCTTCCACCGGATTTTGCATATCTTCCGCAGTTGGAGAAGTGTGGGGTACGTCCGGTATCAACCTTGGCGCTGCGGCGTCAGCTGGCTGCCGACTGGGCCTGCACTGCCATGGAAAAACGAAACCTTCCGGCAGGCAGTACCAAATTGGCGGTGGTATCCCGGCAGCTGACCGGAGAACTGGTGCGGACAGTGACAGAGCTGTCCTTGCGAAACCGCTATGTATTGCTGGATCTGCCCTATGGCGGAGAGGAACTGTGCCGGCAACTGCGTCGGGAGTACGGAGTTTCCCTGCTGTTAGGGCCTGGCAAGGAGCAGTTGGAAGCAGCTGAGGTCTTGCTGCTGTTTGACGAAAGGGAGGATTTGGAACGAAAAAACCAAGTGGTTCTGTGCCTTTTTGAAGGGGCCAAAGACCCACTGCCGCCATTGGTGCTGCCTCCGGCACTGGAGGAGCAGCTGCCCGGAGGAGCCGATCGCGCCCAACTGCTGGCGGCACTGCAGGAAGCCGGCGCACTCCGGCCGGGACAAATTGCCCTTGGGAGGGGAACCGATTTCAAGGCACCGGAGAACCCAGAGAAATAGGCACGCAGCCGTTTTACCAAAGTCTGAACTTAAAAGAGCAGACTTCAAAGGCCGATTGGAAGGATGAGAAAGCCTGGATCCGCGGCGATATTTGATGGACAGCGGCAGAACGGACTGCATCAGGCGCTTTTCCGCTTCGCCCTTGACATTCGGAAAACCAGCCTCTATAATACTACACTAATGATAAAATAGAATAAGTATGTGCTGGGGAAAGAGGGACCTTCCCTGTCAAAAGATAGCAGAAAGGATCAACCAATATGGAAAAAGAGTACAAAATGAGCGCAGCCCGCGCCCAGGAACTGCAGGAGGAGCTGAACTATCTCAAAACTACCCGCAGCGACGAAGTGGCTGAACAGATCAAGGTGGCCCGGGGATTCGGCGACCTCTCTGAGAACAGCGAATATGACGAGGCAAAAAATGAGCAGGGCAAGCTGTATTCCCGCATTGCAGAACTGGAAGAGATCCTGCAGCATGTGGTGATTGTGGACGAGAGCAACGCTCCAACCAACGTTGTTACCATCGGCTGTAAGGTCACGGTGGCGGATGCCAGCGGCAAAAGTATGCCTCCCTATAAAATCGTGGGTTCCCAGGAGGCGGATCCGATGCATGGCGTGATCTCTGAGGAATCCCCCTTCGGCAAGGCGCTGCTGGGTGCTAAAGAGGGAGACGCTGTGACGGTAGAAGCTCCACGGGGCACCATTACCTACACAGTACAGAAAATCGAGCGGTAAGGGAGAAGAGAGATGGCTGAACAGAAGATAAACCAGCAGCCTCAGGCGGAGGAAGATCTCAGTCAGCAGACAAAAGTTCGCCGGGAGAAGCTGGCGGCTTTGCAGGCTGCTGGGGCAGATCCTTTCCAGCAGACCCGCTTTGCCTGGGATGCGACCTCCCAGCAGATCAAAGATAATTTCGAGGCCATGGAAGGCCGGGCCGTGAAGGTGGCCGGTCGCCTGATGAGTAAGCGGGGCATGGGCAAGGTCAGCTTCTGTGATCTGCAGGACCGGGACGGTCGGATTCAACTCTATGCCCGCCAGGACGAAATGGACGAGGCGGTTTACAAACAGTTTAAAAAATACGATATTGGTGATATTGTGGGTGTGGACGGAGAGGTTTTTCGTACCCAGCGAGGCGAGATGAGCGTTCGGGCAAAGAATATCACGCTGCTGAGCAAAGCACTGCTGCCCCTGCCCGAGAAGTTCCACGGTCTGCAGGACCGGGAACTGCGTTACCGCCAGCGGTATGTGGACCTGACGGTAAATCCGGAGGTGAAGCGGAATTTTGTCATCCGCTCCAGGTTTATCAAGCACGTCCGGGACTTTCTGGACGGCCGCGGCTATATGGAGGTGGAGACTCCGGTTCTGAACACCATCTCCGGCGGTGCCACCGCCCGGCCTTTCATCACGCACCACAACACCTTGGACATCGATATGTATATGCGTATCGCCACGGAGCTGCCCCTGAAGCGGCTGCTTGTGGGCGGGCTGGACCGCGTGTATGAAATCGGCCGCATTTTCCGCAACGAGGGAATGGATCCAAAGCATAATCCAGAGTTTACCACGGTGGAACTCTATCAGGCGTATGCGGACTTCAACGATATGATGGATCTGTTTGAAGAACTGCTGTCTTCCGCCGCACAGGAGATTCTGGGCACTTATCAGGTCCAGTGGCAGGGAGAGAATATTAACCTGACTCCGGGCTGGCCCCGTATGACCATGGCGGAAGCCGTAAAGCAATATGTGGGAATCGACTTTATGGCCATCGATTCCGATGGAGCGGCTGTGGCCGCTGCCAAGGCCATCGGCGTAGAATTGCCGGAGACTGCTGATAAAACCTGGGGTAATGCCCTGTATGAGTGCTTTGACCAGCGGGTGGAGGAAAAGCTGATTCAGCCGACCTTTATCACGATGCACCCGGTGGATGTGAGCCCGCTGGCCAAGCGGTCCCCTAAGGATCCCCGTCTTACGGAGAGATTTGAGCTGTTTATCTGCCGGAGCGAGATGGGCAATGCCTTCTCAGAGCTGAACGACCCCATCGACCAGAAGCAGCGCTTCCAGAAGCAGGTGGAGCTGCGGGATAAGGGTGACAGCGAGGCCAGTATGATGGACGAGGACTATATTACCGCTTTGGAGTATGGTCTGCCCCCCACCGGCGGCCTTGGTATTGGCATCGACCGCTGTGTGATGCTGCTGACAAACTCCGACACCATTCGGGAAGTCATTCTCTTCCCCACGATGAAGCCTCTGGATGCCCCGGCTTCCCAGAAAGCGGAAAAGGCAGCAACTCCTACTGTGGAAATGGCTGTGGAATCTATCGATTTTTCCAACGTAAAGATCGAGCCGCTGTTTGAGGAAATGGTGGATTTTGAGACCTTCAGCAAGTCTGATTTCCGTGCAGTCAAGATCAAGGAATGTAGCGCCGTGCCCAAGAGCAAGAAACTCCTCCAGTTTGTTTTGGATGACGGAACGGGTACAGACCGCACGATCTTGAGTGGTATCCATGAGTACTACGAGCCGGAAGAACTGATTGGCAAGACGGCAATCGCCATCGTGAATCTGCCCCCGCGCAAAATGATGGGGATCGATTCCTGCGGCATGCTGATTTCTGCCGTCCATGAGGAGAATGGCAGTGAGGCACTTCACCTGCTGATGGTGGATGACCGGATTCCGGCGGGAGCGAAGCTGTATTAAGTACGGACTGTGCTGACAGGAACAGTCCTGATATGAAGAAATTTCCCGCCCTATGGGCGAAATGATACGGTCAGAAAAGGAGGCACCAGCCATGGAGACGATTACCAGCCGGGCAAACCCGCTGTGCACCCATCTCCGAAAGCTGGCTGCCTCCGTTTCTTATCGCCGCCGCAGCAGGGAATTCCTGTGTGACAGCCCAAAGTTACTGGAGGAGGCCCTGCTTTGGAAAGCGGAGCTTCACACGGTGGTGTGCACGGCAGAAGTGCCCCTTCCGTCTCTTCCGGCAGGGGTTCGCTGTGTTCAGGTTCCATCTGATGTAATGAAGTCCATCTCCCCGGCGCAGACGCCCCAGGGAATTCTCTCTGTGTGCGGTCTTCCGGACCGCCCTTTGCCGGACCGGCTGCCGGGCCGACGATACGTCGTGCTGGACGGGGTACAGGATCCCGGCAATGTGGGCACCATCCTCCGCACGGCGGATGCGTTCCGGGCCGACGGGGTGTTTTTGGTAAATGCCTGCGCAGATCCATATAACCCGAAGACCGTCCGGGCCTCTATGGGGGCGGTATTCCGCTGCCCGGCATGGAGCTGCGGCATGAAGGATCTGCGGATCTTGTTGCGGGAAAGTAACCTGCCGCTGTACGGCGCCGCCCTGCGGAGCAACACGGAGGATGCCCGCACAGTGAATTACCACCGCTGCGCGCTGGCTATCGGCAGCGAGGGAAAAGGACTTTCCGGGGAGTTGCTGGAATGCTGCAACAAAACCGTGCTGATCCCGATGAGTGCGCATTGCGAGTCTCTCAATGCGGCGATTGCCGCCACTGTTTTGCTGTGGGAGGCTGCCCGCGATGACTGAGGAAAGGGGAGAGGAAAATGCTGAAGTACTGGCTGTGGCTGACGGAGCTGCCGGGGCTGACCAATCAGTCCCGTCTGGCGCTGCTTCACCATTTCGGTACGCCGGAGGACGTCTTCTATGCAGATGCGGGAGAAATCCTCTTGACGGAAGGACTTTCCCGGGAGCAGGCGGCCCGGCTGGAAAACCATGATCTCTCCGGTGTGGATCGCATTCTGGCGGACTGTCAGCAGTTGAATTTGCGGATTTTGACCATTCAGGACGCGGAGTATCCCGGTCGCCTCAAAAATATCTACGACCCGCCCTGCCTGCTGTACATGCGGGGGCGGCTTCCCGTCATGGACGAGGAGGCGGCAGTTGCGGTGGTCGGCACCCGGGACTGTACGCCCTATGGTGTGAAATCCGCGGAACAGCTGGGATACGGTTTGACATCTTGCGGTGCGGTTGTCGTCAGTGGACTGGCCCGCGGCGTTGACGCGGCGGCCACCCGGGGCGCGCTCCGGGCCGGCGGGCCGACAGTTGCCGTGGTCGGCAATGGCCTGGATGTGCTTTATCCGCCCGAAAACCGCTATCTGTACGAGGACGTGGCTGCGGCCGGCGCCATTCTCTCGGAATATCCGCCCGGCACGCCGCCGGAAGGCCGGCATTTTCCTGTTCGAAACCGCATCCTCTCTGGTCTTTCCAACGCCGTTCTGGTAGTGGAGGCACCGGAACGCAGCGGCGCGCTGATTACGGCGGAGACCGCGTTGGAGCAGGGGAGGGATGTATTTGCAGTGCCCGGTCCCATTGACGCTTCCACCAGCGTTGGCTGCAACCGCCTGATCCGGGATGGCGCGGGCGTGGCGGCAGAGGCCTGGGATATTCTGCGGGAATATGAGGCCCGTTTCCCGGACAAGCTGCACGCGGAAGGGGTGCGCAGCCGCCCGGTGACCTTGGGCTACCAAGCCCGGCAGAAGACGGAGGCAAAGCCTGTGCCGCCCTCTTTCAGCTTGTCAAAAAATGAGCAGGGTCTGACGGACGATCAAATTCGGCTCCTGCAGATACTGACTGGGGATCCCCAGCTGGTGGATGATTTAATTGAAAAAAGCGGCATTCCAACCCGGCGGGTATTGTCCGCGCTCACTGTACTGGAACTGGAACATCTGGTGGAGCAGCACAGCGGGAAGCGATATACCCGTACGGTGACGCCTGTGGAATAAAGTGTAAGGAATAATTGCGCCCTGGCGGGCGCTTGGAGGTAACTATGGCAAAACACAGCCTGGTCATCGTGGAGTCCCCCGCGAAGGCCAAAACCATCGGCAAATACCTGGGCAAGGATTTCACGGTGAAGGCATGCATGGGGCACCTGCGGGATCTCCCCAAAAGCGTTCTGGGTGTGGATCTGGAGCATGACTTCGAGCCGGTCTATAAGCCCATCAAGGGCAAGGAAGAGATCATCGGCGATTTGAAAAAAGAGGCAAAGGCAGCGGACACTGTGTATCTGGCCACTGACCCGGACCGCGAGGGTGAGGCCATTTCCTGGCATTTAAAGCAGCTGCTGGATCTGCCGGATGAAAAGAGCAAGCGGGTGACCTTCAACGAGATCACAAAGAATGTGGTACAGGAGAGCATCCAGGAGCCCCGGGAGATTGACCAGAACCTGGTAGATGCCCAGCAGGCCCGCCGTATCCTGGACCGGATTGTAGGCTATGAGCTCTCGCCCCTGCTGTGGAAAAAAATCCGGCGGGGACTATCTGCGGGCCGCGTCCAGTCCGTGGCCACCCGCATGGTGGACGACCGGGACCGGGAGATTGAGAGCTTCCAGCCCGAGGAGTATTGGACGCTGGACGCCAATTTGATTGGCGACGATATGAAAAAGCTCCCTTTTGCGGCACGTTACCACGGTAAAAACGGCAGGAAAGCCGAGCTGAAATCCGCTGAGGAAGTGGAGGCCGTGGTGCAGGAGACGGAAAACGCTCCCTTCCTGGTAAAGTCCGTGAAGCGGACTGACAAGCAGCGCAGCCCCTCGCCGCCCTTTACCACCTCCACCATGCAGCAGGAGGCGTCCCGGAAGCTCTCCATGACGCCCCGCCGCACCATGGCCATTGCCCAGCAGCTCTACGAGGGCGTGGACATTGAGGGGGAGGGTACCGTGGGCCTTATCACCTATATGCGTACCGACTCCCTGCGGATTTCCGAGGAGGCGCTGGCCGCCACCAAGGAGTTTATTTTGGGCCGCTACGGCGAGGCCTACTACCCCGCCCAGACCCACCGTTACAAGGCCAAGGCCGGGGCTCAGGACGCCCACGAGGCCATCCGGCCCAGCAACGTATCCTGGACGCCGGAGATGCTGAAAAAGGATTTGACCGGCGAGCAGTACCGGCTTTACCGCCTGATTTGGAGCCGGTATGTGGCCTGCCAGATGGCCAACGCCGTGTATGACAGCGTGGCCGTGGAAATCGAGGCCGCAAGCCACAGCTTCCGCACCAGCTCCTCCAGTCTGAAATTTTCCGGCTATACCGCTGTGTACGAGGAGGGCAAGGACGAGGAGAAAGAGGAAAAGCACTCCCCGCTGCCGAACCTGCGGGAGGGGGAGACCCTGACGCTGAAGGATTTCTCCCGGGACCAGCACTTCACCCAGCCCCCCGCCCACTATACCGATGCCACCCTCATCCGCGCCATGGAGGAGCAGGGCATTGGCCGTCCCTCCACCTATGCCCCCACCGTGTCCACGATTTTGGACCGGGAGTACGTGGTGAAGGAGGGCAAGTACCTCCACATCACGAACCTGGGCCGGGTGGTGACGGAGCTGATGAAGGACAAATTCACCGACATTGCCGATTTGAAGTTCACCGCCAATATGGAGCAGAAGCTGGACTCCGTGGAGGAGGGCAGCACCCCCTGGAAGGGCGTTCTGCGGGATTTCTACGGCGACTTTGACAGAAATCTCAAGCAGGCGGAAAAGGACCTGGAGGGCACCCGCATCAAGGTGCCGGACGAGGTGTCCGACGAAAAGTGCGACCTGTGCGGACGGAACATGGTGGTCAAGTCCGGCCGGTTCGGCCGTTTTCTGGCCTGCCCCGGGTATCCGGACTGCAAGTTCACCAAGCCCCTGGTGGTGGAGATGCCGGGCTGCTGCCCCAAGTGCGGCGGGCGCATTTTGAAGAAAACGTCCCGAAACGGGTATACCTACTATGGCTGCGAGCACAACAGCGACAAGGACGAGGCCACGAAGTGCGACTTTATGACCTGGGATGTGCCGGTGAAGGACGACTGCCCGGTCTGCGGCCACACCCTGTTCAAAAAGTCCGGCCGGGGCTTTAAAAAGCCCTTCTGCATCAACCCGGACTGCGCCAACTTCCTGCCGGAGGACAAGCGGGGCTATCCCAAGAAAAAGCCCGCTGAGGAGAAAAAGGACGGCGAGGCCCCCGGCGAGGAGACGGCGGAGCAGGAGAAAAAGCCCGCCCGGAAGACTGCCGCCGGGAAGACGGAGACAACCGGGAAGAAGGCCCCCGCCAAAAAGGGCACAACCAAAAAGACGGAGGATGCCGCTGAAAAGCCCGCCGCAAAGAAGACGGCCGGGAAGGAGCAGGCTTAAGCCAGCTCCCGGATTGCCTGCCAGACGGCCTGAAACAGGGCTTCCTGTTCCAGAATTTGCTGCTCGCACCAGACGTCGCAGAGCTTTTCCAGCCGCTCCTTCTGAGGCTTGGAAAGCTCCTGCTCCAGCGCATTCAGATGCTTGTCCGCCAGATGGCAGACGGTGCGGTATTCCTGCCCCGTCAAAAAGGCGGAGAAGCGGTTTTCCAGCACGTAGTCATACAGGGCCTGCATGGTTTCTGTCATAAAAATCAACTCCAATATGTAATTTAACTACGTATAATATATATGCGGTTAAACTGCTTGTCAAGGGGGGCGCTATGAGTATTTTTGCGCAGCGTATGCGAGAACTGCGGCATGAAAAGGGAAGGACGCAGACACAGATGGCAGAATTGATTGGAATCAAGCTGCGGGCATATCAGAACTATGAGTCGGGGACTTCGTATCCGGAGATTCCCAACCTGATGAAGCTGGCGGATTATTTTGATGTGACCACAGACTATTTGCTGGGCCGCAGTGAGGAGAGGAAGTGACGACCATGCATGTAACAGTCATCGGCGCGGGTCTGGCGGGCAGCGAGTGCGCCTGGCAGCTGGCAGAGCGCGGAGTGGATGTGACTTTGTGCGAGATGAAGCCGGAGAAGAAGACCCCCGCCCATGAGACGGCGTATTTTGCGGAGCTGTGCTGCTCCAACTCCCTGCGCTCAGACCAGCTGGAAAACGCAGTGGGGCTTTTGAAGGAGGAGCTGCGGAGGCTGGGCTCGCTGATTCTCCAGTGCGCCGACGCCACCCGCGTGGAGGCCGGCGGCGCACTGGCGGTGGACCGTCACGGCTTTGCCCGGATGGTGACGGAGAAGGTCCGCAGCCATCCCCGCATCACGGTGGTGGAAAAAGAGGTGACGGAGCTGCCCGACGGCGAGGTGGTGGTAGCCTCCGGCCCCCTGACCTCCGATGCCTTGGCGGAGCGGCTTTTGCAGCTGCTGGGGGCGGACAGCGGCCTCCACTTTTACGATGCGGCGGCGCCGCTGGTGTCTGCTGAGAGTGTGGATATGAATTACGCCTGGATGGGCTCCCGGTACGACAAGGGGACGGCAGATTATGTCAACTGCCCCATGAACCAGGAGGAGTATGACGCCTTCTGGCAGGCGCTGACCACTGCGGAGGAGGCCCCGGTCCACGGCTTTGAGGACGGAAAGGTCTTTGAGGGCTGCATGCCGGTGGAGGTCATGGCCCGCCGGGGCCACGACACACTGCTGTACGGCCCGCTGAAGGCCAGGGGACTGGACGACCCCCGCACCGGCCGCTGGCCCTATGCCGTGGTGCAGCTTCGGCGGGACAATGCCGACGGCACGGTGTACAACCTGGTGGGCTTTCAAACCCACCTGCGCTTTCCGGAGCAGCGGCGGGTGTTCTCCATGATTCCGGCCCTTCACGACGCGGAGTTTCTGCGTTACGGCGTTATGCACCGGAATACGTTTTTGAATTCTCCCCGGCTTTTGGATCGGTATTACCGGCTGAAAAGCGAGCCCCGCATCTCCTTTGCCGGACAGATGACCGGTGTGGAGGGATATGTGGAGTCCGCCGCCAGCGGCTTTCTGGTGGGCGTGGAGACGGCCCGAAGGCTGCTGGGCAGGGCGCCGGTTGACTTTCCGCAGGAGACCGCTATCGGCGCGCTGGGGCTGTATGTCAGCAACCAGTCCATCACCGTGTTCCAGCCCATGAACATCAACTTCGGTATTATACCGCCGCTGGCTCACCGGGTAAAGGGCAAGCGCAACAAGAATGCCGAGCTGTCCGCCCGGTCGCTGGCGGTGATTGAGACGCTGAAGGAGGAGGTTTTGCCATGAAGGTGATTGTAGATGCCATGGGCGGTGACAATGCCCCCTTGGAAATTGTCCGGGGCGCGCTGGCGGCTCACAAAAACCAGGGGGTTGAGATTCTGCTGGTGGGCCGGACGGCGGAGATTCTGCGGGCTGTGGAGGCCTGCGGGGAGAAGACGCTGCCCGCAGGCGTAGAGGTCAAGGACGCCGCCGAGGTGGTGGAGATTTCCGACGACCCGGCCACCGCCTTTAAGATGAAGCCCAACTCCTCCCTGACCGTGGGACTGAACCTGCTGAAAGATGGTGTGGGAGATGCGTTTGTCTCCGCCGGCTCCACCGGTGCGCTGCTGGCGGGCGCCACCTTGCTGGTCAAGCGGATCCGGGGGATCCGCCGGGCCGCCATGGGACCTGCCGTCCCGGTATACGGCGGACACCTCATTCTGTGCGACTGCGGCGCCAACGCCGAATGCACGCCGGAATACCTGCTGCAGTTTGCCTTTCTGGGCAGCTTTTACGCCAGGAAGGTCATGGGTGTTGCAAAACCCCGGGTGGGCCTTTTGAACATCGGAGCCGAAGAGGAAAAGGGCGACACGCTGCGCCATGAGACCTACCAGTTGCTGGACGCGGCCGGAAAAGAGGGACGGATTCACTTCATCGGCAACATTGAGGCCAACGACGCCATTATGGGAGGGGCCGACGTGGTGGTGTCCGACGGCTACACCGGCAACATCATGCTCAAGAGCCTGGAGGGCACCGCGAAGTTTTTGATGAAGGAACTGAAGGAGGCCTTCCTCTCCAGCACCAGGTCCAAGCTGGCGGCCGGGCTGATGAAGGGCGATCTGGATCGCCTGAAGCGGCGGGCTGATCCCAGTGAAATCGGGGGAACGCCCTTTCTGGGAATTTCCCGGCCGGTCATTAAGGCCCACGGCGGATCTGACGCCAGAGCCATTGAAAATGCCATTCTCCGGGCCGGGGAATATGCCGAAAGCGGCTTTATTGCAGACATCGAGGCCAACATTGATTATATGCGCGTCAAACCCGCTGTGGAAAAAGTTTGATTTGCTATTGACACCGGCGCGCCACTTGCCGTATGATGTCCCCAGTAAGAACTGTCATATAATTCCTTGAGGAGTGATCAGCATGTCAATTGAGGATATTTTCCAGACAATGAAAAATTTAGTGGCCGAACAGTTTGCCATGGAGCCGGCGGAGGTCAGCATGGATACTTCCTTTGAGGAGGATCTGGGCGCCGATTCCGTGGACGTGGTGGAACTGGTGATGGCCATCGAAGAGGAGTTCGAACTGGGCGTGACCCAGGAAGAGGACCTGAAGGCACTGAAGACCGTTGGCGATGCCGTGAATTACGTTGCGGGGAAACTGAACGGATAACATACAGGGATTGCCCCGCTGGAAGCGGGGCTTCCTTTTGGAGAGGAACACCATGCAGGAACTGGAGCAAAAACTGAATTATACCTTTCGGGACCCTGCCCTGCTGCGGGAGGCGCTGAGCCACAGCTCCTATGCCAATGAGCACCGGGCTGCCCACCTAAACAGCAATGAGCGGCTGGAGTTTTTGGGAGATTCCGTTCTGGGCTTCGTCACGGCGGAATTTTTGTTCCGCCAGCATCCGGATCTGCCGGAGGGGGATCTGACCCGCATCCGGGCTGCGCTGGTGTGCGAGCAGAGTTTGTATGAGGTGGCGCGAAAGCTGGATCTGGGCCGCTACCTGCGGCTCGGCCGCGGTGAGGAAGCCGGGGGAGGCCGGGAGCGGACCTCGATTCTGGCGGATGCTACAGAGGCGGTATTTGCCGCAGTTTATCTGGACGGCGGCATAGACGCGGCCACTGCTCTGATTCACCGGTGTCTTTTGGATGCCGAGCGGGAAGAGGTGGTTGAGGAGCGCCGCCGGGATTATAAGACTGCCCTTCAGGAGTTGATCCAGCGCCATGCGGACCAGGTGCTGACCTACCAGATGATCGGTGAGCAGGGTCCGGATCACGACAAGACCTTTGTGGCGGAAGTGCAGCTGAATGGCAGCGCCGTGGGCACCGGATCCGGCCACAGCAAGAAAGAAGCCGAGCAGGCCGCGGCAAAGGCGGCACTGGAGATCATGGAGAAGTAAGCGGTGGAATTCCACCGCTTTTTCCATTTGCAGGACCGGCAGCGGAAGAAACGGGGCGAACCCGAGGAACCGACTCATTTATAAAAAAGAGAGCTGCTCGTCAGCTCTCTTTTTATCTGGGCCAAATACCTCTGGAATTCGCCCAGCGGTCGTGGTATACTTATTCTCACATGAGATATTTAGGAGCGTGAGCGGATTGTCACTGTTATCTTCTTTTTTCCTGGGACTCATCCAGGGTATTTCAGAATTCCTGCCCATCTCCAGCTCGGGGCATCTCTCCATTGCCCAAAATTTGCTGGGGATCCAAGCTGCTGGTGCAGAGCATGTGTTTTTTGACGTGTTGCTGCATCTAGGTACGCTTTTGGCAGTGTTTGTGGCCTATTGGGATGATATCGTGGAAATGATTCAGGCCTTTTTCTCCATTTTCGCGGATTTGCGCAGCCACCGCCGTATCGCTCCGACACCCTCTCGGAGGTTGATTTTTTTAATCATTGTGGCCACACTGCCGCTGTTTGTAATTCTGCCAATCAAGGATGCTGTGGAGTCCCTGTATTATAACACGGTGTTCATCGGCTTCGCGCTGTTGGTGACAGGCGTCTTACTGTTTCTCTCTGATCGGGTGAAACGAGGGCGCAAAACAGAAAAGACCGCCACTGCACTGGATGCGCTGCTGGTTGGCGTCGGCCAGGCCATTGCAACCTGTCCCGGAATTTCCAGATCTGGCATGACCATCTGCTCCGGCATGTTCTGCGGCTTTGAACGGAAGTTTGCCGTCCGCTTTTCCTTCCTGATGTCCATTCCCGCTGTGCTGGGAGCCAATATCCTCAGCATTGCTGATGCGGCAAAGAGCGACGGTATTGATTTGGCGCAGCTGCCGGTCTATTTGGTGGGCGTGGTGGCCGCCGCAGTTTCTGGATATTTATGCATCCGGTTGCTGCGCATGATCGCGGACAAGGGCCGATTTGGCTGGTTTGCATATTATTGCTGGGCGGCAGGCCTTGTGACGCTGATCTTAACATGGATTCAGAAATAAAAGCAGCACCAATCGAAACATGAAAATATACAGCGTTTGTCTCAAAGGATGATATTCCAGGGCAGATAAGTGCCCTTATCCCTCGAAGGAGGTACATGGATCGTGGCATCTACCACACAGAAGAAAACGGGAACAACCACTAAAAAGGGAACAACCAGAAATGGTTCCTCCCGCGGAAAAAAGATCGCGGCTCCGCAGAAGCGGCCTATCCGCAGGGAGGTTGGCGGCGTGGTGCTTCTGGTACTGTCCCTTTGCGTCATTGTCAGTTACTGCGGTGTCAGTGCGATTTTACTCGACTGGCTTGCCATACTGCTGAAAGGCCTGTTTGGCTACGGCTATTGGCTGGCGGGGCCGGCCTTGCTGCTGGCGGCCGTGATTCTGCTGTTTCACCACGGCAGGCCAGTGCAGCTGCGGACAACCTGCGCGCTGCTGATTCCGGTGCTGTTTGGTGCATTGTTGCATATGGTGCTGGTCACCAAAGAGTATAATCCTGGCTTTGGTGTACTGAAGGCTCTGTGGAAGGACGGCGTGGCGATGAAGGCCGGCGGAGCGGTATCGGGGTTCCTAGCTGGCGGTTCGGTGGCTGTTTTGTCCAAAATAGTGTCTATTATTCTCTTCACCGCTCTTTTAGTGATTCTGGTAATGGTAGCCCTCCGACTGACGGTGGGCGCCCTGATTGAAAAGCATAAGAACCGTCCCGTCTATGAAGAGGAGCCGGAAAGAACAGAACCGGCGATTCGGATGGTGCCGCTGGAGATGCCGAAGCGCGCTGCAGATGCATCTAAGCCGAAACCGATGATTGACATTCCCCTGGATGATGAACAGCCAGCACAGATTCCGGCTGTAAAGGAGCCTGGGCGCTTTACCAGCTTTTTCCGGCACAAGTCTGCCCAGCAGAAGACCCCGGGTGAGGTCCTTACAGGAATGCCGGAAGAAGTGCCGGCGGAGAAGCCAAGGCCGCTTACCGAGGAGGCGGCACCTGCAGTCAAGAAGCCTGCGATACCGGCGATTCAGCCGCTCTCTGTGGAGACGGATCCCGCTGCTCCGGTAATGGAGGCACCGTCCCCAAAAACCGTTGCCAATGAGGTGGCGGCTCAGACAGCCGCTGTCACAGAGGAGATTGCGCAGAAAATGGCAGCGAGTGGAGAAAGCTACCAATTTCCGCCCATTACGCTGCTGCGGCAGAATCAGGGGGAGAATTACACGGAGACAGGCGCAGAACTGCGCAATAATTCCCGCCGCCTGGCCGAGACCCTTACCAGTTTCGGCGTGGATGCCACGCCTGGAGAAGTGGTGCATGGGCCGTCCGTTACCCGCTATGAGTTTATCCTGGATCAGGGCGTAAAACTATCCAAGATCACAAATCTGGCAGATGACATTGCGTTGGCCCTGGGCGCCAGCGGTGTCCGGATTGCACCCATCCCGGACAAGATCTCCGTGGTGGGCATTGAGGTGCCGAACAAGCAGGTGACATCCGTGCTGATCCGGGATGTGATTGAGTCTCGGGATTTCGTGGAGCACAAATCAAAAGTGGCCTTTGCCTTGGGCAAGGACATCGGAGGCAGCTGTATTGTGGGCAATATTGAAAAGCTGCCCCATGTGCTGATTGCCGGTACCACCGGATCCGGCAAATCTGTGTGTACCAACTCTCTCATCATCAGTTTGCTGTACAAGTCTACACCGGATGAGGTCCGGTTTATCATGGTGGATCCCAAAATGGTGGAATTGGCACCCTATAACGGAATCCCCCATTTGCTGATTCCGGTGGTTACGGATCCGAAGAAGGCCGCAGGAGCACTCCAGTGGGCTGTGTTCGAGATGATGAAGCGGTATAAGACCTTTTCTGAGTGCGGTGTGAAGAAGCTGGAGGAGTATAACAGGCTGGCCCGCGCTGATGAGGAGCGGGAGACATTACCTTCCATCGTGGTGGTTATCGACGAGTTGGCTGATTTGATGCTGGTAGCGGCAAAAGAGGTGGAAGAGTCCATCTGCCGCGTAGCGCAGATGGGGCGTGCCGCCGGTGTGCATTTGGTCATCGCCACCCAGCGGCCCTCTGCCGATGTGATTACTGGCCTTATGAAGGCCAATATTCCAAGCCGGATTGCATTTGCGGTGGCGTCCTCTCTGGAATCCCGCATTATTCTGGATACTACCGGCGCGGAAAAACTGGTCGGTAAGGGAGATATGCTGTATGCTCCGCTTGGCATTGGAAAGCCGATGCGGGTCCAGGGCTGCTTTATTTCACCGGAGGAAATTGAACAGGTCGTGGACTTTGTCAAGCAGTCCGGCGAAGCCCAATACTCTGACGAGGTCATTGCCAAGATTGAGGAGTCCATGCAGGAGAAAGAGAAAGGCAGCGGCACCAAGGGGAGCGCTGCGGCGGATCCCTCCAGTGATGAAGGGGATGAACTGCTGCCCGCTGCAGTGGAGGTCGTATTGGAAACCGGACAGGCCTCCGTCTCCATGCTGCAGCGGCGGCTGAAGCTAGGCTACTCCCGGGCAGCCCGCCTCGTGGATCAAATGGAGGATCGGGGAATTGTTGGGCCATTCGAAGGATCCAAACCCAGGCAGCTGTTGATTACCCGCGCCCAGTGGCAGGAGATGCAGATGGGAGGCGGTGCCCCGGAAGATAACCAGGAGGATGACGAAGTGCCGTTTCCTGTGGATGAAACGTAACAAGACGTAACTTGGAAAAAACCACGTCTTGACAAATCTGAAGAAACACGTATAATGAAAGATACGCAAAAGCGATGACAAAGCCAGTTTTGTGAAACCGGTCTTACAGCGAGAGGGAGTTGGTGTAAGCCCTTGACCAATGCCACAAAGCAGCCACTTTTGAGCAGTCCGCGATGAGCGGAACGGTTCATCCACGTTATCGGATGGCATGAGATGTCCCTGGATGGGACAGATCAGGGTGGTACCGTGGAAGGTTTTTTCGCCCCTGACGTGAGTCAGGGGCGTTTTTTTATCCCCATCCGGTGATGGAAAATGCGGTATCATGCAGGGAATTCCACATCAAACAGAATTTGTTGTCGCTGTCTCTGTGCCGTTGGCGGTTCCTCGGCCGAAGCCGCTGCGGTGTATCTTCGTAAAATATGATGATTATGCAGCCCAAGGAGGCAACTGCCATGAAATTTTCTCAAAAAATAGAGCAATGTAATCTCTCACCTATCCGCAAGTTCCATCCCTATGCAGTGGAGGCGGAGGCGAAGGGACGTAAAATTTATCACCTGAACATTGGACAGCCGGATATCGAGACGCCGCGCGAATTTTTTGATGCCATTCAGAATTTCCAGAGTTCGGTTCTGGCCTATGCACCCTCTCCCGGCATTCCGGAGTATCTGGAGTCTGTGCGGCAGTATTACCATGGCCTTGGAATTGAACTGGAGAGCGGGGATATCCTGGCCACGAACGGCGGCAGCGAGGCGCTGCAGATTGTATTGCAGTGCATTTTGGATGAGGGAGACGAAGTTCTGATTCCGGAGCCGTTCTATCCCAATTACAATACATTTACCAGATTGGCCGGCGGTGTGGTCCATCCAATTCCCACTTCTGCCGAGGAGGGTTTTTTTTATGGGGACCGGGCACGCATTGAAGCGGAAATTACTCCCAAAACCCGTGCCATCCTGATTACCAATCCAGGGAATCCCACGGGCACTATTTTAAGCCCGGAGGCTACCCGTATGATTGCGGATGTGGCGCGGGATCACAACCTCTTCATTATTGCGGATGAGGTATACCGGGAGTTTGTATACAGCGACCAGAGAATTGTCAGCCTGGCAGAGTTCCCGGATGTTGTGGAGAATGTGGTGATCATTGATTCCATTTCCAAGCGCTTTTCCGCATGCGGCGCCAGGATCGGTGCGTTGATCTCGAGAAATAAGGAGTTAATCGGCCAGGCGCTGAAGGTTTGCCAGGGGCGCCTTTGCAGTTCCACCCTGGATCAGTTGGGTGCTGCTGCACTGTATGAGGCTGGCCCGGCTTACTTTGCGGCCCAAAAAGAGGAGTATCACCGCCGGCGTGACACCGTGATGCGCAAACTCAGAGAGATTCCGGGCGTGGTTTGCAAATGCCCCGAGGGAGCCTTTTATCTCATGGTTAAACTGCCGGTGGATGATGCAGATGCCTTCCAGAAATGGCTGCTGACGGATTTTGAAGATCACGGTGATACGGTGATGTTCGCCCCTGGAGAGCAGTTTTACGGCACGCCCGGCAAGGGCCGCAGCGAGATTCGGATTGCCTATGTTTTGAAGCAAGAGGATCTGGAGCGGGCAATGGATCTGTTGGCCTTGGGCATCCAAGCCTATCACGCCAGGAAACAGTAATGCACAAGAGAACGGGTATCCGAGGCTGAGGACAGAAAAGAAAAAAGAAGGGAACGGTATGATACCGTTCCCTTCTTTTTTGGTGGATATTTCCAAAATTTCATTTATGGCGGTTTGCATACAAACGAACACAAATTTCAAGCAGGAAGAAGTTATCTGCATTTTTCAGAGAGAGGCCGGTGAGTTCTTCAATTTTGTTGATGCGGTACAGAAGCGACTGCCGGTGCAGATGCAGAAGCCGGGCAGCTTCGGAGAGATTTTTGCAATCCAGATAACACTGCAGCGTTTCCAAAAGGGAGGACCCGGTTGCAGTATCGTACTCCAAAAGCGGAGCAATGATATTTTTGACGTTTTCGTGAATGGCAGAGTCCGTTGCCAAAAATGAAATAATATTATAAACAACGGTGTTTTTGAAGGTAAAACGCGTGTTTTTGGCAGATGTATTGACGCATAGTTCCTGGGCAAACTTGGCGTCCTGAAAGCACTTGCGAAAATCGGTGGGGTCACTGCCTGGACCGCTGATTCCCCAGGTAAACCGGATCTGGGGAAATACTTCCCCTGCCTTTTTCTCCAGCTTGTCAAGAAACAAGTCGATTCCCTGCTGGAAATAGCCATTTGTACTTTGCAGATAGATAATCAGCAAATTTTTCTGCCAGGTAACCATAACACGCCGGTGAATGGTATGTGCTGTCCGCAAAATTTCTTCTTTTAGCAAATTGATATTTGGAGCAATCCAATGCTCATTTGCCCGGACGTCGGAACTGCTGTACAGATAAATATCCCCAACGATACAAGTGTAGGAACCACGCAAATAAAAGCCAAGACGCTGCCCCTCTTCGCACATCGTTTCAAAAGACTCAAGAGGACCTTTCGTAAGTCTCCAAATAAAGTCATCCTTGATGCTTTGATTGGCTGCCTGGATGACCCACTCCTTGTCAAACCAGAGGACCAGAGGCCAGATCAAGTAGTGAAAAAACAGGGACTCGTCATACAGCTTTTTTGAGGTAAGCGGTTTTAGATACAGGCTGCCGTATAAGCGCTCATGGGCTTTGATGTCGATAATGTATTCCTTTTCAAAAAAAAGCTGATCCAATTCGGAAACTTCTTCTGCAGCAAAATTTTTACTGAAGCCTTTGCACCTGCCGCTGGTATCAAAAATGAGAATTTGACTCATAAAGCTATCAGCCAGCAGTTGTGCAGCGCAGTTCATATCCTGATTGGAAAGGTACGTTTCCAACAGGCGCTTCTGAATGGTTTCATACTGCATGATCTGTACATCGGAATCTTTTTGAATCTGCTTGGAGACAGCGGTAATAATATCGGCGAATCGAATCTGCCAGGGAATCAGAATAACGGGAAAGGGATGGCCGTCCAGATAGTCCAGGACTTTTTGAGGCAGGGTTACCGTATCCTCCGGGCGTGCAATTAAAATGCCGCTTGCACCCGCTTCATAAACATCGCGAATGAGCGTCAGAAAAGTGGCTTCGTTTTCACAGCCTATAAGAGCGGAAAGTACCAGTTCGTTTTTACGTGCAAAATTTTCAATTGGCAGTTCCAGAGCAGAAGCATGTTCGATGAAGCTGGATTCAATTACATTACGGCCAGATAAGATTCGATGCCAGGGAACAATTTTTTGGTCTAAAAAATTCTTTACTGTATACATATGCCGTACTTCTCCTATCCTGCATAATTCTATTATGGCTTTTGGATAAAAGTCAATTGAAAAATGACGAAGAATTTGTATAAAAATAACCTTCGAGTTTTTTTACACCTTGTATGATGTTTTTTTTGCCTCAAAACGCTAACTTATTGATTGAGGGCAAAGAAGACATTTAAAACTTGATAAACTGATTAACAAAAGACGTCATTTTTCAACCAAATTAAGGAGAAGGGAAGTTATATATTATGAGTGGAAATCCGTTTGAAACCTCCTTGAAGACCTTGCATGAGGCCGCAGCATTGGGACACATCAATTCCGAAGTGGTTCGTCTGCTGGAACAGCCCCAGCGTCAGTTTGAGTTTACGATTCCTGTCAGAATGGATGACGGGAGACTGGAAATTTTTACTGCGTATCGCGTTCATTACTGCGATGCATTGGGGCAGATTAAAAATGGTGTTCGCGTCGTCCCTGATATGGACATGGACACCGCAAAAGCTCTGGGATTCTGGATGACCATCAAACATGCTGTTGGCGGAATTCCGGCCGGCGGCGGTAAAGGCGGCATTAAGGCCGATCCCAGCAAAATGAGTCGGCGGGAGTATGAGGCGCTGATCCGTGGATTTATCCGTAAGCTGCCCATGAAGGGCGCTTGGGTGGATGTTCCCGGAGCGGACATTGGAACCCATGGCCGGACGCAGGCCTGGATGCTGGACGAACTGGAGGAAATCCAGGGGTTCCATTCTCCCGCTGCCATCAATGATAAACCTGTGGAGGCCAATGGCACGGAACTGTCCCGCGAGGCCACCGGCACCGGCTGCTATTTTGTCACCCGGGAAATCACCAAGGCCATGGGGATGGAGAAGGGGGCGCGCGTTGCTGTGCAGGGTTATGGCAACGTTGGCCGCGTGGCAACGGAACTGCTGTACAAAGACGGCTATAAAATTGTTGCAATCAGCGATATTTACGGCGGCATTGCCAATCCGGACGGTATCGATGTCGTTGCCCTGGGAGCGCATGTGGACAAGACCCGCAGCGTAAAGGGATTCCCCGGCTGCACAGAAATCAGTACCAGCGAGGTTCTGGAGGCAGACTGCGATATTTTGATTCCCGCAGCTGTTCAGAGTGTTCTCCACGAGGGCAACGCAGAGAGAGTTCGAGCAAAACTCATTATGGAATGCGCCAACGGCCCCACGACTCCTGCGGCAGAACAGATTCTTTATGCCAAGGGCGTAACCATTATGCCCGACGTACTTACCAACTGCGGCAGCGCGATTGTCTGCAGCTTTGAACGGACCCAGGGCCTCACAGATCAATACTGGGATAAGGAAACCGTTCGCTCCAAACTGGAGGAGCATATTGTAAAGTCTTTCCGTGAGACTTATGATACGGCAACACAACTGGGCGTCAGCTATCGCGACGCAGCCTGGATCAACGCTCTGCAGAAGATTGAGAAGGCAATGCTCATCCGCGGCAGAGCTTGGGAGGATAAAACCTTAGGCTGAAACAAAATGATTTGGAACCATAAAATGCTTTGAACCTGCAGCGTACTCCGCTGGAGAACCGGGAGGAAATGGATGGGAAGCCCCGCTTGAAACTCCTGCAGTATGATTCTGAATATAAAAAGACCAGGGAGGCTTCTCTATCTTATGAGGCTCAAGGCCAGAGCGAAAGGGGAAAGGGTGATAGTTGTGGATATAAGGCGGGAAATCGCCGAAATGGAAGCGGAAATGATCTCACTTCGCAGGGATTTCCATCGACATCCAGAACTTGGTCTGCACGAGGTGCGTACATCAAAAATTATTGAGGATTATTTAAAAGAACTTGGGCTTGAAGTGCGGCGCTGCACGGATACTGGTGTCATTGGCATATTGCAGGGGAGTCAGGTAGGAAAAACAATTATGCTGCGTTGTGATATTGATGCACTTCCCATACAGGAGGAGACTGAATTGCCCTTTGCATCGGAAAAGCCTGGGGTAATGCATGCGTGTGGCCATGACGGCCATACCGCGCTGCATCTAATCACAGCAAAGCTTTTGACCCGACACCGTGAAGAATTGAAGGGAACGGTTATCTTTCTCTTCCAGACGAATGAAGAGGATGCCGGTGCGGAACTGATGATCGAGGCCGGAGCATTAGAAAATCCAAAACCGGATATTGTATGCGGCTTCCATCTGTGGTCTCCTATTCCAACTGGGAAAATCGGCCTTGTGCCGGGTCCTATTATGGCATCCAGCTACTATTTTAAACTAACGATTCGCGGCCGAGGCGGCCATGGTGGTGCTCCTCATACTGCAATCAATCCGATCGATGCAGCAGGCCATGTTTTAGATGCCATCCGGACCCTGCACACGCTGGAGTTTGATTCCACAAAGCCGACGGTAATTTCTGTCTGCAAGATTCATGGTGGGACAAAGGAAATCATTGTACCAGATGAAGTGGAACTGGAAGGATCTATCCGCTGCCTGCATACCGAAGATGAAGCAGTCAGGAGCCGCTTTCAAGAGTGCTGTGAAGCAGTCTGTGCAGCGTATCGCTGCACTTGCGATATAGAGTTCAAATGCGGAAATACATTGCTGGATAACGATGAAGCGGCGACGAAACTGGCTATGAACGCAGCTGAACGGGTGGTTGGCAAAGAGAACATCCTAACGCATGGTGTCAGCGTTATGCTGGGTGATGACTTTGCAGAATTTTCCCGCAGGATTCCAGGAGTCTATTACTTTGTCGGAACGGCTAGTGAATCGGCTAAAAGTACATTTGAGCACCATAATCCACACTTTAATATCGATGAAGCCTCCCTTGCCGTTGCAGCGCAGATGCAGGCAGAAATTGTGGCGGAATATCTGCAATGAACCTTCATAAATAGGGATAATCAGGCTTCCCAATGTATCCGAAAGCAATATATAATGGCTGATTTTCAGAACAACTCCCCAGATTTTCCCATATAGGCCTGTAAGGTCTGCTTTTTAAATAGCATGTAATGCTGATGGTAGGGTCAGAGAAAAATCTGTGATTTTATGGAGGAATGAAAATGGGAAATTTGATAGCAATCGGCGATAAACTCGTTGCGTTTTCTGGTTGGTTATGGGGCGTTCCAATTATTATAGTACTCTTAGTAACCAGTGTATTTATGTCTGTAAGACTTGGGTTCTTTCAGTTCAGGCATTTTGGGTACATCCTGAAGTCTACACTTTTCGGCGCATTTGGAAAAAAGAGCGCTGCTCAAAAAGGCGAGGGCACGCTGACAGCTTTTCAGGCGCTGACTTCCGCTGTGGCATGTACGGTTGGTGCGGGAAATATTACTGGTGTGCCAATGGCGATTATGATGGGCGGCCCGGGAGCAGTGTTTTGGATGTGGGTAATTGCGCTGCTGGCCATGGCGCTTAAGTACTCTGAAATTTTGCTGGCAGTAAAGTACCGCAGAAAGTCTGAGACTGGCGAGTGGGAAGGCGGACCGGCCCGCTATATGACAGAAGGACTACATATGAAGTGGCTGGCGGTCATCTTTGCCATCGGCCTGATGATTGAAGTTGCCATTAGCTCCATGACACAAGCCAATGCGCTGGCCGGGTCGGCCCAAACTTCCTTAGGAATTCCACCGATTGCTACCGGCATCGTTATTATGATCTTAACTGCTCTTGTTTTGATCGGCGGAATTAAGTCTCTGGGCAAGTTTACGGAGAAAATGGTACCTGTTATGGCTGGAATTTATGTTGTGGCAGCACTGATTATTGTGATTCTCAATATTGCGCAGGTTCCTGCTATGCTTGCATTAATTTTCAAAAGTGCATTTACACCAAGTGCTGCAATCGGCGGCTTTGCCGGATCCACGGTGGCCATGGCTGTCCGCTGGGGATTTGCCCGCGGTGTGTATTCAAATGAGGCTGGACTTGGCACGGCTCCGATTGCCCATGCTAGCGCAACTACCGACCATCCGGCACGCCAGGGCTTGTGGGGAATTACGGAGATCTTTTTGGATACCATTGTGATCTGCACCTGTACGGCTTTCGTTGTGCTGAGCACAGGGGCGTGGGAAGATCCGGCAGCAGCATTTATGGAAGGCGCTGGGCTGGCAACCTTTGCATTCAGTTCTGCGTTTGGCAAAATGGGGGGTTACCTGATTACGTTATCCCTGATTCTCTTCGTGTTCTCCACGCTGATTGTTTTAATCTGGTACGGTGAAAAGCAGGCAGAATTCCTGTTCAACAGCAACAAGGCGGCTATTGCCTATCGTATTATCTGCATCCTTCTAATTCCCCTGGGATCCGTTGGCACCGCAACTTACTTATGGAACTTTTTGGATCTGTCACTGGCTGTAATCCTTTTCCCAAATCTAATTGCCATTATTCTGCTTCACAAAGAGATTGTACAAACTACAAAAGAGTTCTTTGAGACACCAGGAAAGTTTTTCCTTAAGGATAAAGAGGAGAAGCTGGGAGAGCAGACGGCAAAGAGGTAAACCATCTGAAGGTGAAAAGAGGGAATTATTATGCGCGCAGCGTGGGCAGAAATCCATTTGGAAGCGATACGTAAAAATGTACAATATTTAATGAGCCGAATTGAGCCCACCACAAAATTTATGGGTGTAGTAAAGGCTGATGCTTATGGTCACGGGGTAATTCCCGTGACCCGCATCTTAGAACAAGAGGGTGTTAGTCAATTTGCCGTGGCACTTGTGCAGGAGGGCATTGAATTGCGCCAGGCGGGTTTCCAACAGCCAATCCTTCTGCTGGGGCATACCTTTGAAGAAGACTATCCACTGGTATTGGACTATAAATTAATGCCATCTATTTTTACGATGCATCAAGCAAGGGCACTGAATGACTGTGCTGAGAAACGTGGGGAAAAGGCTGTTATTCACCTGAAAATTGATACCGGTATGGGGCGGCTGGGATTTGTGGCAGATGCCGGCGACACCGTAAAAAACATTACTGATATTGTGCGAATGCGAAATTTGGAAGTGCAAGGTATTTTTTCTCATTTGGCAACTGCACCACAGACGAGTGACACAACCTATTGCGACATGCAGTTTGCAAAATTTATGAGGTTACTGGACAAGCTGAAAAGCGAAGGAATCGAAATCCCAATCCGCCATATTGCCAACAGTGGAGCTACGATCCTATTTCCTCATATGCAGTTGGATATGGTACGTCCAGGAACCGCAATTTACGGCTTGTATGCAGGGCCTGAACTGGCAGATCTGCCGGATTATCCACTGTACCCTGCCATGGAAATCAAAGCCAAACTGGCACATGTAAAGCCGGTTCCGAAAGGAACAAAGGTCAGTTACACGGGTAGTTTTGAAACAAGGCGGTCGTCTGTCTTAGGAGTCGTACCGCTTGGATATGTGGATGGTGTGTTTCGAAACCTTGCCAACCGAGGAAGCGTTTTGCTGCACGGACAGCGCTGCCCGATGGTGGGGAATATCTGCATGGATCAGTTTGTAATTGATATCACAGATATCCCAAATCCGGAAATAGGCGACGAAGTGGTTTTAGTGGGGCACCAAGATAATGCAGGTATCTCAGCGGAAGAGGTGGGGGAACTGGCAGGAACGATCTCTATTGAAATTTTGTGTGGCTTAGGTAAAAGGATGCCGATGCAATTTAAAAATTAAATATTGTAAAGAATAAGCCAGCAAAAAGTTCAGATAAAACCATCCCCCACCTGTTAAAAAATAGGTGGGGGATGGTTTTTAGAAGGTGTCAGGATGAACACACGGACAATATCAGTACAGGAATTATGCCGCGAATTGCATAGGAAAGAGAAAGACCCAGTTAATCAGCCTCCCAGAGGCAACGAGAAAGGTCTGCGCTGCCGTTGGGCCGAAAGAGTATGCCTTCAGTTTCCAGCAGCGCCTGCTGAGTGCCGGGGGCATATGTGTCAAATGCCGCCTTTGTGCCGCCGAAGCGGTCTACCACCCGATGGCATGGAACAGATGGATCCGAGCAGGAAGACATCGCATACCCCACGATCCGGGCACAGCGGGGCATTCCTGCCAGCCTGGCAATTTGCCCATAGGTTGCGACACGGCCCGCCGGAATTTGACGGACCACCTCATAAATCCGTGAAAAAGTGCTGCTCATTTTTCCCTGATTTCGTACAGGTCCATGCGGCGGCCCTTGAAGATTGGCAACTGGGCCCGGACGGCGTCTATCCGCGCCAGATCCAAATCCGCATAGAGGGTGGTTTCCTCTGCACCGGCCCGGCACAAAACAGTCCCCCAGGGATCCACGGCAATGGAGTTGCCATAGGAAACGTAGGAGGCGGATTCATTTCGGGCAGGAGCAACGCCCACGGTGAAGCACTGGTTATCCACAGCCCGCTGGCGGAAGAGAAGTTCCCAATGAGCCGGGCCGGTGGTCATATTAAAGGCTGCCGGGACAAAGATTGTGCAGGCACCGCGCAAGGCCATGCAGCGGGCCAGCTCTTCAAAGCGCATGTCAAAGCAAACGCACAGGCCCATGGTGCCGAACTCTGTTTCAAAAGTGGTGATGGAATTACCCGGGGCAAACGTATCAGATTCCATAAAATGTTGGCCGCCAGGCACATCAATGTCGAAGAGATGGATTTTCCGGTGCTTAGCCAGCAGAGAACCGTCACGGCCGAAGACATAGCTGGTATTGTACAGCTTTCCATCACAGAACTCCGGGACGGAACCGCCTACGATATAAATCCCAAGCTCCTTTGCAAGGGCAGCCAGTGCAGTCTGGGCGGGGCCGCCATCCGGCTCGCTGCCGGCATGAAAACAGGTATTGTCATACGGACAACAGAAAATCTCCGGCAACACAGCAAAGTCCGCGCCTGCAGCCTTGGCCTGACGAATTTTTTGACAGGCGGTTTCCACATTCAACGCCTTCTCCGGCACCACCGGCATTTGAATCAGTGCAATACGCATGGAAAAAACCTCCTTATGTTCATAACAAACGAAATTTGTAATGAAATAATTATAGCATGACAGCGGCAGACGCACAATCCAAAAACATATGATAACCAATGGCAAAGCAGGGAACCCTGAAAGAAAAGAAAGGAAGGATCCTTTTGAATACACATTTGGAGAAGAAATATGGCCTGCCCACCGCTGTATGCATGGTGGTGGGGATTGTGATTGGCTCCGGTGTTTTTTTCAAGGCGGAGAAGGTGCTGAAGGCCACAGAGGGGAATATGCCCCTTGGCATTCTGGCATGGGGAATGGTAGGGCTTATCATGGTGATTTGCGCCTATGTGTTTGCTACTATGACTGCCTACTATGGGCAGGGCGGCCTGATGGAATATGCCGGGGCTGTCGTGGGAAAGCGGTACGCCTATGATATGGGGTGGTTTGCGGCGGCTATTTATATTCCCTCCCTTGTCTCTGCGCTTGCCTGGATCTCTGCCAGATATATTTGCATTCTACTGGGGTGGGAGACGTCCGGCGGCGCCTGTATGGTACTGGCAGGCGCCTGCCTGTGCGGGGCCTATGTTGTGAACACCTTGTCGCCCAGGCTTGCCGGGAAGATACAGGTTTCCACAACGGTGGTAAAGCTGATCCCGCTGCTGCTGATGGCGCTGGCAGGAAGTGTGGTGGGATTGCTGAACGGTCAAATGGCGCGGGACTTCGCAGCCGCCAAGCAGCCCGGCGCCGCCGCTGGAGGAGGCCTGATGCCCGCCGCTGTGGCGGTGGCCTTTGCTTATGAGGGGTGGGTTCTGGCCACCAGCATCCATGCAGAACTGAAGGATACCCGGAAAAACCTTCCCCGGGCATTGGTAACCGGCTCTCTTGTTGTGGTAGTGACCTATATTCTGTACTATATCGGATTAAACGGTGTGGCCACCACCGAGGAGCTCATGAGCAGCGGGGAAACTGCGGTTAAAATGGCGTTTCAGCGGCTGTTTGGCCAGGCGGCGGGAACGGGACTGCTCGCATTGGTCGTTATCTCCTGCCTGGGGACGCTGAACGGGCTGATGCTGGCCTGCTGCCGTGGGCTGTATGTACTGGCTGCCAATGGAGAAGGACCGCGGCCGGAACTTTTTGCACAAGTGGATCCGGCGTCGGGCATGCCCGGGAATTCTGCTGCTGCCGGCTTGCTCACATCTTCTCTCTGGCTGGTATATTTTTATGGAGCCAATTTATCAGTGCCAGGCTGGTTTGGCAGATTCTGCTTTGACTCATCGGAACTGCCGGTGGTTACCCTGTATGCCATGTATATTCCGCTCTTTGTTCAGATGATGCGCAGAGCGGAGAGACTAAATGTTTTCAAGCGGTTTGTCATGCCGTCCTTGGCAGTTTGCGGCTGTGTGTTCATGGTATATGCGGCCTTTGCCGGATATGGTACCACTGTGTTTTACTACCTGATTGTATATGCGGCCATTATGGCAGTGGGACGCTGCTTTTACCGAAAGGCAGCAGAAATGAAATCTTAACGGAATACCCACTTGACATTTGGAGAAAAATAGCGTATAGTGCCCTCCATACAAAAAGGGAGTAGCTGGCACATTTTGGATGTGTATCCATGGGCGTCAATACGGGCTTTGGCTCCGCTCTGGATTGAAACGGCGAGACTTTTGTATCAATGCAGAGGCATTGACGCAAAGGTCTCGTCTTTTTGCGTCCTGCCGGAAAAGAGGAAGGCTATGAACAAAGAGAAACCGATCTGGAAAAAAAGCCGTATGGAACTGTTTCGTGACCTGAACTGCACAGATGAGGGGCTTTCTTCGCAGGAGGCGAAGCGCCGCCTTGAACAGAACGGCCCCAATGAGCTGCAGGCCGGAAAACAGAAGAGTACGCTCCGGATTTTCCTGGAGCAGTTTGCGGATTTTTTGGTCATTATCCTGATTTTGGCAGCTGCTGTTTCTGCAACACTGGGGGATGTGGAGAGTATGGCCGTTATTTTGGCGGTCATCACCATGAATGCCATTTTGGGAACAGTTCAGACAGTCAAGGCGACGGCATCTCTTGACAGCCTGAAAAAGATGTCCGCGCCGACGGCCAAGGTCCTGCGGGACGGAAAAGTGGCACAGATCCCAGGCCGTGAGGTTACGGTGGGAGATGTGGTGGTGCTGGAGGCCGGCGATTCTGTCTGTGCTGATGGCCGCCTGCTGGAGTGTGCCAGTTTGAAATGCGCGGAGAGTGCGCTCACGGGCGAGAGCCTGCCAGTGGAAAAGGACGAGGATGAGATCGATGGAGAGGTGCCCCTGGGTGATCGGAAGAATATGGTCTTTTCCGGCAGCTTTGTTACCTATGGCCGGGCCAAGTTTTTGGTGACAGCCACTGGCATGGATACTGAAATGGGGAAGATAGCCGCCCTGCTGAAGAGTACAGAGGAAAAAAAGACGCCTCTGCAGGTGAGCTTGGATCAGTTCGGCAGGAAGCTTTCCATCGGCATCTTGGTGATCTGTGCGGCTTTGTTTGCCGTCAGCGTGTTCTGGCGCGGAGAGAATGTGATGAACGCGTTCTTGTTTGCCGTAGCCCTTGCAGTGGCAGCCATTCCAGAGGCCCTTTCCTCCATTGTAACGATTGTGTTGTCCTTCGGCACCCAGAAGATGGCGAAGGAACACGCCATTATTCGAAAGCTTCAGGCGGTGGAAGGACTTGGCAGTGTGTCCGTTATTTGTTCCGACAAGACCGGCACCCTGACCCAGAACAGAATGACGGTAAAGAAGCTGTATGTGGCGGGAAAGATTCTTTCGGCGGAGGAAGCGGATTTCCATGATCCCATTCAGGAACCGCTGCTGCGGACGGCCCTATTGTGCAGCGACGCCACTGTGAATGAAAGCGGCGAGGTGGGCGACCCCACGGAAACCGCGCTGGTTCGCCTGGGAGAGGACCACGGCTTTGACGAAGAGGTTACCCGGGAGAAATATCCCCGGCTGACGGAAATCCCATTTGACTCTGACCGGAAGCTGATGAGCACCGTCCATCAGCTGTCCGGCGGCCTGGTGATGGTCACCAAGGGTGCTGTGGACGTACTGCTGGATCGCTGCATCATTGACGCAGCGGAGCGAGCGGAAGTGGAACGGGTCAACGAGGAGTTTTCCAGTCAGGGGCTGCGGGTGCTGGCCTTTGCCTGCCGAATGGTGGAGAGCACGGCGATTAATCTGGAGGACGAAAACGGGCTGGATTTCCTGGGATTGATTGCCATGATGGATCCGCCCAGAGAGGAATCCAAGGCTGCTGTGGCGAAATGTATCGCCGCCGGTATCCGTCCCATCATGATTACCGGTGACCACAAGGTGACAGCCTCTGCCATCGCAAAGGAAATCGGCATCATGACAGAGGGAACCGAGGCGGTAGAGGGTGCCGTTATTGAGACGATGACGGATGAGGAATTGCGTGAATTTGTGCCGAAGGTCAGCGTTTACGCCCGAGTGTCCCCGGAGCATAAAATCCGGATTGTCCGGGCTTGGCAAGAACGCGGGTGTCTTGTGGCTATGACAGGCGACGGCGTAAACGACGCACCGGCCCTGAAGCAGGCAGACATCGGCGTGGCCATGGGCATTACGGGAACAGAAGTGGCTAAGGACGCCGCTGGCATGGTGCTGACGGACGACAACTTTGCCACCATCGTCCAGGCGGTGAAAAACGGCCGGAACGTCTATGCCAATATCAAAAAGGCCATCCAGTTTTTGCTCTCAGGCAATACGGCCGGCATTCTGACGGTGCTGTATGCTTCCCTGGCGGCGCTGCCAGTACCCTTTGCGGCCGTGCATCTGCTGTTTATCAATCTGCTGACAGACTCCCTTCCCGCCATTGCGCTGGGACTGGAGCCCCATTCCGACACAGTGATGCAGGAAAAACCCCGGCCCCGCAGCGAGGGAATTCTGACAAAGGAGTTCCTGGTCAGCGTTGCGGTGGAGGGATTGATCATTGCGCTGGCTACCATTGCGGCATTCCGCATTGGGTTGGTAAGCGGCGGCGCAGCAGTGGGCAGCACCATGGCGTTTTCCACGCTGTGCCTCGCCCGTCTGTTCCACGGTTTTAACTGCAAAGCTGCCCGCCCGGTGATGTTCACCCGCGCTTTCTGGAACAACAAGTTTCTGATGGGCGCATTTGCCGTGGGAGCGCTGCTGCTGGCGGCCGTGTTGCTGATCCCGCCCCTGGAGCCATTGTTCCAGGTGGCCCCGCTGTCCGTGGAATTGGTGGGCTGCATCGTGGGTCTGGCCTTTGGATCCATGGTGGTCATCCAACTGCTGAAAGCAATCCGCACCCGAAAATAACGGCTGTAAAAGCCCCGGTGTAAACCGGGGCTTTTCTTTTCTTCATAATGCGGGTATAATGAACCACAAATATGAAAAATGGCGAAGACGAGAAACGCCGCAAGGAGCGACCAGCATGATCAATTCCACACTGTGCTATTTGGAGCGGATGGATGCCTACCTCATGCTTCACCGTGTGAAAAAGAAACAGGATCTAAACCACGATAAGTGGATTGGTATTGGCGGCAAGTTTGAAGAAGGAGAGAGTCCGGAAGACTGCATCCTCCGGGAGACCAGGGAGGAGACAGGTCTCACGCTGACGGAATACCGCTATCGGGGGCTGGTCACGTTCGTCTCCGACCAGGCACCCACGGAGTATATGCATCTGTTCACCGCCACGGGGTGGTCAGGTACGCCGATTCCTTGCAGCGAAGGGGAACTGGCCTGGATCCCAAAAAGTGATTTGCTGAAGTTGCCAATGTGGGAGGGAGATCGGATTTTCCTGGGGCTTTTGGACACGGAGAGACCCTTTTTCTCACTGAAGCTGCGATATGAAGGGGAGCGCCTGATGCAGGCGGTTCTGAACGGAAAGGAGCTGCCGCTTTGAAAAAGCCTGTGACGAGAGAGGACTGGGCGGGGATCGTCATCCTGGCAGTCCTGTTTTTCTTGATATTTGTGCTGCCTCCCTTAGTGGGCGAGGTATCGCCTGAGCTAACTGGCGTGGGGCTGGCGGGGTTTATTGCTGCCTGCCTGGCGGCGGAGCACGGCCGGCAAAGGCGCGGATCCGGGAAGTCTGTCCCGTTGGAGAACAGTGGAGAGAAGGAGGAACCACGATGAGCGGAAAGCTGCTGCTGTTTGGATTTGAAGAACTGCCTGCTATTCTCGCCGTCGAGGCGGCTGCAGGTCCGTTTGGAGCTGAGGTGGTGCCGGTTGCCAGGGTGGATTACAACCGGCCCTTGGCTGCTCTGGCGGGGCTGGATACAGATGCTGGCTCGACACTACCTTATGTAAGCGGGCCGCTTGGCGGGCGGATGATTGTATTGTGCGGACTAGATCGGCAGATTGAAGCCCTGCTTCCGGCGCTGGCTGGTGCCGGCGCGGGGCCGGGATGCTTGAAAGCCGTGCTGACGGAGCATAACCGGGGATGGAATGCCGCCAGATTGTTCGGAGAGCTCCTTCGGGAACACCAGGCCATGGGCGGAAGGTGAGAAAAATGAGACTGTTGGTGAGCGCTTGCCTGTTAGGAGTCTGCTGCCGGTACGATGGTGCTGGAAAAACCCATCCGCTGGCGGGGGAGCTGATGACCCGGTACACGGTAATACCGGTCTGCCCGGAACAGCTGGGCGGCCTGCCGACGCCCCGCCCGCCCGCAGAACGGCAGGGGGAGCGGGTGATGGCAAAAGGCGGCCTTGATGTGACGGAGCCATATCGCCGGGGCGCAGAAGAGACGCTGAAGCTGAGCCGTCTGTTTGGCTGCCAGACTGCAGTTTTAAAGGAGCGGAGCCCCTCCTGTGGATGTGGACATATCTATGACGGAACCTTCTCCGGAACTGTGACCACCGGGGACGGTGTGACGGCAGCACTGCTGCGGGAAAATGGAATTTCTGTTTTGGGAGAATCCCAGATTGAGACGCTGCTGTAGAAAACGCCGCAGCAGTGTGACTGAGCGGGGACCGGGGAGATGCTGACGCATCTCTCCGTCATTTTCGACAATTTTCTGTTGGATATTTATGTGCTGCTCATGAAAATCCGGTCTTGCAAAGAAAAGTACTGTCCGGTATAATAGGCACAATTGAGAGGGGGAGGGAGAATGATGCTGCATTTGAACGGTATGACCCGGAGCGCGGCAATGGTTTCTTTTTCCCATCCCTATGTTTCCCTTTTTTGACCGGCTTTGGTGCCGGTATTTTTTTTGCCTTTTAAGGCAGTGTGTTGTTACAAATGAAAGGAGAATTTTGATGAACGAAAAAGAGAACAGAGGTGCCATTCGGGATGCCCGGACTCTTGGCGTCCCAAAGATGCTGATTCTGGGTCTGCAGCATATGTTTGCCATGTTCGGCGCCACGGTGCTGGTACCGATTTTGGTGAACACCTACGGTCTGCCGCTGTCCATTCAGACAACGCTGTTTTTTGCCGGTATCGGCACGTTGTTTTTCCATGTCTGTACCAGAATGAAGGTTCCGGCCTTCCTGGGCTCCTCCTTCGCCTTTTTGGGTGGATTTGCCGCCATGGGGGCTATGGATGCAGGAATTTACGCTGCTATGGACGGGGGGGAAAAGCTTCAGTACGCCTGCGGCGGTATTGTGGTTGCAGGCCTTCTGTATGTAGTTCTGGCGGCCATTATCAAGGCTGTAGGCGTTCATAAGGTCATGCATTATCTGCCTCCTGTGGTCACCGGTCCCATCATCATCCTGATCGGACTGAACTTGGCCCCCTCTGCTGTCAATAACGCCTCTACCTGCTGGTGGCTGGCCCTGGTGTCCATGGCCATCATCATTGTCTGCAACATCTGGGGCAAGGGCATGGTAAAAATCATCCCGATTCTGCTGGGTGTGGTGGGTGCCTATCTGGTAGCAGTTATCGGCAATGCCTGCGGCGCCACGGTCATTACTGATGCAGCTACCGGCGCCACCGGTCCCATGCTGGACTTCTCAGGGATGGCTGCAGCTGACCTGCTGGGTTTCCAGCCGTTCTTTACCAACTTCTCGGGTTCTGTTGCCAAGTTTGATGTCTCTGCCATTCTGGTGATGGCGCCCATTGCCATCGCCTCCATGATGGAGCATATTGGTGATATGTCCGCTATCTCCGCAACTGTGGGCGAGAACTTTATCGAGGATCCGGGCCTTCACCGAACGCTCATCGGGGACGGTATCGCAACCTCCTTGTCTGCCTTTTTCGGCGGCCCCGCCAACACAACCTACGGCGAGAACACTGGCGTGCTGGTGCTCTCCAGGGTCTATGATCCTCGTGTTATCCGGCTGGCTGCCATCTATGCGGTGATTCTTTCCTTCAGCCCGAAGTTTGCCGCATTCGTCAACTCCATTCCCTCTGCCATTATCGGCGGCGTCAGCTTTATTCTTTACGGCATGATTTCCGCCATCGGTGTGCGGAACGTGGTGGAAAACCAGGTGGACTTCACCAACAGCCGCAACTTGATCATTGCAGCTGTGATTCTTGTGTGCGGCCTTGGCTTTACCGGCGGACTGACCTTTACCGTCGGCGGAGCATCCATCACACTGACCTCTCTGGCCATTGCTGCCATCGCTGGCATCGTTCTCAACGCTGTCCTGCCGGGCAACGACTTCCGCTTCGGCAAGGCATCCTCTGATGACGCCGGTTCCCTGGGAAAATATTGAGGGCTGGCAAGAACGTCTTTGGCGAGACTGCTGGCTGGAGGGCTTTGATGTTCTCAGCGACGGAGCTGCTTTTGCACCGGAACATAACATAAAAATATTCCCAGGTATTCATGCTTGGGAATATTTTTATCAAAAAGGGGAAATATTGTTGACTTTTCCTGTGAATTTTATATAATGGACAAGCCAAAGCATGATAGAGGCGCGGAAGTCAAGAGTATCCCCTCCTGTATGGACAGGCCCGGGGGAGGGGGGAAAGGGACTTTCGCCGAGGTTCCGCATCGTGCCTGAAAGAAGCGGAGCCGGGCTGTGGGAAAAGATCCCACAGACTGCCGCCCTGTAAGGGGCGGAGCGCTGTCGTGGATTTATCCGCTTCGTGTTTCTGGATGAAGTCATGACAACGTCATGGCTTTATTTTTTTGTGCGAAGAGGAGAGAGAACATGAGGAATCATTTGCGACGCATCCTGCCGGTGCTGACCATCCTGGTGCTGCTGTGCACCGTCATGTCCACCACGGCCCTTGCAGCGGATCCCACGGAGGAACCGGGCACCAAAATGATTGAATGCCCAACCTGCGGCGGATCCGGCGCCTGTATGGACTGCTATGGGCTGGATCCGGACTGTGAGAGCTGCACTGGAGAAAATATCTGTGCCGACTGCGGCGGAATCGGCTACGTGGAATCGCCCAGCCGTTTTTACAACACCTTCTGGTCGCTGCTGCCACCGGTGATTGCCATTGCACTGGCACTGATTACCAAGGAGGTTTATTCCTCTTTGTTCATTGGGATCCTGGTGGGCGGATTGTTGTATTCCAACTTTGCTTTTGAGGAAACGGTCCTTCACGTATTCAACAGTGGGATTGTCTCTGTCCTGTCCGATGGGTATAATGTGGGTATTTTAATCTTCTTGGTGATCTTGGGGGCAATGGTCTGTTTGATGAATAAGGCGGGGGGATCCGCCGCTTTTGGCCGGTGGGCCCAGAACCATATCAAGTCCCGGGTAGGTGCCCAGCTGGCCACTGTTGTACTGGGGTGCCTGATTTTTATCGATGATTATTTCAACTGCCTGACGGTGGGCAGTGTGATGCGGCCGATCACAGACAAACACCGTGTTTCCCGGGCAAAGCTGGCGTATCTCATCGATGCCACTGCTGCGCCAATCTGCATCATCGCACCGATTTCCTCCTGGGCTGCCGCTGTGGCGGCCTTTGCAGAGGACGGCCAGGGACTGAGCTTATTCATCCGGGCGATCCCGTTCAATTTCTATGCCATTTTGACAGTGGTCATGATGGTCGGGATGGCATGGACGCGAGTGGAATTCGGGCCCATGGCCGCCTTTGAGAAGAACGCGGAGGAGACAGGAGATCTGTTCTCCGGCAGCAATCCCTATGCCATGATGGATGAAGAGGTGGAGGAGAACAAGGGACGGGTGATGGACCTGGTGCTGCCCATCGTCGTGCTGGTGGCATTCTGCGTCATCGGGATGATCTATTCCGGCGGCTTTTTCTCCGGGGCTGGATTTGTGGAGGCGTTTTCCGGATCCGATGCCTCTGTGGGACTGATGCTGGGATCCGCATTTGCCCTGGTGTTCACCTTTATTTACTACTTTATCCGCCGGTCCATGTCTTTCCGGGAGATGATGGGGTGCATTCCCGAAGGCTTCAAGGCCATGGTTCCTGCCATTATGATTTTGACGTTTGCCTGGAGCCTGAAGGCCATGACGGACTCACTGGGGGCCAAGTTTTTCGTCCGGGACTTTGTGTGGAGCAATGCAGCAAGCTTCCAGATGTTTTTGCCGGCCATCGTATTTGTCATTGGCTGCCTGCTGGCCTTTGCCACAGGTACCAGCTGGGGAACCTTTGGAATGCTGATCCCCATTGTCCAGAATGTGTTTCCGATGGACAACCCGCTGTCCATCGTCTGCATCTCCGCCTGCATGGCCGGTGCTGTCTGCGGCGACCACTGCTCGCCGATTTCTGACACGACTATCATGGCCTCTGCCGGCGCGCAGTGCGACCATGTGAACCATGTTTCCACCCAGCTGCCCTATGCCATGACTGCCGCTGCGGTAAGCTTTGTCAGTTACATCATCGCAGGATTTGTACCAAACGCATTCATCGCCATGCCAGCTGCGATTGCACTGATGCTCGGTACGCTGGCGGTCATCAAAAAAATTCACGGCGGAAGAATTGCCTGAACACATGAAAGAATCCCTCTCCTGCAGGAGAGGGACTCTTAATTTCTTATGTATTTGGCTCCAATGGCTGCACAGAATAATGGATTTCTGCAGGAGAGTGGGGATGCTGGCGGGCGAAAGCCTTAATGACCCGCTCACAGACCTTGCAGCTGTTTTCATAGTTCGCTTGGGGCAGCAGGAGAATAAACTGAGAGATGCTGCAGCGGGAGGCAATATCGCCTCTTCGCAGACAGGCTCGAATCAACTCCTGCAAGTTTTCCATCGCCCGGTCCAAACTGCGCTTTGGAAGCTCCTGCTTTTTTTCATCTGTGACGGAAAGCAGCCCGATATGAACGGCATCTCCGCTGCGGGCTACGGCACGGGCCTCAGCATGATAGATCACTTTGAAGAAGTCATAGTCGCAAAACAGCGCGCCGCCGGCATCATCCGGTTCCCGCAGCTGCTCCCGGACAGTGACCGGCGAAACAGCACGCTCATTTACTGTGCGCACGGCCTCCCGATAAATGGACCGGGTTTCATCAGAGGGCATGATACCAAAATTAGAGAACAGAAGCTCGCTCATGTCCTCGTATACACTGATAGCACCCCGCTGATCGCCAACACCCAAAAGATCCTGCATCAAATGCTGATACAGCGTTTCGTGATACGGATCCACTGTTATAGCACTCCGGCACAGGGTCACGGCTTCTTCCAAACGACCACGCTCTTCCAGAATCGGAAGGGCTTCCAGTACCGTATGGATATAAAGGTTATGGAAGTATGCAGAAATTGGAACGACCCACGGCTCAGCGGAAAGCTTGGGCAGAAAATCACCCCGGTACAGCTCCAACGCCTGCAGATAAATCTCCAGGCGCTGGCTTTCCTCCGCGGCGGCACCCCGCTTGCACAGGGATTCAAAATCCTCTACATCAAAGGAAAAGGGAAGATCCGCGTTCCACGCATAGCTGCCGCTCCGCCGGACAATCAGAAGGTGGCCGATGTTCCCGCCCAACTGGTTGAGCATGGTGCGGACACGGTGAAACATGGTTTTCAGGGCATTCAAGGGGTTAGAGCTGCTCTCGTCTTCTCCCCACAGCAAACCAACGAGTTCATCCTGGGAGATGGAACGATTGCGGCAGTATATCATGTAAGCCAATAATAACCATACCTTGCGAGAACGGTTATCGCTGTCATTGATCTCCTGCTCCCCATATTGAATGGAAAATTCACCCAGCATTCGTACATGTAGCGGTGCAGACTCCATGCTTCCTCCCCCCAAAAATAGGCATAAATTTATACATAGAAAAAATAACACATTTGCATTCGTTTTGCAACGAAAAAACCGGGGTGGTTACAGAAGTTTATCCATGCTGAACATTTTTTTAAGAAAGTACTTTCCATTTGAGGGGAAGATTGCTATACTAAATATGGAATCTCGAAATATTTTTGATAGAGGCGAGGAGCATTGGAGGCATTGAAGAGAAAAATGGTGCTGCTCTTGTCTGTGGTGCTGCTGACGGGATGCGGTTCTGCTATGCCGGAGACAGCGGAGAATCATGAGTTGGATGAGCAGGCGGCAAATGAAGCGGTACTGGAGGATGAGGCGGTTGCTTTGGCTGAAGTCCCGGCCGCCATTTCTACAGACTTGACCCCAGTGGCATCCGGGACGCTGACCGCACAAAATGCCAAGGCGGTGATTGATTACTCGAATACGCAGGACGGCTACGTGATGGTTCAATATACGGCATCCACGACCAAACGCCTGAAGGTTCAGGTAAAAGGACCCGCCACAACGTATACGTATAATCTCACTGCCGGGAAGTGGGAGACCTTTCCGCTGTCAGACGGAAATGGCGGTTACCAGATTGTTGTATATGAAAATATTACTGGGACAAAATATGCAACAGCACTCTCGGCATCCTGCACGGTAACGCTTAAAGATGAATTCGCACCTTTCCTGCGTCCGAACCAGTATGTGGATTACGGCAGTGCACCCAATACGGTGGCAAAGGCGGCGGAGCTGACGTCAGGGCTGACGGAACCGCTGGATAAGGTAAAGGTGGTTTACGACTATATTGTGGAGAATATCACCTATGATAAACAGCTGGCATCATCTGTTCAAAGCGGGTATTTACCAGTACTGGACACGGTGCTGGCCAAGAAGACGGGCATCTGCTTTGATTATGCCGCGCTGATGGCTGGAATGCTCCGCAGCCAGGAAGTGCCCTGCAAGCTGGTTGTCGGCTATGCAGGGACGGCCTACCATGCTTGGATCAGCGTTTGGTCTGAGAAGACCGGATGGATTGACGGCGTGATTTATTTTAACGGCACCTCTTGGCAGCGGATGGATCCGACCTTTGCGTCCACAGGCAAACAGAGTGCCTCCGTGATGCAGTATATTGGGGATGGAAAGAATTACACGGTCAAATATTTGTACTGAGGAATTTTTCTTTACGAATGTTCTGATTTGGGTTAAAATGGGCTTGCGGTTTATCCGCAGGCTCATTTTTATATGTGATTTTGCAGAAACGGGGCAATTTATGGAGAAAAAAGGCTTACATCATGCGGAAATTTCCGCGCTGTGTGAAGAGCTGGCGCTGCTGCTCCACGCCGGTGTCGGAGCCGGAGATGGTCTGGCGCTGCTGGCGGAGGAGAATGCGGAGGGAGACAGGGAACTGCTGACGGGCATGGCCGGGCAGGTGGACGGTGGCGCATCGCTGGCTGCTGCGTTCCGGTCTGCAGGGCAATTCCCCCCCTATGTCACAGGGTTGATAGAAGTGGGAGAACGCAGCGGCCGTACAGAGGAGGCGCTGCTTTCCTTGTCCCGGTATTATGAGAGAAGAGAGCGGCTGAATCGCCAGGTGCGCAGCGCCCTGCTGTATCCGGCGGTGCTGCTGATACTGATGCTGGTGGTAATTGTGATTCTACTGGCCCAGGTACTGCCGGTATTTAATGAAGTATATGCATCCCTGGGCGGACAGCTGACTGGTGTGGCCGGCGGCCTGCTGAGCCTGGGGCGGATGCTGGATCAATGTATGCCGCTGCTGTGTGTGCTGCTGGCTGCTGCTGCCATATGTTTGACATTGTTTTCCGCACACGACGGTTTTCGGGATCGGGTACTGGGAATTTGGCGAAAGCGGATGGGGGATCGTGGAATCTCCAGACAAATCCGTACCGCTCAGATTGCACAGGCCTTGGCGATGGGAATGCGCAGCGGGCTGCCCCTGGAGGAGTCCTTAACCCTGGCGGGGGAACTGCAGGAAGATCTGCCTGCGGCGCAGCAGCGCTGCGCGGACTGCCAGATCTATTTGGAACAGGGAATGGATCTTGCTGAAGCATTGAAAAACAGCAGTGTGCTGCCGCCTGCCGCCTGCCGCCTGCTGGCGCTGGGCCTGCGGGGCGGCACCGGAGATACCGTGATGGAAGAGGTGGCCTCCCGCCTTGCTGACGAAAGTGAGGACGCGCTGGAAACAGCGGTGGGCCGGGTGGAGCCGGTACTGGTTCTATCATCCTCCATCCTGGTGGGATTGATTTTGCTGTCGGTGATGCTGCCGCTGATGCACATCATGACGGCAATTGGGTAAAAGCCATGAGGCGAAAGAAACAGAATCGGAGAAGCTCCCTGCTGCCGGGGCTTCTGCTGCCAGCTGTATCGATGGCAGTGCTGCTGTGTTTTATCACCGCTCTCACCAATTTGAAGAGCGGCCAGGAAGCGGAAGGGAAACGCCAGCTGGAGAATGCCATCCGACAGGCCGCAGTGGCATGCTATGCCGTGGAAGGAATCTATCCGCCGGATCTGACCTACCTGGAGGAATACTACGGTATTCAGATGGATGGAAAACGCTATACCGTATACTACGACGTATTTGCCTCCAATCTGATGCCGGACATTACGGTACTGGAAAACGAAACATGAAGAATCTGCGACAAAAACATCATATGGATGGCCTGACGGCACTGCTGCTGTTCGGCGTATTTGCTGTGTGCATCCTGTCCGTGCTGCTGCTGGGAGTGGATGCCTACCGACGGCTGACAGAACGGGATCAAACGACTTTTGACCGCCGTACGGCTGTTCAATATCTCGCGACAAAGGTGCGGCAGGCGGATACGGCCGGAGCAGTGACGGTCACATCTTTTGACGGCGCTGTGCCGCCGGGGGAAAGCGGAACCCAGTCCGCCAGCGGTGACACACTGCTTCTAACGGAAAACATTGAGGGGACCCCTTACTGTACCCGGATCTATTATTATGATGGGTATATCAGGGAAGTGTTCGGCGAATGTGGGGTGGAGATGCTCCCGGAAGACGGCGAGAAAATCCTGGAGGCCCGGGGGCTGCTTTTTGACTGGGATTTTGACGGTTCCTCTGCCGGCCCCTTGCAAATAGAATTCATTGCTGCCGACGGCACACAGGAACGCCTGATTCTGACCTTGCGCAGCGGAGGGGAGGCGATGCCATGAAAAGCAAAGCACCGCTCGCTTTGATGGAGCAGCTGGTGATGGTGCTGGTGGTCGCCCTGGCGGCGGCACTGTGTCTGCAGGCATTTACCTTAGCGGATCAGACCTCCCGCCGGAATGCGGAACGGGGGCGGGCACTCACGCAGGCCCAGAACGCAGTGGAAATGCTGAAGAATGTTCACGGAGACTTTGAAGAGGCCGCCCGCCTGTACGGCGGCACCTGGAACGGACTGATGTGGGGCTGGTCCCTGGATGAGGACTGGGGGATTGCAGACGGCACAGTTCCTCTGGCGTATCATGTTTTGGTGACGCCCACAGACAGTGCTGTTCCGCTGCTGGGTACAGCGGATGTCAGTGTATATACGGCAGATGGTGAGCAGCTGTGCAGTTTGCCGGCAGCTTGGCAGGAGGTGGACAGCGATGCGTGAGGAACGGCATTTTTCTCCACCGGCCGCAGGCGGCAGTTCTCTGCTGGCAATATTTGCAGTTCTGTGCCTGACGGTATTCGCCATGCTGAGCTTATCCACCGTTCAGGCGGACGGAAGGCTGGCCGATGCTTCGGCTGAGGCTGTTTCGGCATACTACGCCGCAGACTGTCTGGCGGAAGAAATTCTGGCCCGTCTACGGAGTGGGGAGTTGCCGGCAGATGTAATACAAACACATGAACCCGACGGAGATACCTATTCCTATACCTGCCCGGTTTCAGACACCCAAATGCTGGAGGTGGAGGTTCGCCTGCATGACACGGACTGGACGGTTCTGCGCTGGCAGACAGTGTCTACAGCCGATTGGCAGGCAGAGGATACGCTGGACTTGTGGGACGGGGATCCAGTGGCAGAGTTGGGCACATAACGAGGAGGACGGAGCTATGGCAGAAGTGCTGGAATATTTAGAAAGAGCGGTGGCGGATCACGCTTCCGATCTCTTTATTGTAGCCGGCGGTTTGGTGAGTGAAAAAGCAGAAGGGCATATCCGCCCCATCAGCTCCGAAAAGGCGTTTCCGCCGGAGACGGAACACCTCATCCATCATATTTATGATCTGGCAGGCCGCTCTATGGAGCGTTACCGCACTACCGGAGACGATGACTTCTCCTTCGCCGTGCCCGGACTGGCCCGATTTCGGGTAAATGCCTACCGCCAGCGGGGTTCCCTGGCTGCGGTGGTGCGGGTGGTGGCCTTTGAAATCCCGGACTGGCGGACGCTTCGCATTCCGGAGGCAGTGATGGATCTGGCGGATGTTGCCCATGGTATGGTTCTGGTCACCGGCACCGCCGGCAGCGGAAAGTCCACCACACAGGCCTGTGTGATTGATCGCATCAACCGAACCAGGGAGGCGCATATCATCACATTGGAGGATCCGATTGAGTTTTTGCACCGGGATCAAAAGAGTATCGTCAGCCAACGTGAGATTGCCATTGATACGGTGGACTATCTCTCCGCGCTGCGTGCTTGCCTGCGGCAGGCTCCGGATGTGATTTTACTGGGGGAGATGCGGGATCACGATACCATCCGTACAGCCATGACGGCTGCGGAGACGGGACACCTGCTGATCGCTACCCTGCACACCAAAGGGGCCGTAAACACCATCGACCGGATTATCGACTCCTTTCCTCCCGCCCAGCAGGCGCAAGTCCGTGTGCAGCTGAGCATGGTGCTACATACGGTGGTTTCCCAGCAGCTGCTCCCGGACCGGGACGGCGGTTTGGTGCCGGCCTACGAGCTGATGCACCTCAATGGAGCAATTCGCAGTATGATTCGGGATAGCAAGACACACCAGATTGCAAATGCCATTGCCGCGGGAAGCGGGGAAGGAATGATCTCCATGGACCAGTCCATTTTGGCACTGTATCAGACGGGACAAATCACGCGGGACACCGCGCTGGACTATGCGGATAACCCTGAACAATTGCATCGCCGTATTGGATAAATTTGACTTTGTCTCTAGCGGCGCCCGTTCGGTGAATTCCGGACGGGCGTTGTCACATTTTGGCGGATATCGGACAGAAACGAAGTTATTGTGTGATTTTAACAAAATACCGATCGAAAAATTGGAAAAAATTGAATGAGAAATTTGTATCTGATTTTGGAAAATGTAACCGCTTTTGTAACCGCTAAATGATATACTGCACATGTAAATTGTGAGGAAGGGGGTGATCCCTGGATGCAAAGCAAAATGCGGGGGAATGCGTACAGAACCACAGTGGTATGTGTGGACGCCTGTAAAGACGGTGAGCTGCTTGGCCGATTGTATAATCCGTATCTGGAAAATGGCGAGATATTTCGGAGTTTGATGCAGTTTTTCTTGAAAATGGAAGATCTGCTGGACAGTATGGAATTTCCACAGTCCTTCACTGCCGCGCGGGCATTTACAGCACCTTCAGCACAAAGGGCGGCGGTTCCGCCGGATCCGGAGCCTCAGGAGGGAAAATGCGGCACCTTTGCCGTGCGCGTGATCTTCCGGCAAAATGCCAGCTGGCAGGGATCCGTAACCTGGCTGGAAGGAGGACGCGAGGAGAGTTTCCGCAGTGCATTGGAGTTGGTTCTATTGATGGACAGTGCATTGAATGGCACGAAGTCAGACTTACAGAAGAGAGATTCCTCTTCTGCATCATGCGGGGCATGATGCCAAAAACTTTATCACCTGCGCGGTGGGGAGACCGCGTAAAGAAATGACTGTAACGGCAAACCGGGGGAAACCCCGGGACGCAAAGCAAGGGAGCTAAGATGGCAAAGCCGCCTGCAAGACCGCGGAGGGAGAATACGCCATTATGCCAGCCCAGCTGCCAGACGTTTCGATCTTCAATTGTAGGATCTGAAAGGAGAACGAAATGATGGCAAAAACAAAATTTACCAAAAAGAAAGCACTGTCGCTGTTTATGGCGTTTGTCATGACCTTCAGCCTGCTGCCGCTCAACGTACTGGCAGACAGTACGTCCAAAGTGGAGATTTCTGTTGGTGAGAGCGTACAGCTCCAAGGTATTAAGAACAGCGCCAACGGTGAGCACGAGTGGTCTGTTGGAGATGACAGCATTGTCTCTTTCGATGAGGAGACAGGCGTTGTCACTGGCTTGATGGCCGGTGAGACCACTATCACCCATACGTATTATGTGGAAAAGACTGTCGGCATCATTGACAGTATCATTGGCGGCGGTAAGGTGGAGCCTGTGGAGCCCGCCGAGCCGACGGAGCCCGAGACTCCAGTTGACCCTGAGACTCCGGCCGACCCCGAGGCTCCGGTGGAGCCAGAGACCCCCGCCGAGCCTGAAACTCCGGCGGAGCCGACAGAGCCGGGGACTCCCACCGAGCCTGCCGAAGAGCCGGAGACTCCTGATGTGACGGAGCCCAGCGAGCCGGAGACTCCCAGCGAGCCTTCTGAGCCTTCTGATCCCAGCGAGCCTGCGGACACAGACAGCGGAACGGAGGATTCTGACAGCACAGACAGCACGGAAGCCCCTGCTGTTGGCAGCGGCATGCTGAGCGGTCTGCTGATTTTCAACGATCCTGCCGAGGGCGGCGATTCTTCTGATCCTTCTGAGCCCAGCGAGCCCTCTGAGCCCAGCGAGCCTTCTGAGCCCAGTGAGCCTTCTGAGCCCAGCGAGCCGACAGGCCCGGTTGATCCCGTCGACCCTGTCGATCCGGTTGATCCCGTCGATCCCGTCGATCCGGTTGACCCGGTTGATCCCGTCGACCCTGTCGATCCGGTTGACCCGGTTGATCCCGTCGACCCTGTCGATCCGGTTGACCCGGTTGATCCTGTCGACCCCGTTGATCCGGTTGAGCCCACAGAGCCCGAAAAGCCCTCCGGTGGCTCTTCCGGCGGCAACCTGGTGGTTGTCGGCGACGAGGAAGTGGAATATGAGGCCCGCACCCAGACCTGGACCATCACCGTGACCGGTGAGGAGCCCGTGCTGACCGGTAATTCCACGTACGACGGCGTCCGGGTGGACGTGGCCGTGTACGAAGGGACGTTTGCAGAGACACCAGCCTCCGTGTCCATCAAGCCCGTGGTGCCGGAGGAAACTTCCCTGCTGAAGAGCCTCCTGGGCAAGAGCGTGGAGGATGAGGATACTGCCGACGTGCCCTTGGAGCAGGTGAAGGAAGTCCTGGAGCGGGATATTGCGGAAGTGACGGCGGAGACCCCTGTGGTGGCCTTTGACATTACCTTCCTGGATGCGGACGGCAACGAGATGCAGCCTGACGGTCAACCTCCCGTTGAGGTGAAGTTTTCCGTCGTGAAGTCCAGCTCCGACCTCCTCTCCGAGGATACCCAGCTGCAGGTTTATCATGTGGACAGCGACGCCTCCAAGGCGGAGCCCGTGCCCACGGAGACCGTGGATGACACCACCGCCAAAGCGGAGGCAGAGCAATTCTCCATCTACGCGGTGCTGCCCACGCCGGACGCTCCCCGCACCACTACATATCAGTTCTATGTGAACAATGTTTTGCAGGAAGGCGCCACCCAGATTGTAAAAGAGGGCGACACGTTGCTGGAGCCGGAAGCGCCCGCTCCCGCGACGGAGGGCGAGATTTTTGCCGGCTGGTACACCGCTGAGACCGAGGGCGAGCTGTTTGACGGCTTCGGTACGGTTGGCGCAATTGCCGCCACGGGCACAGTCAATCTGTACGCCCGGTTTGGCGAGGCCTATTATGTGTTCTACATGGATGACACCGGCGACGATGCCCGGGTCATTCACACGGAGCCCTATGCCGGAACTGCCACGGCAGAGATTTCCTCTGCATATCCCATCGTTTCCACTCCGGGGGGCTATGCCAACACCGGATGGAGCGAGACAAAGGGCGGCGAGGCTGCCGTCACCAGCCTGGCGATGAACGAGCAGGACCACACCCTGTACCCCATCATTAAGTCCGGCTGCTGGCTGCGGTTTGACTCCCAGGGCGGCACTTCCGTGGATTCCCAGTTTGTCATCAGCGGCGCCAATTCCGTGGAGCCGGCTGCTCCCACAATGGCGGGTTATACCTTTGACGGCTGGTACACAGCGGCTGAGGGCGGAACTCCGTACACCTTTGGAAGAACCCTGGCAGCCGACACCACGGTGTACGCCCATTGGACGGCGACAGAGGTCAGCTACACCGTGGTGTACTGGAAGGAAAATGCTGACGACGATGAGTATCTGATGGCTGAAACGGTTACGCAGCGCGGTTATGCCGGAGCGACCACCGCGGTCGCGCCCTCTTCCAATCGGTATAGCGGGTTCCATCTGAGCGAGGATAAGACGATTGCACAGCAGACGATTGCTGGGGACGGCACCACCGTGGTGCACGTTTATTATGACCGCAATCTCTATCAGGTTAAATTTTACGCGTATGAGGAACATGAGCACACATGGACAGATTGGAAGTGGGTAAGCGGGTTCCCCCGTGGCCACTATGAGTACACCGGCGGCTGCTATGGCACCGGCTGGCACCGGGAAAATGATACGATCTGCGGCCAATCAGATGGTTGGGCGGAAATCACCGGCCTCACCATTTCTGCCAAGTATGAGCAGGATATCAGCGCGCTGTGGCCCAGCCGCCGCGGAGCAGTGTCCGGCGTGGATTCCAAATACTTGACTCCTCTGTGGAAAATTAGCCAGAGCGGTTCTACAACTCAAAGTGGTATCGGTGCGATGCCCTTGGGCGGCGATGAGTTTTACTTCAAGGAATACAGCGGGAAGTATACCATGCGCACCGAATTCTATCTGGAAAATTTGAACGGGCAATATGTATTGGCCTATCAAGAGGACTTCAAAGATGATAGTAATGGGTGGACGACAACAACCAACGACTATTACGACATCAAGGGATTTACGGTCAACTGGCAAAAGAGCGATGCAGTAGGTTCCAAAGCCACGAATCAGGGCAACAATCTTTACAAATGGATGTTCTATTACGACCGCCTCTCCTACAATGTGGAGTTCCACAACGGCGGAAGAATCGACGCCACCAAGACATACAAGTACGAGGCTGACATCAGCGGCGCAGGATACACGCCGATGGCTCCGGCTGACAAGGCGGATTGGACGTTTGTTGGCTGGTACACGAATGAGGACGGCTACGGCGATCCTTACAGCTTTGACGGCAAAACCATGCCTGCTGGTAACATTGTTCTCTACGCCAAGTGGGCGCCTGTCACCTATACCGTCTCCTTCGAGCTGAACGGCGGTACAGATACCGGCGACTACAGCAATCAGGTGAAGGAGCCGGGCGACAAGGCCAGTAAGCCCGCCGATCCCGAGCGGGAGGGTTATACCTTCGCCGGCTGGACGGTGAACGGCAAGCCCTATGACTTTGAGCAGGGCGTCACCGCCGATATTGAGCTGGTGGCCCAGTGGATCAGCAAAGCGTCCTATCAGGTGACGTATTCCGCCAACGGCGGATCCGGCACGATCCCCACGGATGGCAGGAAGTATGTCATCGGCGCGTATGCCCAGGTGGCAGGAGCTGATGGCCTGACCGGGCCGGTGAATGCCGACGGCACCAACAAGGTCTTCCTGGAGTGGAACACCGCGGCAAACGGCAGCGGTACCTCTTATCAGCCCGGTGATAAGATTGAGATCACCGGCGACATGGCCCTGTATGCCATTTGGGGCGACATTGCCCAGAAGACCCAGCTGACCTATGTGGATAACTTCACCGGGTCTGCTGCAAAGGTCACCCGGACGGAGATTGCAAACAACGGCCAGGTGGTGCTGGAAGACATTGCCGATATTGGCTTCTCCCACGACGGCTATACGTTTAAGGGCTGGTACCTGGACGCGGCTTGCAGTGAAGGCAAGGCAGTGACCAAGGTTCAGGTGGACACCGCCGATCAAACGACCAAGAACTTTGTCTACGCCAAATGGGAGAAGAACTACGGCGATCCGATTTATACCGGCGTGGATTTCCGGGTCTATAAGGTTGATGAGAACGGCGCTCCCCTGCCCAATGTGTCCTTTACGCTGAACAGCGAGACTGTGACCACAGGTGCCGACGGCTATGCCCGCTTTGAAAACGTCATGAACGGCCAGGCCGGATCCAACTCCAGCGTGAGCCTGACACTGACGGAGACAAAGCCCGACGATTATAAGCAGGCCGGTCCCTGGACAGTGGAATTGACCCGCAACAAGGGCGAGGATACGCTGAAAGACAACCAGTTCCATGAGAGCTGGAGATGGACGGTGACCGGCGTAAAGCAGGGTGGTTCTTCCGTCGGAAATCTTTACACACCCGCCAACGGCGGCACACCCGCAACACTGAAGGTTACCAACATCCGCGACAAGGGCAATTTGACCATTGAAAAGCGCATCTATATTGATGAGTGGGCCAATGTCCCCGCGGATTACACGGTGACGATTTCCTACGGCAGCGGCACCGTCACCTTCGGCAAGACTGCCGGTACCGGCGTGGATGACGTGTTTGCGTCTGAGGACGGGTACTATGTTGCCAGCAAGACGGTTCCCAGCCTGAACACCGGCAGTTACACCATCAGCGAGACCCGGCCTGCGATTACCGGCTATACCAACGGCACCACCAGCATTGACGGCGGTACGGCGAGTTCCGCGGCTGCTGTTCAGAATACTGTGGAGCTGGCGACTGCGGGCAAGACCGTGGTGGTGGAGAACACCTACACCCGCGACACCCACAGCCTGACCGTTACCAAGGATGTGACGTGGAATTCCACATACAGCCAGGCTCCCAATGAAAACGATACCTTCACCTTTGAAGTGGTGGTCGGCAGCGGCGCCAGCCTGGAAAAGCAGACTGTCAGCGGAAACGCTGTCACCTATGCAGGCGGCACCACCGGCGCAAAGTATGAATTTACTTTGAAGGATAGCGAAACCTTTACCGTCAGCGGCGTGCCCTACGGCTATGCTTACACGGTGAAGGAGACCGGCAAGACCAACGGCAACGGCGGCACCTACGGCGCTGCCAAGTACACCGTCGGATCCAGCACGGGTACAGCGCCCGTTTCCGGAAGCATGGGAACTGCCAATATCTCCGTAGGTGTGGAGAACCCCTACTTCAAGTCCAAGACGACATCCTTCATCGTGAATAAGGATTGGGCGCAAGGCGGCCGCAAGGCGGACAATGTCACCGTCCAGCTGAAGCAGGGCACCAGTAATTACAAGAGCGCGGAGACGCTGTCTTCCACCAACAGCTGGACCAAGACCTGGACTGACCTGCCGCTGTATTATCAGGACGCGCAGGGGAGCTACCTGCCCTATACCTACAGCGTGGAAGAGACCGGCGTGGCCGGCGCGACGCTGAAGGACGGCCGGTTCGTGCTTTACGGCACGGCGGTAGCGGCGAATGGCGACAAGGAAGTCATCGGCTGCTGGGTGGCCACCACGACGAAGAACAGCGATAACAACTACACCATCCTCAACACCTGGTATCCCGCGACGAAGGTGCCCGATGGCACGCTGACCGTGAAGAAGCAGAACGGCGCAACCGGCAGCTACCTCACCGGCGCGGCCTTCACTCTGACGCAGGTGGGCGGTACGTACAGCGACAGTAAGACCATCACTGACGCCGATGCGGGCATCCTCTTTACCGGCCTGGAGGACGGCACGTATACCCTGACTGAGACCACGGCTCCCAACGGCTATGAGCCCATCACCGCGGCCAACCAGAACGACTTCACCTGGACCGTGACCGTGAAGCAGGGCGAACTGAAGTCCGTCGCCGCTCCTTCCACCGGCAACATCTTCCAGAACTTCTGGAACTGGATTGTCGACAGGGTGTCCGGCGGAAAGGACAACAACGCCGTTTTGGACGGCAGCGTTGTGACCGTGAAGAACGTCCCCATCGTCAGCGGCCTGACCAAGCAGGTCTGGGCGGAGCGGTATACCGCAAGCAGCTTTGACGCCAGTGCTTACACGGATTCCACCAAGTGGGGCGGCAGCGCATCCTGGCTGGACCTGCCGGCCAATACCCAGAACGTGACGGCCCTGTTCAAGGTCACCGTCACCGGCACTTTCGGCGCAAGCTATGAAGTGAACGACACCATGACCATCGGCGGCCAGAATGCAGCCACCCTGGTCAGCAATAACGCCAGCGGCACCATTCCTGCCGGCGGCAGCGTGGACCTCTACTACACGGCGGTGATCCCGGTGGCCGTCACCGAAACCGGTGAGACTTATACCAACACCGCTTCCATGACGGGTCTGCCCGACGCCTCCGCCACGGTGACGGTGGGCAAGGACGATTACGGCACCACCAGCATCACACTGAACAAGGCATGGACCCACACCTGGATCCATGGTGAAAACAGCAGCACCAACAAGAACCTGCTGGATACCGTCACCTTCCAGCTGGAGCGGAAGACTGCCGACACGGCGTATACCGCTGTGACGGCGGCGGATCTCGCCGGCGTGACGGTGACCGGCGGCAGCATCAATGCGGACGGTACGCTGACTGTCACCACAACGGACGGCACTGCCGGCACCATCACGCTGACCGGCCTGCGGACTACTGACGATGATCTGAACGCCTACACCTACCAGGTAGTGGAGACTGCCATCAACGGCACGGCTTTCACCGGCGGCAAGGCGATGGGTTACACCCAGGACGGCCCCAAGACCATCAGCGGCAGTTCCGCAACCATCACCAATACCTACGCGCCCACGATTTTGTCCACAGTGGACGGCACCAAGGCCGGCTTCACCGTGCGCAAGGTGGAAAACGGCACCCTGATTACCTCTGCTCCTGCCGAGTTTACTCTGACCGGAGTAGGCGCCAAGTGGACGACGACGGACGGCACTGAGAACGGCACACCTACCGGCACCACGAGCTTTGCCGATCTGACCGACGGTACCTATACCCTGACAGAGACTGAGGCCCCCACTGGCTTTGTGAAGAGCGGCAGCAGCTGGACCATTGTGGTCGGTAAGGACGTGCTGGTTTACAGTGAGCCCAACGCGAACAACGAGATCACGGTGACCCAGAACTACTCCATCACCAGCATCACCGGCAGCAAGGATACTGCGGCGAATCAGGACTACGTCATCGACGGACAGACCATCACGGTGAAAAATGACCGCCAGCAGCACAGCCTGACGGTGGTCAAGAACGTGACCTGGCCGACCGCCACCAGCTACGCTCCCAACGCAAATGATCACTTCACCTTTACGGTGACCATTGGCGCGGGCAGCACGCCCGCCACCGAGGTGACCGGCACCGCGATTGACAACGCTGGAAAGACGGACGCCACCTATCTAGTGACCTTGGCAGGCAAGCGGAACGGCACTGGCAGCGAGCAGCTGGTTATCACTGGCATCCCCTACGGCGCGGCATATTCTGTGACTGAATCCGGGAAAACCAATACTGACGGCGGCACCTACGGCGATGCTAAGTACACCGTCGGCAGCGATGCCCCAAGCACAACACCCGTTTCCGGAGACATGGGCCTTACCGATGTTTCTGTGGGTGTGGAGAACCCGTACTTCAAGTCTCAGAACGCATCTGGCATTACCGTGACGAAGAGTTGGAAAGACAGCGACGGTAATCAGTTGGATACGAGCAAAGTCGACAACATGCCCGCAAGCGTGACGGTTCTTGTCAAAGCGAACGGCACCAGAGTTGTTCGGACGCTGACGCTGACTGCGGCTGATAACTGGACGCAGATTATCCGGGATCTGCCCCTGTACGACGCAGCTCAGCAGGAGATCACCTACACCGTCGAAGAGACCAAGATCGGCAATGAGACCATCGGCACCGACGGCCGGGTGATTTATAGCAGAGACGGCACAGAAATCACGGATACGACAACTACAGAGAAACCCGTATCCCATGTCTGGGTGTACGCAAACGAGAGTGGTGTCGGCAAGACCGGTCCCTTCACCGTCAGCAACACCTATTACAAGTCCCTGAACGAGGACGATGCCACCCTGAAGATTCTTAAGGTGAATCGTGAGGACAGCACCATCGGAATCAACGGCGCCCACTTCGTGCTGTACAAGGCGGATGGTACCACCATTGTGAACCAGGGCGATACTGCTGCAGACGGCAACACCAATGGCGTGCTGACCTTCGGCAATCTGGGTGCAGGCAGCTATATCCTGAAGGAGACTTCCACTCCCAGCGGCTATGCGCCGATTACGGCAGGCAGCGAACCCACCTGGAACGTGACCATCCAGGAAGGCGGTCTCGTGAAGGTGGAAGAAACTGCAGCGGGCAGCAACATTTTCAAGAATTTCTGGAACTGGCTTACCAGTACGGCAACCGGCGCTTCCAACGGAAGCTATGACGAGACGACCAAGACATTGACCGTCACGGCACAGAACAGCCCCGTTGTTACTGGTATCACCAAGCAGGTCTACCAGGGCGTCTACACGGATACCACTCTGAATCCCGCTGACAGCAAGTACACTGTGGCGGGCGCTTGGAACGACAGCTATACCAAGACGGACTTCACGGCGGATGTGACCTCCGCAAGCTTCCTGTTCAAGGTCACTGTCACCGGCGGCATCGGCGCGGAATTCACCGTGACCGATACCACGCCCAACGCGACCGCGCTTGAGGTGGTCTATCCCACCAGCGGCGTGACGGTCAACGGCACCACCGTGACCGGAAGTATTCCCGTAAGCAGCACGGCCATCACCAACAGCATGGATCTGTACTATGTGGTGACGGTTCCCGTGAACAACGTATCTGCTACGTTCACCAATACCGCAACGGAGACTGTCAGCAGCTTGACGGACACTGCGGCTGTGACCGTGAAGGTGACGGCGGAGAAACTGGATGCCGGCGTCAAGTACTTCAAGGAAACCGGATATTCCACCGGCGTGTACGAGGAAGTTACGGCGGACACGGTCAGCAACATCCCACTGAACTACGGCGAGTCCATCGCTGCCAGCACTTACAGCGATAAGACCTATGACAGCTATGCCTATAATGAGACCAAGACCAACGCTGAGGGTAAAACCACGGTGACCTATCAGCAGGCATATGCCGCCAGCACCACGCAGTATCTGGAGCTGTATTACAGCATGGAAATGCCCACCGGTGACTTTACGGCCACCAAGACGTGGGACCACACAGCCACCGTCAGCGGCAAGACCTACACCAATCCCAACGCGTCCAACCTGTCTGACGTGACCTTCCAGCTGCAGCGCAAGACCAGCACCACGGGGTGGGCAAACGCTGGTACAATCGGCGGCCAGGCAGACACCAAAACTCTGGGCGAAGGCGGCGTCACGGAAGCTGTGACATGGAACGATTTGCCCCTGTATGTGGAAAACCAGAACGTTGCGTACAGCTACCGGGTGGTGGAAGTGACCGCACCCAGCGGCTACACTGCAGACACCACAAACGCAGAGTTCGTTCCGGATACCGCGACAGCGGCAGAGAACGATTACAAGGCGGGTGTCTTGAACGAGTACACTCCCAACCCCGCACCGGATGAAGATGATGAAACCGCAAGTCTCACCGTTCTCAAGACGGACGGCGGCAGCAAGATGCTGGCCGGCGCAGTGTTTACACTGGAAAAGGCGGGCGGCGGCGCTGTAACCGGCACCACCGGCGACGGCAAGAGCGGCACAACCTTGGGTGCATACACCTTCAACGGTCTGACCAACGGCACCTACACCCTGACGGAAACCACACCTCCTTCTGGTTACAACAAGAGCCAGAGCACCTGGACCATTGTGGTGGATTACGAGCTGACCGGCAGTGAAACAGTGCACAAAGTACACTATATCAGCACGGATGCCGACGCCATGACCGGCAGCAAGGATTCCGACAGTGCAAATAAGGATTACGAGATTCTCAACACTGCGGCGGAACAGTCCATCACCGTTTACAACAGCCGGAAGGTCGGCAGCCTGGTCATCAGCAAAACGGCTGTCAACACTGCCGCACCAGAAGCAGATGCAGCAAACCATGTGTTTAAGTTCATCATCACTGCACCTGCCGGCACAGATTTGATCAAGAGCTATACAGCGGTCAGCTCTGTACCTGGTACCGCGAACCAGACCGTGACCTTCAACGCTGCAGGCGTTTCCAATGAGTTGACCATCACGGGCAGCGGCAGCCTCACCATTGCAGGCCTGCCCACCAGCGACGGCTACGGTGCTGGAGCCACGGCGAACTACACCGTGACTGAGCTGTATGCGGACGCTGTAATCGATGGTTACAGCCTGGGTGTTACTGGCGGCGTCAAGAACGACACAACTGGAAACTATGACGCATCCATTACCCTGGCAGAGGGGACTGCGGCCGACAACACGGCGGCATTCACCAACACCTATGTAAAGGGCGGTGCCCAGGATGAGGCGACCTTCTATATCCTGAAGCTCTCCTCTGACGAGACAACGGATCACAACAAGGTACTGCCTGGTGCAATCTTCAAGGTATACACCACGGCTGACTGCAATGGTACTCCGGTCGCAACCACTGAGGCCACAGATGTCAACGGCGAAACCACAGTGACTCTCAGCGACAGCGTGCTGGATGCAAATCCCTCCAGAGTTTTCTACCTGAAAGAGACCACGCCGCCTACCGGATACACGGCAGACGAAACCATCTGGAAGATCACGGTGGCAAAGCCTGATGGCGCTGACGCTGTGAAGCCCAATGTTACCTTGAGCACGGAGAAGAACAGCAACGGCTTCTTCTACGACATCTATCACTGGTTTGTCGGACTGGTGAGGGGCGATGACACCGCGGAGACCGGCTGGGACGGCGATCACTTCCAGGCAACGGGAGAAGTTCCGGCCCACGGCCAGCTGACCGTGTACAATGACCCCATCACCGATGTGGATTATGAGACCCGTGAGGAGCATGAAGACGACTTTATTTCCCTGCTGAAGGTCAGCAGTGTCGCTCCCAACGATCCCATTCTCAATGCCAATGCCACCTTTACCCTGACGAAGCAGGTGACGGAGGGTACGGTCCCCACCAAGACAGCGGCCACCAATCAGGGGACGCTTGCCGGTACGGGCCTGGCCCAGGTGAGCTTCACCCATGAGGAAACAGGTATCTGGGAGATCAGGGAAACTGCAGCTCCCACCGGATTTGTCCTGGACAGCACCACCGTTCGCGGTTACGTAAAGGTGGAGACCGTTCAGGTTGGCGCTCCCGCATGGGTGGAAAATGTGCTTGTTACCTATTACAAGACGGTGGCCACCATCTACACGGACGCTGACTGCGAGACTCCGGCTGCTCTGAATGAAGATGGCCAGCTGCCGGTGCAGAACACCCCCATCAACTATCAGCTGACCATCACCAAGAACGTAGAGACGGAGAATGCTACCCTGCTGCCGCAGTACAAGTTCAACGTGTACAAGAACGGCGAGAGCACGCCGTATCTTGTGACGGTTCCCATGGTTGGCAAGACTGGATCCTACACGATTTCCACTTCCAAGGAATCCTGGCTGACCGCCGGTACCTATCGGATCGAGGAGATTCTCAACGAAAACGGCAGCGGCATCGGCACAGACGTCAACTTTGCCCATGTGGGTGACTATCACATGGTAAGCGGCTATCCCACTTACGAAGGCGCGGATGGCACGGTGTTTGATTCCACCCAGAAGACAGTGACGTTGACGGAGGACCAGAGCAAGACCGCAATCTCCGCCGGCGTGACGGTCACCAACAAGTATGAGCACGACACCGGCACTCTGGAGATCACGAAGATCGTCAGTGGCCTGCTGGGCGCGGCGGAGGATACCGAGCACCCCTTCACCATCGTGCTGACCAATGATGCCACCAATGCAAAGACCGAGTACCCGGTGACGGTGCGTGGAAATGGCCGTGTGACCATCGGTGACACGGAGCAGACCACAATCACCCTGCCCACCGGAACCTACACGGCAAGTGAGAAGGACGCGGCGATTGAGAAATTCGGCGCACCCAGAACCACTTACGAGTACAAGACCAATGGAGTGGAGGACGAGACGGTTCGGATTGTGGTCGGCGTGGAAAGCCACCTGACGGTTACGAATGCCTATACCTATACTCCCCCCAAGCCCGAGGAATTGACCAAGGTCACCGGCAGTAAGGTCTGGGACGACGGCGGTGATGCAGACGGCCTGCGGCCTGAGAGCATCCGCGTTCAGCTGTTCTACGGCAGCACTGTCATCGATGAACAGGATGTGACCGGAGGCGCTTTCGAGTTCTCCTATGACGGTTATGAGTACGACGAGCCTGATAAGCTGTCTGTGAAGGAAGTCGGTTACACCGTAAAGAAGGACAATGGCATAAAGGAGTATATCCCCTTCAACAGCGATCCCGAAAAGGGCGATGTGATTACCGCGGTGCCTGGCTACAAAGTTCCAAGTTACGACGGCAACACCATCACCAATACCCACGAGCCGGAGACGGTCACCGTGAATGTGGAGAAGAAGTGGTCCAGCGGTTCCAAGCAGGAAGTGACCCTGTATCTGCTGGCCAATGGCACCCGGGTTGCCTCTGTGAAACTGGATGGCGAGCCAGACAATGTAGAGATTGAAAAGTGGAAGGCAAGCTTTGGAAGCTTCCACAAGAATGATGGCGGAAAGGCCATTGCCTACACTGTCACCGAAAAGAGCCTGGGTGGTGACTGGAGCTATAGCGTGAGAGACAGCGTCAGCGGCGATACCATCAGCTTTGTGGTTACCAACCGCTATGACGACGGCGATGATGGCGACGATGGATATCCCGAGGAGGAAATTCCGGATGAGGAGCCGCCGAAGGAGGAGTATCCCGACGAGGAGCCGCCCATTGAAATCCCTGACGAGGAGCCGCCCAAGGACGAGTACACCGAACCCACAAAGACCGGCGATAACTTGGCTGCGTGGATTTTGGCAGCTGGCGTATCCGGCATCGGCTTAGTGTGGCTGGCACTCTCCGGTAAAAAGCGGAAGGACGAGAATGCTGAGTAACATCTACCCCAACGCAGAGAGAAATATTTCTTAGCACCAAGTTTTAAACTGTGCCCCGGACAATTGTCCGGGGCACAGTTTTGCCCTAAAGGGAAGGTTACAATATGTTTGAAAATGCGCTTTTTGCAATAAATTATATATTTCGTATAAATGTTGCAATAAAAAATTGGTTGATTTTTTGGAAATGTTTGAAAGGAAAAAATGAAAATGTACCCATTTTTGTAACCGAACCGTGATATACTGCGCTTGTAAAAACGGATAGGTCAACAAAAAGAAATTACTGAAACGGCAAACCGTAGGGAAACCACGGGACGCAAAGCTAGGGAGCTAAAGCGCAAAACGCCATGCCAGCCCAGCTGCCACGGATTTCGATTTTCCAAACTTGAAGGGGAGAACGAAATGATGGCAAACTTGAAGAAAAGAGTAATGTCCCTTGGGATGGCTCTGGTCCTGACCTTGAGCCTGCTTCCGGTAAACGCACTGGCAAAGGATGGAGACGGCGATATCACGGAAATTTCCCGCGGAACACGGGAACTTATGACGGGCGAGACAACAGAACTGTCCTTGATAACGGAGGAGGACGGTTACTGGGAGAGCAGCGACGAGCGTGTAGCGCTGGTTGATGCAGACGGCGTGGTAACGGCCATTGGCGCTGGTGAAGCACAGGTTCGCTATGTATACGAAGTGGCGGAAGAACAGCCCATGCCTGTGCCGCAGCCTGCTCCTGAGGTAATTCCCGAGGTGGAGGTTCCTGAGAATGGCTTGCAGCCGGATGTAGAGGAGACCCCAGACGTAGAGGAGACCCCAGACGTGGAGGAGACTCCCGATGTGGAGGAGACTCCCGATGTAGAGGAGACTCCCGATGTAGAGGAGACTCCCGATGTAGAGGAGACTCCCGACGTGGAGGAGACTCCCGATGTGGAGGAGACTCCCGACGTGGAGGAGACTCCTGATGTGGAGGAGACTCCCGATGTGGAGGAGACCCCCGAGGGGGGAACCATGGAGAGCATCCAGACGGAAAATGATATGGCCCCGGGCACTTATGCGGAGGCCTGGACGGTTCAGGTAGTGGAGCCCGAGACAGAGCTCAAGGGCGAGAAGACCTATGGGGATGTGACTGCGGTCGTGAATGCTCCTGTGGAGGCATTCCCTGTCGGCACGACACTTGAAATTACACCGGTTACCAGCCGCAGACTGGATCATGTGGCAGAGGCCGTTGGAACGGACGCGGCAGAGGAGCTGGTGGCATTCGACATTACCTTCCGCGATGGGGACGGCAATGAAGTGCAGCCCTATGAGGGGTATCAGGTTTCCGTGGTATTCCAGCTGGCAGAGGACAGCACCCTGGCGGCGGCCGAGGACGAGGCGCTGCAGGTTTACCATGTGGAAGAGGATGAAGACGAGACTTTGACGGCTACGCCGGTAGACGTGACCGTTACCGGGAACGATGGCGGCAAGGAAGTGGAAGTCCAGGCGGAGAGCTTCTCCATCTATGTGGTGGTGAAGGCACCCGCAAATATTGAGCAGAGCAGCCACTATATCGCAAAACTGGATGAAACCGTAAACTTGCATGGTACAATGGGCAGTCCCATCAAGGATCACACATGGACGGTTACCCAGGGGGCGGAGTATTGTGAGAACAATGCTGCTACATTGAAACATAACCGAGACATCGTGATTACTACGGAAAAGGCCGGCGAGGCGCTTTCCGTGCCCGGCACCACAATTCAAATTGAAGTTCAGCATGATTATCAAGTGCTGGAAGGCTTCCACTATGAAGACAGAAGCGAATCCTTCGAAATTACGGTCATTGGCGCATATCTGGTGACCAGCGACCTGTACCATCTGGCACTGACTGCTGAAACCAAGACAGAAGAGACCAATGGAGATCTGGTGGTGGAGCCGGATGAAAACGGCGCCTGCACGGTGCAGCTGGAACTGGTGAATGAAACTGTTCCCGAGAAGTGGGAGACCTTTAGTAAAGATTATTACAAGCTGCCCGCTGAAATCAGCGTGACGGGCGATAATGGAAGCGCTCTTTCCTATGACTACGATTCTTCCACCGGCGTCATCACAGTAAAGAATGCCACTGGCCCCATCCATATCACGGCCATTGCTGATATTGACGAGAGCAAATTTGATGCGGCACACACAGTTACCGTAACGGCGGGAAGCGAGCCCCGAAAGATTGAAAACGTCCCCAAGGGTAGCAGCCAGGAGTGGTACCTGGATCATCCCGATGCCCAAAATGACACAAACAACCCCTATTTCGGCGGCAAGGGCCATACGTATGTCTCCGGCATGGTGGATGTGTATGAGTATGACGAGGACTGCTCTGGAACTTGGGACAGTGAAGTTGCCGTTTCCGCTGCGCAGGCCGCTGTGGGCAAGTCCTTTGTGCTGATGTATAATCGGGTACTCGGTTTCAGCAGAGAGTACTACCTTATCAAGGTTGCAGCTCCTGAATATACACTGACCCTGAACGCCAACAACGACGCAGCTCCGGTTCCCACCGCGACGCAGAAGATTACCCAGGGTACATCTGCTGCCATCATGTCCATTGCCAGCATTCAAGAGAAGGACGCCTCCTTTGCAAAGGACGGTTATGTGTTCAGCGGCTGGAATACCCAGGCGGATGGCAAAGGCAAGAGCTATGCCGACGGTGCAGTGTACACCATGACCACGGCAGGCGCCACACTGTATGCCCAGTGGACGCAGACGGTTGAGGCCTGCTATTTTGTCCGTACTACGAAAAACATCATTCCCATGGAGAATGGGTATACACAGTATTCTCCTGATTTCTATGTGCCGGGCCATGGCGTTCTGAACGGCAAGGTGAAAGGTCCCATCGCCGGCACCGGTATCTACGTGGACGCCACCAAGGACGGCATCAGTGATATCTCCGGCACTACCGGGGAAAAGCTGAAGGATACCTTTACGGCGGTTTATGATGTAATTTTGGAAGAGCCTGCTGCAGATGAACTGAAGTCCGCAATCCCTTCGTTCGATCCGGAAACCCAGGGTGTTCTGTGGTATGTTGTAAAGTACGGCGGCGGCTGCAAGCATGACCATGTTCATGTAGACGGCGTCATTTATGACCTGAGTGCAAGCTTCTATACCCTGACGTATCACGCCAATACCACTGCTGCCGTAGAGAATATGCCAAAGGGCAGCGCATTCCCGGAGGGTACGGAAGTGGATGTGCTGTTTGGCGCGACCCGCAGCGGCTACCGGTTTATGGGATGGGACAAGGATGCAGATGCCGATCCCAATGGAACAATTGACTACCCCGCAGGCACAGCGGCAAAAATTGTGATGGATACGGATCAGGATCTCTACGCCATCTGGAAAGCTGTTCCCGTAATCGCCCCGGAAGCCGGCTTTACGAAGTCTGTGGACAAGGCCAGCGCACACACCGGAGACGATCTGACCTACACCATTACGGTTTCCAACACCGGTGAAGCAGATGCGGAAGATCTGACGGTTACCGATGCACTGAATGCCCACCTGACCTTTGTCAGCGCAGACAATGGCGGCAGCTATCAAGAGGAGACGCATACGGTTTCCTGGACGGTGGATGTGCCTGCCGGCGAATCGGTTTCTTTGCATCTGAAGGCCACAGTTGCAGCGGATACAGCAGTGGGCACGGTAATCGGAAATACCGCTGTCATGGGCGGCACCTCCACCAAGGAAGTTACCACGACTGTAGTGGCACCCGACAGTGTGATCATCGGCGGCCAAAAGACGGTAAACAATACCGGCAACCGTTCTACTCCGACTGTGACCTTTACGTTTGAATTGAAGGACAGCAGCGGGGCGGTGATTGACACCGCATCCCGCCGCGGCGCAGGCCAGTTTGCCTTTGATGAAATTTCCTACACGGTGCCTGGAACCTATACCTATACGGTCAATGAGCGGCAGGATAATACCAGCGATGACTGGAGTTATGACGCCTCCGAACATACTGTGACGGTGGAAGTGACGGCACAGAACGGCGTGCTGAGCGCAGTGATTACCTCTGATGCGGTTGAATTTACTAACGAGTACTCCGGCAGCAAGAAGGAGGAAGGAGGGAAGCAGGATCCGGACACTGGAAATGATGATGACGAGGGCTATGGCCCTAACGAGGGACCCCACACCGTGATCACGGATCCTGAGACCCCCACTACGGATACACCGATTCTCCCGGCAATCCCCGCACAGCCTGAGCAGCCCATGGAGACGCTGGAGGAACCAAAGGTGCCCCTGGCTGAAAAGACCGCTGATCCTGCCAAGACCGGCGATACCTCTGCAGCTTGGATTCTGGCTGCCGCGGCGTCCGGCATTGGACTGGTATGGATGTCTATTTCCGGAAAGAAGCGGAAAGAGGAGAACCTTTAATGGAACAGCCAGCCGTATCATGGACAGCTGAAAACGGGGGCCCGGGCAATCTGCCCGGGCCCTTGCCTTTCACTGAAAAGATGTCTATAATAGCCACATGAGACGAAATCTGTTGCCCGGGAGGAGAGGATACCCGTGAGAGGAAAATTGCGGATGGCCGCCATGATTCTGCTTGGTCTGGTGTTTGCGGGCAGCATTGGGATGCTGCTTTACCGAAATGCGGAATATAAAGAGGGGGAAGAAGCCTATGCAGAGGCGGAGACCCTGGTACAGCTCCCGGATTTGACGGACTTACCTGCCCCGGTGGTGGAGACGGAGTCTCCAGAGAATGGCACGGAGCAGGCTGTCTACGTGGACCCCTATGCAGATGCGCTGCGAAATATGGATTTTACTGCCCTGCGGGAGGTTAACAGCGACGTACTGGGATGGATTACCATTCCCGGCACTGCCGTCTCCTATCCGCTGCTGCAGGGAACAGATAATCAGTATTACCTGAAGCATACCTGGAAAAAGTGGTCCAGCGCTGTGGGGGCTATTTTTCTGGAGTGCCAGAACAGCCGGGATATGAGCGACTTCAACACTGTGGTCTACGGTCACCGGATGAACAACGGGTCCATGTTTGCGTCTTTAAAATACTATAAAAAGCAAAGTTACTGGTCCGCCCACCCTTATGTATACATCACAAATGACTATGGCAGCCACCGGTATGAGATTTTTGCGGCTTACGAGGTCTCTACTGCCGGAAAGACGTATCAGATTGGCTTTTCAGGCGATGAGACGAAACAGGTATTTCTGGGCTACTGCATGGAGCAGTCCGTAATTGACACGGGTATCACACCCACGGTTCACGACAAAATTCTGACGCTGTCTACCTGCACTGGAAACGGCCATTCCACCCGCTGGGTGGTGCAGGCCATGCTGAAGGGTGGGGCTCCCTCCGATGCCGCAGAAGAAGCGGAGCAGTCAGGCGAGGATGGCACAACGCCGGCGGTGGAACCCGCCCAAGCGCCTGCAGCCGCTGCGGAAGAAATTCCTGCTTCCGGGGAAGAATCCGCACAGAAAGATAATGTCCCCGCAGACGAAGAAGAGCCTGTGGAAAATGAGGCGGAGGAGGGCGGAGAAATGGAATCGGCGCCATCTGCGGAAAATGGGGACGCCTCTTCTGCTGACGAAGAGACGAATACCGACTGAAACTCACCGCGGGGAGATATCTCCCCGCGGTGGCCTTTTTGAAAAACGTTTACAATTTTGAGAAAAGGTGGTACACTCGACGGTGTTATCAAAAAGGAGGGAATATCCATGAGCAGACGGGCGGTCTTGAAATTTTTGCGTGCCCATGAGGGAACGTATCTCTCTGGTGAGGAATTGAGCCGAAATCTTGGCTTAAGCCGCACCGCTGTCTGGAAGGCTGTGGATGCTTTGCGGAAAGAGGGATACACCATCGAGGCCCGCACAGGATTGGGATATTGCCTGCGTGGAACACCAGATATCTTGACAGAGCCGGAAATCCGCAGCTTTTTGGGAGAGACTTACGTGGTGGGACGAAAGCTTGTCTGCCTGGATGAAGTGGATTCCACGAATACGTATGCAAAACAGGTTGCCATGGCTGGGGCACCAGATGGAACAGTGGTAACCGCGAATGCCCAGACGGCGGGGCGGGGACGGATGGACCGCACCTTCCAGTCTCCACGGGATAAGGGAATTTACCTGACTGCCTTGCTGCGGCCGGCATTGCCGCCGGAAAAGCTGCTGCCGGTGACGGCATTGGCGGGCGTGGCGGTTTGCAACGCGGTAGAAAGAGTCTGCGGAGCGAAGATTGGGCTGAAATGGCCCAATGACCCGGTGCTGGAAAACCGAAAGCTCTGCGGAATTCTAACAGAGATGTCTCTGGAGGCGGAGACAGGGCGGCTGCAATACGTGGTGGTAGGCATCGGTGTGAATGTGCTGCAGGAAGCGGAAGATTTCCCGCCGGAGGTGCGGGAGGTGGCAACGTCCCTGTACCAGTCTCTTGGTACCGCTGCTTCCAGACCTGCACTGACCGCGGCCCTGATTGAAGAATTGGATCGGCTATATACTGCCCTGGCAGCCGGGGACACGACGGCGTACCTTACCGCTTACCGGGCCCGGTGTGTAAACTTGGGCAGGCCCGTGCAGATGTTGACCTCGGCCGGAGGGCGGGAGGTGGCTGAGGCAGTGGGGATTGATGATCAGTTCGGACTGGTGGTACGCATGGCGGATGGACGGGAAAAAACCGTCCGTTCCGGTGAGGTATCTGTCAGGGGATTATACGGCTATGTGGAATAATTGAAACAGGAGTGGTTCCGTTTGAAAGAATTGTGGGAGTTGTTTTGGACCTTTGCCAAAATGGGAGTGATGATGTTTGGCGGCGGTATGGCGATGCTGCCAATCCTCCAGCGGGAGGTCGTAGATCACAAGCATTGGGCCACAGAAGAGGAACTGGTGGACTACTACGCCATCGGCCAGTGCACACCGGGCATCATTTCGGTGAACACATCAACTTTTATTGGACAAAAACAAAAGGGTGTGCTTGGCGGCATTGTGGCCACACTGGGCTTGGTATTTCCGTCTCTGGTCATTATTTCCATTCTGGCAGGGCTGATTACAAATTTTTCCCATCTTGTCTGGGTGCAGAATGCCTTTGCCGGAATTCAGGTGTGCGTTTGCGTACTGATCTTTAACGCGGTAATGAAGCTGCTGAAAAAATCTGTGGTGGATAAGCGCACAGCCGCCATCTTCCTCCTGGTTTTGGCCGGAGGCGTGTTTTTGAATATCTCACCGGTGTGGTTTGTCATTTCCGCAGCCCTGCTGGGAGTCCTGTTGAAGAATCTGGAGGTGAGGGAAACATGACGATTTTCCTGCGCCTGTTTTATGAGTTTTTTAAAACCGGCCTTTTTGCTGTAGGCGGCGGCATGGCGACATTGCCCTTTTTGAAGGATATTGGAGAATCCACCGGCTGGTACACCTATACGGATCTGATGAATATGCTGGCGGTATCGGAGTCGACACCCGGCCCCATCGGCATCAATATGGCCACCTATGTGGGATTTACGGTAGCAGGGGTTCCCGGGGCCATCATTGCCACCCTCGGCGAAGTAACACCTTCCATCATCGTGATTTTGATCATTGCGGTGATGCTGAAAAAGTTCCGGGACAACAAGTATGTGGACCGCGCTTTTTACGGTCTGCGTCCCGCCTCCACAGGGCTGATTGGGGCTGCTTGTGTAACGGTGATTTTGGAAGTGCTGACTTATGTGACCGTTTTGAAGCCGGAGGCCGGAGGCCTGCTGAATCGGTTTTCTCTGAATGGAGCGGGAATTTTTAATTGGCAGGGACTGTTGCTGGCGGCGATTTTGCTGGTGTTTACCAACTGGGTAAAGCCTACGAAGAATCTGCATCCCATTTTATTCATCGGTATTTCTGCCGTGGTGGGAATTGCATTTCACTTCGGCGGCGTGTGAGGAAGACTGCCTTGCTGACAAAACAGGAATTGTATACGCTGCTGGATAGACAGAGAATTGCATATGAAGTGGTGGAGCATCCAGCGGTTTATACGATGGAAGAGATGGATGCACTGAATCTGCCGGGGCCGGACAGGGTTTTAAAAAACTTGTTTCTCCGGGACGACAAAAGACGTAATTATTACCTGGTATCCCTGCCGGGCTGGAAGCAGCTGGACCTAAAAACACTGCGGCAGCGTCTTTCCAGCCGTCCGCTGAGCTTTGCAAAGCCAGAGGAGTTGGAGGGAATGCTGCACCTGAAGCCGGGACATGTGACACCGCTGGCGGTGCTGAATGATGAAAGCCAAAGCGTCACCGTGGTATTCGAGACTTCCCTTATCGGAGAAACTGTTGGGGTGCATCCACTGGAGAATACCGCTACCGTATTTTTGGCGGCAAATGATTTGATAGAGATGATCCGGGCCCATGGAAACCCGGTTATACAATGCGAATTATAAAGAGAGGGTGTGTCTGTGAAAAATTCACAGGCACACCCCTTTTTTCTATATTAAATGTAATGAACGGATATCGCAAGCGCTAATTTTCATCGATGTGATGCTGGATGCGCTGTATCATCATGTCCAGCGCCACCAGATTGTGGCCGCCCTCCAACACCACGATGTCGGCGTACTTCCGAGAGGGCTCCACATACCGCTCATGCATGGGCTTTACAGTAGTGAGGTACTGGGCTACCACAGACTGGAGAGTTCGTCCCCGTTCCTCTACATCCCGCAGGGCACGGCGCAGAATCCGTTCGTCCGCATCGGTTTCTACAAAAATCTTAATGTCAAACAGATCGCGCAGAGTGGGATTTTGAAAGATGAGAATCCCCTCTACAATAATAACCTTTGTGGGGAAAACTTCCACAGTTTCATCTGTGCGGTTATGATCAACGAAGGAATACACCGGACACTGGATGGAGCGGCCCTCCCTCAGGGCGCACAAATGCTGAATCAAAAGATCCGTGTCAAAGGCATTGGGATGGTCGTAGTTTACGTGGGATCGCTCTTCATACGTCTTACCAACCTGACGCTTGTAATAGCTGTCATGTCCGATGACCGTCACATCGTTTCCAAAATGATTCTTGAGGTGGCGGGTCAGGGTGGTTTTTCCAGATCCGGTACCTCCGGCAATGCCGATGAAAATTGTATTCATGCTGCAAAATCTCCCCAATTTCGCGTTTTTGAAACAAAAGCGCCGCAATATTCGTCTTTATTATAAAAAAGCATGTTGCGAAATGCAAGCAAAAGCACTTGGAAAGTGTGAATTTCCCAAAAATTCGCGTATGCGGGCTTGACGGACTTGTGAAAAGCCGATATTATGTAAAGTATAGAACGCTGTATATCCGTGAGGAGGGGCCATATGTCTATGAAGCGCTGTCCCGTTTGTGGGGAGAAGTATTCAGATACATATAAAAACTGTCCATTCTGTGAAGAAGAGGCTGCGCTGCGTCAAGGAGATCAGATCCGCCGGGGCGGCCGCGGCGGGAAGCGGGCGGCAGCCGGGCCGAATCTGCTGAGTCCCATGCTGGTTGTACTCATTCTTTTAATGGGATGTCTGTTGGTATATCTGCTGTTTGGCGATCAGATTGCGGAAAAGCTGGGCTTGGGACAGAGTAGAAATACACTACAAACGGAAGATGTGACGCCCTCTGACAATAACAATACGGACGACGGTTCCGGCAGCGATGACAGCAATGATGGAACGATGCCCAGCGACGGTGATGTGGAAGTACCGGACAATTCTGGGGAGACGAACCAGCCGGATGACACTCAGAATGTGGATCTCACCTCCCTGCCGGAGACGCTGACCATGAATTACCTGGGAAGCCCCAGAACAGAGTTTACCATGGCAGTGGGGGATGATCCCATTCCCCTGACAGCCTCCGGCGGCAATGGGAACTATGTGTGGAGCAGCAGTGACGAAGGTGTGGCTTCTGTAAGTGACGATGGAAAGGTGACGGCCATTTCCGTGGGGCGAGCCACACTCACTGTCCAGGATGGCACCGGGAAGGGTGTTTGCACAGTGTTGGTGAAGGCTGGAGCCGATGGCCGGACGATGGCGGCTGGCACTGAGACAAGCGGTTCCGGCGGCGAGCATAAACTGAACCGGGAAGATATGACCCTGGCGGTGGGAGAGAAGTTTCAGCTGAAGCTCAGCGGTATTACCACGGCGCTCTCCTGGACCAGCGCGGACTCTGGTGTGGCCGCTGTCTCCAGCGATGGCACGGTTACCGGCATCGCCCCTGGAAAGACAACCATCACGGTTTCCTGGGATGGAGCCTCGAAAAGTTGCATTGTTTATGTGAAACGGTGAACATATACGCTGAATATCCCCGAATGCGCAGGCATTCGGGGATATTTCATTGCATAGCGGCAAAAATTATGATATCATTTATACTCGTATGAATATGTAAACTTACAAGGAGAGCGTCATGACGACCCACCAATTTCAGGAAAAATCTGATTTTCAAATTTTTATTTCTTATTTCCTACCCCACCGAAAGCTGTTTCTGTTGGACATGTTCTGTGCACTGCTGATTGCGCTGATTGACTTGGCATTTCCGTTTGTCTCCCGATGGTGTATGTATCAGCTGCTGCCGGAGAATGCTTACCGGACCTTTTTCGCCGTTATGACAGTCGTGGTTGCCGCATTTGCCCTGCGGGCCGCCCTGCAGTTTGTAATCTGCTATTGGGGGCATACCTTTGGCATACTGGTGGAGGCGGATATCCGCCGGGATCTGTTCCGCCACATGCAGGAGCTGAGCTTTGATTACTACGATCGAAACCGGACAGGCCAACTGATGAGCAGGCTCACGGCTGATCTCTTTGATATCACAGAACTGGCTCACCATGGACCGGAGGATATTTTCATTTCCGGTGTCACCATTGTGGGCTCCCTGTGTATGATGTTCAGCATTCAATGGCGGCTGGCACTGGTGATTGCGGCAATCCTGCCGGTTTTTTTCATTGTCATCTGGCGATGCCGCCGCTCTATGAGCGAGGCATCCGCCCGGGTCAAGCAGCGGACAGCCACTATCAACGCCGATATTGAGTCTGGCCTTTCTGGCATTCGGACAGCCAAGGCTTTTGCTAACGAGGAGGCAGAGCTGGAGAAGTTCGATGTCTCCAATGACAGCTTTAAAACCTCCAAACGCCAATTTCATAAAGCTATGGGGCGCTTCAATGCCGCCATGGAGTTTTTTCTGACGATTCTGTCGGCGGCAGTCATCGCTGCCGGAGGTTGGCTTATTATGCGGGGACAGCTGAACACGGTGGATCTCATTACCTTTAGTCTATATATTACCACATTCATAAACCCTGTGCGGAAGCTCTCTACCTTTGCGGAGTTATTTGCCAACGGTACCGCGGGGCTGCACCGTTTTGTGGAATTGATGCGCGAGGAGCCTGCGATGCGGGACGCGCCGGATGCCAAAGCGCTTCAACGGGTGGAGGGGCGCATTGATGTAAATCATGTCAGCTTTTCCTATGAGGATGATACCCCGGTGCTGCAGGATGTGAACCTCCATATTCAACCTGGGGAGACAATTGCTGTAGTCGGGCCTTCTGGCGGGGGGAAAACAACATTATGTCAACTGATTCCGCGCTTTTATGATGTGACGGAGGGCGCCGTGTGCCTTGATGGACAAGACGTACGGCAGGTTACGCAGGAATCCTTGCGGCAGAATGTGGGCGTGGTGCAGCAGGAAGTGTTCCTGTTTGCCGCCAGCATTTTGGAAAATATCCGTTACGGGAAGCCTGGCGCATCGGAGGAAGAGGTGGTCCGTGCCGCCAGGATGGCGGAAATCTATGATGACATCATGGCTATGCCGGAGGGCTTTGATACCTATGTGGGAGAGCGGGGAGCCCTGCTCTCCGGCGGACAAAAGCAGCGGATTTCCATTGCCCGCATTTTCCTGAAAAATCCCCCGGTTTTGATCCTGGATGAGGCAACATCTGCCCTTGACAGTGTGACAGAGGCGAAACTGCAGGCAACGTTTGAAAAACTCTCTCGGGGGCGTACGACGATGATCATTGCCCACCGCCTCTCCACAGTCCGCAATGCGGACCGGATTGCGGTCATTCACGGAGGACATATTGTGGAACTTGGAATCCATACGGAACTGATGGCGAAGAACGGCCCCTATGCAGAACTGGTTCGGACGCAGGAGTTGCAGCATGGATAAGAGTAAGCTTTTGGATCGGGTAAGCGGTGATCGCGAGGATCGCCTGCTGCTGGCAAAGGTTTTGGATCGAGCGGAGCAAACAAGAAACCGCAGCATTCCCACCTATACGGATTTCCTGAGCCCGCAGCAGCAGATGCTGGCTGTGGATCTGCTGCGCTTGGCAGGTATCGGAGAAACGTCCTATACTGTTTTGGGCGGCTATGGCGGAGCGGAGCGAAATATTTTGCTGTTTTTACCCGAATGGATGGAGGCGGCAGATGCACAGACCCAGAGTCCCATCCGGCTGCTGCGGGCATCATTTCGACCCGAATTTCACTTGACCCACCGGGATTTTTTGGGCAGCCTTATGGGAATGGGAATTGTCCGGGAGAAGGTTGGTGACATTCTGGTGGGCAAGGAACACTGTGACTTGGCGGTTTTGGACACGGTGGCAGAGTTTTTACTGCAGAACTGGGACAGTGCGGGCCGGGCAAAGCTGCAGGTTGCTGCCATTGAACCGGTGGAACTGCAGGTTCCGGAGGCGGCCTGTGAGATGATTCGGGACACGGTGTCCTCCCTGCGGCTGGATGCGGTGGTATCCACGGGCTTTAAAATGGCACGGGGGAAAGCCGTGGCCCTGATTGAGAGCGGTAAGGTGCAGGTGAACTGGCGGGAGTGCACAAAGCCGGACAAGCTGGTGGAGGCGGAGACTGTTGTCTCTGCCAGAGGACTTGGGAAGTTTGAATTAACTGAAGTGGGAGGAGTTACCCGGAAGGGGCGCATTTCCATTGTGGTAAAACGGTATATTTAGACAAAAACGGATGCTGAAGGACGGCCTTGAACAAATGGCCGGGTATGCTGCACAAGCATACCCAGGCCTTTGAATCCGGGACGCTGGAAAGAGGAGAGAGCCATGGATCAAACAAAAATTAACCGCATCAATGAACTGGCCCGAAAAGCCAAAACGGCTGAGGGGCTGACGGCGGCTGAAAAAGCAGAACAGGCCGCCCTGCGGCGGGAATATGTGGATGCTGTGCTGGGAAATCTCAAGGGACAGCTGGACCGCACTTATATCATGGACGAACAGGGGAACAAACAAAAGCTGAAGAAAAAGGGGGAATGATCCGTGGCCACAGGGCATAAAAAGGACGGTGACTGGTTTTCCTGGGCATTGATTGTGGTCCTCTTTGCCATTGGAGCCTGGCCGATTGCTCTGATCCTGCTGTTTACAAAATTGTTTGCCAGTGATGGAAAGCAAAAGCAGGCAGCGCCGCCCCCGCTTGAAAACAGGAGTCCCCGCCAGACAGCTGCCGATGTCCAGCCGGTCCGTCAGAGCAAGGCAAAAAAAGCAGCCAAAAAAGTGACCAAAACACCAACAGCAAAAAAGTCCACTGTGAAGTGGCTGAAAATCATTGGCGCTGTGTTGGCGGTCCTGGGGCTGGCGGCCTGTTATGAACCGGTTGATATGATGATCTGGCTGGGCAAAGTGGATTCGTGGTATGTCCGGGAACTCCTGCAGGCGCTGGCTGTGGCCATCGCCGGCGGAGGAATGCTTGCAAAAGGAATTTCCATGGAACGCAGCACGAAACGGTATGCCAAATACCTGGCGGTAGTTGGAGACCGGGAGGCGATGGATATCGGCCAGTTGGTCAGAACTTTGGGGTATCCTGAAAAACGGGTGGAACGGGATCTGCAGAAGATGATTGACAGGGGCTACTTCGGCAGCGCGGCGTATCTGAATGTGGAGCTGGGGTATTTGTTTCGCAGCGGCCGGGCAGACGAGGCCTTCCAGCAGAGACAGGCGGAGACCAAAGCCGCTCCGCAGGCACCTAAGGAAGCGGAGGAGGGATATTCCGGTATTCTACGGAATATTCGCCGGGCCAATGACAGGATTGCAGATCCGGTCCTTTCCGTCAAGATCGATCGGCTGGAAGAGATCGCGGCACGGATTTTTCGCGCAGTGGAAGAGGATGCCAGAAAGGCTGGGCACATCGATACGTTTCTGAATTATTATTTGCCAACCACACAAAAGCTGCTGGACTCTTACGCGGAGTTTGAGGCTGCCGGCGTGGAGGGGGAGAATCTGCGGCAGGCGAAGAGCCGTATTGAGGCCACCATGGACTCCATTATCCGTGGATTTGAACATCAATTGGATGAATTGTACAAGGCGGACGCTATGGATGTGGACAGCGATATCCGGGTGATGGAAACCATGCTTCACAGGGATACGGCCAGTGTGGAAAGGGATTTTGGACTGGGTGGGTATGCAGCCGAAACGGCACCAAAAACTGCGGGTGCGGACTGCAATGGCCAGGCTGCCCAGCAGAGTGGAGAAGCAGAGTAGCAGTGTAAAAACCCGGCATGCACAGCATGCCGGGTTTTTAAAGTTCAAAGCGTGCTGTCATCGGAGAGAGGTTATTGCGCATCTGATTGCATGAGAAAACGCAGATGCAGTATACTGGAGACATCATGAAAAAGGAGCGAGTGCATATGTCGGTATTGGAAGAATTGGAGCCACAGGCTGTATTTCATTTTTTTGAGGAGCTTTCCGCCATTCCGCATGGTTCCGGAAACACAAAGGCCGCCAGCGATTGGTGTGTTGCATTTGCAAGGGAACGGGGGCTGGAGGTTTATCAGGATCAGGCCAATAATGTCATCATCATCAAAGAGGCTGCTCCCGGTTATGAGGAAGCGGATCCCATCATTTTGCAGGGACATCTGGACATGGTATGTGAAAAAGCGGCGGACTGTACAAAGGACATGGCCCGGGAGGGATTGGATCTGATGGTGGACGGCGACACCATCTATGCAAAGAACACGACACTGGGCGGCGATGACGGGGTTGCTGTTGCCATGGGGCTGGCCCTACTGGATGACGAAAGTCTGCCGCACCCCCGCCTGGAGGTGGTTTTTACCACAGAGGAGGAGGTCGGTATGGACGGTGCCGCTGCGCTGGATGCCGATTTGCTGCAGGGACGGCAAATGCTGAATCTGGACTCTGAAGAAGAGGGAATTTTCACGGTCAGCTGCGCCGGTGGCTGCATGGCTGCATGCGTGCTTCCGGTGGAACGGGAGGCGTTTGACGGAATGGCGCTGACAGTGACGGTGGAAGGCCTTACCGGCGGGCACTCCGGAACAGAAATTCACAAGGGGCAGGGAAACGCCGACATGCTGCTGGGGCGTATACTGTGGGCAATGGCGCAGCACACAGAGCTGCGCCTGATATCAGCGGCAGGCGGGCTGAAGGACAATGCCATTCCGGTTTCTGCGCAGGCAACCATTGTGGCGGCCGATGAAAAAACGGCCAGAGCTGCAGTGTCGGAGATGGGAGAAATCCTGCAAAGAGAATACCGGGCTACAGATCCGGAACTGACCATCCGGTGCGGGAAATGCGGGACACAGGGAACCCCCATGGATGCAAACAGTACCCGACGGACGATATGCATGCTGAATTGCCTGCCGAACGGCGTGCAGGCGATGAGTTATGAGCTTCCGGGTCTTGTGCAGACTTCGCTCAACCTGGGAATTTTGGAGACAGAGCCCACGTTTGTGCGGGCGTCCTTCTGCGTGCGCAGTTCGGTGGCCAGTCAAAAGAAGATGCTGCAGGAGCGTTTGGCCTGCCTGATGGAGCAACTCGGCGGATCTGCGGCGATTTCCGGAGAGTATCCCGCATGGGAGTACCGGGAGGACTCTCCGCTCCGGGAGCGGATGACAAAGGTTTTCCAAGAACAATATGGCCGCTCTCCCAGAATCGAAAGTATTCATGCCGGTGTGGAGTGCGGACTGTTTTGCGGAAAGATTCCCGGTTTGGACTGTGTGTCCATTGGGCCGGATTTAACGGAGATTCATACCCCCCGGGAGCGGATGCACATTGCCTCCGTACAGCGGGTGTGGCGGTTTATCTTAGAAGTGCTGAAGCGCTCCAAATGAAACAGGAAGAGGGCGGCTTTGCTGCGGCCCTCTTCCTGCGTTTAAATATGAAGTTGCGGCTGGAACAGCCGGAGCATGTCCACCGGAACCGGCGCAGTGAAGGACAGCAATTCTCCTGTGACAGGGTGCGCCATGCGCAGAGCGTAGGAGTGCAGAGCAGGACGGGAAATCAGCGCCGGATCCTCTATCCCGTACAGCCAGTCACCAGCCAAAGGACATCCCAAAGAGGCCATGTGCACACGCAGTTGGTGGGTGCGGCCGGTTTCCGGCAGCAGACGCAGAAGAGACAGGCCATTTTCCTGCGATAAGACCTCATAATGTGTGACTGCCGGAGAACCATCTGGACGGATCATGCGGGCAACGGTGGAAGCCGTATTACGGCCAATAGGAGCGTCGATGACGCCGGACGGAGGAGACGGACAGCCTATGCAGATGGCCCGATACTCCCGGTAAAATTGGGTAGTGTGGAGGGCATAGCGCAGGCGATCGTGGACGTAGCCGCTCTTCGCAATGACCATCAGCCCGGTGGTTCCTTTGTCCAGGCGGTTCACAGGGTGGAAAATAAAATTTGGCCCGCGCTGCCAGGCCAGAGCGCCAGCCACTGTGGGCGTATCCGGCAGAAAATTGGAGGCATGGGCTGTCATGCCGGCGGGCTTGTTTACAACCAAAAGATGGCCGTCCTCCCAGATGATGGGCAGCGGCCAGTTCCCGGGAGCAATTTCTACCTTGGGTGGGGCATGATCGCCAGTTTCCACCACCAGGTTATCGCCTGCTCGGAGCACTTGCGTTGTGCGGGCCCGCCGGCCGTTCACCAAAATCCCTGTCTCCGCCCGGGTCAAGCGGGAGATGGCGTGGGAGGAGAAGTGAAGTTCAGCCTTCAAAATATGGCGGACAGTGGAACCTGCTTCCTCCGGCAGGATGGTTTTACAGATGGTTTCCATGGATACCCCTCCAATCATTCTGCTTCAGGATAGCATAAAAATACAATTTTGCATAGCCAAGAAACAAGTGGTGTGGTACAATCAATCACGATTATATGAAGGAACCAGAACCAAGGGGGCATTTTATGCTGTTATCTGCAGAACATCTTTCCATCAACTTCGGCAGCCGTCAGCTGCTGGGTGATGTGAGCTTTTATTTAAATGAGGGAGACAAGGTCGGTATCATCGGCATCAACGGCACAGGGAAGTCCACGCTATTGAAGGTGCTGGCGGGACAGACAGAGGCGGATGCCGGCACAATTGCCCGCAATCCCAATGTTCAGGTGAGCTTTCTAGCCCAGAATCCGGCCATGGACGACGGTGCCACCGTACTGGAGCAGGTGTTTCTTCACTTTCCGGAGGAATTTCGGACGCTGAATGAATATGAGGCGAAGTCCATGCTGAACAAGCTGGGAATTTCTGACTTTTCCCAAAAGATAGGAACGTTGTCAGGCGGCCAGAGAAAGCGGGTGGCCCTGGCGGCGGCCCTCATTCATCCGGCGGATGTGCTGGTACTGGATGAGCCCACCAACCATTTGGACAGCGAGATGGTGGACTGGCTGGAGGATTGGCTCCGCCGGTTTAAGGGCGGACTCATCATGGTAACCCACGACCGGTATTTTCTGGAACGCGTGGTCAACCATATCACAGAACTCTCCCGCGGCAAGCTGTATCATTACGAGGCCAACTATTCCAAGTATCTGGAGCTGAAGGAACAGCGTCAGGAAATGGCAGAGGCCAGCGAACGCAAACGGCAGTCGATTCTGCGGGTGGAGCGGGAGTGGATGATGCGGGGCTGTAAGGCCCGCACCACCAAAAGCAAGGAGCGCATCCAACGGTATGAGATACTGATGGACCAAAACGCACCGGAGACGGATGATGCGGTCCAGATGGCGGCAGCGGCGAGTCGTTTGGGGAAGAAGATTATTGAACTGGACGATGTGACCAAGCAGTTTGATGGGCGGACCATTGTGAGCCATTTTTCCTATCATTTGCTGCGAAATGATCGAATTGGAATTGTGGGCCGAAACGGGGCGGGAAAATCCACGCTTCTGCACCTGATTGCGGGAGAACTGGCACCGGACGGCGGTACGGTGGACATTGGCAGCACTGTTCAAATCGGACACTTCTCCCAAGAGGGGCGGGAGCTGGATTTAAACCAACGGGTATACGACTTCATCCACGATATCGCAGATGAAGTAAAAACCGATGAGGGAATTTTTTCCGCCAACCAAATGATGGAGCGTTTTTTATTTCCCGGTGATTTGCAGTCGGTACCCATCGGGAGGCTGTCCGGTGGAGAACGGCGCAGGCTTTACCTCCTGTCTGTTCTGATGGCGGCACCCAATGTTCTGCTTCTGGATGAACCCACCAACGATCTGGATGTGACCACACTTTCCATTCTGGAAGATTATCTGCGGGGATTTCCCGGCCCGGTTCTGGCAGTGTCCCATGACCGCTTTTTCCTGGATAAACTGGCGGAATCCGTTTTCGAAGTTCGCGGAGACGGCGAGATTCTGCGCTATACCGGCAATTGGACAGACTGGATGGCAAAGCGCAGAACAGAGGGGAAGGCGGCTGTTCCGGAAAAGGACAGGGAAACCACAGAGCGATCCAGAACACGAAAACTGAAGTTTTCTTATAAGGAACAGCTGGAATTTGAAACCATAGACGCGGAGCTGGCCACCTTGGAATCCCGGATTGCAGAGTGCCAGGAGGCACAGAATTTCTGTGGCAGTGACTATGTGAAATTGCAGGATCTCCAAGCACAGCAGACGGAACTGGAAAGACAGCTCGAAGAGAAAACAGAGCGATGGATCTATTTAAATGAACGAAAGGAACAAATTGATGCACAGGATAACTAAGTAAAAAATAGGAAAAACACAGGAGACATTTTGCTGAAGTTATGTTAAACTATATTTCAAATGGCTGGTGCGGAAAAATTTGCCATCCAGCAGAGAACGGACGAGGGGCAACAACGGATGAACAAGAGGAGTCTTCATCAGATTGAGGCAATTCAAAACGAATACCGGCGGATCGACCGGAAATGGCTGCAGCGTCAGTATCAGATTCTGCTGTGGCTGGTGGTCGTTACAACGGCGGCAGAAATACTGATGGCAGTAATCCTCCAGAAACTGAATGTTGTATCGGCCTGTGTACAGGTGTATTTGCTGAAATACGTGCTGGCTCCCTTTTTCTGCAATGTATTGGCTGCGTTGACGGCCACGATGGCAATGAAGAGCGGACGGTTGACTGACCGCCAAAAAATGTACACGATTTCCTGCCTGTTGGCAGGGATGGCGTTTGTTATTTATACGATTCATTCTATTTTTGGAATGCTGTTTATCGTATTTACTGTTCCGATGGTACTGACGGTTATCTATGGGGACCAGAACCTTACAGCTATTACCAGTGCAGCCTGCATAGGAGGAAAGGTGCTATCCGATCTCTTCTTGTTCTGGGATCCGGATCGTAGCCCGGTATTTGCAAATACCGATACTGCGACAGACTTTCTGATGTCTACGGCTTTTTTGCTGCTGTTCTATGTCCTTTGCCATTCTTTGATTGCAGTAGAGCAGGAGAAGAATGGTGTGGGCATTCGTTTGGAGATAGAGCGCCAAAAATATCAAGAGGAATCTGTCACTGACCAGTTGACCCGGGTGGGGAATCGTCAGGCGCTGCGGCAGGCGTTTGCGGAGGTGGAATCCATCGAACCGGGAGTTCGGATTTTTCTTGCAATGCTGGATTTGGATGATTTTAAGAGAGTAAACGATACATTTGGCCACAGCGTCGGCGATCAATATCTCCAGGCCCTGGGGGCAGTGATGCTAAAACTGGAAGTGGAGGGTGTCCAAGCGTTTCGCTTCGGCGGAGATGAATTCTGCATTCTCTTCTGCGGACATGAACCGAAGTCTGTACACAGAATTTGCGCTGAACTGCAAAAGCAGTTCACTGCTCTGGATGTACACCAGAGGTACCGCCCGGTGTCCATCAGTGTTGGAGTGGCTGAGTATGAGAGAGGAGAGCGCCCGGTCAGCCTTTTAGATCGGGCTGATGCATCGCTTTATCAGGCAAAACTGCAAAAAGGCAGCATCCATATGGAAATTTGAAAAGTTCCTCATACCTTTTGGTATGGGGAACTTTTATATATCACAACCGATGGGCTTTGTCGCCGGCATACCAGAGATTCCAGGTCTGACGGTATATCTGGGCCGTTTGTTCTGTGTGACAGACCATGCGGACCTGCTCGGGTAAATTATGATCTGCCAGGAAATCCATCACCGCTTTCAATGCCACAGTAGCGGCTTGAGGCAGAGGGTATCCGTATACACCGGTGGAAATGGAGGGAAAATCCAGAGTCCGAATGCTGTGGGCGGCGGCTAAAAGCAGACAGGAACAATAGCAGGAAGCCAGAACAGAGGCCTCATTGTGTGTTCCGCCCTGCCAAATGGGACCCGGCGTATGGAGAACATACTTGGCCCGCAGACGGTAACCGCGCGTCAATTTGGCCTGTCCGCGCGCGCATCCGTGGAGGGCACGGCATTCTGCCAATAATTCCGGTCCGGCTGCCAGGTGGATTGCACCATCTACACCGCTGCCGCCCAGCAGTGTAGGATTGGCGGCATTGACAATGGCTTCTGCGTCAGACTTGGTAATGTCACCAACAATAATGTCAAAACGTTTCATCGCCCATCTCTCCTTTTTTTCAGTATACATCGCTGCGTTTCCAAAGCAAAGAGGGATTTCACTTGTTTGTACAAAAGGCGTGTGGTATGATGTGAAAAATGAACGGAACATCCATTTATGAAAAGGAGGCTGCCATGGCAAAATACGTTCCTTCCTATACCGGAACACTCCGCAGCCACTCCCTGATGCTGCCGCCCTGCATCAGTGACTGCAGCGGTATCCGTATCTTTGGCCGGCGGATCAAATCCCTTGCGTTCTCTACCGATGTGGCTATCATTAAAAACATCAATGCTGATGCCATCATCGCTGTTTATCCGTTTACTCCGCAGCCCGTGATTTCCCAGGCAATCATCAATGTCAGTGACGTACCGGTTTTTGTGGGAGTCGGCGGCGGCATCACAACAGGGCAGCGATCGGTTCGCCTGGCAGTTCAGGCGGAGCATCAGGGCGCCTATGGCGTGGTGCTGAATGCGCCGGTACCGAACGAGGTTGTCCGCCAAATCAAAGAGGACGTTGACATTCCGGTTGTTGTGACGGTGGTATCCGCCCATACGGATATTCGGGCACGGCTGGAAGCAGGTGTGGACTTTTTAAATGTATCGGGGGCTGCAGCAACACCCGACATTGTAGCGGAGATTCGCCGGGATTTTCCGGAGGTACCCATCATTGCTACCGGAGGCCCCACGGAGGAGAGCATCCTTCGCACGATTCAGGCCGGGGCAAATGCCATTACGTATACACCGCCTTCCAACGGCGAGTTGTTTGAACATATCATGGAGCGGCACCGGGAAAGACATTAAGAGCAACAGATGGTTGCTTGACGGTGTTTCGGGATCGTGGTAGGCTTGTGGGCAAGGGGTGATCAAATGGAGTTTAAGGAAGTTTTCTCAGGCTTACGCAAAAAGGCGGGCCTTTCTCAGAACGACCTGGCAGAGCGGTTCCACATTACCCGGCAGGCAGTATCCCGCTGGGAGTGTGGGGAAACTATGCCAAATGTAGAGTCCCTGCAGGCGCTCTCCAAGTTTTTCGGCGTGTCTATCAACACGCTTCTCGGGAACCCAAGAGAATTGGTGTGCCAGAGCTGCGGGATGCCGTTGAGCGATGAGCTGATGGCCCGGGAGGCGGATGGAACCATTTGTGAAAAATACTGCAAGTGGTGCTGGAGTGATGGTACGTTTACACAGGCGTGTTCCATGGAGGAAATGATTGAGCATTGCATTCCGATGATGCCTTTGGGGAACACGGATCCGGAGGCCTGCCGGGCATATATGCACAGCTTGCTGCCGACTTTGGAACGATGGAAAGAACAGCTGTGAAATGTGCGGTTTCAGGCCGCTTATGCTATATGCACCTATTTGACTGGCCGGATCTGCCGCCGGAATATCTGCTGAAACTTTGTGAATGAGGGACGCCTCTGGAGAGTAACTGCTCTCCAGAGGCGTTTTTTGAAAGATTACTACCTGACATGTGCCTGAACGCGGAAAGAAAAGCTGGGAGAATTCAGAAGAGAGAAGAAGAACCCTCCGTGAAGAGCAAAACCGGCAGAGCACCTACCTGCTCTATACCGCGGAAGTGCATTTTTTCTTATGCCTTCGCCAGATATGTCCGACAGGTGTTCCGGGCCTGTTCCGCCACGCGTGCCTCATCAATGGTGGAAAGATGACCTTCCTCCACAACAACGCTGCCGTTTACCACGGTATAGTCCACCGCCCCTCTGAGGCCGACGGTTGCCAGCACATCAGCGGGACTGTACTCGCCGCCCACCAGCTCCAGCCGGCGGCTGTCCACTAAGAAAAGGTCTGCGCATTTGCCGACTGCCAATTGGCCGATATCATCCCGTCCCAACAGCCGGGCACTGCCTCTGGTGGCCATTTTCAGCACCTGGTAGCCGGAGGGTGCTGCCTGACTGGCATGCAGGCGATGGAGCAAATAGCACACCCGCAGTTCCTCCATTAAGGAAGAGCCATCATTGGAAGCGGAACCATCTACAGCCAGCCCCACGGGAACACCCAGTGCCAGCATTTCCGGAACCCGGGCTACGCCGGAGGCAAGCTTCATATTGCTGATGGGACAATGGGCCACGCCGGTGCCGGTGCGGGCCAGCTCGCAAAGCTCTTCGTCATTAAAATGAATGCCATGGGCATACCACACATCCGGACCAGTCCAATCAAGAGACGCCATAAATTCCAGAGGGCGGACACCGTGATGCTCCAGCATATAGCGTTCTTCATCCTTTGTCTCACACAGATGGGTGTGAAGCCGAACGTGGTATTGACGAGCGAGCAGAGCGCTCTGGCGCAGAAGATCTGCCGAAACGGAGAAGGGGGAGCAGGGAGCCAGGGCCACCTGGCGCATGGAACCCGGTTTGGGATCGTGGTACGCCTCAATCAGGCGGATGGAATCCGCCATGATTTCGTCTACCGTCTGCACAACGCTGTCCGGCGGCAGGCCGCCGTCCTTTTTGGAGAGGTCCATGCTGCCTCTGGAAGCAAACATGCGCAGTCCCAACTCTTCAGCGGCAGCAAACTGGACGCCGATTAGATCTGCGGTATTCCGGGGAAAAACATAATGATGGTCAAAGCAAGTGGTGCAGCCGTGCTTGAGCAATTCCCCGCCGCCGACCAGCGTAGAGAGCCGGATGACCCGCTCATCCAGCCCCTTCCAGATTTCATACAGGGTCGTGAGCCAGTCGAACAGCTCCATATTTTGTACCTGGGGTAAATTCCGGGAGAAGACCTGATACAGGTGGTGATGCGTATTGATAAGACCTGGATAACACCAAAGATGGGTTCCGTCAATGATTCGGTCGGCCAACTGGGGCAGGTGAGGGCCAATGGCCCGGATAAAGCCGTCCTCACAGTATAAATCGACATGTTCCAGAATCCGGTCCTCTCTGTCACAGGTGATCAATGTGTTTAAATTTCGCAGCATCAGAGTAGACATGACGATCCGCTCCTTTCTGCATACAGTATAAATGAGAAACCTGAAAAGGTCAACTTTTTCGCCAAACACCTTGCGAAAGGGAAATGGGTATGATACGCTGAGAAAGATTTCAGAAATAATCGGAAAAGGGGACTTATATGCTGGACATTTTCGATATTCTTGGACCGGTGATGGTTGGGCCGTCCAGTTCTCATACGGCGGGTGCGGTGCGCATCGGCCGAATGGCCCGTACGCTGCTGGGAGGAAATGTAGTCAAGGCGGATATCGGGCTCCATGGCTCTTTTGCGGAGACCGGGCAGGGACACGGTACCGACCGCGCGCTGGTTGCAGGGCTACTGGGTCTTCAGCCGGACGATTTGAATATTCCCCACAGCTTTGAACTTGCTGCGGAGCAGGGACTGAAGTTCCGCTTTCACACCATTCAGCTGCGGGAGGCTCATCCAAACACAGCGGTGCTGGAAGTGGAAAATGAAACGGGAAAACGGCTGCACCTGCAGGCTGCGTCCACCGGCGGAGGAAGAATTCGGGTGGATCAGCTGAATGGTGTGGAAGTCAGCTTTACGGGAATGTTCCATACACTGGTCATCCAGCACCGGGACATTGCCGGGGAGTTGGCGGATGTAGCCAGGGAGCTATCCAACGCCAAGGTAAACATTGCCAACATGAGTTTGTGCAGAGATCGCCGGGGCGGTGATGCCCTGATGGTGATTGAGACGGATCAAAAAGTTCCGCCGGTGGTTCGCCAGCTCATTGGTGAACTGCCGGGTGTGGAAGGACTTACCTATTACGAAAAGGAGGCGAAGTGACATGGCCCTGGACTCGATGCAGGAGATTTTTGACAAGATTGCACAAAGAGGCATTCCATTCTGGAAGGTTGTTCTGGAAACCGACATGGAGGAGAGGCAAGTGTCATCGGAGGTCTCTTTGGAAAAAATGCGGGTTACTTGGAGAGCGATGCTGGAGTCCGTGGATGCATATGAAAGCGGCCGCCGCTCTGTCAGCGGTCTTGTGGGAGGCGACGGGCAAAAAATGCGGGACTATGCCGACAGGGGCGATACCCTGTGCGGATCCTATCTCCGGGACGTCATTGCCACGGCGCTGTGCGTGGGAGAGTCTAACGCCTGCATGCGCAAGATTGTGGCTGCGCCAACTGCCGGTGCCTGCGGTGTGCTGCCGGCAGTACTGGTTCCTTTATTTAAAGCGGGACGGGCAGACGAGACCGCGGTGATCGAAGCCTTGTATGTCTCTGCCGGGATTGGGGCAGTGATTGGCTACCGAGCCTGTATTGCCGGCGCTTCCGGCGGGTGCCAAGCGGAAATCGGCACAGCGTCCGCCATGGCGGCGGGTGCATTGACGGCTTTGAGGGGAGGCACTCCCGCCCAGATAGGCCATGCGGCGGCAATGGCCCTGAAGAACTTGCTGGGGTTGATTTGTGACCCGGTGGCCGGTCTTGTGGAGGTTCCCTGCGTGAAGCGAAATGTTGTCGGTGCGGTCAACGCTGTCAGCTGTGCGGATATGGCATTGGCTGGAGTGGAGAGCCGGATTCCGGTGGATCAGGTGATTGACTGCATGGGAGATGTAGGACACCGTTTGCCGGTGGAATTCCGGGAGACGGCACAGGGAGGCCTGGCGGCTACCCCTTTCGGACAGGCAGTGAAAGAACAGATGAAAAAGCGAAGGCCATAGAAGAAAAAGGTTCCCTGCTCTCGAGAGCAGGGAACCTTTTTAAACAGGAACGGGAAAAGGATAAAATTCAGGCGGCCTTCTGACTTGCCAGAGCCTTCTGCAGCCAATCCTTTCCGTCAACAAAGCGGGAGACAATATAGCTGACCACATAGTCGCCGGCGGAGTTGATCATCGTGGCGGGGGGATCCACCAGGTTGCCGATGGTTACCAGGATGGGGAAGGCCAGTTCCATCTGTTCTGGGAAGAAGATGGAGCAGATGATGTATTCGCCGATATAACCGCCGCCGGGTACACCACTCATACCAACGGAGGAGAGAACAGCTACCAGAACCACGGAAAACAGCATTCCAATGCCGCCAAATTCTTTGCCGAACACGCCGAATACAAAGGCAATTTTCAGGACACAGCTGAAGCAGGAACCATCCATATGCATTGTTGCGCCCAAGGGCAGCACCATATCGGAGACATCCTTGGAAATACCGGTAGCGGCAGCTTCCTCCATATTGGTGGGAATGGTGGCAACGGAGGAACAGGTGCCAAGAGATACCACGGCGGGCTTGGTGATGTGCTGGAACATAACCTTCACAGCGCCCTTTCCACCGCCAAACCAGGCAAACAGGGGGAAGGCGGTGAAAATATAGATAAAGCACAGCGGGTAATAGACGGCCAGAGCCCGGCCATAGCTTTCGGTAATCTGGGGGCCGTAGGTGGCCACTAAGTCGGCAAAGAAGCCAAAGAAGGCGATGGGGGCGTAATAGGTAATGATTTGGACAAATTTCATCATCACATTGGTCAGGTCATCCAGAAATTTGCCGACCAGCGTATCCTTGCCGCCGTTCAGGTTCACGGCAAACCCAAACAATAGGGAGAATACAATCAGGGGCAGCATGGCCCGGCGGGTCAACAGCCCCACGAAGTCACTGGCAGTGAAGAAGTTCACAATCATATCGGACAAAGAGGCGTATTCCCCCATCTCCTCGGCGGGAATATTGCTCCACGGGGCCAAGACAGGGGGGAATACCTGCATCAGCACATACATGATGACAGCGGCGATGGCACCGGTGATTACAAAGGTGGCAATTGTAGTGCCCATAATTTTTCCGGCGCGCTTACGGCTCTGCATGTTAGCAACGGCACCGGAAATGGATGCGAATACCATTGGCACCACGATGCAGAACATCATGTTGATGAACACGGTGCCCAAAGGCTTCAGAACAGTGGCGCCGGCAGAGATGGTGTTGCCGTCAGCATCCAGTACGACGGGAAAAATCCAGCCCACAACGGCGCCAAGAACCATGGAACCCAGCATGATGGCCAGAAACGCATAGTTTTTGGCAACAGATTTTTTTTCCATAAATGAAACTCCTCCTATTCTCAATTCACACACGGGGAAATTATTTTGCCAGGCGGAGCTCTTCGTCCGTGACTTCGCCCTTGCAAACGATGTTGGTTGGGCCTGTGAGATACAGGCTGGCGATGCGGGAATTCTCCCGCTCCGCGTCGATGACCAGCTGCCCGCCTGTCATATTGACCCGAACACCCTGGCCGGAGACCTTGCCCTGGAGCGTCAGGACGGTTACCACAGCTCCGGTGCCTGTGCCGCAGGCATAGGTGAAATCCTCGACCCCACGTTCAAACGTACGCTCAAAAACGGTGTCTTCTCCGGTAACTTCAAAAAAGTTCACATTGGCGCCCTTTGGAAAGTCATGATACCAGCGAATAGCGCGGCCAAGCTCCCGCAGATCGTTCTCATCAGCCTGCCGCAGATTGGCGTAAGGGACCACTGCGTGAGGGATTCCGGGATTTCCAAGCTCCACATAGGCGCATGGATAACGGATACCATCCACCTCCACGGGGGCGTCCAGCTTCACAATAGATGGATCGTTGAGACGAATGCGGTACAACCGACTGTCAATCCGCCGTCCTGTCACAATGCCGGCGGTGGTTTCCACGGTCTGCATCTCACCGGCCAAGCTATTTTCATAGCCGTATCGGCAGATACACCTAGCACCATTTCCGCACATTTCGCCAATGCTGCCATCTGAATTATAAAAACGCATTTTGTAATCGCCGCCCTCGGTGGGGGTGTCTATTACCATCAGCCCGTCAGCCCCAATGGACATGTGCCGCTCACACAGGGTCTTGGCAATTTGAGGAAAAACCTCTGCCGGAAGATGCTCTTCCAAATTATTCAGCACCACAAAGTCATTTCCGGCGCCGTTCATTTTCCAGAATTTCAAGCGTAAGCCCCCCTTCGCGATAAAGGTATTATAACAGTACGAAGCTGCAAAGCACAATAGAGAATGTGTCAAAAAACATGCAAAAACTGCGGCCCTGGTGCCTGCGGCCGTTGGATTTGCATAAAGCGGTGGAGTATGGTATGCTGAAAGCAAAAAAATGAGGTGTTGAAAAATGCCGAAGAAAAATACCAGAAACACAAAGGGACGTATTATTTCAGCGGCCTGGAAACTGTTTTATGAGCAGGGATACGAGGATACAACGATAGAGGATATTGTCTTTGAATCCGAGACCTCTAAAGGTTCTTTTTATCATTATTTTGATGGGAAGGACGCACTTCTGGGGACACTGGCCAATGTATTTGATGAAAAATATCAGGAATTGATGGAGACTATGGAGACCAATCGAAATGCCATCGAGAAGTTGACATACCTGAACCACGAACTGTTCGCCATGATTGATGAGCGGGTTTCGCTGGAGCTGTTGACCCGTCTGCTGTCCACCCAATTGCTGGCCCGTGGGGAAAAGCACCTTTTGGATCGCAGCAGGCTGTACTTTAAACTGCTGCGGCAGACGGTAACGGAGGGGCAGAAGCAAGGCCAGCTGAGGTCCGATTTGACAGTAAACGAAATTGTAAAGGCATATGCACTGTGGGAGAGAGCTCTTTTATATGACTGGTGCCTTTGCGGTGGAGACTACTCACTGGTGGCTTATACAGACAGAATGACGCCGATGTTCCTGGAGAGTTATCGGGCAGAAGAAAAAAGAATGGAAAACGTATAGGGAGATGTACAGTGGAAAAATCAAAACTCTAAAGGACAATTTGCCATATCTGAAAACGCGGTATAGAATGAATTCTATACCGCGTTCTGCATTTTGTTCTGGTTAAAAATATGCTATGATGTCCTGCATTGATAATTAAAGGAGAGAGAATATCATGACAAGCGCACAGATTTTAATTGTAGTGACTATTGCGGCCTATTTGATTGCAATGGTCCTGGTGGGGGTGTACTTCAGTAAGAAGGGCAGCGGCGACAACTCCCATGAATTCTACTTGGGTGGCCGCAAACTTGGGCCTGTGGTCACGGCTATGAGTGCTGAGGCCTCTGATATGAGCAGCTACCTGCTGATGGGTCTGCCGGGACTGGCTTATCTCTGCGGCGTTGCAGAGGTGGGCTGGACAGCAATCGGGCTGGCGGTCGGAACTTATTTGAATTGGCTGATTGTGGCGAAGCGCATTCGTCGTTATTCTGCGGCTGTGGGTGCAATTACAATTCCGGACTTCTTCTCCAGGCGTTATCGGGATGAGCGCCATGTGCTGTCCCTTATTGCGGCTCTGGCCATTTTGATTTTCTTCATTCCGTATACGGCATCGGGCTTTAAGGCGGTGGGAACGCTTTTCAACAGCCTGTTTGGTGTGAACTACCATATCGCCATGATGATTGGAGCGGTTGTCATTATCGGGTACACCGTGCTTGGCGGCTTTATGGCAGTATCTACCACAGACCTGCTTCAGAGCATTTTTATGACGGTTGCCCTTCTGGCAATTGTGGTATTTGGAATTCAGCAGGCGGGCGGCTTGGACGCGGTAATTACAAATGCGCAGGCGCTGCCGGGGTACCTGAATATGACGAAAGGCTACAATGCAGGTTCTGGTACGGCTGGCTCCTTTGGGGGACTCAGCATTGTATCTACGCTGGCATGGGGCTTGGGTTACTTCGGCATGCCGCATATCCTCCTGCGGTTTATGGCAATCGAAGATGAGAAAAAATTGAGCACCTCCCGCCGCATCGCATCCATTTGGGTGGTTATTTCTATGGCAATTGCGGTTTTTATCGGCATCATTGGATACAGCGTTTCTGTGGCAGGCAAGGTTCCCTTCCTGACAACCAGTGCTGATTCCGAAACCATTATCATCAAAATGGCGGATCTCATGAGCCAGCATGGCGTGTTTCTGGCCCTGATAGCTGGCATTATCCTGGCCGGCATCCTGGCAGCCACTATGTCCACTGCGGATTCCCAGCTCCTGGCTGCGGCGTCCAGTGTGTCTCAAGATCTGATGAGGGGCTTTTTCGGCGTAAAGCTGAGTGCAAAAACAGAGATGCTGGTCGCACGTTCTACTGTTATTATCATTGCGATTATTGGCGTCTTCCTGGCATGGGATCCGAACAGTTCTGTGTTCCGCGTAGTATCTTTTGCATGGGCGGGCTTCGGTGCGGCCTTTGGCCCCACGGTGTTGTTTGCTCTGTTTTGGAAGCGCTCCAATAAATGGGGAGCTTTGGCGGGCATGGTTTCCGGCGGTGCGATGGTGTTTATTTGGAAGTATTTGATTGCACCGATGGGCGGCGCATGGGCAATCTACGAGCTGCTGCCCGCTTTTATTATGGCTTCCATTGCCATCGTAATCGTGAGCTTGGCAACAGCAAAGCCCGATGCGGAAATCGAGAAAGTGTTTGACGAAGTCAAGGTTGGATAATTTGAAGAGTCGACCATGTGAAAAAAGCACGGTCGACTTTTTTTGACTTTTTCGAAAAAAGGTATTGACAAAAGGGAGGGGGTTTGGTATTCTAACAAAGCTGTCCGGCAGGGCGTAAGTGAGCTGAAAAAACTTCTGAAAAAGGAAGAAGAAACAGTTGACAATGCGTTCTGGATGTGATAACATAAAAAAGTTGCTGTGAGCGGCGAACAGATTGAGCGTCAAGAACTTTTGAAAAAAGTTCTTGACAATCGGGATGAGGTTTGCTATAATAGCAATGTTCCGCCGGGAGAGGCGTGTACCTTGTAAATTAAACAACGTAACGAAAAGAAAGCACCAGACGTAAGCTTGGATGGTGAGAAATCACCAGAAAAGCGAACGAGAAGTTGCTGAAGTAGGGAGTAGTCAATTCTCCTAAAAAGGTAACTATAAAAAGACATGAAGCTATGACGAATAGCTCTGTGAAATGATTAGAGCGGACTACGGTCCGATTTAATACCATTTTATAGAGAGTTTGATCCTGGCTCAGGACGAACGCTGGCGGCGTGCTTAACACAT
>NZ_FOXE01000042.1 GCF_900115635.1 Oscillibacter sp. PC13 | reverse complement strand
ACGCGCCCTATTCAGACTCGCTCTCGCTTCGCCTCCAGTGCTGAACACCTTAAGCTTGCTCGTTACTATAACTCGCCGGACCGTTCTACAAAAAGTACGCCATCACACATTAACGTGCTTTGACTGCTTGTAAGCACAAGGTTTCAGGTTCTCTTTCACTCCCCTCCCGGGGTCCTTTTCACCTTTCCCTCACGGTACTGCTCCTCTATCGGTCATCAGGTAGTATTTAGGCTTGGAGGGTGGTCCCCCCTGTTTCCCGCCGGGTTTCACGTGTCCAGCGGTACTCTGGATCTCGGCTAATCAGATTCAGTTTTCGTCTACGGGTCTCTCACCCTCTATGGATGGCCTTCCCAGGCCATTCGACTAACCTATCTGACCGTTGTGCCGGTCCGCAACCCCGGAGAATAAATCCTCCGGTTTGGCCTACTCCGCGTTCGCTCGCCACTACTTGCGGAATCTCTGTTGATGTCTCTTCCTCGCCCTACTTAGATGTTTCAGTTCAGGCGGTTCCCTTCCTACACCTATTTGATTCAATGCAGGATGACTGGATATTGTCCAGCCGGGTTGCCCCATTCGGAAATCCACGGATTAATGGATATTTGCTCCTCCCCGTGGCTTATCGCAGCTTGTCACGTCCTTCGTCGGCTCCTGATGCCAAGGCATTCCCCTTGCGCTCTTTTTAGCTTGACCAATCAGAACTTCAGCTCTCGCTTTGTTCTCAATTGTGAATTATGCAGGCTTCACAGATTCTTGAAATTGTAATTGTTACCCTTCATCTTTCCAGATGTTGTTCCACAATTAAAATATTTTACCTTTGCCATACTTTTCAGCATGGCAACCTCTCTGTTGCCTTACTTCACTTGCATGTCACATTGTTCAGTTTTCAAGGTGCATCTTCCAGCTCTTTTGAAGCCAGATTGAAACACTCAATCCCTTGAATGCTTCAATCTAATCTCAAATGGTGGAGATTAGCGGGATCGAACCGCTGACCTCCTGCTTGCAAGGCAGGCGCTCTCCCAGCTGAGCTAAACCCCCGT
>NZ_FOXE01000005.1 GCF_900115635.1 Oscillibacter sp. PC13 | reverse complement strand
CAAATCTTGCACCCGATACACAATTCCTCGTTCACGACCGCTTTCAGGGTTACTTTCTTCACGTTCGTTCCTCCTTTTTCCTATCCTCTTTTGTCTCTATTTGTTCGGTAATATCAAATCTCGTTCTTGGTTCTATGCAAAACAGGCATGAGGAAAGTTCTCTCCTCATGCACACTGTCATGTCGCCCATTTGGTGCTTTCAGCAGGCCACAGCCGTCTTATTTTTTGTAATAGCCAAGCCGGGCGGATAGCTTATCCGTACAGGCCAACAGATCCCTTTTTACCTCTTCCACATCCACATCCTGGACGCGCCCATAGGCAAAGGACAAACTCACAGCCAACTCCGCATCCCCGGTGTGCCGCAAAACTGGAGACGCTATGCAGGTAACCCCACGCTCAATCTCTTCCCGATCCATGGCAATGCCGGTGCGGCGAACCTCATCCAGTTCTTTCCGCAGTGCATCCTTTCGCGTGATGGTGTGCTCCGTTCGCTTCTGGAACATCTGGTTCCAAATATATTTGTTCAGATACTCCTCCGGCAGGAATGCCAGCATGGCCTTTCCAACACCGGTACAGTACATGGGCGCCCTCATGCCTACATTGGATGTGCTGATCAGGGAATTTCCGCGATCCAGCTTGTCAATATAAAGTACCTCCCCTTCACTGTGCGTTGCAATATGTACAGTTGCCAAGTACTTCGCCGCCAACGGCGCACAGCACTCCTTGGCCTCATTCCGCACATCGATTCTGGACAGCACCAGATTTCCCAATTCGAACAGCATAATACCCAGCCGGTATTTCTTGCTGCTCTCCACTTGTTCCAGGTAGCCGTAGCTGGCCAAAGTGTTTACCAGACCGAACACCGTACTTTTGTTCAGCCCCATCTCCGCGGCCAGTTCTGAAATTCCCATCTCCGGGGTCCGCTCAAAGCAACGGATGATTTCTGCTGCCCGTGCCACAGACTGCACTTGTATCCCGTTTTTCCTCTGTTCCTGTGTCATCGTTCTTTCCATTCTCTTCTCGTTATCAGCCAAAACCTAAAGCGCCATTTGCTGTATTTTACAATTATGATATCATAACTCCCCACACATTTGTCAATGCTTTTATTAATATCAAACTATATTCGTTAATGGCATACAATTATTTTGTGAAAATTTGATATTTCTGTCACTTGATAAAAAAATTTTCCTTGTTCTCAATTTCCAAAAAAGTCCGCTCTTTAAAGATCGGCCTTTTGGGTAGATAAATGGGAAACTGCCAGCGGTTTCGCCGGCAGTTTCCCATGGAAAGAAAAGAATAATATCAATTAATCCTCATTGTAGCTTTTAGCAAGCCGCACGTAGGTCTTGTAGCGCTCGTCTGCTTCCTTCTGTGCCTCAGCAAACAGCTTCTCGGCAATCTCAGGATACTTAATCTTGAGGCCGGCGTAACGGACCTCGCCATTGAAGAATTCGCTGACAGGTACAGAAGGCTGCTTGTAATCCAGAGAGAAGGGCTTCTCGGCCTTGTTGGGATCGTAGCGGTACAGGGGCCACAGGCCGCAGTCCACGGCCTTCTTCATCTCCGCCTGGACATTGTTCATGCCGGCCTTGATGCCGTGGTTAATGCAGGGAGCATAGGCAATCACAATAGAGGGCCCCTTGTGATTGACCGCCTCCGTGACAGCCTTCATCAGCTGACCGGGATTGGCGCCCATAGCAACAGAAGCCACATACACGTTGGGATAGGTCATCATCAGGCGGCCCAAATCCTTCTTGGCTGTCTTCTTGCCGCCGTCGGCAAACTTGGCGGAAGCGCCCACGGGAGTTGCCTTGGAGGACTGTCCACCGGTGTTGGAGTACACTTCGGTATCCACCACGAAAACGTTGATATCCTCACCAGAGGCCATCACGTGATCCAGTCCGCCGTAGCCAATGTCGTAAGCCCAGCCGTCGCCGCCGAAGAGCCAGACGACCTTCTTGCTTAGCTGATCCCTGTGCAGCAGAATCTGGTCGGCCAGTTCCTTTGCCTCGCCGGTGAGCTCTGCCTTTTCCAGAGCGGCCACCAGAGCACGGGCGTCCGCATCGTTCTTGTCCAGGTCCTCGAAGGTCTCCAGCCATGCGTTGATGGCGCCCTCCAATTCGGTGCCGGCCACCAGGGGCAGCAGCGCCTCGGCCTGCATCTTCACGCCATTGCGGCGCTGCTTGACAGCCAAGACCATGCCCAGACCGTTTTCAGCCTGATCCTCAAACAGGGTGCCGTAGAACGCGGGGCCGCGGCCTTCCTTGTTGACCGTGTAAGGCAGAGAGGGGAATGCGCCGGCCCACGCCAGGGAGCAGCCCACGCCGTTAACCCAGTAGGTCTTCTCGCCGTACAGCTGGGTGATAAGCTTGGCATAGGGGGTCTCGCCGCAGCCTGCGCAGGCGCCGGAGAACTCCACCAGAGGCTGGCTGAACTGGCTGCCCTTCAGGGTCTTACGCTCGAACACGCCCGGCTTGTCACTGAGGGACAGGGCATAGTTCCAGTTGGTCTCGTCGTACATGGTGTCGTCCACGGGCTCCATGGTCAAAGCCTTGTCCTTGGCCAGGCAGGAAGCGGCGCAGCTGCCGCAGCCGGTGCAGTCCAGGGTGGAGACCTGCAAACGGTACTTCAGCCCGGCAGCCCCCTTGGCGTCCACCATGGTGAAGCCGGCGGGAGCGGCCTTGGCCTCCTCGTCATTCACCAGGTAGGCCCGGATGGCAGCATGGGGGCAGACAAAGGTGCACTGGTTGCACTGCAGGCACTTGTTGGGTTCCCAAGCAGGCAGGCTGCTGGCAATGCCGCGCTTGTCGTACTTGGAGGTACCCAGGGGATACGTGCCGTCCTGGTGCTCCAGGAAGGTGGAGACGGGCAGATCGTCGCCGCGCTGGCGGTTGCAGGGAATCACAATGTTCTTGACCACATTGGGCAGATTCTCGTCCACGGTGCGCTCATCCTTTGCCTGAGACCAAGCGGCTGGAATCTCCACCTTCACGGGGCTGTTGATACCAGCGTCTACGGCAGCCAGGTTCATGTTGACCACCTTCTCGCCCTTCTTGGCGTAGGTCTTCTGGGCGGCTTCCTTCATGTAGCGGACCGCGTCCTCCACAGGCATGACGCCCGAAAGCTTGAAGAATGCAGCCTGCAGAATCAGGTTGGCGTGGTTGCCAAGACCCAGATCCCGGGCAATCTTGTTGGCATCCACCGTATAAAACTGCACATTGTGGTCAGCAATGTACTTTTTCACGTCGCCGGGCAGGTTCTTCTCCAGTTCTTCACCGCTCCAGGAGGTATTCAGCAGGAAGGTACCGCCGTCCTTGATCTCATGGATCATGTCATAGCGGGTGATGTAAGATTGGGAATGGCAGGCCAGGAAGTCAGCGGCCTTGATTAAGTAGGTGGAGCGGATGGGGCTCTTGCTGAACCGCAGGTGGGACTTCGTGATGCCGTAGGACTTCTTAGAGTCATACTCGAAATAAGCCTGGGTATACATACCGGCGTGGTCGCCGATGATTTTGGCGGAGTTCTTGTTGGCGCCGACCGTACCGTCGGAGCCCAGCCCCCAGAACTTGCAGCTGACGGTGTCCGCAGACTCGGTAATCAGCGGCTCCTTCACATCCAGGCTGAGATGTGTCACATCGTCCACAATACCGATGGTGAAGAGGTGCTTGGGCGTCCCGCTCTTCATGTTGTCAAACACGGCCTTAATCTGAGCGGGAGTAACGTCCTTGGAGGCCAAACCGTAGCGGCCGCCGAACACTTCGGGTGCGTTTTCCTTGTTGGCATAGCATGCACACACATCCAGATACACGGCGCCAGCGATGGCGCCGGGCTCCTTGGAACGGTCCATGGCGGTGATCTTCTTGACGGTCTTGGGCATGGCGTTCAGGAAGTACTGCATGTCGAAGGGGCGGAACAGGTGGATCTGCAGCATGCCGACCTTCTCGCCCTTGGCGTTCAGGTAATCTACCACTTCCTTTGTGGCCTCGCAGGCAGAGCCCATGATCACAATCACGCGCTCAGCATCCTCAGCACCGTAGTAGTTGAAGATGTGGTAGTCACGGCCGGTGATCTTGTTGATGCCCTGCATGTAGCCTTCCACAACGCTGGGAATGGAGTCATAGGTGCCGTTGTTGGCCTCCTGAGATTGATAGTACACATCGGGTCCCTGCACGGTGGTCCGCTGAACGGGATGCTCGGGGTTCATGGCGATCTGATGGTAGGCCTCCAGCGCATCCTGATCCATCAGCTGTGCCACCTGATCCAGATCGATCATCTCAATCTTCTGGATCTCGTGGGAGGTACGGAATCCATCGTGGAAGTGGATGAAGGGAACCCGGGTCTTTACTGTGGTCAGATGTGCAACTGCAGCCAGATCCATAACTTCCTGCACGCTGGCAGTGGACATCATGGTGACGCCGGTGGTACGGCAGGTCATTACATCCTGGTGATCGCCGAAAATGTTGTTGGCATGCTGGGCCACAGAACGGGCCGCCACGTGGAAGACAGCGGGCATCCGGTGGCCAGCCATGATGTACAGGTTGGGGATCATCAGCAGCAATCCCTGGGAAGAGGTGAAGGTCGTTGCCAGGGCACCAGCCTCTGCCACGCCGTGAAGCGCGCCGGAAGCGCCGCCCTCGGACTGCATCTCAACCAGCGTTACCGGCTGTCCAAACATATTCTTGCGGCCGGCGGCAGCCCACTCGTCCACCTTTTCACTCATCGGGGACGACGGCGTGATGGGGAAAATGCCGGCCACTTCCGTGAAGTGGTAGGCAACGGTGGCGCAGGCTTCATTGCCATCCATCGTTTTCATGATTTTTTTCTCAGACATGAAGATCCTCCTATTTAAATATCTCTATCCATCCATGCGTCTTTTCCCGGCGCGGAAGCTTCCGTGCCGGGAAAAGAGAGTCGCATCTTAAAATACCTTGGCAAAATTACATCTTAATGACAGCGCCCTGGTCAGCAGAGGTTGCCACCTTTGCATACAGCCGCAGGTAACCGTTGGGGATGTTTTTCTTGGGCATCTCCAAAGTCTTATAGCGCTCTGCAATCTCTTCGTCGGAGACATGCAGCTCCAACTTGCCCTCGTTGACGTCAATCAGAATCTCATCGCCGTCATGAACAATGGCCAGAGGGCCGCCCTCAGCAGCCTCGGGGGAGATATGGCCCACGAAACAGCCGTTGTTGGTTCCGGAGAAGCGGCCATCGGTAATCAAGGCAGCGGACTTGCTCAGGCCCACGCCGTACATGTACTTCATGGCCTTGAACATCTCACGCATGCCGGGACCGCCTTTTGGCCCCTCGTAGCGGATAACCACCACATCGCCAGCTTCAATTTTACCACCCAGAATGGCTTCTTCGGCCTCCTCCTCACTGTTGTAGCACTTGGCCTTTCCGACGAAGTGATGCATGGAGGGGTCAATGGCGCCGGGCTTGGAAACAGCGGTATTGGGGCACAGGTTGCCATGGAGCACGGCCACACCGCCGGTCTTGGAGAAGGGAGCCTCCATCGTCTTGATGATGGTGGGATCCTCGGGATACTCATATACATACTCAGCCAGGTTTTCCTTCAGGGTCTTGCCGCTGACAGTCATGACAGAGGTGTCCAGCAGATCGCCCAGGCGCTCCTCCACCTTCGGAATGCCGCCGGCGCGGTAGAAGGCCTCCATCTCGGGCTTGGCGGCGGGGTTCACCTTAGCAATCTGGGGCGTGATCTTGCTGAGGGTCTCGAACTCCTCTACCACGTTCATGTCCAGCTCCGCCTCGTTGGCAATGGCTGACAGGTGCAGCACCGCGTTGGTGGAACCACAGATGGCCATGGTGACCTTGATGGCGTTGCGGATGGCCTCCTTGGTCATGATCTGGCGGGGAGTAATGCCCTTCTTGCACAGATCCACAATCGCACGGCCAGCCTCGAAGGAGTGGCGCAGACGGGCGGCATAAGCGGCGGGAATCAGGCCGCCGCCGGGCAGAGACATACCCAGAGCCTCGGCCACACAGCACATGGTGTTGGCAGTACCCAGGAAGGAGCAGGAACCGCAGCCAGGACAAGCAGTGTTCTCCAATGCGTCGTACTCGCGCTCGGAGAGCTTGCCGGCCTTCACCATACCCAAAGCCTCGGAGATAGAGGTCAGGTCGGACTTGCGGCCGTCAAACTCGATGCCGCCCAGCATAGGGCCACCCACGCAGACGATGCAGGGGATATCCAGGCGGGCAGCGACCATCAGCATAGCGGGAACAATCTTATCGCAGGAAGCCAGCAGAACCAAGCCGTCCAGCCGATGAGCCTGCGCCATAATCTCCACGGAGTTTGCAATAATTTCGCGGGAGGGCAGAATGTAGTGCATGCCATCGTGGCCCTGAGCCACACCGTCGCAAGCGGCGATGGTGCCGAACTCTGCGGGTGTGCCGCCGGCGGCGTAAATGCCGTTCTTCACGTACTCTGCCACTTTGTCCAGATTGTAGTGGCCGGGAACCAAGGTATTCCAAGTGTTGGCAATACCGATCAGGGGCTTCCCCTCCTTCAGTTCGCTGTCCGTATAACCCATGGACTTAAACAAAGAGCGCGCAAATGCGCTATCTTCCATGCCAAGGATCGCCTTACTCCGAAGATCCATTCAATTTTTCCTCCTCAAAATATGTCTCTGATTGAATTCAATCTCTATCTTTACTGAACAAGCCATGTCTTTACGGCGCAATTCCGTTCTACATTACTGTCCGTCGTTCTCGAATTTATTATAGTGGTTTGTCTTTCATTTGTCAATATCGGACATAAATCGCCAATGTAAAATATGTAGGACATTTTTTATACTTATTGACAGCCGTCTGTGTTTATCCTATAATATATACAAAATGATATTCTGTATTGCAGAACATTTCGAAGGAGAGAGGACGATCCATGGCTACCACAAAGAACATCCAGTCGGTTGAGCGCGCCTTTGCAATCTTAGAATCCTTTCAGCAGCATGGCGGAATGGAGCGCAGCGTCAAGGAGATCTCTGAGGCCCTTGGACTCAATAAAAGCACCACATTCGGCCTGATCAATACACTGACCAATTTGGGATATCTTCAGCAAAATACAGGAAATCAAAAATATGTTCTGGGCCTGAAGCTTCTCAGTTTTTCCAACACCATTAAGGTGCAAAACAGCATTATCCGCACAGTACATCCCTATCTGGAGCAAATTAATCATAAGTATGGCGAAACCGCCCACTGCGCTGTGGAGCATCAGGAAAGCGTCATTTACTTGGATAAAGTGGAAGCAACCGGTTCCATTTCCATCAATACCCAAATCGGCACACAGAACTACATGCACTGCACCGGCGTTGGAAAGTGTATTCTCGCCTATATGCCCACTGATTATCAGGAAAACATTCTTTCTGCACCGCTGAAAACCATGACCTATAATACGATTACCAATTCCGAGCAACTGCGGGAGGAGATTCGGAAGATCCGGGAGTCCGGCTTCGCCATTGATAACGAGGAAGTGGAAGTTGGCCTTTCCTGTGTGGCGGTTCCCGTATTCTCCGCCCCAGACAAGGTTGCCTGCTCCATCAGCATTTCCGGCATGACGCCCAGGGTGCAGATCGCTATGAAGAATGGCTTGATAGAGGACTTGAAGCATTCTGCGGCGTCCATTTCCAAGAGCATGTTCGGATACGAATACACTGTGTCAGAGATCAAGTGATAAACCTTTCATTTACAAAGCAGCGGGGGAAAATTCCCCCGCTGCTTTTTTGTCTTTTCCTTATCAGTAGCAGGTCACACCGCCATCGATGGGCAGATTCACACCGTTGAGGAACGATGCTTCCTCACTCACCAGATACAGCACCGCATTGGCTACATCATCCACAGTTGTCAGGCGGCCCAAGGGGATCTCGTCGATCCTCGCCTGTTTTTTTGCCGGATCCGCCATCAGTGATGCCACAAACGGCGTGTCAATGGTGGCTGGATGAATGGAATTGCAGCGAATGTTGTCTTTGCCGTACCGGGCAGCCACAGACTTGGTCAGCAGCGTCACCGCGCCCTTCGTGGCCGTATAGGCCTCCGGTGTGTTCATATGGCCAATCAGGCCGCAAATGGAGGAGGTGTTGATAATCGTACCACCTCCCTGCCGACGCATCACAGGAATAGCATATTTGGTGGCAAGGAACACGCTGCAGGTGTTCACCTCCATCATTTTCATCCATTCGTCCTTCACCATCTCCTCAATGGGCTTCCGAATATTGATTCCCGCATTATTGACAACAGCATCCAGGCGGCCGCTCTCTGCTACGATCCGTTCCACCACCGCCTTCCAGTTCTCTTCGCTGGCAACGTCCATACCGGCGCTGTGAACCCTCCAGCCCATATCTGTCATTTCCTTAGCCAGTGCCTCTGCCCGGTCCGCTGCCAAGTCCAGCACCCAAACCTCAGCGCCATTTTCCGCCAGTAACTTTGTCTGCGCGGTGCCGATGCCGCCTGCGCCGCCGGTAATCGCCACCACTTTGTTTCTCACTGTCATGTAAAATAATACCCCTTTTCAGCCCCTGGTCTCCTTGTCCTGCCAGGCCTTGTTGGGATTCTGAACCCCCATTTTGCCGCCGGTCACCTCAAGGGTAGTGCCGGTAATGTAACGGGCATAGTCGGATGCCAGGAATGCCATGGCCCACGCCACATCAATTGGCTGGCCAAAGGAGTGCATGGCAATGGCACTTTTCATGTCCTCTCCGTTGGATTCTGTCAGAGCACGGGTCATATCCGTGTCAATCACGCCAGGAATATAACCGTTGACCCGAATACCATAGGGTGCCAGCTCTGCCGCCAACGTTTTAATCATGGAACTGACGGCGGATTTTGTGGCGGCGTACACCCCGCTGCCCACAGAGGGGAACAGCGCCGCAAAAGAGGATGCCATCAGCAAAACGCCGCCTCGCTCCTTCATCGTGCGGTAAGCGATTCTGGCCCCCAGATAGGCGGACTTCATGTTGGTGTCCACCGTCTTGTCCCACACTTCCTCCGTGGTGTCAATGATGCTGTACTGCGGATAGATGCCGGCGTTGCTGACCCAGATATCAATAGGGCCCAGTGCCGCCTTAGTATGTGTGGCAAAGGACTCCATGGAATCCGCGTTGGAAACGTCGCAGGTCTCGCCGAAAACAGCAATTCCCTTTGATTTCAAGCTGTCCAACGCCTTTTCCAGCTTTGCGGAATTGGTCCCGCAGACGGCTACTTTGGCACCAAGCGTACCAAACAGCTCTGCGCAGGCCAAGCCAATGCCGGAAGTTCCTCCCGTGATCAGGGCGACCTTGTTGTCAAAACGAATCTCCATATGTTTGTCCTTTCATGGTTTTATTTAAAATCTGCCCTCCGGCGGATGCCGGGTTAAAAGCAAGCCGGGAACACTCCGGTAAACGAAGTGTCCCCGGCAGGGAAAGCATATTTTATTCAAGAAAAATCAGCCCAGCAAACCCACTGCGTTAAAGATGGCAATGGCAATGATGCAGATGACGGATGCCACGGCACTGGGGATGGTGACATACTTCAGGGACTGCTTGGTATCCAGGTGGAAGAACTGACCCATGACCCAGAAGCCAGAGTTGCTGACGTGGTCAAATGCCAGGGTGCCAGCACCGATAGCCAGAACGGCAGCCAGGGGGGACAGCCCCAGGGAGGGCAGCATGGGCAGAACGATACCGGCGGCAGTCATACCCGCGGTGGTCATGGAGCCCACGGCGGTCATCATAATGACGGCCACGGCCCAGGGAATCAGGATTGCGGGAATAGGGCTGTTGCCCACCATCTCAGACAGGGGAGCCAGAGCCGGAGCACTCTTCAGCACAGTGCCGAAAGCGCCGCCCATAGCCGTGATCAGCAGAGGAGACAGGCAGACCAGCAGACCGCGGGCAACCCACTTGTTCAGGGCAATTTCGCTCACCTTGGAGTCCGCCTCGTTGGGGAAGTTCTCCTGATAGGCAGCCAGAACAGCCTTGCGCTGCTTATACGCCAGCCACAGGGAGTACAGGACGCCGATGAACAGAGCGATGACCTTGTGACCGATGGTCGTGCAGACAGCGTAGAAAGCGCCCTCGGGATCCGCGTACATAGAGGCGAAAGAGGACAGGGAGATCAGTGCCACGGGCAGCAGCAGGGGCAGGAAGGCCACAAAGGTGCCGGGCAGGTTTGGATCCTTGATCAGAATGTCGTCAATGCTGTCGGAATCGGTCTCAGCCAGGCCCTTGACCATCTCGGGATTGGGCTCAATCCATTCCTTCTCGGTCCATCTCTTCAGCACCAGCCAAGTGCCGAAGAAGCCGATCAGGGCGACAACAACACCCCAGACAATGGTCATGCCCAGGTCAGCCTCAAACATGATGGCAATGGCCAGAATACCGGGGGTGGGCGGTACCAGACCATGGGTCAGGAACAGGCCCAAACCGGTGAAAGAAGCCATCGTAGACATAGAGATGTGCTTCCGCTTGGAGAGCATGGAAGCGATGGGGGCGGTCAGCACCATGGTGATGTCGCCGAACACGGGGATGGACATGATGAAAGCGGTCAGTGCAGGGGCGAGCTCCATATTCTTGCCTCGGAACAGCTTAATAAAGAAGTTGGCAATGACCTTGGCCGCGCCGGTATCCTCGATGGCCATAGAGATGATACCGCCGAGGATGATGGTGATGCCGATGCTGCCCAAGGTTCCGCCAAAGCCGCTGCCAATCATATCAGCAGTGCCGGACACGCCGTAACCCAGAACAATACCGGTAAGCAGAGCAGTGGTGAACAGGGCCATGACAGGGTGAACCTTCAGCTTGATAATCATAAGCATCAGGACGAGAATTGCTGCCACCAGAACTACAAGAAATACTCCAGCAGACATAACGTGTTTTCTCCTTTTTCTCTAAAATATTCTGTAGAACTTCTGCAGCATCTTTTTCATTCGCGTATTGCTTTCCCAATGTTGTGGCAGCAGAATCTGCAGACCACTGTCTCACTTACACAGCGTTCTTTTTTGCCGCTCGATATTCTACAATATTGAACAACCAGATATTAAATCATCCGATGTGAGTTTGTCAATATCCCGGCGAACTTTTTAGCACTATTGCTGTAATTATCGTTTATAATTTGTTTAATATATCTATTGAATAATTTGCAATTAACATTTTTTTAGACTTCCTGTTTTTTTACCTACACCTCACTTTTCTCTAACCATTCTTTATTATAGAATTTTAGTCTATATTGATGCTTTTTATCGATATTGCCGTACAATTGCCTGACTTTTCACAATGTTTTTATTGTTTCACAGCAAAAAATGCCATGCGCCACTCCCTGTTTTCTTTTCCCTGAATTTCCTGTATAATGAAAAAATAGTGAATACATCATTTCGCGCCATATTTTCTCACAAAAATTGCTTGTACCAATTACTTCCGGAATGGTACAACTATAAATTTATGGGAGGCGATTCCTTGAAACAGCTTTTTTCGATGCAGGTGATTGCTCATATCCGGAGTGATTTCTCATCCAAATTCGGAATTCCCCGGCAGAGCGGTTTGGTGGATGCCCTGGAGTCTACCATCGTTCTTGAACCGCCGTTTCGTAATCCCGATGCGTTGCGGGGGCTGGAGGATTTTTCTCATATTTGGCTGATTTGGGCTTTTTCAGAATCTATACAGGAGCGGTGGTCCCCCATGGTCCGCCCGCCCCGGCTGGGCGGAAATGTACGGATGGGAGTCTTTGCAACCCGTTCTCCCTTCCGGCCAAATCCTATCGGACTCTCCTCTGTGCGTTTGGAGCGCATCGAGCTGACGGAAACAGTGGGGCCTGTTCTTCATGTACGTGGGGCTGACCTGATGAATGGCACGCCCATTTTTGATATCAAACCTTATATTCCCTATGGCGACTGTCATCCAGATGCGTTGGGTGGTTTTGCCCCCGCCGCACCTGAGGAAGTATTGAAGGTCTGTATTCCTCCGGACTTATTGGAGAAGGTTCCTGCCAAGCGGCGCGAAGCCCTCCTGGGTGTTTTGGCACAGGATCCGCGTCCTCCCTATCAAAAGGATCCAAACCGGGTCTATGGATTTTCCTTCGCTGGTGTGGAAGTTCAATTCCAGGTGGCAGATCCCGTCTTAACCGTGGTGGATATTTCCGCTTCGGCAAATGCGTATCCGGACAATACCTGAGCGTATATAGCAGAAAGGAGACAGACGCGATTGCGTCCGTCTCCTTTTTTCGCAGCCTTATCGACCACCTGGCACCAATGCCGCCGCATGGTGTGCCGCGGTCTGTTCTGGCTGATAGTACAGCCCTTCCCTATCATAGATTGCCTGCAGCTGCCGTCCCACCGACTCCAGGCTTCTGGACTGTGCGGTACAGAGGCCAGCCGCGGCAAGAGACGGCAGCCGGCCGCTGAGAAGGCCGTCTATTCGATCTCTGAACCCTGTCTCTGACGACGCCTTGTAGACTTGCACGCCGTCTGTCAGCCAGTCCCGGTAAACCGGGATATCCCGCACCACCGTCGGAATCCCGCAGGCCAATGCTTCCAATACCACGATTCCCTCCGTCTCCTCATGGGAGAGAAAGGTAAATACGTCGCAGCCGCAATAGGCGTCCCGCAATTCTTCCCGGCCCACAAAGCCCGGAAAAATCACATTATCGGGGGCCGTTTCAATCGCCTCCCGGATCTCCGCCGGCACCAGCTCCAATTTGGTATATCCAAACCAAAAGAATTTCACATCCGGCATGGATCTGGCCAGGGCCACGAACTCCGGCAGGCCTTTTCTGGCAATATAATGTCCCACGGAGAGCACGGTCTTCTCCGTCTCCGCCAGGCCGTATTTCTTCCGGAACGTCTGCCGGTGCTCTGTACTGGGAGTAAAAAAGCTGGTGTCCACGCCGTTGCTGAGACTGTAGATGGGGCGACGAATATGGTATTGCACCAGCAGCTGCCGGGAATACTCCGTAGGTGTAATCACCACATCTCCGCTGCTGTAGCAGAGGCGGATCCATCTCCGGAACAGCGGAGCCAGCAAATTGGAGCCCCGAAATGAATTTCGGAAGTCCTCCATGGTGGAGTGGCCGTAAAATACCACCCGTTTTCCATGAAGCCTGGCCCACAGGGCCGCCAACAGGGAGTCCGGAAATACGGTGTTGCAGTGGACCACCCGAGCCTCCCGGCTGCCGCGAACTGTAACGGGGATCCCTGTTCGCCGCAGCATCTCCCGCTGATGCTCGACAGCCTGGCCCACACCGCTTTTGCGAACCAGCGCCAGCGAGCCGCTATATAGCTGAACGCTCATAAAAGACGCCTCTCTTTATCATTTATCGAACTTAGACAATTGCCGACAGCCATTGGAACGCCGCGCTCAGCCCCAGGCTGTACAGGGCAATGGAGGCCGGTTTTCCAAACCAGATAATGGTGTTGAAGGTTCGCCAGGACATGGGTGTGGTCCCTGCCAACCAGCACAGGAAATCATCGGGTGCCACAGGGAAAAAAATAGCAAGTGCAAACCACTTAGAAAAATGCGTTCCTGTCCAGAGCTCGTATTTTTCAATGGTCTCCCGTCGGAACAACAGGGAGAGAATCGGGCGGCCGTAGAGCTTGGCCAAGAAAAAAGCAGCCATGGATCCCAAGCAGATCCCCACGTAATTATAAAGGAAGCCCATCCAGGGACCAAAAAGCAGCACTCCCGCCAGGCATCCCAGCCCACCGGGCAGAATCGGCACGATTACCTGTACAGCCTGGAACAGAACAAATACTGCCGCGCCAAAGGCCCCGAAGCCCCCCATAAAACTCTGCAGCGCCTCCTGAGACGTAAACAGCCGATGCTGCAGGCCGTACAGTACGAAGAGCACACAGAAGCCCGCGCCCATCAAGGTGCAGAAATTGATTGCGGCCTTGTTGATATATCTTGGCATAACGGATTCTCCTTTATGCAACAGCGCCGCTGTGGCCGCGCTCCAATACTTGGGCATAGACGGCCTCCATCCGGCGGGCAAAGGTTTCGGCGGAAAATTCCCGCCGAGCCAGCTCTGCCGCGCGGCAGGCCATCTCCTCCCGCAGATTTGGATCTGCCAGCAGGCGCGCCACCCCCGTGCGAAAGCCTGCGCCATCCTGAAATTGCCATCCATTGACACCGTCCACAATGACGCCGGAAAGGCAGGGATCGCGGCGGCAGAGCGCCGGTACACCAGCGGCCAGCGCCTCAATATAAGTAAGGCCTTGTGTTTCACTGTTGGAGGCGCTGACAAAGACATCCCCCAGCCGGTAATACTGTAAAATCCTATCCGGTGGAACCATCCCCGCAAAAATCACTTGACGCTCCAGTCCCAAGGTCTGTACCTGGCGCTCCAGCGCGGCACGGTACGGCCCATCTCCCACCAGCAGCAGCGTGATGCGGTCCCGCTGCAGTGCCGCCATATGCCGCACCAGCTCATCAATGTTTTTTTCCTCTGCCAAACGTCCAACATAGACCATCACAAAATTCTCAGAAGGAATTTCCAGACTCCTCCGCAGCTCCGCCTGCGCGGCAGCATCCGCCGGAGCGGAAAACCGCATCAGGTCAATGCCAGTCGGAATCACATGAACGGGGCGCTCCACCTGATACCGTTCCAAAAGCTCCCGAACCTTTGCCGTCGGTGCAATGACGCAGGCCGTTTGGCTAATCACCCACCGGGAGAAGGCCGCCACGGCAGCCTGTCCCCACCGGCGGCTTGGTGAAAAATAATGGGTATAATCTTCATATACCGTGTGGTAGGTATGGACAATGGGCGCCCCTGTGGCAGCAGAGAGCTTGCGGGCCAGAAGGAACGTGGAAAACTCGCACTGGGAGTGGATGATATCCGGCCTCCATGCCGCCAATTCCGCCAGCAGCTCCCGGCCCGGAGCCGTTCGCAGGCGAGCGCCGGGATAAATCATCCCCGCACTGACGGCGCCAATATATGTAACACCATCCTCGCACCAGGAATATGGCGTCTGGGACAGCGTCAGCACCCGCACCTCGTGTCCCCGTGCCATGAGCCCCTGCCTCAAATTCAATACGGAGGTTACCACCCCGTTAATAGTGGGTGCGTACCAGTCGGACGTAATTAAAATCTTCACAAACAAGCCGCCTCCTTTTTCAGGCGAAAATCCATTATCTGTACTAACCGTATTAATACAGTTAGTATTGCATTTCTGAATACACATGTCAAGTATCTTTGCAAAAAATTCACAAACTTGTTATACTGTATTATTCTAGTAATACAATAACACAATAATACAGTGTTGTCAAGCACAGTCTCCGAAAGCTTTTGTAAAATTAAGGAAGGCAAACCGGCAGCGCTTTTCTCAGCCGGATATCACTGATACGAAAGGCCGGACGGCTTTTCTTCAAAACAGGCCAACAGGAATCAGAAAATTTTCCAATTCCTGTTGGCCGTATCGGATCATTTATTTTGTCCCCTTCTCAGAAGGCGGTATAACGCGGCGAAAAGCCCACCTTTTTTTCGGGAAGGCACCTGCGTTGCAGACAGCTGCGGCAGGTGCTCCAGATCATACTGTTGGGAGGAAAGCAGTGTCTCCCCCGCCCTGTTCCGGATATAGTCTCCATTTGGCTGCAGGCAGCACCCCTTCACATTATCCCGGATCTGGCGGTCCAGGTACGCCAGCAAAAAGGCTTGAATCTCCGGGCTTTCCACAGGACAGGCAATTTCCACCCGCCGCTCTTGGTTGCGGGTCATAATGTCTGCAGAGGACAAGTAGATCTGCCGCAGAGGCCCATCCCCAAAACAGTAAATTCTGGCATGTTCCAGAAACCGCCCCACAATACTGGTGACTGTAATATTGGCCGTCTTTCCGGGAATGCCGGGAACCAGGCAGCAGATGCCGCGGACGATCAAGTTGACTTGAACCCCCGCCTGTGAGGCCTCCGCCAGTTTATCAATCAACTCTCGTTCCGTGACAGAGTTTGTCTTTATCAGGATGCGCCCTCGTTCTCCCCGGGCAATCTCAGCGTCGATCTGCCGCAGGAGTGTTTGCTTCAGGGAAACCGGTGCCACCAGAAGCTTTTGGTAGCTGCCCCGGAGATCTCCAATCAGCATATTCTGAAAAAAAGCCACCGCATCTTGTGCAATGGAAGAACTTGCAGTCATCAGGCAAAAGTCTGTGTACAAGGTCGCGGTCTTCTCGTTATAGTTTCCCGTTCCAACTTGTGTGATATGGGAAATTCCCGTCTTCTCCTTCCGGGTAATCAGGCAAATTTTTGCATGGCATTTGTAGCCGTTCGGCCCGTATATGACCCGGCAGCCAGCCTCCTCCAATTCCTGCGCCCATTCGATGTTATTGCGTTCGTCAAACCGGGCCCGCAACTCCACCAGTACGGTAACAGCCTTTCCGTTTTCCGCCGCCGCACACAAATATTTGGCCACGGCGGACTTTCGGGCCAGCCGGTAAACAGTAATCTGAATGGAGACCACCGCAGGGTCCGCAGCAGACTCCTTCAAAAGCTCCAAAAAGGGCTGCATAGATTGATAGGGGTAAAACAGCAGTACATCCCGCTGCCGAATCTGATCCAGCATGGGTGTCTCACGGTTCAAATAGACGGGATATGTGGGCACATGAGGCGGATAGAACAGCGAGAGATCCGGGCTGTCTATCTGATAGGCATAGTCCAGCGACAATGGAGCGGTGCAGGTATAGCACTGGTTTGGCTGCAGCTTCAGCCGCTGCAGCAGCACCTTCCGAAGCGCCGGGGCCTCTCCCTGCAACTCCAGGCGCACTGGTGCCAGCCGGTCCCGCTGGCGGATCAGTTTGGCCATATGGCTACGGAGATCCAAATCCTCCTCGTCAAAAATTTCATCGTAGGAGATATCCGCATTGCGGGTAACGGCGATGATGGACTGCTCCTCCACATGGTAAATTTTAAAAATCTTTCGCACATATGCGGCCAAAATGGTTTCTGTCCGCACAAAGGAGCCCGGATACCCAGGCAATGCCAGAACAGCCGGAACCGTATCCGGGATTCCCACAATGCCGAGGCGGTGATTTTCTCCGTCCCGCAGGAGGGCAGCGGTATACAGTTTCTTGTTCTTCAGATGCGGAAAGGGATGGCTCTGATCGATGATCTGGGGTGCCAGAAGCGGCTTCATATTCTTCTTGTAGTAATTGCGGACGTATTCCCGTTCTCCATTTTTCAGCCGATCATAAGGAATGTCCTCCACTCCGCGCTCTGCCAGTGCCCGGTGCACTGTGTCGTAGATGTGGTCTCTCTGACGAATCAAGGGCGCCACCGCCTCATAAATTCTGACCAGCTGTTCGGCAGGTGTGAATCCACCCTTGTTCTCCCGGGTTTCCGCCGCCACCAGGGACATGTCCAGAAGGCTTCCAACGCGCACCATGAAAAACTCATCCAGGTTGCTGGTAAAAATAGAAAGGAATCGAAACCGCTCCATCAGCGGCACCGATGAATCCGCGGCCTCTTCCAATACGCGCTGGTTGAACTTCAGCCAGCTCAGCTCTCTGTTTTGTGTATAGCTCAAATCCCAGTGTCCAGCAGCCTGTGACATAAATACCCCTCCCGCACGCCATATTGACTGATATAGAGTTCCTTTCCGCAAAGCTCTCCGCACAGGCCCTGCATCAGCAGAATGCCCGGCAGAATCGTGTGAATGCGATCCGGGCAGGCACTTAGAATCAGCTTTCTGGCCCGGCGATCCCGCTTCATTAAAAAAGCAGTCAGTTTCTCCAGTTCTTTTCCCATCAAGCGCCGGTTATCCGCCGTACGGCCATAATAGCTATTGGCAATTTTTAAAACGGCTCTGGCAGTTCCGCCGACACCGCATACCAGCCCAGCCTTTGCCGACGGCAGTCTGGCGCCCTCCAGCATCTCCTGAACAGCAGCATAGATCTCCTCTGCCTCGCTCCGCTTTGGCCAAATTTTAGAGACATATCGCGTAAAAAGGTTTAGTGACCCCACAGGCAGGCTCTGCGCCCGCAGGATTCTTCCCTCCCGCACCTCTACAATCTCCGTACTGCCGCCGCCGATATCAAACATGGCACCATTCTCCAGTTCCGTGGTACACAAAACCCCGTAATACCCCAGCTCGGCTTCCAGATCACCCGGCACCACATCCACCTCCAGGCCCGTCTTCCGCCCAATGACATCCAAGGCCTCCTCCGTATTTCGGATGTTTCGCAGGGAGGCCGTTGCAAACACATGCATTTCCTCCATGCCAAACTGGTGCAGCAGGCTGCGAAAATCCAGCAAAACAGCGCAGGCCCGGTCAATGCCCTCTTGGGACAGCGTGCCGTCCACAATGTCATTTGCCAAGCCCGCCATAACCTTTTCTGAGAATAGCAGCTCAAACTTCCCCTCCGGCAACGGATGGTATACCGACAGGCGGATGGTATTGGACCCCAGGTCCACAACTGCGATTTTCATCACATTTTCTCCTTTTCCGGCGGCACAGCAGCCAGCTGTACTCCTGAGAGGATAGCCGCCAATTCCAAATGTATCCTATTCTGATAGCATCCCATAAAATTCAAAAGCAGCTTCGTATTAAATCTGCGTAAAATCTTTTGTAAGCCGGAAACTTTCCTGCGTCTGACAGGTACACTGCCCTTTTCCCATTATTCCTTTCCCGCAGGCTTTTTATTGCCGCCCTAGCTCACGAAGAAAACAGGGGCGATTCCTCCGTGGGAATCGCCCCTGTTTTCAGCACGCTCCATCCATAGCCAGCACAGCGGCCTTTGTCGCGTGAATTTGTGGGGTGTCAAATACCGGCAGCGCGGTGTCCTCCTGCCGGATCAGCAGTCCGATTTCTGTGCAGCCCAGAATAACACCCTATGCCCCGCGCTTTGCCAGTCCGTCAATGATGGTAAGATATGCTTTCCGGGAGGTTACCGAAATGGTTCCCAAGCACAGTTCCTTGTAAATGACATCATTGATAATCTTCCGATCCACCTCATCCGGAACCAGCACATCAATCCCAGCCTTGACGAGTGGTTCCTTGCAGAAATCCTGTGTCATGGTATATGTCGTTCCCAACAGCGCAGCCCTGCCGATGCGGTTTTGCAGCAGCTCCGCCGCCGTTGCCTCAGCAATGTGCAGCCGCCTTTGGCAATGCCGCTTCTTCCAATGACAGCTCATTTTTCACACTGCTTCCTGGCTTTCCGGCGGCCGCCGCAGTTGACGGTCTACTCGCAAAATCACATATACCGCCGCTAAAAAAGTCAGGAATGCGGCGCAGGGCATGGACAGCATCAAACCGTAAATGCCGTTTTCCGCTCCAAAGGAATCCGCCGCCAGCTTTGGCATCAAAATGGCCAGTGGGACAGCCAGCACGACTTCCCGCAAAAAAGACAGCAGCGTGGACTCCAATGGTTTGCCCAGTGACTGCAGAAAAATAAAGGCCGCCTTGTTGACACAGTCCGGGATCATCATGCACAGATACAGGCGAAACGCCAGTTTGGCAAACGCGAAGTACTCCGGGGCATTATCTGTGCCAAAAACGCTGATCAACCGGACAGGAAAGGCCTGAAACAACAAGAATGCCACGGCACCCACCGCAGCCTCTGACACCAGCAGGCATTTCATCAGGCGGCGACAGCGCTCGCAGCGCCCGGCACCGTAGTTAAACCCCACCACAGGAATGCAGCCGGCAGCCATACCCACTACAACAGAAATGACGATTTGGAAGAACTTCATCACAATTCCCTGCACCGCCATAGGAATGGTAGCCGTCCCATCTGTACTGAAAGCAGAGGCTACGCCATAAATCGTGACCATATTATTGATAACGGCCATGGACAGCACCAGCGAGAACTGGCTTAAAAAGCTGGTGAATCCCAAAGGGAAAAACTGCGCAATCAGGCTCCAGCGCAGCGGGAGGCTGTCTTTTCGCAGCCGAATGGTACGCATGCGGAAGAGGTAAGCCGCCGAGATCACTCCAGTGATCACCTGACCCGCCACTGTAGCCACAGCGGCTCCCATCACACCCCAGTCCAACACAAAAATGGCAATGGGATCCAGTATCACATTTGCCACCGCTCCGGAGACCGTGGCCACCATGGCCAAGCGCGGCGCGCCGTCAGAACGGATGATTGGATTCATGGCCTGGCCAAACATATAAACCGGAATGCCCAGAGCAATCCAGAAGAAGTATTCCCGGGCATATTGCCGTACACTTTCATCCATCTTATCGTTGGCGCCGAAAAGCCACAACAGCTGGTTTGCAAAAATCAGGTATACCGCCGTCAAGACGACCCCTGCCGTCACTGTCAGTACAATCGCGTTGCCGGCGGCGCGGTTGGCGCTGTCCTGGTCGCCGCATCCCAGCCGGATACTAATAAAGGAGCATGCGGCGTCTCCAATCATAGTAGCAATGGCCAGGGCCAATACCGTCAGGGGGAAGACAATGTTCGTGGCACTGTTGCCGGCAGCCCCCACTCCCCAGCCGATAAATATCTGATCCACAATATTATACAGTGCTCCCATCAGCAGGGAAATGATACAAGGGATGGCGTACCGGCGCATCAATCTTCCCACTGGTGCCTCCAGCAGGATCTCATTTGGTTGTTCCATTTTGGTTCACCTCTCAAAAATTTCAGGCGGCACCGTATGATGTTTGCCGGTGCCTTTTCAAAAAAGAAGCAGAAATGCGTAAGCCCCTTCAGTTTGGGCTTACGCATTTCTGCTACACAACAGCGTTATTTTACTCCCGTTTTTTCGAAAATGTCAAGCCGGAAGTCTTTCATGGAGGGGCAGCTCTTCAAAATTCAGAACTTTTTTCATAGCCAGGCGATAGACCAGAAGAGACACCAATGGGCCCAGCACATCTGAAACAGGCTCCGCGTAAAAAGCGGCTCTGGCTCCAAAAAACAACGGCAGAGCCATCAGCGCCGCAAAATATACACCCTTTCGGAAAAAGGACAGCGGCAGAGCAAACTGTACCTGCCCCATACCGGTGAGTCCGTCCACCACCACATACTGCGCGCCAAGCGGAATAATGGCAAGCGTGCAGACCTTAATAGCAGAAAAGGCCTCTGCTGCCAAATCCGGCTCGGCGGTAAACAGGCGGACAAACAGCGGTCCAGCCAGTCGGGCCAGCACAAACAGCAGCGCTACATATCCCACACACATCAAAAGGATGTGTTTCTCCGCCTCTAAAACCCGGTCCCTCCGGCGCGCACCGTAATTAAAGGCCAGGATTGTCTGCGTGCCGGCGGAGATGCCGCCCAGCGGCATTGTCACAATCAGCATAAAACTCTGCGCAATCGTGGCGCAGGTCACCAACTGATCGCCCAGCGCTGCTCCGCCATATCGCTGCAGGATGGAGTTCATGCTGATGATCATCACATTATCCACAGCGATAATCGCAAAGGGTGTAAAGCCAATTGCCAGAATACGGCCCATCAGCCGCCAATGATATCTGCCAAAAGTAATGCGGACAGGTACCTTCGGCCCAAACAGGAACCGCAGCACATAACCACAGCTGGCCATCTGGGAGAGCACCGTGGCCAAGGCTGCTCCCACAACGCCCATGTCCATCCAAAAAATAAACACTGGATCCAGGATAATATTCAGCACCGCTCCCAGCACCACGGATTTCATGCCTACCTTGGAAAAGCCCTGGCAGATGATGAATTGATTCATTCCCAGAGCCAGCAGGTTAAACACCGTGCCGAAGAGATAGACGGTAAAATAGGCATTGGCATAGGGATAGGTCACTTCACTGGCGCCAAAAGCCATCAGCATCATATGTCGCATAGGAAATACCGCCACGGTCAGAATTCCGGCACAGATGCAGAGCATCAAAAAGCCATTGGCCAAAATGCGCTGTGCCTCTTCCGCCTTCCCCGCCCCCAGCCGAATGCTCATCAGCGGAGCACCGCCCACGCCAATCAAGGAAGCAAACGCCCCCAGCATTGTCACGACCGGGCCGCAGACACCCACACCTGCGAGAGCTGTCTCTCCGATCAGGGGGATGTTACTGATATAAATACGATCCACAATGCTGTACAGAACGCTGACAAACTGTGCCAGCATACTGGGAATTGCAATGCGCCAGACCAGGGAGCGGATGGGATCTGCACCCAAATTGTTTTCTAGTTTCATCTTACGCCGTCCCACTTACCAAAAAATCAGGACTGCCCAACGCTGGGCAGCCCCCTTATTATAGCAGGTACATTCGACTTTTCAAGCGGGAATTTTCTCTTGTGCCGCAGCCACAGCGCGATACTTCTATATTCCCGAGAGATCGAAGTCCGGCGTATATTCTTCTTTCGCTGACGTACGCTCCTGCGTAAAGCCATCCGTGATGCCGCAGTTCTCCAGATAGGCCTCAGCTGCCCGGTACTCCGCCTTTGTCACATGGCGGCCGAGATTTCCGGAAGCTCCAGGCTGGGGGGTATACTGGCTCATCAGGGAAAACAGTACATCCCCTGGGGCAAAGGTCTCCGCCACCCAGTCGATAGCCCGGCGCGTGTTCTCCAGCTCTCCCGGCAGAAGCAGATGCCGGATCAGCACACCGGATTTCAGCAGGCCGTTTTCTATCCGGTACGGTCCCGTCTGGCGGAACATTTCCAAAACGGCCGCTTTGGCCCAGTCGAAGTAATCTTCAGCTGCGGAATACCGCTTCGCCGGTTCCGGAATGGCATACTTCAAATCCGGCAGGTACACCTGCACTCTTCCCTCCAGCATCTTCAATGTCTCCGGCCTTTCATACCCGCCACAGTTCCATACCACCGGCACAGACCAGGGCTCCCCGCCAAGCGCTTCCAGAATCGCCGGTGTAAAGTGAGTGGGGGTAACAAGATCAATACAGGCGGCACCCTGGGCAATTAACTCCTGGAAAATCTCCCGAAGCCTCTCTGTCGTGACAGGTCTCCCGAAGCCCTCCTGCGAGATGACGCCGTTCTGGCAAAAGCAGCACCGGAGATTGCAACCGGAGAAAAACACCGTCCCGGCTCCGTGTTCTCCTACAAGGCATGGCTCCTCCCACTGGTGAAGCATGGCCTTGGCTACCACCGGGAGGGTCGGCATACGGCACAAGCCGCCGCCCGCCGCCTCCGTCCGCTCTGCTCCGCAGTTTCGTGGGCAAAGCCGGCAGATCATGGCTGCTCCACTCCGAAGTCCGGTCCCAGGTTCCCCTCCCGCCAGTGGCGGCGGCACAGGCCGATGTACTGGTCATTGGCCCCCAGAACTACCTGGGCGCCCTCCTTCAGCACATGGCCCGCTTTGTCAAACCGGGCATTAAACGTGGCTTTTTTGCCGCACCAGCAAATGGTCTTGACCTCCTCCAGCTTGTCCGCCATCACCAGCAGCGCCTCGCTGCCGGGAAAGAGATCCCCCTTGAAATCCGCCCGCAGGCCATAGCAGATGACGGGAATTCCCAGATCATCCACCAGATACACCAGATACATCACTTCTTCCCGGGTCAGAAACTGGGCCTCATCCACAATCACGCAGGCGTTTTGCTGCAGCTCCATAATCGTCAGCTGACGCATCTCGTCAAAATACATGCAGGGATAGGTCAGCCCGATGCGGGAGACCACCATATGATCCCCGTCCCGGGTATCCATCCGCGGCTTGACCAGCAGGGTCTGCTGGCCCCGCTCCTCATAGTTGAACCGGGTCATCAGGGCGTTGGCCGTCTTGCTGGAGCCCATGGCCCCATATTTGAAATAAAGCTGTGCCATTGATTTGTTGTCTCTCCCTCTCAGTCTTGTTTCCCTTCCTGCAGCACTGCGGGAAGGGAATACTCCGGCGGCAGCTCCGGGGCGTCCATCACCATTTTTTTGCAGCTGCCGCAGTACCACACCGTTTTGTACCGGCATAAAAAGCCGCCCTCGTCATCAATCCGCGGAAGATCTGGCCAGCCAGCGTTCACAACCCCTGGCCGCCGTCTGGTACAGCGGATGGCATCCCGGCCTGTGGCCAGATAGATCCTCTCCATCGCCTTTTTGCACCAGGGGCAGTTCTCTGCGGATGTCTCGTTCTCCGCCTCTCCGACGGCGGCGTTCTTTGCCAGCCTGCCGAAGTCCTTCAGTGCATCCAGAACGTGCTCCCCATCGGGCGGTGTTCGCTGTTTCCTCTCCGGCGGAGATGCTGCCGGGCGGCGCTCCGGCTCCCAGTCCCAGGGGTCCTCGCTCTTCTTCCAAAAGGCCATTATTGTTCCTCCTCATCCTCTGTCCGGGGAAGATGACCCTCAAATATCTCTCCCGACCGCCGGGGCAAAAAGGAAATGGGCGCAGGCGTCTCCTTCCCGTGGTGGTAGCACCACAGCCACCGGAAACACCAGAAGAGCTTCCGCAAGAGCAGCAGAAGCACTGCAATCAGCAGCAGGTTTAAAAATTCCAAATTACTGCCCCTCCTCTTCGGAGTCCTCCTCCTGATAGTCCACCGTATACACCGGCCCATCAAAGCGGGGCTCCTTGGGTGCCTCCCGCCCGGGCGCGCCGCTCCGTCTCCGGCGCATCAAAAACACGATGACAGCCACCAGTAAAATCGGCACCGCCAACCGCAGTATCAGCATCACAAGTCCGACCAGCAGCCGGAAAATTCCCAGCGGCAGGCCCACCAGCCATCCCATGGCAGTTCTCCTTTCCTATTCTCTCACAGCGTGCAAACCCAGCCCGTGGAGGGCGGGTACGTTTTCTTCTCAAACCGGGGATCCACCCCCCAGGCAGCAGCGATGTTCAACACGTCCTCTTCGCCCGGAAACAGCTCCCCGGAGCTGTCATCGTTGGAACAGGGAAACGCCGCAAAGCCCAGATCCAGCTCCTCCGGTGTCAATGGGCCGATATTCCTCCGGCAAGCCTCTCCCTCTTCCCAGCAGTATTCCCGTGCGCGGACGCCATTCCGATACCTTCCCCAAAGGTAGAAATCTGATATCCGATGGGAAGCAAAAAACTGCACTTCTAAAAACTGGCTGGAAAATGCGTCCAGCGGCCGCTGGTCATCCCACTCCCCCAGAAGATCCTCCGCGCCGATCACCAGCACGAATTCGTCCAGAGCCGGCGATACAAACACCTGTCCGTTCCGCCTTGCGGCAGCCAGCCCCGTGATCCAGTTGGCGGGCTGCCGGGATCCAGGTTCCAACTCCGAGATAATCCGCTCCGGGTCTCCACACCTTACCGCCAGCCAGGTGGTTTTATATCCAAAAGGTACGGGGCTGTCCGGCTCCGCGGAGAGCTTAGCCTCTTCCTCAGGCGCCGTTTCCCCGTTTTCCAGCCGGATGGTACCCCCATAGGCGCCAAGGGCTTTTAACTGGCGGACCAGCTTTCTGTGCCTTCGCCAAGCCTGCAGCCGTTCTACGGCTTTGCTCAGCAGCCAGCCCACAGCCACCAAACACCAAAAGCGTCCCATCAGCAGGCCCGCCAGCAGCAATACGGCACCCAGCAGCAAATTCCGCACAGTCACCTCTCCAGTTCTCTCTTCGCTTCCTCATAGTACCGGGCAAAGGCGGAGGGTACAGCGTGCGTCTCAAGCCCTGCGGCATCCACCCATTCCCATTCCGCCGGACCGTTCCCGGCCACCTCCAGGGTATACCCGGTCATGTGCCATTCCACGTGGGTAAAGATGTGCCTGGCCGTCAGCTTGTTCTTCCAGGCCCTGGACTCCAACCCCCAGGCAACCACTGCCGCCGACGCGGACTGCTCGTCCATGCTCCCCTCTACATTGGGAAACTCCCACAGCCCCGCCAAGAGGCCGCTGTCGGGCCGCTTCCGCAGGGCGGCTCTGCCGTCCCGCAGCAGGAGAAATACCGTCTTCTCCTCCGTCCTCCTTGCCCTTTTCGCTTTTTTCACCGGCAGGCTCTCCGCCGTGCCTCTCAGCCGGGCCAGGCAGAAGTCCGCCGCCGGACACTCTCCGCATTTCGGCGGTCCGTTGGGGACGCATACCGTGGCTCCCAGTTCCATCGTGGCCTGGTTGAAAATGCGGATGTCCGCCTCTTTCTCCGGCATCACCGCCTGAACCATGGCCCGAACGTTCTTTTTGGTTTTTGGATCCGCGATGTCGTCATGGCAGTCGGTCAGCCGGGTCACCACCCGGAGGACGTTGCCGTCCACCGCCGCCTCCCGCCGGCCGAAGGCCGCTGAGGCGATGGCGCTGGCGGTATAATCCCCAACGCCCGGCAGCGCCAGCAAGCCGCCGTAGGTATCCGGGAACTGCCCTCCAGCCTCTGCCACCAGTTTTGCCGCCTTCTGGAGATTTCTGGCCCGGCTGTAATAGCCGAGCCCCTCCCACAGCTTCATCAGCCGTTCCTCCGGCGATTCTGCCAGAGCCTCCACCGAGGGGAACGTCTGAAGGAACCGGGCATAATAACCCAGTACCGCCGCCACCCGGGTCTGCTGAAGCATAATTTCCGACACCCAAATCCGGTAGGGGTCCTCGGTTTTCCGCCAGGGCAGGTCCCGGGCGTTGGCCCGGAACCAGGCCAGCAGAGGCCCGGGGAGCCGGGCGAGAATTTCCATTGTCATTTTTTCTGTACACATGGTATGATTGTAGCATATCAGCGGCGGAGTTCCCACCCCCTGCCGATATTTTTTTGAAAACCTCTTGACTTTCCCCCTTATGGAAGGTATACCATCCAATCAGAAAGTGAGGTACAGCCCTTGAAAATCAATGAAGTGGAGGCCCTGGTGGGCATTACCAAAAAGAATATCCGCTTTTACGAGGCCGAGGGTCTGCTGACTCCACGGCGGAACAGCGAGAATGGCTACCGGGAATACGGCGATGCGGAGGTGGAGACGCTGCGGCGCATCAAACTGCTGCGAAAGCTGGGGATGCCGCTGGAAGAAATTCGTCAGATGCAGGGCGGCGTTCACACCGTGGGAGACGGCATGCGCCGCCATCTGGTAACCCTGGAGCGGGACCGGGCCAATCTGGAGGAGGCCGCCCGTCTGTGCGCGGAGCTGGCGGACTGCCGGGAACGGCTGGATGCTCTGGACGCGCAGTCGCTTCTGGAACGCATGGAGCAGATGGAACAGGAGGGAACCACCTTTATGGATAAGCAGAAGCGGGACACCAAACGCCGCCGGTACGTAATGCCGGTGGCCATGGCCATACTGATGACCATTCTCATGGCGGCGCTCATCTGGCTGTTTTTATGGGCCTTCTCCACAGACCCTGCCGGCGCGCCGCCGCTGCCCCTGCTGGCGCTGTTTGTGGCAATTCCGGCGGTGGTGATTGTGGGCGTGCTGGCCGCGTCGGTGCAGCGCATCCACGAAATCGGCAAGGGGGAGGAAGAGGATGCCAGAAAATATTGAACCCCGGCGGGTACCCCCAAAGTCCCGGAAAAAGAAGGCGGTGCTGTCCGCGCTGCTAAGCGGGGGCTGGCTGCTGTTTTCCGCGGCGGTGATGCTGCTTCTGCGACAGGTCGTGCAGCCCGGGGGCATTCTGTCTGTTTTGCTGCTGGCGCTGGCCGTGCTGGATACGGCCTTGCTGCTGCCGCTGGCGTTCTGCCTGCGGCAGCGCCTGAGAGAAATTCAAGGAGGAGAAGAAGATGAAGCTTGTCAGTATTGAGACCATTCCCGGGCAGAATTTTGAAACGCTGGACATTGTGAAGGGAACGGTGGTCTACAGCAAAAACTTCGGCCGGGACTTTATGGCCGGTATGAAGACGCTAGTGGGCGGCGAGATTGTGGGCTATACAGAGATGCTGAACGAGGCCCGCCAGATTGCCACTAAACGGATGGTGGACGCGGCAGAGGCTCTGGGTGCGGATGCGGTTGTGGGGATGCGGTACGCCTCGTCCTCCGTCATGCAGGGCGCCGCTGAGGTCATTGCCTATGGAACGGCGGTGAAGTTTTTGTGATGACGGTCACGTTTCTTGCCCACAGCGGTTTTCTGGTCGAGCTGCCGTCGGTGCTGCTGATGTTTGACTGGCAGAGCGGCTCCCTGCCGCCTCTGCCTAACGGAAAACCGCTGCTGGTCTTTGCCAGCCACCGGCACGAGGATCACTTCAACCCTCAAATCTTTGCTCTGGACGACAGCTGCAGAACCGTCCGGTTTCTGTTGGGTAAAGATATTCGCCTCTCTCCAAGGCACCGGGAGCGCTGGGCGCTCTCCGATGAAACCGCGGCGCACTGCCTGTGCCTCGGCGGAAACGAAACCGCGGACCCGCTGCCGGGCATCCGGGTGGAGACTCTGCCCTCCACCGATGAGGGCGTGGCCTTTGTGGTGACGGCGGACGGCAAAGCCCTCTACCACGCCGGTGATCTGAACTGGTGGCACTGGGAGGGGGAGGACAAAGGCTGGAACCGCAACATGGAAGTGGATTTCAAGCGCTTCATAGAGCCTCTCCGGAGCCGCCGGCTTGACTTGGCCATGGTTCCCCTGGACCCCCGGCAGGAGGCGGCCGCGGACTGGGGCCTCTTATATATTCTGACACTGGCAGACCTCCGCCATGTGCTGCCCATGCACCAGTGGGAAGACTTCGGCCTGACGGCAAGGTTCCTCTCCGGTCACCCGGAATATGCCGGGCAGGTGGAGGTCATCACCGGGCCTGGGCAGCGTTTTGCCTTTCCGGACTAGGAGAAAATCCCGCCGGGCAAATCCGCTGCTCATAAAACAGGAAAAGCATTCTGCCGCTTCCAAAGAAAGCGGCAGAATGCTTTTTGCGCAGAACAGCCCGACAAATACATAGGCAGGCAGCGCCTTCATGGTCTTGACCATTTATAACCGCTGTTTTCATACGCCGTATCTTTCATCGCTTAACGAAAGCCCGCCAGTTTACGCACCTGCAGCTAAGGCCGCCTTTGACATTTATTTTTCCTTTGGAGTCTTCTTTGCAACCGGAATCCAAACCTCATACTGTGCGTTTTGCGGATCCGGATTCAGATAGACCTCGATATCCGGAGCATTGGCATATTCATATCCGGAACCCGGAAGCCACTCTGTAAGAATGCGCCGTTCAAGTTCCTGGATCGACCGGTTATCGCCCGCTCCGGAAAAAATTGCCCATGTGGACGCAGGCACGGTATATTCCTTAAAGTTCTCCTTTTCCTTTGTACTTGAAACAGCAATAAAATATTCCCACTGTTTTTCATCATTACAAACGCTGACGCCCAAAAGTCCCATTGGCGGCGTGTCCATCATATCCGCCAGCTTTTGTATCGTTCCGTCTGCGGCAGCGTCTCGCCACATCTTTGGTACAACCATAAAGTTTTTTTCAATTTCTCTGTCAAGCGGTGCAGATATACCAATTACGCGAAAAGCACCGTTTGTTTCAATTCGATAATTCATCTCTGTTGCTCCCTTCAAAGTCATGCAGAATACAATGGGAGCGAAAAATTTTACCGTAGCGCCTTTTTTTCTGAGTAGCGACGGAGCTATTCTGTGAAATGACCGAAAACTTCTGTGGAATGCTGTGGGCGAGCTGTAGCCGTATTTTAAAGCAACATCGATAATTTTTTCCCCGCTTTGCAGGTCACTCGCTGCCAACGACATTTTTCTTCTTCGGATGTACTCTGCCAGAGAAATACCCGCCATATAGGTAAACATTCTCTGATAGTGATAGGCTGAGCAGCATGCAATCCGTCCAAGCTGTTCGTAGTCGATTTCGTCGGTCAAATGTTCCTCGATATAACTCACGCTCTGGTTCAATCTTTCAACCCAATCCATTGAGATACCCCCGCATCCGCATATCATCATACCGCTTTTTCTAATGACTGTTCTCTCAATATCTGCACAAAAAAGAGAGCTTTTCCAGGAGAACGCCTGTCCCCCATCAAATTTTTCCTCTCTTCATCAAAATCATATCAGCTCCAAAGGCGTCGCGCAAGAGTGCAAGCGCGTGCACTGATACACCGCTTTGCGGCGTACGCTGCAAAAGATGTGTTTTATAATCACCCGCCAAATGCCCGGGGGATTTTTTATATGGCCGGCAGATGGCGGATCCGCCGTTCTCCGGGCGGCCCTGCCAACTTGAAAGCGGACCACAGGGATGCCCCCCGTGGTCCGCTTTATTTTCCATTTGCTACTCCGGCAGCCACAGATAGCTCCCGGCCGTGCCGGAACCCGTATCCGCCGAAAACTCCGGTACAAAGCCGGTATTCTCACCTGCCGCAGCGACTTCTGCGGCCAGTGCTTCCGACTGTTCCTCAGTGGCAACTGCATAAATCCGCTCCACCTTGGGCGCCACATCCGCCAGCATCAGTCCCGCGATATTGTCGCTTCCCTCCGCAATGACGGTCTCCGGCAGCTCCAACGATAACCTGACGTCGGAATCCGCCAGCGCCGCCTCCATCTCTTCCAGGAAAGCCGCCAGGTTCTGGTTTTTCATCGTCTCGCCGTAATTGATTTTATCCAGCTTGCCCGCCGTGGGATAGCTCACATCCGTCAGCAGGATTTCGTCAAAACCCAACTCCGCCAGTTCCTTTGCCATGCTGCACAGATACTGCCGGGCAGCGGGCTTCCCCGGATCCAGCCAGTTGGAATTATTGCCGTCGTAAAAGATATAGCCGCCGGTGTTCTTCAGCCCCATGCCTTCCACATCCGCTTTGGCGGCAATCGGGTCCAGGAAGCAGGCGAGCCGGGCAATCGTATAAGGGTACGTTTCATTCACTTCGGCAATGGCGGCCGCAGTGGAGGTCTCTGTCTGCACAATGGACGCACTGACAGCGGCAGCCGCGGCAGAGTCGTAATACACGTGGCCAGAGGCGTCCTTCACCGTCAAGGCCACGGTGTTGGCACGGGAGACCGCAAGGGTGGAGGATGCCAGAATGGACATCTTTCTCTCTTGCCAGGCGCTGTCTGTCAGCGGCGTCTCCGTCAGCTGAACCGCCCTGATCTCCGGGTCTTTCTTCGTCTCCTCAATGGTAATATCCAAATCGTCCGGCGTCTCCTCCGGTTTGTCCGGTTCCTGCTGAGGCAATTCCAGGTGCGGCCGCCCGTTTTCGTCATAGACAATATAGCGCTGCATCGCTATGACCGAAAGAGCAGCCAGAATGATCAGCACCAGCAAAACTGCCAGCACGATCTTTCCCTTGGACGTACGTCCCCGATAATTATGGTATCCTCTTGTGGGACTCATCCCCCGTCACCTCCGCTCTGCAATCGCTTTGCGCCGCGGTCAGTCCTCAATGGCCATCATCTTATTCACCCGGCGCTCGTGGCGTCCGCCGTCAAACTCCGTGGAGAGGAACACTTCCACCATCCGCTCCGCCATATTCTTTCCGGTAAAGCCAGCGCCGATGGCCATCATGTTGGCGTCGTTATGACGGCGGGTCAGCTCCGCCTGCAGGCAGTCGGCACAATGGGCGCAGCGGATGCCCCTTACCTTGTTGGCGGCAATGGAAATTCCGATGCCGGTGGTGCAGATCACAATACCCCGCTCACACGCGCCGGAGGCCACCGCCCGGGCCGCCGCCTCGCCAAAGTCCGGATAGTCGCAGCTCTCCGTAGAGTGGCAGCCGAAATCCTCATATTCATACCCCAGTTTTTCCAGAACGGTCTTCACATATTCTTTCAGCTCATATCCGCCGTGATCGGAAGCCAACGCAATTTTCATCATGCCAAACCCCTCATTTTTATCAGTATTGGTGGAATTCATCCTACGCTTTCCAGAAGCAAAATGCAAGTCATAACTTGTGCCACACGGCCTTCTGCCGCTCAAACGTGCAAAACTGTGTGAATCCGCAGTCTCTCAGCAGGGCCTGCCGCTCCGGAATCGCGCATCCAAGATGCCGGGGCGCGTGCGCATCAGAACCCAGAGTGATGATTTCGCCGCCCAGCCGGAGGTACCGACGGAGGATGTCCGCGCCTGGCAGGGGCTGATTTCCCCGATTGGTATTCAGCTCCATGCCGCAGCCGTTTCCAATCAGTGTCCGAAGAATGGTGTCTACCTGCTCTTCAAATCCGTCAAAGGTCAGATGGAATCCCCGGTTCTCGTTGAGATACCGCAGCGGCAGCGTCAGATGGCCCAGAACGGTAAACCGCCCCCACTCCGCCATCTTCTGTACCTGGCCCAGATAGTCGGCGATTCCAAGGTGGGCTTCTCTCTCATCTTTTGGGTCAAAGTAATAGAGATCGTCGCCACGGTACCGCTCCGAGAGCATATGGATCGATCCAATGATGAAATCCAGATCCGGTGCCTTGGCCAGCATCCGATCACACCAGTCAAAATTCCACAGGGCGTCCCCCAGTTCAATGCCCAGCCGCAGCTGAATCTGGCCGCCCCAGGCTTCCTGTGCCTCGTCAAACTCACGGCGCAGGGCATCCCAGTCATAATCCGTCTCCCGCAGGCGGACATCTCCAAACTGCACTGGTTCCACATGATCGGTAAAGCACACCTCATCCAGCCCCGCCGCCACGGCGGCCGCCGCCATGTCCTTCATGGAGGTTCCCGCATCCGGGGAAATCCGGGAGTGGGTATGATAATCTGCCAAATACATTCGCTCACTCACTTCTTGAACTTTTTGAAGAACTTTTTTCGCTCCTCATAGTTGTTCTCGCCCACACTTTCGGCAAACTTTTTCAAAGCTTCCTTCTGCTCCCGGTTCAGGTTTCTAGGCGTCTCAATGTACACCGTAACATACTGGTCGCCCCGGCCATGGCCGTTGATGGAGGGAATCCCCTTTCCCTTCAGGCGGAAGGTGGTGCCGGACTGTGTTCCCTCCGGCAGGGTATACTTCACTTTGCCGTCAATGGTGGGAATCTCCAGTTCCGCACCCAGCACCGCCTGGGCAAAGGTAATGGGCGCCTCGCACAAGACAGAGGTTCCCTCTCTCCGGAACAGCTCATGGGGCCGGACGGTGATGGTAATCAAAAGGTCGCCGGCCGGGCCGCCGTTTTTGCCGGCGTGGCCCTGTCCCCGGATGGAGATGGTCTGGCCGTTGTCAATACCGGCGGGAATACTGGCTTGGATGGTCTTGCGCTTCCGGACTACACCGCCGCCGTGACATTCCTTACAGGGCTGGTGGATAATCTTGCCCTTGCCGCCGCAGCGCCCGCAGGGCGAAGTGGTGGCAAACACGCCCATGGGCGTCTGCCGCCGCACCTGCACCTGGCCGGTGCCATGGCACTCCGGGCAGATCTCTGGCGTGGTTCCCTCGGCACAGCCGCTGCCGTGGCAGGTGTCGCAGGCCTCATAGCGCTCCACCGTCACGGCCTTCTCGCAGCCGAAAGCCGCCTCCTCGAAGCTGATGGCCAGCGACTGCCGGATGCTCTCGCCCCGCTGGGGAGCATTTGGATTCGTGCGCCGTGCGCCGCCGAAGCCGCCGCCGAAAAAGCTGCCGAAAATGTCGCCCAGGTCCCCAAAGTCAAAGCCCCCGTCGAAGCCCGCTCCGGCACCGAAGTTGGGATCCACCCCGGCATGGCCGTACTGGTCATACCGTGCTTTCTTATTGGGATCCGACAAAACCTCGTAGGCCTCGTTGACCTCCTTGAACTTTTCCTCGGCCTCCTTGTCGCCGGGGTTCAGATCCGGATGATACTTCCGGGCCATTTTTTTATATGCTTTTTTGATCTCATCCTCAGAGGCGCCTTTGGCAATGCCCAGGACCTCGTAATAGTCTCGTTTCTGCTCAGCCATAGAAAAAACTCCTCATTCTCGAAACGCCACATAAGGGACAGGCGTTTCCTGTCCCTTATGGCTTTATGAGAGGTGCTTACTTATTCTTGTTCTCGTCGTCATCAACCACTTTATAGTCGGCATCATAGTACTGGCCTCCCTGCTGGGCACCAGCGTCAGGGCCTGCCTGGGGACCGCCCTGGGCGCCCTGTGGATTGGCCTGCTGATACAGCTTCTCACTGACGGCGTAGAAAGCCTGGGTCAGCGCTTCGGTGTCCGCCTTGATGGCCGCGGTATCCTGACCTTTCAACGTCTCCTTCAACTTGTCAATTCCGGCCTGCACCTTGTTTTTGTCGTCGGCGGGAATCTTGTCGCCCATCTCAGCCAGTGTCTTTTCGCTCTGGTAGACCATCTGGTCGGCCTGGTTGCGGACTTCCACTTCTTCCTTCAGCTTCTTGTCCTGAGCGGCATACTGCTCGGCTTCCTTGACGGCCTTTTCAATGTCGTCCTTGCTCATGTTGGAGGAGGAGGTAATGGTGATGTGCTGCTCCTTGCCGGTTCCCAGATCCTTGGCGGAGACGTTGACAATGCCGTTGGCATCGATGTCGAAGGTCACCTCAATCTGTGGCACGCCGCGGCGGGCCGGAGCAATGCCGTCCAGGTGGAAACGGCCCAAAGACTTGTTGGCAGCGGCCATCTCCCGCTCGCCCTGCAGTACGTTGACCTCCACACTTGTCTGGTTATCAGCTGCAGTGGAGAAAATCTGGCTCTTCTTCACGGGGATGGTAGTATTGCGGTCAATGAGCTTGGTGCACACCCCGCCCATGGTCTCAATGCCCAGGGACAGCGGCGTCACGTCCAGCAGCAGCAGGCCCTTCACATCGCCGGTGAGAACGCCGGCCTGCAGGGCAGCGCCCATGGCCACGCACTCGTCGGGGTTGATGCCCTTGAAGGGCTCACTGCCGGTGAAGTTCTTTACGGCCTCCTGCACGGCAGGAATCCGGCTGGAACCGCCCACCAACAGGACCTTGCTCAAATCAGCGGGCTTCAGGCCGGCATCGCCCATTGCCTGCCGGACAGGGCCCATGGTGGCGTCCACCAGATGGGCGGTCAGCTCATTGAACTTGGCCCGGGTCAATGTCACATCCAGATGCTTGGGGCCGTTGGCGTCGGCTGTAATATAGGGGAGGTTGATGTTGGAACTGGTCACGCCGGAGAGCTCAATCTTCGCCTTCTCGGCAGCCTCTTTCAGACGCTGCATGGCAACCTTGTCGCCAGAGAGATCCACACCGTCTGTACGCTTAAACTCGCTCACCAGATACTTCATCACGCACTCATCGAAGTCGTCGCCGCCCAAGCGGTTGTTTCCGGCAGTGGCAAGTACCTCGATGACGCCGTCATCGATCTCCAGAATGGAGACATCAAACGTACCGCCGCCCAGATCGTAAACCATGATCTTCTGGGACTGCTCCTTATCCACGCCGTAGGCCAGAGCCGCAGCGGTGGGCTCGTTGATGATGCGCTTGACATCCAGACCTGCAATGCGGCCGGCGTCCTTGGTGGCCTGACGCTGAGAGTCGGTGAAGTACGCGGGGACCGTGATGACCGCCTCGGTGACGCTCTGGCCCAGATAGGCCTCTGCGTCTGCCTTCAGCTTCTGCAGAATCATGGCACTGATCTCCTGGGGCGTATAGTTCTTTCCATCCACAGTGACTTTATAGTCGGATCCCATCTCACGTTTGATGGATGCAATGGTGCGGTCCGGGTTGGTGATGGCCTGGCGCTTTGCCACCTGGCCCACCATCCGCTCGCCAGTCTTGGAAAAGGCCACAACGGACGGGGTGGTGCGGTTGCCCTCCGCGTTTGTGATAACGACAGCCTCGCCGCCCTCCATCACTGCCACGCAGGAGTTGGTTGTACCTAAATCGATGCCGATAACTTTAGACATAATTGGTTCCTCCTATGAAAACGAAAAATATATAATAAAAATAATAAAAAATGATGGATTTACAAGTTCAATTGGCCACTTGAACAATGGCATGCCGAACTACCTTGTCACCAAGCATAAAGCCCGCCTGAAACACCTGTGCCACCGTATTTTCACCCAGAGACTCATCGTCAACATGCATCACGGCATTGTGCCGTTCCGGGTCAAAGGGCTGGCCCTGTGCCGCAATTTCCGTGACACCCAACTTTGCGAGCAGCTCCTGGAACTGATGGAAAATCATCTCCAGTCCCTTCTTATGGGGAGAATCATCATCCCCCTCTGTTTTGACGGCCCGCTCCAAATTATCGTACACCGCCAGGAACTCCTTCACCGTATCTGCCTTGGCATCCTGATACAGTACATCCTTCTCCTTGAGTGTGCGCTTGCGGTAATTGTCGTATTCCGCATTCAGGCGGACAAACTGTTCCTTCACGGACTCCAACTGCTTCGCAGCCAGTTCCATCTGCTCCACCTGCTCACGTGTAAAGGAGTACGCCTTCTCCTTTTTCTTCTTTGCCTTTCCGCTCTTTTCCGTCTTTTCAGCCGTCTCCTCCGCTTGGGGAGCCTCCTGCTTTGGCGTCTCCTGCGGCTGATCTTCCTCTGGAATCGGCTGCTTTTTTTCCTCACTCATTCTTTCGGTTCCTCCTTCGGGGGTAATTCTTCATGTTTTCCAAACAGCCGCGTCAATCCGTCGGCAAAGCCGGCAAGTCTTGCAGCCACGGTTGCATAGTCCATCCGGGTGGGGCCCACCACGCCGATCAGCCCCCGCATATCATCTCCGATATCATAGCTGGCCACCACCACGCTGGTGTTTTTCAATGCATCACTGATGTTCTCCGGTCCGATTAAAATCTTCATCGGCCCGTCATCCGGTACCGGCAGATTCTCCTTGCTGTCCGTGAGAAAGCTCATGAGCTGATGTGCCTTATCTGCATCCCGGAACTCCGGCAGCTTCAAAAGCTGATTGGCCCCTACCGTGACAACCTCCCGCTGGCTGACCTCCTCCAAAACGTCCACGGCATAGGACACGGTCTGGCTCAGCAGCAAAAACATCTGCGGCAGTATTTGATCGGCCACCGACATCAGCCGAAGGTTCATCTCCTCCATAGAGATGCCTGTAAAGTGGCTGTTCAGCAGATTGACCAACACCGGCATCTGCTCTTGGTCCACCTTCAGCTGCATCCGCAACAACTGGCTCTTTACACGGTTATCTCCCAGCATCATCACCACGATGCAGCTGTTCTCATCCACCGGCAAGAGATCAAACCGCCGGGCTGTAAAGCTCTTTTTCCCTGTGGCTGCCACATAGGCGGGGTAATTCACGAAAGAAGACACCGCGCGGCCTGCCTGAGAAATCACCCGATCCAGCTCCTCCATTTTCAGGTGAAGGGCCTGGTTGATTTTTTCCGTCTCTGCAATGGACAGCCGCTGCCGCTCCATCAGTTCATTGACATACAAACGGTATCCCTTTGGAGATGGCACCCTCCCGGCGGAAGTATGGGGCTGCTCCAGGTACCCAAGCTCCACTAAATCCGCCAACTCATTCCGAACTGTCGCGGAACTGACACTGCCGCTCATCTCGGTGGCGATCGCCTTGGAACCTACCGGCTCTGCAGATCGAATATAGTCTTCGACCACCATCTTCAATATTTGCTTTTTCCGGTCTGACAGTTCCACAAAAAGCACCTCTGACTTCTTCTCCGGGTCTGCTGCGCAGCTTTAGCACTCGCTTTCCCGGAGTGCTAAAGCGAGTTTACCACCAGAGAATACCATTGTCAACGGTTGGATATAAACAAATTGTAAACAACCAATGAAAAACATGTGAATGTTTCAAATCCTTGTGCCGCAATGCAAACCCGTTTGTACGAGCGAGTTCGTGTCTCCGTCCTCTTCGCAGAATTGTGAACGTCACCCGGGGTTCCGTTTCATATAAGCGAACATAGTTTGTGCATGGTAATTGCTCGGCGCCAACCGACTGTTCCGTCCCACCTATTCATGAAAATTTGGGGGTTTTCCTGTGCTGATGCCCTTCTTTCTGCCCCATTTTGGCGGGGGTCCCTGCAGCACTGCTTCCAGTCCCCACCCAATCGTTCACTTTTGATATACGCTGCAAAGGGTCGTCTCACCTTCTGTTTTCGGTTTCCAATTTGTATTTCTTCCTGGGAATGCTTCCAAACGCATAGTTGAGCTCCTTCCGCCACTTGAATTGCCTCCGTCCACCCGAATGCGGCATTGTTATATTCAAGAGATATTGAACGCAGCCCGGTTCGGCTGGATAGCCGAACCGGGCTGCATGTTGGATATTTGTATAAACGACGGTTCTTCCTTATATTTATTCGAAAATAATATCTTGGAAATATTTTGTTATATAGGTGAGAAATACCTGTGACGCCTGGTTGTGATGACGTGTTTTGTCCCAAAATATGCACTGGGCTCGCTTGGTAAATGGAGGATCAATTTTAATGGCTACTGTTTCTCCAAGATATCCCAAGAGTTTTGTATGAGCAGTGGCAATTGTGTTCCCAGCCCCGGCCATTACCATATTGAAGCGCATAGAGTAATCACATTCCATCACTACTTGGGGAATAAACCCAGCTGCGCGGCACACAACGTCAAAAAAGTGGCGGGAGGAATCTTGCGGGGAAAGCGCTACAAAAGGCTGGTTCTTCACTTCACAGAGGTCAATCTGCCTCAAATTGGCCAGAGGATGCTTTGGATGCACTACCAAAACTGCATAATCCGAATCATACAAAACGCGGGAAGAAATGTTGGGAGGACATATAAAGTCCATAGGGCTAGCAATCAAGAAATCATATTTATACAATAAATCCTTGCAGTCAATTTGGTTAATTCTAAGCGATTCATGGGAAATTTTATAATTTGGATTTTCCTTCCAAAACGACAAAAACGCGTTTTGAAACACATTAGGGCTCGTGGTAGCAATATGAACCGTTGACTCTTTTTTCGTACCAATATCAGATACCTCAGCCTTGGCGTAATCCAAAGTGGACAGCGCATTGTTAATACGTTTCAAAAAAAGGGTTCCATTTCTGTTAAGAAACATACGGCGTCCTACCCGGTCAAACAGCTGTATTCCCAGTTCCTTTTCAAGATTGGATATGCTTGCGCTTAGCGCAGGGGGCGAGAGATACAATTTATTTGCTGTCTGTGTTAAATTTCCATTTTCCGCCAATGCCTTAAAATAGCGAAGTTGTGATAATTCCATTTTAGCCCTCACCTCCTAGGCTTTGTTCTGGTATAGCAAATTTATAACCCAACTAATTATGATACCTGTTAGAAAAGGGCGTACTGCCATATAACGTATGATTAAGAATCCTGAAAACGAATCGTCCGAGGGCATATTTAGAACAGACAAGCTCTGAAAAGCCCTGCATTGGATACGGTGTATCCGAATCCACCGTACCCAATTTGATATCTGTCATCGCAAGGATACTTTTTATGCAAGTTAACTATTCACACAATGATTATCAAATTCCTTCCGAAAAGAGGCTCACTCTTAAGGAATCGAATGGGGGTATTCGCAGATGATTGGCCATCGGCGCCGTTGTTGTTTATTTATTTCGAACAATACAAGAAGTTATATATAATTTTTTTTAGGCAAATTGTATGATACTATTTTAATGTAAACTTCCCAGTCAAAGATCTGCCGTTGTCAGAGGGCATTTGCAAGAACGTAATATGATAATTATATTTCGCTTATCAAAAACTGTCAAGTTCGCTTGGCCCCCCAGAAGATTGACCCCGGATTAGAATGGATCAAATATGATTTCCCAGACGTTGTCGTATTATAGCTCGCACTTTGCGGGTTGTAAGATAGGGCGTTTCTGAACGGCCGCAGAATGCCCATTCAATTAAAATACAGGAGGTCCTATGATGAAAAAGATGAAAAGAGCTTTTGCACTGCTTTTATCTATGGCAATGTTGCTGGCCCTGGCTGCTTGCGGAAGCAGCGGAACAACTGAACCCCCTGAAAGTAGCAGCACTTCTGGCGACACTTCTGGCGACACTTCTGGCGATTCTGCCGCTGTTGAAAAAATTGACAGTCCGTCTGCAAACCTTGTCATGGGTACCGCCGGTGCCGGCGGAACCTGGTATGTCCTTGGCAGCGGTATTGCGAATCTGGTAACGAAATATACCAATATCAATATGACCGCCTCTTCAACTAACGGCACTGTTGAAAACATGCGTCTGGCCGGAGCCGGCCGACTTGACATTGGGATGACCCAGCCTCCGGCAGATTATGATGCCGTCATGGGGCGTGATTTGTTCGAAGGTGAAAAGTATGAAAACCTCCGCTGGATGTGCGGTGGGCACTATTCCATTGGCCAGATTGCTGTCCCTGCAGATTCCGATATTCACTCCATTGCGGATCTGAAGGGCAAGCGCGTTGCGATCGGCGTGGTGGGAAGCGGTGTCCGCCACATTGTTGGAAATGGCCTGATCCAGCTGGGCGGCGTCACACTGGACGATATCGAGATCGTTTCCGTGAACCAGGATCAGGGGACTGAGGCGCTGCAGGACGGCACTGCCGATGCGGCAGTCTACTCCGGCGGTATCTTGGTATCCGGTCTTCTGAACCTTTCTCAGAGCATGGATGTACGCATTCTCTCCATTCCACAAGGTTCCATTGAGAAAATGGCCGAAACCAATCCGTCTCTGGCCGCTGCCATGAAATATGTCACAATTCCTGCGGGCACCTATAAAGGGCAGACAGAAGATGTTCTGACATCCGGCTTTATCACGGCCTATACAGTAAATGAAGATGTGTCTGATGAGGCGGTTTACGCGATTTTAGAAACCATTTATCAACACAGTGGTGAGCTGGAGGAAATCTCCACATCCGGTTCCGAATATACGCTGGAGGGCGGATTGGCAGAGGGCTGCACGATCACTCCGCATCCCGGAGCAGTAAAATGGTTTGCTGACCATGGAATTACCATTGAAGACCCACTGGCTTAATATCTGAGTGAAGCAAAAGCTTGTATTCCCCTCGTTTTGCCAGCGCATGTTTTTGTGAGTACATAGACGTCAAATGGCAATCTGGGGGGATACAGTTTAAGCTCACCTGCACAGAAAGGAGCACTTGTATGGCCCAAAAGTGGCGCATCAAAATCGCCGCAGTACTGGGGCTCATCTTAGCCGTTGTTCAACTGTACGGCGGCTTATGGCCCATAGCCACACAGACATTGCGCGCAATTCACGTGGCGCTTGGACTCGGTATGGCGTTTATGGTTTACCCGTTTTTCAAAAAGAAAGATGGCAGGCCGGACCTCTTGTCAAGCAAGCTGATGTTTGCTGTGGATTTTTTGTTCGCTACCGGCATCATTCTCTGCTGCACCTATTTCATCACACAGCTGGAAGCGCTGGCTTACCGTGGCGGCAATCCCTCAACAATGGATGTCATTGTCAGTTGTGTGGCGGTCCTGCTTGTGTTAGAGTCCTGCCGCCGATCTCTTGGTGCGGCAATGCCGATTATCGCGGTTATATTTATCGTGTATGCCATGCTGGGGAATCTACCTGGGTTTTTGCAGCACCGGGCGATTGATCTGGAATGGCTCTCGACGCATCTTTTCCTCACCACGGAGGGTGTGTTTGGCACGACTATCGGCGCCAGTGCGACAACGGTGTTTTTGTTCGTTCTTTTTGGTGCGGCACTGGAGAAAACCGGCGGCGGGGAGTTCTTCCTGCAGCTGGCATACAGCATTTGCGGCCGTTATCGTGGCGGCACAGCAAAGGTTGCCGTTGTCGGCAGCGGTCTGATGGGAATGATCTCCGGAAGCGCCGTGGCAAATGTGGCAGGCGTAGGCTCCATCGCCATTCCGCTGATGAAGCAGACTGGCTATAGTGCTGATGATGCAGGCGCTATCGAGGCCGTTTCCGCCAGTGGTGGACTCATTATGCCCCCTGTGATGGGTGCTGCAGCTTTTATTATGGCAGAAAACCTGGGCTTGCCATACTCTACTATCATCCTTGCCGCTGCATTGCCAGCAACGCTGTACTATATGGCAATTCTCTTCTCTGTCGACTTTATTGCCGGACGTCAAGGTTTGGTTGGAATGCCAAAGGAACAACTGCCTAAATTTAAGGATGTCATGAAGGTCGGTTACCTGTATATCATCCCCATGCTGATCCTGATCTATTTTATCTGTATCGCAAAGACCTCCGCACAGCGTGCGGCATTCTGGGGCTTTGTCTCCATTGTGGTTTTGTACGCAGTACAAAAAATCGGGAAGGAAAAAGACATCCGCGGCTTCTGGAAAATGTTCCTGGACATTTTAATTGATGGCTCCCGCCAGGCGGTTTCCATCGTGGCAGCCTGTGCCTGCGCCGGGATTATTGTCGGTGTGATCTCTCTGACCGGCCTTGGGCTGACGCTCTCCAGCGCGTTGGTGGATCTGGCTGGTGGATCGCTGTTCCTGCTGCTGGTATATACTGCAGTCGCCTGTATCATCCTCGGCATGGGCCTGCCGGTTACTGCGTGCTACATTATTCTGGCAGTTCTGGCCGCACCCGCCATCATCAAACTGGGTGTTCCCGCTATTGCAGCTCATCTGTTTGTGATGTACTACGGCGTACTCTCCAATATTACGCCTCCTGTTGCACTGGCCTCTTATGTCGCTGCAGGCATTTCCAAATCCAAGCCTTTGAATGTTGCAGTGACCTCCTGCAAAATGAGCGTGGTTCTCTTTGTCCTGCCTTTCATGTTTGTTTATCAGCCGGTGCTGATTCTTCAGGATGTGCAGGCTGTCGCGCTGATCTCGGCTTTAGTGACCAGCGTAATCGGTGTAATTGCCATTTCTGCCGGATCACAGCGGTACTTCCTCCAAAAGGCCTCTTTTGCTGAGTGCTCGCTTCTGTTAATCGGCGGCTTCTGTATGCTTTATCCGGAATCCATCTCTGATATTGTTGGAATCGTTCTGTTTGCTGTTGTGCTTTTGTTTCAATTGAAAAAGAAAAAGGGCGCACGGACAGCAAATGTGTGAAAGGAGACAGTCAATGAAATTCGATACAATTACAGTCGACCTGGAAAATGAGATCGGCCTTGCAACCATTACCATCAGCAAGCCTCCCGTCAATGCCATGGGTTCTGATGACTATGGAGAGTTGTACGAGGTTCTGTATAAAATCAGCAAGATGAAGGATATCCGTGTGGTTATCCTGACGGCGGAAGGAGAGAAGCTCTTTGTAGGTGGTTCCGACGTAAAGGAGTTTATCGCTTTGGATGGTGAAAGCGGCCCCCTTTATACGGAGCGTAACAACGGTGTACGGTCTTACCTGTACAATTTCCCAAAGCCCGTCATCTGTGCGCTCAACGGCTCTGCTTTTGGCGGCGGGGTGGGGTTGGCCATATGCGCCGACATTCGCATCTCCGTGCCGGAGGCAAAGTTTAATCTTGGCGAGATCAATATGGGTATTCTGGGTTTAACGCAGCACTTCACTGCCCGCTGCTTTAATGGAGCTGCCAGAAAGATGGTCTATACCGGTGAGAGAATTACTGCGGAGGAGGCCATGCGGATTGGCTTTATAGATGAAATTCTTCCGCGTGAGGAGCTCATGCCCCGGGCACGGCAGCTGGCGCAGGAAATTGCCTCTAAGTCCCCTTTGGCCATTCAGTATGCAAAGCAGTGCATGATCGAAGCAGAAAAAAACAGCTTGGATAAAATTGATTTTGAGGCTGAGTGCATCGGAAAGTTGTGGGCAACCGAGGATAAGACGGAAGCGACTTCCTCTTTTCTTGAAAAACGCGAACCCCATTTCCGCGGCTGTTGACAGGAAAAGGGGGAATTGCCTGCCATGAGTAAAATTATGTCTCCCGAAGAAGCTGTATCATCCTTTGTTCACGATGGCGACAGCATCTCTATCGGCGGTTGCACAACGAATCGGAAGCCTTATGCGCTGGTGCGTGAAATCATCCGCCAGAAAAAGAGAAATTTATATCTGCACGGGGCTGCTTCCGGTGGTGATGCCGATATGCTGATTGGCGCAAACTGCTGCGCAGCCTATATCAACTCCTATTGCGCAAACTCCGGATATACAAATGTTTCCAGACGCTATCGGAAGTATGTGGAAGAAGGGCAGATCCTCTTTGAGGACTACTCCCTGGATATTCATGCGGCCTTGTATCATGCGGCTGCCTTGGGATTTCCGTTTATTGCCGTTAAGCACATGCTCGGCTCTGACCTAGTGGAACAGGTTGGCATCAGTGAAGAGGTCCGTGCGCAGCATCCAAAGCTCCCTCCTCAAAAATGCAGGGTTCTTGAAAATCCATTTCATCCCGGGGAGCAGCTGTGCTACATTCCTGTTCCAGACATTGATGTAGCGCTGATTCATGTTCAGAAGGCATCTCCAGACGGAACCTGCCGGATTGAAGGCGCTATTTTCAATGATTTGGATATGGCTTTGGGGGCCAGGCATGTCATTGTCAGCTGCGAAGAGATTGTAACTGATGAGGAAATTCGCCGGGAGCCCGGTGCAAACCAGATCTCCTGTATTATCCCGGATGCAATTGTTCTTGCTCCTTATGGTGCGCACCCTTCACAAGTCTATAATTATTATGACTATGACCGTGATTATTTGAAGTATTATGACAAGGTCAGCAAAGAGGATAGCCTGTATGCCGCTTTCCTGGATGAGTGGGTTTATGCTCCGGCAGATCATTTTGCCTATCTGGACAAGCTTGGTGTTAAACGCCTGATGGATCTGCGTGTATGCCGTGGTATGAATTTCGCTGTTTCGCACGAGCGCTGAAAGGAGGCAGGGATATGAACTATACCAACAAGGAAATGCAGGTCATCATGATTGCGCGTCAAATCAAGGACGGCCAGCGTGTAATCGTAGGTACCGGACTGCCTCTGGTGGGCGCCTCTCTCGCAAAGCGTACTTATGCGCCGAATTGCTGTCTGCTCGTGGAGAGCGGTATGGTGGACGGATGCCCGGTAGAAGCCCCGACCAGTGTTGCAGATCTGCGGTTCTCCCATGGTGCTTCTACACTGGGTGAAACCTTCCGGTACTTTGGGATGCAGAACAATAACCTGCGGAAAAGCGTAATGGATCTCGGCTTTTTAGGCGGTGCGCAGATTGATCCCTATGGAAATCTGAATTCTACATCCATCGGAGACTATCACCATCCGTCCGCGCGTTTTTCCGGAAGCGGTGGTGCAAACGGTATCGCCACCTATGTCAATACAGTTTTAATGATGCAGCATCAAAAGCGCCGGTTTGTAGAAAAGGTGGATTACTTAACCAGCCCCGGCTGGATAAATGGGCCGGACGGGCGTCGGGAAAAAGGACTTCCACCTGATCGCGGCCCCCAGGTCGTCATTACAAATTTGGGGCTGATGCGGTTTGATGACGAGACAAAGCGTATGTATGTCGCCGAATATTTTCCAGGCGTCACTGTACAGGACATTCAAGACAACACCGGGTTTGAGATCGATGTCTCACGCGCTGTGGAGTCAATTCCTCCGGAGCCGGAATGCCTCGAGATTCTTCGAAATCAAATTGATCCCAGTCGACTTTATATTGGAAAAGAATGAGTCATCCAGACCGCGGAATCATTTTCTAAAAACCGTTAAGAAAGAGAGGATTATCTGATGAACGAATACTCCATGCCCCGTTACTTTCAAAATATGGAAGCAATCGGAGAGTCCCTTTTCGCAGTTGATCCGGAAAATACGCAAATTTTAAAGAATGCCGAGCAGGCTGTTGCTGAAAGGATTCAGGAAATTCTCGAAAACGGCAAAGCGACTGCTGATCTCAACAGCGCGGGACAGTTATGTGCCATGCAACGTATCCATGAACTCATCGATGAAGGCACTTGGCTTCCGCTCAACAGCTTGTTTAATCCGCAAAATAACGCCAATGGATCTACCAACATCGTCAAGGGCCTGGCTAAGGTCAGCGGCAAATGGGTCGTAATCGTTGCGTCCGACAACAAAAAAATGGCCGGGGCATGGGTTCCTGGCCAGGCAGAAAACCTGCTTCGTGCGTCTGACACCGCAAAGCGGCTCAGAATTCCTTTGGTATATTTGCTGAATTGCTCTGGTGTCAAGATGGATGAGCAGGAAAAAGTTTATCCTGACCGCAGAGGCGGCGGTACCCCCTTCTACCGCAATGCTCAGCTGAATCAACTGGGGGTTCCGGTGATTGTCGGAATTTATGGCACAAACCCTGCTGGCGGCGGATATCATTCCATCAGTCCAACGATCCTCATCGCCCACGAGAAAGCCAATATGGCCGTTGGCGGCGCTGGCATTGTCGGCGGCATGTCTCCCAAGGGGCATGTGGATTTGGAGTCCGCACAGGCGTTGATCGAAGCGCAGAAGGAGCTTCGGCAGGATGTGCCCGGAACAGCAGCCATTCACCACGATGAAACTGGCTTCATGCGGGAGGTTTATGGAACAGAAGAGGAGGTCTTGGCCGCAATCCGCAAGTATATCGGCTACACGCCTGCGTTCAATCCTGAATTTTTCCGTGTAGATACACCCTCAGCTCCCGCCTTTCCGGCGGAAGATCTTTATTCCCTGTTCCCTGCAAACCATAAGCGCCCCTATGACATCTATGATGTCATCGCACGGTTGACTGACGGTTCCCAGTTCATGGAGTACAAAAAAGGATACGGTCCCGAAATTGTAACTGGCCTTGCAAAGTTTGACGGCATGTTGGTTGGTGTCGTAGCCAATGTGCAGGGGTTCTTCCTGGATTATCCGGAGTATCGGGAGGATGCGCTGGGTGTCGGCGGCAAACTGTATCGGCAGGGCCTTATTAAGATGAGCGAATTTGTCACGCTGTGCACGAGAGATCACCTTCCCATGGTTTGGCTGCAGGACACGACAGGCATTGATGTTGGTAACGAAGCCGAGCGCGCAGAACTGCTCGGGCTTGGTCAGAGCCTCATCTATTCCATTCAGAACTCCGATTTGCCCATGCTGGAGATTACCATGCGAAAGGGAACTGCCGCAGCGCACTATGTCCTTGGGGGGCCGCAGGGGAATGACACCAACGCCTTCTCCTTGGGCACGGCTGCTACGGAAATCTATGTCATGCATGGAGAGACCGCTGCGGCTGCTATGTATGCGCGGCGACTTGTCAAAGATGATGCAGCGGGCAAGGATCTGCAGCCCACCATTGACAAGATGAATCAGCTTATCACTGATTATGCAAATAAGTCCCGGGCAGAGTACTGTGCCAAGGCTGGTCTGGTAGACGAGCTTGTCAGTCTGGATAAGTTGCGGGATTATTTGCGAGCCTTTACTGCCGCAGCCTATCAAAATCCAAAAGGAATTTGCCCGCATCATCAGATGGTTCTGCCAAGAATCATTGCTGATTACAACCGGCAGGCATCTGCTTCCGCTGAGGAATGAGCTTATGAATGTTGTTGTCTATGCAATTATGGCATACTTTTTCACAGGCATCATCTCTTTAGGTATTGTTGGCATCATCGTGTTGATTAACCATGTCCTTTCTTCAGAAAAGGAGGCGGAATGATTGGAGATCCTGCTTCAGCTATTTCCAGGGATCGGCACATTTTTTGAAATGGATCCTTTGGTATCCGTTGCCAGAGTTGCTCTGATCATATTGGGGTTCTTTTTGGCCTATTTCGGATTCAAGCGCACACTGGAGCCGCTGATTATGGTCCCCATGGGTATTTCGATGATGGCAGTGAATGCAGGAATTATGTTTTTGAATTCCGGGGCCATTGGAAATATGTTTGTTGATCCACTTGCTTCCGATGCTGTAGAAATTGTCAATATTATGCAAGTGAACTTCCTCCAGCCCATTTACAACCTCACCTTTTCCAATGGGCTGATCGCCTGCCTGGTATTTATGGGGATCGGAGCACGGAGTGAGATTAGCTACCTTTTGGCAAAACCTTGGAGTTCCATGATCATTGCAATTTTTGCCGAGCTTGGAACATTTGTCACATTGGTAGCAGGTGTAATGGCATTTGGCCTGCCGCCAGGTTCGGCTGCAGCGGTTGCCAGTATCGGAGGCGCTGACGGCCCCATGGTGCTGTTCACCTCATTGATGCTGGCACCTGAGCTGTTTGTTCCGATCTCGATTATTGCCTATTTGTACCTGAGCCTGACATATGGTGGATATCCATTTCTAATTAAGCTGTTCATTCCCAAAAAGTACCGCGGGATTGATATGTACGTGGATGTTCCACAGGTATCGCAGCGTTCAAAATTTGTATTTATTGTGGTTTCCTGTTTCATTCTTTGCCTGTTGCTGCCGGTAGCATCTCCCTTGATTTTTTCCTTCTTTATCGGCATGGCTGTCAAAGAAGCTGAGATTGGAAAATATACGGAGCTCCTTGAGGAAGGATTGTCCTATTTTGCCACATTCTTTCTGGGCGTTGTCCTCGGTGTTTTATGTGAAGCCTCTACCATTTTAAACCCAACCGTCCTCACAATCCTCATCTTGGGTATTATGGCCCTGGCTGTTTCCGCAATCGGCGGGCTTCTTGGCGGATGGGTGATGTATTGGTGGCACAAGCATCGGGGGCTGGACTTCAATCCGGTCATCGGGATCGCAGGGGTTTCCTGCGTACCCACCACGGCCAAATTGGCGCAGCATGCTGCCATGGATGAAAATCCCTTTGCCATGATCCTCCCTGTGGCTATGGGAGCCAATATATCCGGTGTGTTTACATCCGCAATTGCAGCCGGCATCTTTGTAAGCACCATCCATTTAATTGGATAGCTATTTGTAAAATATTATTTTAAAGGAGTGTAGAATCCATGGAAGTGAAAGCCAGAATCCCAGGTAAGGTCATTTCTCTCAGTGTGAAGGAAGGCGACACTGTCAAAACGCGGGCGTTACTTGCCGTTATGGAAGCTATGAAAATGGAACAGCCAGTTGCCAGCCCCGTTGATGGTGTCGTAAAGAAAATCAATGTTAACGTCGGGGATAAAGTAAAAAGCGGAGATGTCTTAATGAGCATCGAATAGTATAAAAAAGTGCTGTCCACTTTCCGGTTTCCAGGTGGACAGCACCTTTTCACTGCAGATCATCTACATTACAGCAGCAAGAGGTGATTTTATGAAAATCAAACAGGTGTGGGGCGTATATTACAGCGCCACTGGTTCTACAGAAAAACTTGTCAAGTTCTTTTCCACTGTTCTGGCAGCTTGTTTACATGTCCCTGTAAAATTCAGGCCTCTGAATTCTCCCGCAGATCGTCAGCCAACACAGTCCTTTACAGATAGTGACTTGCTTGTGGTAGGGACACCTACCTATGCCGGAAAAGTCCCAAACAAGTTGTTGCCAGCGTTTCAATCCTGCCTATTGGGGAATGATACGCCAGCAGTCGCCATGGTAAGCTTTGGAAACAGAAGCTATGATCATGCATTGGCAGAGCTGTGCTTTGTTTTGGAGCAAAATGGTTTTCACACCGTGGGGGCTGCGGCCTGTGTGGCGCAGCACGCAATGGCAGCTCAGCTGGCTGCTAACAGGCCTACCAACGAAGACTTGCAGTTTATGGGCCGCTTTGCAGAAAAACTGGCCGGTAAGCTGGATGCTGCCGACGCCCTCCCGCCCCCGCTGTGCGTTCCCGGAGACGCGAATGCCGCTTATTATACCCCTCTGGATCTGCAGGGCAGGAAAGCAGTCTTTCTGAAAGCCACGCCAAAGACCGATGTTGAAAAATGTACAAATTGCAAAATTTGTGCATATGTTTGCCCCATGGGCTCCATTGACCCAAATCATGTCACAAATATAACCGGGATATGCATCAAGTGTCACGCCTGCATCAAACGCTGTCCTGCTCATGCAAAATATTTTGATGACGATGCACTTTTGTCCCATATTGCCATGTTGTGCGCCAACTATTCTGCAGCAAAGTCATATGAGACATTTCTTTCCAATTTTTCTTAATCTGTTTGTTCCGAATAAATTGCAGCAGCAAAGAACCTCAGAATTCTAAATGTTCCTCACCCCTCTTATGTTCTCTTGAAACTGCCGTTCGTCTTCAAACTTCTCTCCTTTAGCAAAAAAGTCCGGGAGCGTGCCGCTCCCGGACTTTTTTTATTTTTTAAAGCAGGTCTTTCACGGCCTGCCGCACATCGCCTGACAGATAAAGAGACCCCAGGGCGCAGACAGCCCCGTCCCTGCCTGCTGCCGCAGCGGCTGTCCGGACAGCTTCGGCAATAGAGACACAGGCATGGACAGGGATCCCCCTTGCCAGGATCAACTGTCTCAGCGCTTCAGCCCCCATGCCCCGGGGGCTGTTGGGCGTAACAGTCACCGCCGCCTCTGCCAGGGGCAGCACCAGATCCAGCATCTTGGGGATCTCTTTATCCGACATCATCCCAAGCAAAAGCACCAGTTTTTTCCCAGGGAGCAGCAGGCGAAGGCTCTTCGCTGCAGCGGCCATGCCATTGGCATTGTGCGCCCCATCCAGCAAAAACATTGGATGCTTTTCCCGCAGAAGCTCCAACCGCCCAGGCCACTCCACTCGGGCGAGTCCCGTCCGGATAGCGCCCTCCGAAATCTCCCAGCCTCGTTGGCGAAGCGCTTCCAGCGCTGTGACTGCAACAGCGGCGTTGAATACCTGGTAATCTCCTGCCAGAGACATCTGCAAGTCCTCATGGGGGAGGATGTCAAATCGTGTCCCGGAAAGCCGCGCTTCTCTCACACGGATGCGGGTGAAGTCCGTCTCCGTCAAGCGGGCACTCCGCTCCCGGCAGACCCGGTGGAATACCGCATCGGCAGGCGGGCAGCCGCCATAACTGACCACCTCTCCCCCCTGCTTGATGATTCCAGCCTTTGCGGCGGCAATATTCTCCAGCGTGGGGCCAAGCTGTGCCACGTGATCCATTCCCATGGCAGTGAGAATGGCGACCTCCGGCGTATCAATTACGTTAGAAGCGTCCAATTCTCCGCCCAGTCCCGTCTCCAGCACCACGATATCACATAGCTGTTCCTGAAAGTACAGCAGCGCCAGCGCGGTGATCAGCTCAAACTCCGTGGGGTGATCCTCCATGGATTCGACAATTGGTCGGATCCGATCCACCAAATTTGCCAGCGCCGCCTCTGAAACGGGTTCTCCGTTGATCCGGATGCGCTCGGTAAAGTCCACCAGATGCGGAGACGTATTCAGCCCCACACGGAAGCCGGCAGCCTGCAGCACGGATGCCAGCATGGCACAGGTGCTGCCCTTACCGTTGGTACCGGCCACGTGAATAAATTTCAGCGCCTTCTGGGGGGAGTCTAAGGCGGCCAAAAGTGCTCGAATCCGATCAAGTCCCGGTGCGTGCTTCTGCCAGTTAAATGAGTGGATATAGGCAATGGATTCCTGTCCGTTCAAGGGAAGCACTCCTCTCTGTTCGTGCGGCGATGCACAGAATTCTTATGCCTGGCGGCGGACAATTCCCTGCCGCCGCAGCAGCCTGACCAGCGGAATTCCCACCGTGGTCACTACAATGGCAGTCAGGATGCCCGAGATGATTCGGATAATCGCGGAGCCAAACACATAGGCGAAGCTGTAGTACCCCATGATAACGCTGTCAACATACATGACTGCTGTATTCACCGCCGTGGTACACAGCGCTGCCGCCACACAAACCCCATAGCAAAGCGCATACCGGTCCTCTAAGTGCCTCTGTTCGTTTCCCAGCAGCAATGCGCTGCCGCCCACAACCAGGCCCCGCACTGCCGGAGGAATCAGCCAGAGGACTGTGGTGACCGTAATACCGTAGGAAAGAAGCTGGTTGAAAAACTCGCCGATGGCAGCAATCAACATTCCAGCTGCCGGTCCAAAAAGCAGACTCCCCACGATAACCGGAAGTGAGGCAAAGGTGATATGAAAGCTCCACGCCTTGAAGCCCAACATATTCAGGGCGAGATACAAGGCGGCAAGCATGCCGACAAGGCAAATTCTGCGGGCGATACGGTTGTACTTGAACATAAAAATACCTTCCTTCTGTATAGTTTCGGCAGTCCGGTTCCGGAACGCCGCACAGAGGAAGGCCATTGCAATTTCCCATATGCGGCAGCGGGATGCGAAACACACACTGCGGGCTTCTAGCCAAAGGCCTTGCCCCTTCGTCCGAAAAACAACTCCCCGTTTTTCCGGCACTATTTCACACGTGTGTCTCTACTCTGCCTGATAGCAATTATCATATGCCACTTGCGCCAAAAAGGCAAGAAAAAAAGCACCCCGGATTTAAAAATCCGGGGTGCTTCCTGTCAAAGCGGGATCAGGCCTTCTCGGCTGTCTCCGCCTGGGCGGCGGCAGCCTTTGCAGCCGCAGCTTTCTCAGCCTGGGCCTTCTTGATAGCCTTGTACTTCTCCTTCTCCTCCGCAGTGGCGGCGGGCTGGATGGCATCTCTCGGGCAGACCTTGGTGCAGAGCTTGCAGCCCACGCACTTATCATAATCGATAACGGCTACGCCATTCTCTACATGAATGGCGTCCTTCTTGCACTCCTTCTCGCAAAGGCCGCAGCCGATGCAGGAGCTGTTGCAGACGCTCATTGCAGCCTTGCCCTTGTCGCGGTTGGCGCAGGCCACATGAACCTTCTTGGAAGCAGGGACGGAGACAATCAGCTTCCGGGGGCAGGCGGCCATGCAGGCACCGCAGTTGGTACATTTATCGGGATCCACCACAGCTGCGCCATTTGCGCCGATAGACATAGCGCCGAACTGGCAGGCGCTCACACAGGAACCGAAGCCCAAGCAACCAAAGGCACACTCCAGGGGACCGGCAGCCACCTTGGTGGCAGAGATGCAGTCCTTCACGCCTACATAGTCAAACCGCTTCTTGGCATTGGTACCGCCGTTGCAGCGGACGTAGGCCACCTGGCGCTCACCAGAGGGAGCCTCCTGGCCCATAATGGCGGCAATGGCCGCCGCATTCTCTGCACCGGCAGGAGCGCAGGCGTTGACAGGCGCAGTGCCGGCCAGAATAGCCGCCGCACAACCCGCACAGCCGGGGAAACCGCAGCCGCCGCAGTTGGCGCCGGCCAAATGGCTTAGAATCTCTTCCTCGCGGGGATCCTTCTTCACCTCAAAAATCTTGGAGGCAATAGCCAGGACCAGTCCGAATACTGCACCCAGCACACCCAGCACGACAATCGCATAAATTACATTCGTCATTTCTCGCTCCTCCTTACCAGACCTTCAGGCCGGAGAAGCCCATGAAAGCCAGAGCCATCAGGCCAGCGGTGACCAAGGCGATGGGGAACCCATCAAACGCCTTGGGATAATCGGCAAACGCCAGACGCTCCCGGATACTGGCAAACAGCACGATGGCCAGCAGGAAGCCAAGGCCGCCGGTGATGCCGTACACCACGGACTCGATGAAATTGTAATTATTCTGCACATTCAGCAGCACCACGCCCAGCACAGCGCAGTTGGTGGTAATCAGGGGCAGGTACACGCCCAATGCGGTATACAGTGCCGGCATGGACTTCTGCAGGAACATCTCAATAAATTGCACCAGAGCGGCAATGACCAGGATGAAGGCCACCGTCTGCATATAGCCCAGGCCCAGATTTATCAGAAGAAGGTTGACTGCATAGCACACGGCGGAGGCCAAGCCCATAACAAATGTCACGGCGATGCCCATGCCAACAGCGGTGTCTACCTTCTTGGAAACGCCCAAGAAGGGGCAGCAGCCCAGGAACTGGGAGAAGATAAAGTTATTGGCCAGGATAGCTGCCAGGGTAATGGCCAAAAGGTTAGTAATCTGTTCCATTATTTGCTCTCCTCCTTATTCTTGGGTCTGGCAAGGGCCCACTGCATGGCTGCGATCAGGCAGGCCAGCACCAGGAAGCCGCCTACCGGCAGGGTCAGCATACCGGCGGGGAACTGCGCAGGGATAATCTGAATGCCCTTGGCATCGGGGCCCAGCAGTCCGGCGCCGAAGGTACCGGCACCCAACAGCTCACGAATGATACACATCACCATCAAAACCGCGGTATAGCCGATGCCCTGGCAGATGCCGTCCACAAAAGAGGCGCCCACACCGTTTTTATAGCAGAAGGACTCTGCACGGCCCAGGATGATGCAGTTCACCACGATCAGCGGGATGAATACGCCCAGGGACGCAGCCACGGCGGGAACAAATGCCTGCAGCAGCAAATCCACACAAGTCACAAAGCCTGCGATAACCACGATAAACATGGCAATCCGGATCTTATCGGGGACAATTTTACGAATTGCAGAGATGACGACGTTGGAGGCCGTCAGAATAATAAGTACGGCAACGCCCATACCCAAGCCGTTCATGAAGGAGGTGGTGATTGCCATGGTAGAGCACATGCCCAGCACCTGCACCAAAACGGGGTTGTTGGTAATCAGGCCTTCCTTAAACTGTTTTCCAAAATTCATGTTCTATGCTCCCCCTTCCTCAGCCGATGACACCGGCCACAGCCAGTGCACCGTTGACACCAGCGGTAACGCCCTTGCTGGACACCGTGGCGCCGGAGATGGCGTCCACATTGCTGCCCACGGTCAAGGTTCCGTCCGCCGCGCTCTTACCGGCAAATTGATCCAGTACGCCGTTTTCATTCTCCATAACTCTGGAGCCAATGCCGGATGTCTCGGCGTTGTCCACGATGGAGACACCGGTAACCGTGCCTTCCGCGTCAATGCCAACCACCATCTCAATGCTGCCTTGGGAGCCGGAGGCCACAATCTTCACGGCATGGCCAATAAGCTGACCGCCGTCCTGCGCCTCGTAGACATTTTGAACCGTCGTGCTGAAGCTGCCAGCTGCAGCTGCCATTTCCTCCGTCACTTCCATTTCGGGGAACTCGGGTGCGGATGCCTCCTGGAACACAGACGCCAGAGCGGCGTTGGTCTTTTCCAGGTTTGCCGCCGCAATGGGGCCCGCGGTCACTTTGTTGACCAGTCCCAAGGCAGCAGCCACAATCACGCAGGTAACCAGCAGAGTTACGGTCAGCGTAGTGATGTACTTGGGATCCATATTGACCTTTTCCTTGGTCTTGACTTCCTTACTCATTTCGCAGCCGCCTCCTTCTTCTCGGATTTTACGACACCAAAACGAGCGGGCTTCGTGCACTTGTCAATCAAAGCCACAAACAGGTTCATAACCATAATGGAGTAGCAGACGCCCTCGTTATAGGAGCCAAAGTAGCGGATAAACACGGTAAACAGACCGCAGCCGATGCCGAAGATCAACTGGCCCTTCTTGGTAACAGGAGAGGTGGCATAGTCGGTTGCCATGAAGAAGGCGCCCAACATCAAGCCGCCGCCGAAGATGCTGTACAGCATCCAGTTCAGGCCGGACATGCCGTGTTGCGGGAACAGGAATGTCAGAACGGCCACTGTACCGATATAGGCCACAGGAGTCTGCCAGTTGATGACCTTGCGCCAAATCAGGTATACCCCACCCACAATCAGCAGCAGGGCGGAAACCTCACCCAAAGAACCCGGGATTTTGCCCAGGAACATGTCCAGGGCAGAGTACTGACTCAACGCCTCCAAGTCACCGCTCTTCATCAGAGCCAGCGGCGTGGCCGCAGTCACCACATCCACGGTGCCGCCGAACAGCGGAGCCTTGTTCTGGGCGGGATCCACCCAACTGGTCATCACGCCGGCATAGCTGCCCAGCAGGAATGCCCGGCCAGCCAGCGCGGGGTTGACAAAGTTTTTGCCGATACCGCCAAAGAGCTGCTTCACCACCACGATAGAGAAGAAATCGCCGATGATAATCATCCACAGCGGCGTAGAGGCGGGGCAGACAAAGGCCAGCAGCATACCTGTAACCACTGCGGACAAATCACCCACAGACTGGGGCTTTTTCATCAGCTTGCGGTACAGCCACTCCCAGAACATGCACCCTGCCACGGAGACCGCAGTCAGCAGCAGCGCCTCAAATCCGAACTGCCAGGTGGCATACGCCAAAGCAGGTACCATGGCAATGATAACATCCAGCATGATGGATCGGGTCGTCTCCGCCCCGCGGATATGGGGAGAAGACGTTGCAATCAGTTTTAAGTTCTTGTAATCCGTCATTTGTTGACAGCCTCCTTCTGCGCTTCTGCAGCCTTTGCCTCTTCCGCGGCCTTCTTGGCCTCGGCGGCGGCCTTGTCAGCGGCCATCTTGTCCTTGAGCTTCTGCTTGCCGGTCTTGAACATATGGGTCAGATGCATCCGGGCCGGGCATGCATAGGCACAGGCACCGCATTCCATGCAGTCCATAATGTGCGCATCATTCAGCTCATCCAGCATGCCCTTTTCCGCATACTGGTACATGAACAGGGGCTCCAGGTGCATGGGGCAGGCGGCAACACACTTGCCGCAGCGGATGCACTGGGGGTGCTCCACGGTCTGCTCCTCGTTTTCACAGAAGGCCAGCATAGCGCCGGTGCCCTTGCCCACGGGGACATCCGTGGTGTACTGGGCCATGCCCATCATGGGGCCGCCCATAATCAGTTTATAGGTGCCGTCCTTCAGGCCGCCGCACGCGTCGAACAGGTTGGATACCGGAGTACCGATGGGGCATTCGATATTCTTGGGGTCAATGACGCCGGATCCGGAAACCGTGACAATCTTGCGTACTACGGGCATGCCCTGCGTAACAGCCCGGTAAATGGCACAGGTCGTGTTGATATTGAACACCGCGCAGCCGATGTTGGCAGGCAGTCCGCCGGGAGGCACCTGCTTGCCGGTAATGGCCTGGCAGAGCTGCTTCTCACCGCCCTGAGGGTAACGGCAGTGCAGGGCTTCCACCACCACAGGTGCATTTTTCTCTGCAATGACCTTGTTCATGGAGTCAATGCCGTTTTGCTTGTTGTCCTCAACACCGATAATCACTTTATCAGTACCAAACATTTTCGCCAGATATGTAGCGCCGCCGATGATCTCCTCAGGCCGCTCCAGCATCGTGCGGTGGTCGCCAGTGATATAGGGTTCGCACTCAGCACCGTTGATGATGACGGTATCCACCTTACCGATACCGCCGGAAATCTTGACATGGGTGGGGAATGTTGCGCCGCCCATGCCGACGATGCCAGCGTTCTTGACAGCCTCTACCATCTGCTCTACCGTCAGAGCTTCCGGATCTGCTGGGGCCTGAACTTCCTCGCTGAGCTCGTCCTGGAAATCGTTCTCAATCACAACGGACATCATATTGCCGCCCATATTATAGGGCCGCGGCTCCACTGCCTTGACCGTGCCGGAAACACTGGCATGAATCGGTGCACCCAGGCCGCGGAACTCGCCGATCTTCTGGCCCACTTTTACGTGATCCCCAACCTTGACAAGGGGCGTACACGGTGCGCCAAAGTGCATCGACATGGGAATGACCACGATTGCTGGCGGAGCCAGCTGTTCGATGGCCTTTTCATTGGTCGCGGCTTTCATGTCATTTGGATGAACGCCGCCAAAGAATGCTTGTGCCATTGTCTTCACCTCATTTTTACTCCTTGATAGCGGCCAAAACATGATAATTCTCCGCCTCTTTCCCTGGCGGAGCCATCATGCATTTAGCAAAACTACCACATACTGCGTTTGATTCTACACCTATTTTTAAAAAATGTCCAGACTGTGAACAACTGTTTTTGCGGAAAACCATCCTCTTTTTAACAGTTTCTTTCTGTTTTTCCCGAATTCTTCCAAATGTGGGTAGTATTTACCGCCCTGATTCCGGTCGGCTTCCAAAAGCTCCTATCCGTTCTCTTGTTATTTGGACGGAGACTTAGTATAATAGAGATATTCGGTATCGATATTCTTGAATGGTTGGAGGAACACACCCTATGATGGCACAAATTGTGGATCGCAAGGCGTTGAAGGCCCAGATGCGCAGCCTGCTGCACACTGCTCAGGTCAGTCCCAAGGGCTTTACCGCGCTGTATCTCATTCTGACTTCTGCGTTGAACCTGGTGGACTCCATTGCCGGCGGCACAGAGAGCGGCCTTCTGGGAACCTTTGTCACGGTTCTCACCAGCCTCCTGGGCATGATCCTCGGCACAGGCTTTGTCCTCTACTGCATGGCCATTCGCCGCGGCGAACGGGCGGAATATCTGACGCTGTTTGACGGTTTTTCTTTCGTGGGCAAAGTCATTGGGCTGAATATCGTCATGTATGCTTTTGTCACACTTTGGTCACTTTTGTTTGTCATTCCCGGCGTTATTGCCGCTTACCGTTACCGCTTCGCACTTTATAACCTCTATGAAAATCCCGGCATCGGCATTATGGAGGCTCTGGATATGAGCAAGCAGCAAACCTACGGTTACAAAGGCCAGCTGTTTGTTCTGGACTGGAGCTATTTTGGCTGGGGCCTGCTGGCCTCGATTCCCTCTTTGACATTGATTGTCCCCATAGCAAGAAGTGCGGCAGACATGGTATTCTCCGGCCAGTTTTTCTCTGTGGAAGAGGCGCTGGCCGCCATGCCCCATTTCTGGGGTGCCACGCTTCTTGGCAGCCTGTGGTCCCTGGCGGTGCAGCTGTTCTATCTGCCAAACTACCAGTGCACAGAGTTGGGTTACTTTGAAATTGCCAAGCAGACCTCCGGTGTTGGTTTTGGCAGCGTGTCCGGCGGCCATGTAGGAGGCAGCAGCGGGCCGGACGATCTTGGCGGCTTAGACGGCTGGAACAGCCGTTTCTGAACCTCACATCAAGCAACTCCGTATCCAATGTACAAGGCCCCGGCGGGTTCTAGAACCCGCCGGGGCTTTTTTGTGCGAATTGCTATACATTATAATATAGGAAATATGCGTCGGACATAACTGCTCTTCCGCAGGGCCAATGCCAACAGTGTGGAAACCGCGATGCCGAAGCCCGCCTGCACTAGATTGCTTGGGATTCCGATGGCCGTTCCCGCCAGACTGACGCCAAAACTCTGTCCGGCGGAGGTAGCCAGAATGGCGTCAAACAGCCAGTATCCCACAACCATGGGTACCTCCCCAACAACACCGCAGGCAATCACGCCCGGAACGCTTGTTTTTCCAACGGCCTTATACAGCAGTCCCGCCACCAGTGCCATCACCGCTTTGATCACCAGCGTAGCCGGAACGTACATTGGGTAGCCGGCCAGCAAATCCGCCAGTGCGGATCCAATACCGCCGGCGGCGGCGCCGTACAGCGGCCCCAGCAGATAGGCCCCCAGCAGCACCACCGTATCTCCCAGATTCATATATCCGTCCGTTGGCGACGGCACCCGGATGAGCATGGTGGCCACGCAGGCCATCGCCGCAAACAGCGCCGTCAGCACCAGCTTTCTCGTCTGGCTCGGTGCCACTGCCGCAGAATGTTCCAATGTCTTTTCCATTTGGATGGTTCCCCCTTCAAAATGCATGGTTTGAACAGGCCCGTTCGATTGATGGTTGTCATCATACGGCAAAAATGGTATGATTGAAATATCCAATTTTACGTTTTTTTATAAGGTCAGAAAGGAGATGGCACCATGCTGACCTATCCACTGGAGGAGCGGGGCGGTCTGCCCCTGTACGAATATCTCTACCGCTGTATCCGATCGGACATCCTCTCCGGCGCTCTTCCCGCTGGGGAGCAGCTCCCTTCTAAGCGGAAACTGGCGGAACATCTGCGTATCTCCGTCATCACCGTGGAGGGGGCTTACCAGCAGCTGGAAGCAGAGGGATATGTTTATACCCTGCCCAAACGGGGGTTTTTTGTCTCCCGGGTGGAGCAGCCGTCAGCTGCCGGCACCCCGGTGCCGCTGCCCCCGCCGGAGCAGCCGCCTGACTGGGTGCTGGATCTGAAGAGCAACCGTGTGGACACCTCCCGTTTTCCGGTGGCCACCTGGGCTCGACTGACACGGCAGGTCCTCAGCGAGGACCGGGAGGCCCTGCTGCAGCCGGTTCCCCATCAGGGGCTTTCTGCCCTGCGGCAGGCCCTGGCGGACGACCTGCGCGCTTATAAGGGAATGGCTGTCTCTCCTCAACAGATTGTAGTGGGCGCTGGGGCTGAGTATTTGTACCTGCTGCTGGCCCAATTGCTGGACAGCGGCCGCCTGCCGGGGCAGGGAACGGTTTTTGCTGTGGAAGATCCCGGCTATCCCAAGATCCGGCAGGTATACCGCCAGTGCCGCGTGGAGTGCCGCCCGGTTCCGCTGGATGAACAGGGCCTGTGCATTGCGGCCCTGGAGCACTCGGGTGCTACCGCCGTTCACCTGTCCCCCTCCCACCACTATCCCACCGGCCTTGTAACGCCCATCAGCCGGCGTCAGGAACTTCTGCGCTGGGCGGAGCGGTCCGGCGGCATTATCATTGAGGACGATTATGACAGTGAGTTCCGTTTTGCCGGGCGGCCCATCCCCACTCTGCAGAGCATTGACGACGGGGGCCGGGTCATTTACATGAATACCTTTTCCCAGACCATCTCTCCCTCCATGCGAATGGGCTTCATGGTTCTGCCGCCCCGGCTTCTGGAGCAGTACCGGCAAAAGCTTGGGTTTTACGCCTGCACAGTTCCCGCCCTGGATCAGCACGTGCTGGCCCGGTTTCTCACCGGCGGCCATTATGAGCAGCATCTTGCCCGGATGCGGAAGGAATACCGTCTCCGCCGTTCCCGGGTGCTGGAGGCCTTCCGCACCTGTTCCTTTGCAAACCGCATCACCATCTCCGAGCAGGGGGCGGGCCTCCACTTTCTTCTGCGGCTGGATACCGCCTGCACGGATGAGAACCTGCGGCAGCGGGCAGAGGCCCGCGGTGTGCGCCTTGGCTTTCTGTCTGAATACGCCGCCCAGCCGAATCCCGCCTATGCCCACACGCTGGTCATCAACTACGCCGGGCTGGAGGGGAAGCGCTTGCCACAGGCCATGGCGCTGCTGGCGGAGATTTTCCAGACGTAATCCTTCCGGCTGGCGTGCCCTTCCCACAGCAAGGCCGCCCGGCAGACAGGCAAAAACAGCGGCGGATGCATTGCATCCGCCGCTGTTTTGTTTTTTCAAAGTTCCCGCCGGCCCTCCAGCGCCCGCATCAGCGTGGCGTCATCGGCAAATTCCAGATGTCCCCCCACAGGAATTCCGTAAGCCAATCGGGTAACCCGCACCTCAAAGGGCTTTAAGAGCCGGGCGATGTACATGGCGGTGGCCTCTCCCTCCGTATCCGGATTCGTGGCCATGATCACCTCCTGCACGCCGCCCTTGGCCACCCGTTCCACCAGGGACTTAATCGCCAAATCGTCGGGCCCAACGTGGTTCATGGGAGAGATGACGCCGTGGAGCACATGGTAGTGGCCGTTGTACTCCCGGCTCCGTTCAATGGCCGCCACGTCCCGCGGATCCGCCACCACGCAGATGGTGGTCCTGTCCCGCTTGGGAGAGGCACAGATGGGGCATAGCCCGCCGGCGGTAAAATTCTGGCAGACCGGGCAGCAGGTGACGCTTTTTTTTGCGTCGAGAATTGCGTCGGCAAATTCCTGCGCCTCCGCCTCCGGCAGGCCCAGCACAAAAAAGGCCAGGCGCTGGGCTGATTTGCCGCCGATGCCCGGCAGCCGGGCAAATTGCTCCACCAGTTTTTCAAGAGGTGCGGGGAAATATTCCATAGCAGTGGATAACTCCTTACATGTGGTTTTTCACATTTGGGCGGAACGGCCCACCAGGTCATCCAGTGTAACCTGGTAAAAATCTGCAAGCGCGACCAGAGTCGAAGCCGTCGGCTCCCGCTCTGCATTCTCATACCGCTGGTAGGATTTCGCGGAGATTCCGACGGCATCTGCCACTTCCTGCCGGGTAAGCTTTCTCCCTTTACGCAGCTTTAATAGTTGTTTTGCTAAATTTTCCATTTTATTTCCTCAAAGCCCTTGACAGGACCGTTTGGTCTCATCCCGACAAAAAGAGGTGCAGGGAAATATTCCATGGCAGCGGATAACTCCTTACATGTGGTTTTTCACATTTGGGCAGAACGGCCCACCAGGTCATCCAGTGTGACCTGATAAAAATCTGCAAGCGCGACCAGCGCAGACAGTGTCGGCTCCCGTTCGCCAGCCTCATACCTTCGGTAAGAACGATATGCAATTCCGCATCCAAGGGCAGCGTCTTCTTGGCTTAGCTTCCGCTGTTTTCGTAACTTTAGCAGATTTTCCGTAAAAACGGACATAAATTCTCTCCATTCTCTTGACAGGCCCAGACGGGACAGCTATACTTATTATCGTCCCATTCAGGACAATAATAAAAGGAATTGACTTTATGATACCCGCTGTCCAAGCCCTGTTAAACTATACCGACGACATGCTCCTGCCGAAGCTCCTGCGGGAAAACGGCTATTGGGACGCCATCCATCAAAACGATCTGCAGCAGGCCGCCGCGCTGGAGGCCGAGGCGCTGTTTCAGCTTGGCCTTGCCCTGGGCCTGGAGCTGGGACGCCTTCCGCCCCCGGCAAAGCCCTGAAGCAGTCAGCCAGCCAGTTTCCAATGAAACGCCAGCTCCGCCTCACATGCAGCGGGGCTGTGGAAGATCCATGGCAAACAGGGCCGCCGCGCCGCCGGTGTGGACGAACACCAGATTATCCGCATCGCCAAAATATCCGTGCTGCAGCAGCTTCAGCATGCCGGACCAAGCCTTGCCGGTATACACCGGATCCAGCAGGATTCCCTCCATCCGGGCAAGCTCCTCGATATACGGTGTGTCCGCACTGTTGGGGACGGCATAGCCCTCTCCAATGTTATAGACCATTTCAAAGTCCTGCTCCGTCCGGTCAAAGACGCAGTCCAAAAGCTCTGCCGCTCCGGCGGCCAGCTCCGGCACAATCTTTTCAAAGGGGTCGTTGTCCACGCCCAGGCCCGTGACCTTCACGCCCGGCTGGAACAGCTTCGCCCCCAGCAGCAGTCCCGCGGTGGTGCCGCCGGATCCGGTGGCGGAGACAATGTGGCCGATTTCAATTCCCTCGGCCAACGCCTGCACCGTAAATTCCCGGACGCAGTTCACATAGCCAACCGCGCCCAGGGCTGTGGAGCCGCCCACGGGGATGTAATAGGCCCGGTGGCCCTTTTGGGCCAGCTCCGCTCCCATCCGGTGCATTTCCTCATAGATATCGTCGTAGCTGTCCGTGTCCATCAGCTGGACGGTCGCTCCGTAAATCCCGTCCAGAACCAGGTTGCCCTTGCGCTCCGTCACACCCCGGTCCTTCAAAATCAGGATGCAGCGCATCCCAAGCCGGGCGGCACAGGCGGCAGTGAGCATTGCGTGGTTGGACTGGGCGCCGCCGGTGGTGAACACCGTGTCACAGCCCTGGGCCTTTGCGTCTGCCAGCAGGTATTCCAGCTTGCGGACCTTGTTTCCTCCAAGCGCCACGCCGCACAGATCGTCCCGCTTGATCCAGATGTTCCGGCCATACTTGGCGCTGATATGTTCCAGCTTGTAAAACGGGGTTGGGTATACGCCCAGCCGCAGCCGGGGCAGTTCATCAAAGTTTTTCATGGCTCATCCCCTCAGTTCCGCGATGCGGGCGGGAATATCCGCCGCCTTGTATACCGCGCTGCCGGCCACCAGCACGTTGGCCCCGGCGTCAATGCAGGTTTTGCAGGTGTCCGGGGCGACGCCGCCGTCCACCTCCAGCTCACAGGCTGGATTTTCCGTCTCAATCCACGTGCGGATGGCCGCCACCTTGGGCATCATGTCCGCCATAAACTTCTGGCCGCCAAAGCCAGGCTCTACGGTCATCACCAAAACCAGCTCCACTTCCTTCAGGAAGGGCAGCACTGCCTCCGCCGGTGTTTTGGGCTTCAAAACCACGCCGGCCCGTTTCCCCTTGGCGTGGATTTTGGCAATGGCGGCGTGAATGTTTTCCTCCGTGTCCGCCTCCACATGGACGGTCACCAGATCGGCGCCGGCGTCGCAGAACCGCTCCACATACCGCACCGGCTCCACAATCATCAAGTGTACATCCAGCGGCATCTTCGTAACCTTCCGGATGGACGCCACTACCGGGATACCGATGGTGATGTTCGGTACAAACATCCCATCCATCACGTCCACATGAACGTAATCGGCGGTTTCAATGCGTTGGATATCCCGCTCCAAATTCGCAAAATCAGCGGAGAGGATAGACGGTGCAATTTTGACCATGGAGATGGCCTCCCTTTCTCAAATTCAGCGGAAAAACGAAACAGCCGGGCTGACAGGCCCTGTGGCGCCCTCTCCTGCGGGCGCATAGGATACTGCAAGCGGCAAGGGCGTCCCCCAGATCTCTTCCGCGCAGCGTCCGCCCCCTGGACGGGGCGCCGCCGCTTTTTTGAATAGAGAGCCGGCGGGAGCTTCCCGCCGGCTCCAATTATATTTGGAACCTGTTTTAGTGTACCAAACTCCCCCGGCAAAAGCAACTCCCCGGCGCCCCCCTTAAAAAATTTTCCCCTTGTTGCAAAAACGACTTCTATATTAAGAACATCATGATATTCTAATATTACAAATTCCACAAAGGTGGTGTGTATGGTAGAAAATCGGATAAACTACATCGAGCAGGCGGCACTTTTAAAGGCCCTGTCCAATCCCGTCCGTCTGCAAATTGTTCACCACCTGCTGGCCACCGGCTGTCATAATGTCAGTTGTATGGAGCGCGAAACCGGTATGTCCCAGTCCTGCATTTCCCAGCATTTGCAAAAGCTGCGCTCTGCCGGCATTGTCACAGCCGCGCGCATTGGCAATGAAGTCTATTACCGTGTGACATCGGAAGAAGCCGCCCGTCTTGTGGCGCTTTTGCTGAAGGAGGAGGTATCCGCTTATGCCCCATGATATTTTGATCATCGGCGGAGGCCCGGCAGGTCTCTCCGCCGCCATCAATGCCAGATCCCGTGGGCGGAGCGTTTTGGTAGTTTCCAATCCCCCGGCAGAAAATCCGCTGTGGCCTGCAAAGCGGGTTGACAATTACCCAGGCCTTCCTGGCATCTCCGGTGCGGAGCTGCTCACTGCGTTGCGCCTGCACGCCGAGGAGGCCGGTGCAGAATTCTGCACCGGAAAGGTTCTTTCAACCGCCTTTATGGCCGGTACATGGTATGTCAGCGTAGGGTCAGATATGGAGGTGGCCACGGCCGTCATTCTGGCGGCAGGCGTATCCCGCGGCAAGAAATTCCCCGGCGAGGCGGAGTTCCTCGGGCGGGGCGTCAGTTACTGCGCCACCTGCGACGGGATGCTCTATCGCGGGAAAGCGGTCGCGGTGCTGGGCTACAGCGGCACTGCCCGGCAGGAGGCTGACTTCCTTCGTGAGATTGGCTGCACCGTTACCTATTTTGACCAACCCCGGCACTGCGAAATTTTGGGTGACGAACGTGTGGAGTCCATTGTCTGCGACGGGGAGTCCGCCGCAGTGGAGGGGGTGTTCATTCTCCGGCCAACGGCCGCGCCGGACGATCTCTTTCCCGGCCTTGCCGTGGAAAACGGATATGTAGCCGTAGACCGGCGCATGGCCACCGGTCTTCCCGGTGTGTTTGCAGCAGGTGACTGCACGGGAGGTCCTCTGCAGGCGGTGAAAGCGGCCGGCGAGGGGCTGATTGCGGGGCAGAGCGCTGCAGCCTATGTGGCGGATCTGAACCGGCAGATGAAAAAAGGAATCCAGACAACTTAAAAATAAAGGAGTAATGACAATGGCAATCAAGCATTTGACAACTGCAGAGTTCGATGCCGCAGTGGACGCGGCTCCCCTGGCAATGGTAGACTTCTGGGCGGCTTGGTGCGGCCCCTGCAAGATGCTCTCCCCCGCGGTGGAGGAGCTTGCAGAGCAATATGGCGACAAGGTCCTGGTTGGCAAGGTCAACGTGGACGAGGAGCCGGATCTGGCCCGGCGCTTCGGCGTCATGAGCATTCCCACCGTCGTCTTTTTGAAAAACGGCCGGGAGTTTGACCGGAAGGTTGGCGTGATGCCTCCGGATGCGTTCAGCGCAGTGCTGGACGAAAACCTGTAAAAAGTACGAGGCTCCCGGCGCCTGAGCGCCGGGAGCTTTGTACTTTTCCCCTGACAGCGGCGGATATCGCCATAAGGCAGAATAAAACGGGAGAGATCGTTCGATCCCTCCCGTTTCTGTTCTCTTTAGCCTAAAGGGCGCAAGCTCCCTCAGGAGACATTCAGCACTTTTCGAAGATGGTGGCAGTACCCATGCCGCCGCCGATGCACAGCGTAGCCATGCCCTTCTTGGCCTCGGGGCGCTTCAGCATCTCGTGAATCAGCGTGACAATGATACGGGCACCGGAACAGCCGATGGGATGGCCGATGGCGATAGCGCCGCCGTTTACGTTGACCTTGGCCATGTCAAAGTGCAGTTCGCGGGCCACAGCAATGGACTGGGCGGCAAATGCCTCGTTGGCCTCCACCAAGTCGATATCGTCAATGGTGACGCCGGCCTTATCCATTGCCTGACGGCAGGCGGGAACCGGGCCAACACCCATGATCTTGGGATCCACGCCGCCCTGGCCCCAGCCAATCAGCTTGGCCATGGGCTTCAGACCGTACTTCTCAACCGCCTCGCCGGAAGCCAGCACCATGGCGGCAGCGCCGTCGTTCAGGCCGGAAGCATTGGCGGCGGTCACGCGCTGCACATGCTTGTGGGCATCTGCCTCGTGGATTTCCTTGGGCTCAAAGGTATGGACAATCTCGTTCTCCACGCCGTCGGGACCAACGGGGAATGCACCGCGCAGCTTGGCAATGCCAGCGGCGGTGGTACCTGCCTTGGGATATTCGTCAACCTTAAAGTCCACAGTTTCCTTCTTGACCTTCACAGGAACAGGGACAATCTCATCGTTGAAGCGGCCAGACTCAATGGCAGCGCAGGCCTTCTGCTGAGAGGATGCGCCGAACTCATCCAGTTCTTCGCGGGTAATGCCCCACACATCGCAGATATTCTCAGCGGTGGTGCCCATGTGATAGTTGTTGTACGCATCCCACAGGCCGTCCTTGATCATAGTATCCACGATCTTCTTGTCGCCCATGCGGGCACCCCAGCGGGTATCCGAAGAGGCAAAGGGAGCCTGGGACATGTTCTCAGTGCCGCCGCAGACAATAATCTCCGCGTCACCGGCCAGAATGGAACGGGCACCCTCAATCATGGTCTTCATGCCGGAACCGCACACCATGTTCACAGTATAGGCGGGTACGCTGAAGGGAATCCCTGCTTTAATAGAAACCTGACGGGCGATGTTCTGGCCCAGGCCTGCGGTCAAAACGCCGCCGAACATGACCTCATCCACCTGCTCCGGCTTCACACCGGCGCGATTCAGAACTTCCTTTACCACGATGGCGCCCAGTTCAGCGGCCGGCGTGTTCTTCAGGGAGCCGCCAAATGAACCGACAGCGGTTCTGCAGCAATTCACGACATAAAGATCTTTCATGATGTTCCTCCGTTATTGTAAAATTTTGATCGGCAACGGCCGGATAAATATCTGAAAACCGCCGCTGCCGAAATGCCAGACATTGCTCTGCGGCAGATTTACGCATCTCTCAAGATTGCCAATTTTTTGACAAGCAAATTGCGTGCTCCGCCTCACATACTTGTATTATACGGGGTCTGCCCAGCTTCGTCAATGCAAAATTGTCCGTCTTTCAAAATTTTGTTAAATATTTGACAAAATCCCACTCATTTTCAGCATCTTGACGAAAATGAGTGGAATTTTCTTGGTCATGAATCTGCAGCACGGCGCAGTATTGTGAGCTTTTCATAAAATTCTCCGGTGTGAATCTCCTGGTAAGCCTTCTCCAGCTTGATTTCCGCCTCTTCCGCCGCTTTCTGCAAAAGACTGTCAAAATAGTCCCCTGCAATCACCTCTTCATCCGGTTGTTTTCGCAGCAGAATATAAAAACCGTTCTCTGCCTCTATCAAGCCGCTCCACTGCCCATCCTCCAGCGATTGTGCCGCTTCCTCCACTGCCGCTGGCAACACGCCCCTGCCAGGCAGGAAGGTTCGTCCCGCAGGATATTGGGCCCGGTCCGGGTCATCACTGTAAGTATCGGCCAAGGCAGCAAATCCCGCGGCCGGATCCGGGCTTGAATTCAGCTGTGAAAACACACTCTCCGCCCGCTGGCGCCGCTGAGCCAGGGCCTCCGTGTCCCCTTCCGGCACATCTTCCGTAGAAATTAAAATTTTATCCACACAGAGATACCCTTGTTCCTCTCCAAAGCGTTCGACAGCCCCGTCAGCCGGGTACAGCCCGCTTCCCGCCGTACGGTACAGATCATACAGGTGGCTGTACAAATAATAGTCGGCTGACATCGTCTCCGCGTCCGCCCGTTCCAGTCCCATGTCCGCCAAGGAAGCCAGGTACGCCTCTTCCCCGCCATAATGTTCTGTTTTTTCCGTCCAGTCATCGGCCATTGCCCTTCGATCTGCTTCTGTTACAGAGATGCCATATGTCTCTGCCCAATTCTCCACCGTGGCGTACAAAGCCGTGCTCTGCAGCGCCTGCTGGGCCGCGTATTCCGCCAAGCTCCCGCCGGAGAGCGGCGCGCTCCAGTCCAGGGTATCTCCCGTGCGCTCGTATGATGAATGGATAAAATCGCAGTTATAGGTCAGCCAGTAGAGGTATCGCCAGGAGGGTATTTCCCTGCCGTCCACCGTCAAAAGCACCGCGTCGGGGCTTATACCCGTGCCCTCATAAAAAAGGCCGGTTTTTCGCCCTTCTTCTTTTTTCCCCCCGCAGGCAGCAGTGAAGCCAAACAATAGCAGGGCAGCCAGCAAGAGCGCGATCCGTTTTCTCATGATGTTCAGGCTCCTTCACAGGATTGTCCTTCCATCCTATGTGAAGGAAACCTGAAACATGTCTTTTATTTCGGTGTATCGCCAGCCACTTCCTCCGTTGCCAGACGCAGCTCCTCCACCAGGCCTGCGGCGGACTCCAGCACGTCCGCGCCGGGCTTCAGCTTCAGGGAGAGGGCAGGCAAATCCCCGGCGGCCAGTGTCAGCCGCTGCTTGTACTTGGGCAGTCCGCAGACAGCCACCAAGGCCTCCGGGTGGAACACACCCAACTGGAATTTCAGCACATTGCCCTTTTGAGAAATATCGGATACGCCGGCTTTTGCCGCCGCCGCCCGCAGCAGGGCCACGTCCAGAAGGGCCAGTACGGATTTCGGTGCCTCGCCATAGCGATCCAGCATCTCGTCCAGCAAATCAGAGGCATCGTCATCCGTACGAATGGCAGCAATCCGTCGGTACAGATCTATTCTCTGTTCCGGGGCAGGCACATACCGCTCCGGAATATTGGCATTCACCGTAAGGTCAGCAGAGCACTCCGTTTCAATCTGCCGCTCCTCGCCCTTTTCCTCCAAAACAGCCTCCTCCAGCAGCTTCAGGTACATGTCGTATCCCACGCTCATGAGATAGCCGGACTGCTCCGGGCCCAGCAGATTGCCGGCGCCCCGGATTTCCAAATCCCGCATGGCAATCCGGAAACCGGAGCCGAATTCCACGTATTCCCGGATAGCTGAAAGGCGCTTTGCCGCAGTTTCCTGAAGGATCTTGCCCCGCCGGTAGGTAAGATACGCGTACGCCCGGCGGGCACTGCGGCCGATGCGTCCCCGGATCTGATGCAGCTGGGCCAATCCCATCTTGTCCGCATCCTCAATGATTAAGGTATTGACATTGGGAATATCAATGCCGGTTTCGATAATGGTGGTGCACACCAAAATATCCGCCTCGCCGTCCACCATGGCCTGCATAACGGCAGAAAGTTCCTGCTCCCCCATCTTCCCGTGTCCCACTACAATGCGGATCTCCGGCCCCAGCATCTTCTGGATGCGGGAGGCCGTAAGGTCAATGGACTCCACCCGGTTGTGGAGATAATAAATCTGGCCGCCCCGGCTGAGTTCTTTCCGCATGGCGTCCTCTATAATCGCCCAATCATGCTCCAGCACGTAGGTTTGGACCGGCTGTCGATCCCGGGGCGGCTCTTCAATCGTGCTCATATCCCGAAGGCCGGAGAGCGCCATGTTCAGCGTCCGCGGAATGGGGGTGGCAGAGAGTGTCAGCACGTCCACCTGGCGGCTCATCTCCTTGAGCCGTTCCTTATGGGTGACGCCGAAGCGCTGCTCCTCGTCAATAATCAGCAGCCCCAGATCGTGGAAGACCACCGTTTTCTGCAGCAGCTTGTGGGTGCCGATCAGCAAATCCACCCTTCCGCCTGCTGCGGCCCCCAAAATCCGCTTCTGCTCCTTGGCCGTGGTAAACCGGGAGAGCACTTCAATCTTCACCGGGAAATTCCGGAATCGGTTCACTGCCGTGGCGTAATGCTGCTGAGCCAGAACCGTGGTGGGCACCAGAATCGCCGCCTGCTTGCCGTCCAGAATACACTTCATAACCGCCCGCAGTGCCACCTCTGTTTTCCCATAGCCCACATCTCCGCAAAGCAGACGATCCATGGGGCGGGGCCGTTCCATATCAGCCTTGATCTCCGCAATACAGCGGAGCTGGTCATCCGTCTCCGTATAGTCAAAGGCCTCCTCAAACTCCTGCTGCCAGGGGGAGTCCGGGGAAAAAGCGAACCCTGGCCGCTTCTGCCGCTCGGCATACAGGGCAATTAACCCCTTGGCCAAATCCTTTGCGGCGCGTTTCGCCTTGGTTTTCTGCTTGGCCCACTCGGTGCCGCCAAGCTTATTGAGCCGGGTCCGCTCCTGATCCTCTCCTCCGCCGATATACTTGCTGACCAGGTCCAGCTGTGTAACCGGAACATACAGGCAATCTCCGCCGGCATAGTCAATTTTGATATAGTCCTTCTCCACGCCGTCCACGGGCATCCTCTGGATCCCCGCGAACCGTCCTACACCATGATGGGTATGCACCACCAGATCTCCCGGGGACAAGTCTGTATAGGACTGTATCTTCTGGCGGTTGGATTCCTTTTTCAGTTTTCGCTGTTTCTGCGGAGCAGTCATCAACTGCCCCTCCGTCAGAACAGCAAGGTGCAGCTGCGGCCACTCGCTCCCTGCAGACAGAGCGCCCACAGAAATCCGCACCTCTCCAGGCGCGGGCATTGCGGTACCAGTCAAATCCAGCACCGCCGGAATCTTCCGTTCCTCCAGCAGATGCTGCAGGTTTTTTGCCCGGGTCTCCCCGCCGCAAAGGAGCAGCACCCCGCTGCCGCTCTCCCGGTAATGGCTCATATCGGTGACGGCAGTCTCCAGGCTGCCGCCATAGGAAGATAGCTGCTTGGCGTTGACAGACACCAGTCCCCTGGGCCGCATTGGGTGGCGCGACGTAGGCAGAGAATCCTCCATCAGCACCGGAAACTCCTCCAGCGCCGCATACAGTTCCTCCGCCGTCAGGCATAAATGGGCGTATTCTCCCGCCAGCACGCCAGCGGCAAGCAGGGACTCCATATCCTGCTTATACTGCAGCGCGGTATTCTTCACCCGGTCATCCACACGACCGCTTTCACACAGAAACACCACCGCGTCGGCAGGAAGATAATGAACGCCCGCCGTCACCTCCGGATATATCGCCGCCAGATACCGGTCCATGCCTCCGGGGACGGCGCCGTTTCTCATTCGCTCCGCGTCCTCCCGCAGCTGGGCGGTAATGGTCTCTGTCTTCTGCTTTTTGGCCAGCTTTTCCGCCAGCTTCTCCAGCTTGTCCGCAAGGCCCGGGAGTCCCCCCTCCGTGCTGCGGGGCAGCACCTCTGCCGCCGGCAGCAGCAGGGCGGCTTTCACATTCTTTACCCGCCGCTGGTTTGCCGGATCAAAGGTGCCCATGGAGTCGAGCTCGTCATCAAAAAACTCACAGCGCACCGGCTGTTCCATCAATGGGGAGAACACGTCCAAAATTCCGCCCCGCAGGGCAAACTGTCCCACGCCCTCCACCTGCTCACAACGGACATATCCCGCCGCCGTCAAATGATCTGTCAGCCGGCCGGGATCCGCCCGGCCGCCAACTTCCAGGGTCAGCGCCAGACTTTGCAGAAGCCCCGGCGGCATGGTCCTGGCCATCAGTGCATCTGCCGTGGCCACGACCGCGGCGGGGCTTCCGCTGGCCAGGGCATACAGGGCCGAAAGCCGATTCTGCTCCCAGGAACGGGAGCTGATGGAGCCGGGGCGGAACTGCCATTCACGGGAGAGCAGCACAACCGGATCCTTATCCGTAAGCGTCCGCAGATCTCCGGCCAAGAGCTGTGCCTCCCGCTCATCCCCACAGACGAACACCGCAGGGCGGCCGGTTCCCAAGGCCACTGCCGCGCTCACACAGGCCCGCTGCACCGGCTGTAGGCCATTCACCACCGCCGGGCAACCGCCCGCTTCCACCCGCCTGGTCAGCTCTGCCACCTCTGGAAGCGTATTCAATTTTTGCAGAAACTGTTCCATATTACGTCTTCCTTGTGTCATTACGGAAATGATATGGGCAGGCAAGCACACCCTGTCCGCAAGGGACAGGGTGTACCTGTCGATTCTTCCTTTTCATTCTATGCGGAATCCTCCAGCTTTTTCCGAAAAATTCTCACGGAGTCTCCCCTATACAGTGCCACCTCTGTCAATCCGTCAGTTAAAATCGTTCATCGCCTTCTGGCAGCCCGACGCAATGATGCAGGCCGCCGCTTCAATGGCCCGCTCAAAGCTCTCCAGCAGGATCTTCCTCTCTGCCTGGGAGGGTTGCCCAATCACCCAGTCAATCATGTCGCCGCCCTCCCCGGGAGCGCCTGTGCCAATTTTAATCCGTGGAAATTCCTGGGTCCCCAAGTGCGCAATGATGTTCTTGATTCCATTGTGACCGCCGGCGGATCCGGAGGGTCGTACCCGAATCTTTCCAACAGGCAAAGACACGTCGTCGTAAATGACCAGAACATGGTCAGCAGGAACTTTATAAAACTGTGCAGCCTCCCGCACCGCCTCACCAGACAGGTTCATATAAGTCTGCGGCTTCATCACCAGACATTTGGATCCGGCAAAAGCCAAAACCTGATATGCGGATTTGAATTTCACCTTGTTAAGCTTGACGCCCTGCTGCTCTGCCAGCAGGTCCACGGTGAGAAAGCCCATGTTATGACGGGTATTGGCGTATTTCTGGCCGGGATTTCCCAGTCCCACTACCAGCCAGTCCACAGCAGAATTTTTGTTTCCAAACAGCATTGCATTCTCCTTTGAAACGCCGCAAGGGCGGGGAAGAACTTCTTCCCCGCCTGCATGCTTTGTGAATCTTTTCCTGCGTATGCGTCAAAGCCGGCGTCACCGCAGGCTCCGACCTGACAGATACTTCTAAGCAAGGCGCTGTTTCCTCATTCTCCCAGATACGCCGGCAGCGCACTTGCCGCGGAAAAAACAGAACCGTTCGGGCAATGAATCGCCTCTTCCCAAAGCAGTTCCGGTCAGAGCAAGGTTTATGCCGGCAATCAGCGGAACAGCTTGGAAATGGAAACCTCCTGATAAATCCGCTCAATAGCCTCGGCAAACATGGAAGCCACAGACAAATAGTGAATCTTGCCGCTCTTAGCAGGGTCAATCGCCGGAATGGTGTCCAGCAGGGCCAGTTCGGTGATCACGCTGTTGTTGATGCGGTCAATGGCCGGGCCGGAAAGCACACCGTGGGAAGCACACGCGTGGACACTCTTGGCGCCGCCCACATCAATCAGTGCCTGGGCCGCATTGCACAGGGATCCGCCGGTATCCACCATATCGTCAAAAATGATGCAGTCCTTGTCCCGGACGTCACCAATCACGTTCATCACCTCGCACTGGTTGGCCTTCTGGCGGCGCTTGTCCACAATGGCCAGGTTCATGTGCAGCTTTTGGGCAAAGGCGCGGGCCCGGGAAACAGACCCCACATCCGGTGAAACCACTACCATGTCCTCACAGGCAGACCCAAACTTCTTGGCATAGTAATCCACAAAAATGGGGTTGCCTGCCAGATTGTCCACAGGAATGTCAAAGAAGCCCTGAATTTGGGAAGCATGCAGGTCCATGGTCAGTACGCGGTCAGCGCCGGCAGCAGTCAGCATGTTGGCCACCAGCTTGGCAGTGATGGGGTCCCGTGCCTTGGCCTTGCGGTCCTGCCGGGCATAGCCGTAGTAAGGCATGACGGCAGTGATACGGCCCGCAGAAGCACGCTTGAGCGCATCAATCATAATCAGCAGTTCCATCAGGTTGTTATTGACGGGGGTGCAGGTGGATTGCACGACAAACACGTCGGAGCCTCGGACCGTCTCATATAGGGAGACAAAAATCTCTCCATCGGAGAACGTCCCAACCTCCGCCTCGCCCAGCTTGGTGCCCATCAGTTTGCAAATCTCCTCCGCCAGCTTGGGATTGGCATTACCGGTAAATACTTTAATGTCCTTGCCATGGGAAATCATTTCCAAACGCCCTCTTTCTCTAATATTCTCTTTATTTATCCAATTGTTATTATTTATTATGCTAAAACTTCTATGAATGGAATCCGTCCTCACGAGTCCTTACCATGCATCTGCCGACGGCGCCGGGCCCAGCCCTCCTTGTTTTCCTGCTTGGATCGGGCAACCGCCAGGGCGTCGGCCGGCACATCCTTTGTGATGGTCGCTCCCGCTGCGATATAAGCACCTTCCCCCACCGTCACAGGGGAAACCAGGTTGGTATTGCAGCCGATGAAGGCCCTGTCGCCAATCGTGCAGCGAAATTTTTGAAAACCGTCATAGTTGGTGGTAATCGTACCGCAGCCAAAGTTGACCCCACTGCCCACATCGGCATCGCCCACATAGGTGAGGTGGGCCATTTTAGTGCCCTCCCCCAGTACACAGTTTTTCAGTTGAACGAACGCGCCGATGTGGCAGTTCGGTCCCACTGTACAGTTGGGTCTGATATGGGCATACGGGCCCACGTCACATCCGTCGCCCAAAATGCTCTCATTCACCTGCGAGGCATTAATCTCCACACCGTCTCCCACCGTGCACCCGTTTACCAGTGCCTGGGGACCAATGGTACAGCCCTTTCCAATGCTGGTCTCGCCCTGGAGGAGCGTTCCCGGTAAAAGCATCGTCCCACGGCCAATGACCACCCGGGGATCAATATACACAGCAGATGGGTCCAAAATTCGGACGCCGTTTTGAATATGGTGTTTTACAATCCGCTCCAGCAACAGGGGCTCCAGCTCTGCAATGGTTTCCAGCCCATAAACCGGAAGCCAGCCGGAAAGCATCTCCGCTTCCTGGATGGCATTGGTCAGCCGCTCCCTCCAGACACTCTGCAGCTCTCTGCCGGATGCCTGATAGACAAAGCCGGGTCCCGCTTCCTCCATGGGCAGCGCCGCCCTGGTCAGCACCAGAACCGAATCCGGTGTATCGAGGAATTCGGACAGATCGCTCTTTTGATCAGAAAGCGTCACGTCTGCATTCTCCGGAAAGCAGGCGCGGACCTCCTTCTTAAACTGCGGGCCGCAGACAACAAAAAACCGCTGTACGCCATCGGCCTGTAACTTGTCACGCATCCATCGCAGGATCGGGCAAAACAGCACAGCTTCCAGCATCAGCGGTTTGGCACGCGTCGGAGCAGTGGAGATTTCATCCAGGAAGATCACGGCGCGTTGCGGAAAATTCATCAGTGCTCTCTCCTTTTGTATCCATTTACGGTCTTATTATAGCAAAGTTCTTTTGAAAATCCAGTGTTTCCAGCGAATTTCTTCAAGAAATTTCCCTAAATCTTTTCGACATTTTGTCCTTTTTTTGTCAGAGCCAACGGGAGGAGAAGTATTTTCTGTAAAATTTTATAAGTTTTTCGGCATTTTGCAGAATTTCAGTCTCTTTTGTCGTGATTTTCTCCGAAAATCCTTTTTTCCCGCCATATTGCGGTTGAATTTGCATACGCAAAGGATTACAATAACTTAGATTCGCGATTAAAGGAGGGTTTTGCCCGTTTTATGCTCAATATTGTACTGGTGGAACCGGAAATCCCGCAGAACTGCGGCAACATTGCCCGTACTTGTGCCGCAACCGGAAGCCGCCTTCATCTGGTTCGTCCCCTCGGCTTTGACATTTCAGACCGGGCAGTGAAGCGGGCAGGCCTGGACTACTGGAATTTGGTGGAAGTCCTTGACTATGAAAACCTGGATGATTTGTTTCGCCGGTGCCCCGAAGCCGCCGCCGACGCCTGGCTGACGACCACCAAAGCCCCCCGATCATACGCGTCGGCCTTCTTTACGCCGGACAGTTGGCTGTTTTTTGGCAAGGAAACCGCCGGACTGCCACTGTCTTTCCGGGAGCGTTTCCGGGATCGGTGCATCCGGCTGCCGATGGTATCTGAAGCCAGGAGCCTGAACCTCTCCAATACGGTGGCCGTCTGTGTCTACGAGGCACTGCGCCAGACCGGCTTTCCCGGCCTGCTGGATGCCGGTGAGATGTCCCGGGGGTGACATTGCCCTTTTCGGTCCATACTATTACAAGCAAAAATCCCGGCACAGGCCGTGCCGGAACCCTAAGATTGAATGGAGGATCTCCCATGAATTATAATAAGAAAACCATCCGGGACGTGGACGTAACCGGGAAAAAGGTACTGCTGCGCTGCGATTTCAATGTACCGCAGGACAAGGAAACCGGTGCCATCACCAGTGACAAGCGGATTGTTGCCGCCCTGCCCACGATTCGGTATTTGCTGGAAAACGGCGCAGCCGTCATCGCCTGTTCCCATTTGGGCAAGCCGAAAAACGGACCGGATCCCAAGTTGAGCCTGGCCCCCGTGGCAGAACGTCTCAGTGAACTGCTGGGCCAGACGGTCATCTTTGCCCATGATGTGATTGGAGAGGATGCAAAAGCCAAAGCTGCCGCCCTGCAGTCCGGCGAAATCATGCTGCTGGAGAACACACGCTTTGAACCCGGTGAAACCAAAAACGATCCGGCGCTGGCCAAGGCCCTGGCCGATTTGGCGGATTTGTACGTGTCCGACGCTTTTGGCGCCGTCCACCGCGCCCACGCCTCCACTGCCGGCGTGGCTGCCTATCTTCCAGCCGTGTCTGGTTTTCTGATTCAAAAGGAGCTGGAGTTTCTGGGTGGAGCAATTTTCTCCCCTAAGCGGCCTCTGGTGGCCATTTTGGGCGGAAGCAAGGTCAGTTCCAAGATTGGCGTCATCAACAATCTGCTGGAGATTGCCGACACGATTATTATCGGCGGCGGCATGGCCTATACCTTTTCTGCCGCCCTTGGCGGCAAGGTGGGCGACAGCCTGCTGGAAGCAGACTGGCTGGACTATTCCAGAGAGATGATCGAAAAGGCTGCGGCCAAGGGTGTAAAGTTGCTGCTGCCGGTGGACACTGTCTGCGCCGATGCTTTCGCCCCCGGTGCCAACTTCCAGGTGGTAAAAGCCGGGGAAATTCCTGACGGCTGGCAGGGGCTGGATATTGGGCCTGAAACCGTAAAACTGTACTGCGATGCCGTGGCCGATGCCGGCACAGTGATTTGGAACGGCCCCATGGGTGTGTTTGAATTCCCGGCCTTTGCCAAGGGCACCGAGGCTGTGGCCAAAGCCCTGAGCCACACCTCCGCCATCACCATCATCGGCGGCGGTGACAGCGCGGCGGCGGTGGAACAGCTGGGCTATGCCGACCAGATGACCCATATCAGTACCGGCGGCGGCGCCAGCCTTGAATTCCTGGAGGGAAAGGAGCTCCCCGGGGTTGCCTGCCTTTTGGACAAGTGAGATTTTCCCTCATTTTGAGGTCCATCTGTTTTTTCTTGACAAGGCCCCCTTTTTTCGGTATAAAGTAATAGTTTGCCTGTTATCCCTGCCGTTGGCAGGCGCGCGCAATCCCTGCGTATTGACGCAGTTTTTATGATAGACATAGAAGGAGTTTGAAGAACATGAACCGCAGATACCGCAAAACTGTTATCGCCGGCAACTGGAAGATGAACATGACCGCTTCCGAGACAAAAAAGTTTGCCGAAGAAATGAAGAAGATCATGCCCCGTGTCAAGTGGTGCGAGACCTTGATCTGCGTTCCCTCCTGCAATATTCCCGCTGCCACAAAGGCGTTTAAGGATCTGCGCATCTCTGTCGGCGCGGAAAATGTCTACTTCGAGGGAAGGGGTGCCTATACCGGCGAGATTTCTGCCGAGATGCTGAAGGATCTCGGTGTCAAGTACGTCATCGTGGGGCACAGTGAACGGCGGCAGTATTTCTGCGAGACGGATGCCGTTGTCAACAAAAAGGTCCATGCTGTGCTGGATGCGGGCATGACTCCGATCATCTGTGTGGGCGAATCCCTGGAACAGCGGGAAACAGGTATCACCAGTGAGTGGATCGCCCTGCAGGTAAAGGGTGCCCTCCACGGGGTGGCCGCAGACAAGCTGCGGCGCTGCATCATTGCCTATGAGCCCATCTGGGCAATTGGTACCGGGAAAACCGCTACAGCAGAGCAGGCCGGCGAAGTGTGCTCCAATATCCGTGCCACTATCCGCAGCCTGTACGGTGCCCGGATCGCCCGGAGTGTCACGATCCAGTACGGCGGATCCATGAATCCCAAGAATGCTGCCGAGCTGTTGTCCCAGCCCGATATTGACGGGGGATTGATCGGCGGTGCCTCTTTGAAGCCCGATCAGTTCCTGGAGATTATCAACGCCGCCAACCAGGACTGATGCCGGCGGAAATTTCCTGTCTTTTCCGTTTTCAGATCCGCAGGTGGATTTCGCACTCTCTCAGCTCCTTTTGAGGGCCGCTTGCAATATAAGCGAAACGAGGTTTCTATGAATAAAACACCAACTACCCTGATTATTATGGACGGCTTCGGCCTTACCAACCATACTGCTGGCAATGCCGTGAAAGCCGCCCAGACTCCCCGGCTGAACCAGTTCTTTCAGGAATTTGCCCACACCTCCCTGTCCGCCTCCGGGCTGGATGTCGGCCTGCCGGAGGGGCAGATGGGCAATAGTGAGGTGGGACACACCAATATTGGCGCAGGCCGTGTGGTGTTTCAGGATCTGCCCCGCATCACAAAGTCCATCACCGATGGGGACTTTTTTCAAAACCCTGCCTATCTCCGCGCCATGGATGCCTGCCGGAAAAAAGGCACGGCCCTCCACCTGATGGGACTTCTGTCTGATGGCGGCGTCCACTCCCATCTGGACCACCTGTTCGCCCTTTTGAGAATGGCAAAGAGCTGCGGGCTGGAAAAGGTCTATATCCACGCCTTTTTGGACGGACGGGACGTATCTCCCACCTCCGGGGCGGACTTTGTCGCTAAAACAGTGGCGTATTGCCAAGATTTGGAGATCGGCAGAATTGCCACGGTCATGGGCCGCTATTACGCCATGGATCGGGACAAACGATGGGATCGGGTGGAGCAGGCTTATGACGCCATGGTCTACGGCGAGGGCGCTGTTTTCAATCCTGTTCCTGTAGCAGCGGTGGAGGCATCCTATGACAACGGCGTTACCGATGAGTTTGTAGAGCCCGTTGTATGCGATGCCGATGGAACCATCTCTGACAACGACAGCGTGATCTTCTTTAACTTCCGTCCGGATCGGGCCCGGGAAATTACCCGCTCTCTGGTGGATCCTGACTTTGACGGCTTTACCAGACAAATTTTCCCTTTGACTTTCGTGTGCAACACGGAATATGACGCCTCCATGCCCAACGTGGAGGTTGCCTTTCCCAGGATTTCCGTACGCAATGGACTGGGAGAATATCTCAGCCAGATGGGAATGACCCAGCTGCGAATTGCGGAAACGGAAAAATATGCCCATGTAACCTTTTTCTTCAATGGCGGTTCTGAAACGGTCTTCCCCGGCGAGGATCGGGTGTTGGTACCCTCTCCCAAAGTGGCGACCTATGATTTACAGCCGGAGATGAGCGCATTGGAAGTAACCAGCAAATGCGTCGAGCAAATTGAATCCGGTGCCTATGACGTCATTATCCTGAACTTTGCCAACTGCGACATGGTGGGCCATACCGGCATTTATGACGCGGCGGTAAAGGCCGTGGAAACCGTGGATACCTGTGTTGGCAGAGTGGTGGACGCTACACTGAAGATGGGCGGCATCGCCATGATCACCGCAGACCACGGCAACGCCGAGCAAATGGCAGAGTCAGACGGCAGCCCCATGACCGCCCACACCACCAATCCGGTGCCCTTCATTCTTTGCGGTGCCGGTACCGTTCTGCGCGCCGGCGGACGGCTGGCAGATATTGCTCCCACTATGCTGGATGTAATGGGTTTGGCCTGTCCGCCTGAAATGGACGGAAAAACCCTGATTGTGAAATAAGCAGTTGACAAAAGAGACGCGCTGCCCGGGCAGCGCATCTCTTTTGTCAGTATGTGAAAACCAGGCCCGCCTTTTGGCGGGCCTGGCTCTGTTATACACCGTAATAGCACTGGTCGAGGACTTCCAGAATATTATGCTCGTCCATTTTAACAGGATTGAATTTCGTTGGCCCCATCAAAGAACTTGCGGCGAGGCGTGCCCGATCCCTCTGATAAGTCTCTTCGTCAAGTCCCATGTCTCGAATGGTCTTTGGTATATTCAATTCTTCCTTCAAGTTCTCAACCGCCGCGATAAAATCATCGCAGCCGATCATGTGCGCCAGTTTCTTCTGCTTTTCGGCAACGGAGGCAACCTGCAGATTATACTTCAGTACATACGGAAGAACCACTGCGTTTGACAGGCCATGTGCGTAGTTGTAGATCCCCCCAAAGGCATGGGAAATACCATGTACCATGGTAAGGCCGCCATTGGTAAAGGCCAAGCCGGCAATGCACTGATAATTATGCATTTTTTCGCGTGCTTCCTGGCCCTTTTCTTTATAAGAAACGGGAAGCCATTCCATAATCCCAAGAATGGCGCCTTGCGCAAGCACTGCGTCAAAATCGTCACAGTCCACGCGGAGATAGCATTCCACGGCATGTGTTAAGGCATCCATACCGGTTTCAGCTACCACATTGTCAGGAAGGGTCATCGTCAGGTCACTGTCCAGAATGGCAATATCAGGCTTGTTGGCCATGCAGTTAATCGGAACCTTAATGCCGCGCTTCGGATCGGTAATGACAGAGGATTTTGTCACTTCGGATGCCGTTCCGGACGTTGATGGGATTGCAATCAAGTGAACCTTTTCCCGGCGATCCGGCAGATTGGCGGTCGCAAGCGATTCAAAAGAGAGATCCGGGTGCTCGTAAAAAACAATCATGGACTTAGCAACGTCCATGGCCGATCCGCCGCCGACGGCAATAAGAGTGTCCGGCTGAAACGCGTGCATATGAGCGAGTCCCTTGTACACCTCATTGATAGTTGGGTTCTTACTGACGCCTTCATATATATGGACAGCGCGCCCGTCTAAGTAAGAAAGCATTCGATCCAATACCCCGCTTTTTCGCATGGATTGGCCACCGGTGACAATCAAAAAACGGTTTCCATCAACTGATTTCAGCGCCTCCAGTGATCCCCTTCCTGTAATAATCTTGTACGGGGAAAAATTTAAACTCCGCATATAAAGTCCTCTTTTTCATTAGAGAAAATTGTTCGTTCTGCGTTAAATGTTTGGATGCTCCTGTTCCCAGGCTTCCAGACCCGCCACTGTTTTCTGCGCAGAAAAAATTCCCATGTTGTTGATGGAGTCAATCGAACTGCCTGCCACATGCGGAGCTGCCACCACATTGTTCAGCTCCAGCAAAGGAGAGCCCACCGGCGGCTCATGGCAGAATGCGTCAATTCCCGCACCAGAGATGATTCCTTCTCTCAGCGCGGTGTTCAAATCATCTTCGTTTACAAGTCCGCCGCGGGCACAATTGACTAAGAATGCGGACTTTTTCATCTGTCGCAGCTCTGCCATGCCGATCATATTGCGTGTTTCATCATTCAGATTGCAATGCAGGGTTATAAAATCAGCCTGTTCATAAATCTCGGCAAGAGATGCCTTCTGGACATCAAATTCTTTCACAAAGGCCTCGTCCCAAAACAGGTCATAGGCCATAATGCGCATGCCAAAGCCCTTTGCGCGGCGTGCCATACATTTGCCGATGGCACCAAGGCCAACGATTCCAAGCGTGGTACCATAGACAGGGTATCCGGTATACTTGCTGACCTTTCCGCCCTTGAGAGCGGCACTTTCCGCCGAAATCGACCGGGCAAGATCCAAAATCATTCCAAACGCGTAGTCAGCAACCGCGTTCGAGTTGGCGCCAGGGGTATTGTAGGTCCGTACGCCCGCGCGCTTTGCGGCATCCAAATCCACATTGTCCATTCCCACACCATACCGGGTCACCACTTTGAGATCCTTGCAGGCATCGATTACCTTTGCGGTCATTGGCTCCAGTCCCAAAATAGCGGCGTCGTACCCCTGCAGCTGTTCAATCAGCTCATCTTCCGTCATACCGGCTTTGAAATACTTATCCACTTTCAAACCGGCATCTGTCAAAATTTTCTCGGGTTCATTTGAAAATTTCCCAAAAGAAGAGGGGAACACTTTTACCTTTTTCATAAAATTACTTCCTTTGTTGAATTTAAATTACAGCGCAGCCTTCTTTATACGCTGGCATCCGCGTTCTGCTTTGCCTGCTGTATCTTTCTCTGGTGATTACGGAATGCAGGCCAGAAGGCCAACAGAATGCCGATTGCCAAAAGAACCAATGCAATAGGGCGGGAGAACAGCGGCAAAAAGCTTCCTTTAGACGCAATAATGGCCGTCCGATAATTCTTTTCAATTACCCCGGAGAGAACATAACCCAGGACCATGGGTGGAAGGGGGTATTTATTGCAGACCATGAAGTATGCCACAATACCAAAGCCGACCAAAACGCCGGCGTCAAAAATCCGGTTGTTTGTGGCAATTCCGCCCACCAGACATGCTACAATAATAATGGGATAGAGCAGATTAACCGGAATGCGCAGCATCATGACAAAAAACCGCATCAGCCCCAGCTGCATCACATACATCAGGACGTTTGCAAGCAAGTAGCCCGCAAATACAACACCGACAATTTCAGGGTTCGAGTTAAACAGCAGCGAACCGGGCTGAAGGCCATGCAAAACCAACGCTCCCAGCAAAATGGAGGTGATCACGTCGCCGGGAATACCAATTGCCATCATCGGAATCAGCGCGCCGCCGCATACGGCATTGTTGGCGGCCTCCGATGCAACAACGCCCTCCGTGCAGCCGGTCCCAAATTTCTCCGGGTTTTTGGAGCCCTGCTTTGCGGTTGTATAGGCCAGCAGAGATGCGGTGGCCTGGCCAATTCCAGGCAAAATGCCGATGCCTGTTCCTATCAGCGAGCTTGTGATCATCGTCTTGCCAGTGCCCTTGAGCCACTCTTTCTTCGGGAGCATCGGTGTCGCATCGATTTTGCGCCGTTCGACCTTTTGGTTAATTGATTTGATGGAGACAAGAATTTCAGAAATTGCGAAAAGCCCCATCAAAACAGGCAGGCTCGAAAATCCGCCCTGCAGCTGCCAGTTGCCAAATGTAAACCTGGTTACCGTGGATACCGAATCTGTGCCGACCATCCCCACCAGAATGCCAAGAATTGCAGAGATATAACCCTTCAGCGGATCGGCTCCTGTCAGGGAAATGACAATGAAAAGGCCCATCATGCCCATCGCGAAGTATTCCCAGTATCCAAACTTCAGGGAAAATGTGGCCATAGGGCCGGAAATCAGCACCATGAAAAGGCCGCCGATAATGCCGCCGATCAGTGATGCAAACGTACCGATAACCAATGCCTTGGAGGGCTGCCCCTGTCTTGCCATGGGCGCTCCATCAAAGCAGGTGACAATAGACGATGGCGTACCCGGAATGTTTAAAAGAATTGCGGAAATCAATCCGCCGGAAATGGAGCCCACATAAATGGCAATCAAGACTGACAAGCCCGAGATTGCATTCATGTGATAAGTAAAGGGAAGGATTAACGAAATGGCAAGAGCGCCGGTAAGTCCGGGAATCGAGCCAAATACAATGCCCATAAATGTTCCGCCGACCAGCAGCAGCAACACGGAGGGGTTGCTGAATATTTGCTGAAATCCCAGTAAGAGCGTGGAGAGACCACTCATACGCTTCATTCCTTTCTATTGATATACGGCGTGCGGGACACCAATCATTTTGTGCGGGGCTGAGCCTTTGATGTTCCAGTAAAGCGAGAGGAGAAGGGCGCGGCAGCTGCCATGCCCCTCTCCTTGACTCAAAGCTGATTATAAAGTGTTATGAGAGGCTGAAAAAGGTCACCCAAAGGCTTTATGCTGCAGTTATGTTGGCTGGGGCAGATCAATAGTTTGCTGCAGCCTCCATCAGCGCTGGGAAGTCCTTCAGGCACTGGGCGGCGAGCGCTTCGTATTCGTCATGTCCAGTCCAGACGGTGTTGAAGCCCAAGGTGTCATGCATGTAGTCCTGGAACTCTGGGTTGTCATACACAGCCTTGACACGGCTTTCCATATCTGCAACGATTTCAGCCGGGGTGTCGGGAGTCATCGCAAAGCCGCGGTGAATGCCGGAAACGATGTCATAGCCCTGCTCGGTAAAGGTATCCACATCCGGGAAGAAGGAAACCTTTTCGTTGGCGCAGACGCCCAAAATTGTAAACTCGCCGGAGTCATAGTACGTCTTAGACTCACAGCTCTGGCACAGCAGCAGGTCAACCTGGCCGCCCAAAAGGGCTGCGCGGGTGGCGTTGGAGTCCTCATAGGGGATGTACTGCAGCTCAATGCCCAGTTTCTGCATGATCTCAACAGCCCACAGCTTATTCACGCCGGAGCCCACGCCGGCAATCGTCAGTTCGCCGGGATGCTCTGTGGCATAGGCAATCAAATCTTCCGTTGTCTGAATGTCGGAAGTAGACAGAACGTTCAGGGAGTTTACGTCATACACAGGGCTGGCAAGGAAGATCAGCTTGTCAAACACATCCTCCTCCATGGAGTCATTCAGCACCTGAACCGCAAAGGACTCCGGCAGGCAGAGATTCATGCTGTAGCCGTCCGGCTCTGCGTTCCAGCACTCCATCATGGCAATCGTGCCGGATCCGCCGGTAAGGTTCGTGCAGACCATCGTCTGATCACCCAAATCAATATACTTTGCCAACGCACGGGCCAGCAGGTCAGATCCTCCGCCGGCACCATAGCCGATGTACATCTGAACGTCCTTGGTGGGATAGGTTTCCTCCGCACTGGTGTCAGGCTTGCTGGAATCAGGCGTGCCGGAGCTGTCAGGTTTCGCAGTCTCATTGCCGCAGGCAACCAGGGAAAGGCTCATGATAAGAGCAAGAACAAGCGCAAAAACTTTTTTCATACTTTTCATCTTGTTTCCTTCCTTTTCGTGTATCGCGAAGCAACCATGCCACGCAATTATGTATTTGTTTGTAAGATATCTCATCCTGTACTTTAGAATTCAGCTTTTTATAATCGCTTTGAGCTTTTCCCGCCGATTCTCTACTGGAATAGAACACCGTCAGGCAGATTGGCGCCCAGCAGCTCCGTAAAAATATACTGAACAACAATTGTAATGATAAGACCCACTGCCAAGTAGAACAGTATTTGTACGGCGACTTTCTTTTTTTCCTTCCACGTGATCTTGCCCATCGCCGCACTGTAGCTGATCAGGAGAACCGCCAGCAGCAAGAACGTATTCAGGAAAAAGCCAAGTTGCCGTATCGTTACCACATAAAACACAAGGATGCCTATGGTGATCATCATAAGCGGTGTGAATATACGGGGCATTTCCTCATCGGGCCGCTTCACAAGTGCCCGAATCAACTGGATGACAGCCAGGATTCCCAGGAGTCCAATCCAGAGATGCGCATAAGCCGTCGGCTTTGCCAACTCGATTTTCACAAGCTTCTGCTCAAAGCCGTTTGCCGTAACCCACATCACGGCACAGAAGACAATGAGCACGATAGAATAGATGACATCTCTTTTCCAACGCTTCATTTTTCCATCCATTTCCCGCGTTATAGCGTAGTAGTTTTTATGGTCCCTCTCCAAGGACTGTTTGGTCTCCATCCCCTATGTATAGAACGCGCATCCATGCCAAGAAACTTAAAAGGCCAACTACGATACTCTGCGTCTGCGATTATTTTTGTTCGGGCTTCTTCTCGTCGAATTCATACACACCGGCAAATACCATCTTCACCTTTTCAAGATCGCCGCCGGTCTTGCGCAGTGCCGCCTGCATCTTCGCTTCCTTTTCAATCACGCGTTTTGCCCGGATAACAACCTCCTCAAGATACTCTCTGGGGAATTTCACTGCGCCGTTTTCGTCCATATGAATGATTTCCGTCGGCTGGACGCTCATGCCGCAGATATTGACAGGGACATTCGTCGCCTGCAGTGCAAATGCGCCGTGGCCGGGAGTGACGCCGGTGAGCATATACTGAATGCCAAACGGGCGAATCTCGTCAACATCACGGGAGGGGCCGTCTGTCAGGACCCCCACACAGCCGGCTGCCTGGAAAGCTGTCATCATATTGCCGCCCAGCAGGCCGTTGATATTTTTGATCCGCTCAGGGAAATTCTGCTTTACCGCAAGAATCACGGGCTTTGGAGAGTTGTTGATGGCCTCCACAACGTCTGCGATATTTGCGTGGCGCTTATAATCGGGATCCGGCAGACCGTAAACACAGGTCACGGCATAGCCGACCACCCGCCCCAGTTCGGGATACATGCACTTCAGCGTCTGGTCGGTATACCACTCGCCGTCCCAAGGATGGTACAGGCCCAGGCAGTTGGTCTTGTCATTGGGGTAGGTGGCAACAACGTTTGTGATGGTGGGCGTGTCGAACTGTTTGAGTTCCTCCATGAGTTCGCGCTCGCGCGCCAGGTCTTCCTCGCTGTAATTTTTCATAGAATTCACATTTGCTCCCGCCCTTTTTCAAAAGCGCGGAGCCCCTCCTTTATAAATTTTGAATTTCAGGTATACAAGTGAATCAAAGAAGATTTGTATCTACAGTGAAAAAACATGGTGTTTTTCCCTGATCCTTATGGAGCCGCGCCCCTTGGGCCGGGACTTTTACTTGACCGTTACAACCTCGGAATTGGCGATGGCCTCCTCTGTCAGCTCCTGTCCGATGCCGGGCCTGTCCGGAACCTCAAAATAGCCGTCCTTTGCGACATAATCATATTTGCAAAGTTGAATGTTGTCTTCAATCAAAGCGGACGCATGCAGTTCATGAATAACAAAGTTCGGAATAACCGCTTCAAGCTGGAGCGCCGCCGCAGCGGATATGGGGCCGCCGCAGCAATGCACTTGCACGCCGATGTCATAGACATGGGCCATATCGCAGATTTTCTTTCCCTCTGTGAGGCCGCCGGTGTTGCACAGATCCGGCTGGATAATTCCAATGGAATGATCCTCAAAGAATTGCCGGTATCCCCAGCGGGTATAAACGCGTTCACCGGTTGCAACGGGAATCTCGATTTTGCTGCTGATTTCGCGGAACAGATTGGGGTTCATGGGCTGCGTGGGTTCCTCATAATAGAAGCAGTTTAATTTTTGAAGTTCCCGCCCCAGCTGAACAGATGTCGTCGCATCCGTCAGCGCGTGAAGCTCAATAATAATATCAACATCCGGCCCAGCTTCCCGCATAGCCGCCACACGGTCAATTGCCAGCTGCATCTGATCGCGCTGCAGAATTCCGCGGCTGCTCCGTCCCATCCAGACACCATTTTGGTCAAAACCAATCGGATCGACCTTAACGCAGTCAAACCCATCTGCCATCGCTTTGCGCATAGCCTCTGCATATTCCTCCGGCCGGGCAAGGGAGTGGCTGACCTTTCCCCAGTCAAACTGAAGCTGGCTTGCGTAGGCTCGCAATTTACTGTTGGTCTTGCCGCCCATCAGCTGATAAACAGGTGCATTCAGCGCCTTTCCCTTGATATCCCAGAGTGCAATGTCAATGCCGGAAATACCAGCCATGATGACACCGCCGTTGCCCATGCCCCAAAAGGTAAGCCGATGCAAACGGTTCCAGATTTCCTCGCTGTTCAGCGGATTGAGACCAATGATGCATTTTGCAAAATCCACGCCCATGCCAAAGCCGGCGTGCTGCGCGTTGCCATATGCAACTCCGATTTCACCATAGCCGCTGATTCCTTCGTCTGTGTTGATGCGGACAAACACAGGGTGCCACGGCACATTGCCAACCGCAACCTCTGCTGCCACAGACGGCGTTTTAAATGCCTTGATAAGGTCTACGCTTGTAATTTTCACAGAACCCCTCCCCACAACATGATATAAATTCCATTTCAGAAGAGTCACCGTCAAAAAGTTGGCCTGTTCATCTGTTCGCCTGATTTATAATCGAATTGTTGCACACCTTTCCATCTATGTCAATAAAAAAATAACATCTTTTTATCATTTTGTATAAAAAACAAAATATTTTTAAAAATTATTGTGCATCTTTTTTCTTCACAATATGTTAATATAAAAAAATATATAGAATGGGTGTTATCTGTTTGTTTGTTGACCTTATTTTCAAAAAAGTATCCGCTCGATTTTTATTTGTTATTCTGCGTATATTTATTTAATCGTGCAGACAATTGCCCTTTTACGTCTGATTTAAGATGTAGGAAGGGACGGGGGATGTTCATTGCCCGGTAAACGCCTCTGCATGTTTATTGGTTTTTCGCATACCGTAATTCTAAATTTACAAGAGGGTGAAATTGTGTCTGCTCAAATTATAAAAGTTGAAAAGATTACTGCCGGCGAGCAGGTTTACCAGAATTTGCGCGAAAATATTATTGCAAATCGGTGGAAAGCCGATGATAAACTGCCGTCTGAAACAGAGCTGGCCTCTATGTACGGAGTAAATCGGCTCACTGTGCGTATGGCGCTGCAGCGTTTAAATGCACTTGGATTGGTCGAAACCCGCGTAGGAGATGGTACTTACGTTAAGAAATTTGAATTTTCCGAGTTTATTAACGCGGTGCAGGATCTTTACAGCGAGCCAAAACTCATGGATGATGTCTGTGATTTCAGAAAACTAATAGAGGTGGAATGTGCAAGGCTGGCGATTCTCCGTGCCGAGCCCGAGGAGTATGAGGTCCTGGAACAATTGTGCCGTGAAAGCGAAAATTACAAATTGTCTCTGACCCCTCCTGTCAGTACGGAGCAGCTGGATACTCTGCTCAGTTACGATGTGAAATTTCATGAGCAAATTTGTATTATGTCCCACAATACGCTGTATACGTATTGCTTCATGGTGGCCCGGAATGCCATTGAAAAATACGTAAAGGTCACGCTCAAACGAGGAATTGCCGCATGGGAACGCCAAGGCTATTCCCTTTTGGAAGGAGATTTTCGGCACCGTGCAATTTTGGATGCCATGCGGAAAAAAGATTTTCCCCTGTGCAAACAGCTTTACGATGAAATGATTGACTGCGACATGTAGATTCCACGGCCAGGGCGCCTCCGTCCATTTCAGCCCACTTAACGAAAGAAAGGCCCGTCCCTAATGGCAGAGACAGGCCTTTTGATTTTTACAGCAGGGCGATGCTGCCTTTTGGAATATCACTTTTGTGCGGCCGTCCTGATTTTCTGCCGTTTTTGTATAACTCCAGGAAAATATGCCCATACTTCCCGTAGGTTCAAAATTGAGGGAGGTATCTATACATGGCAAACAAATTCAAGTCGGTTTTGGGCGGTGCAGGGTTTTATACAGTTCTGGCCTTGTGCGTCATGGCTGTAGGCATCGGCGGATATTTTCTGCTGTTTGAGCGCAGTGGAGCAGCAGAAACGGAAGATCCGCCCCAGGCGGAAACCTCAGCGCCAGCTCCAGACATCATTGACGAGTCCCCATCCGTAGAGACCGTCTCCCCGGAAGCAATGGAAACGGATGTCCCTGATGTCTCCATGCCTGTGGAAAAGGTTCCCATAGACGACACACCAGTGATAGCGGAGGCACCGCAATTGGTTGTCTCTCCCCTGCAGGGAACTGTAGTAGCCGCCTTTTCTGTGGACGAGCTGGTGTACAATGAAACATTGGAAGACTGGCGGACACACGACGGTGTGGACATTGCCGCCCAGCAGGGCACCGCAGTGACCGCAGCCTGTGCGGGCACAGTGCTCTCCATCTCTGATGACACACTGATGGGGACCACTGTAGTATTGGAGCACCAGGACGGCTATCAGACCACTTACGCCAACCTGCAGTCCAAGCCCACTGTCAGTGAGGGAGAATCCGTCTCTGCCGGACAGGTTATCGGTGCGGTGGGTACCACAGCTTCTGCAGAATCTGCCCAAGGGCCTCATCTGCATTTTTCGGTCACCAAGGATGGCGATGCCGTGAACCCCGATGACTTTTTAAACAAATAATTGAACACAAAAATAACGACGGAATGGGATGCCCATTCCGCCGTTATTTTTGTGTTCAGTCCAGTCAGGTTTCCATTCACACGGCACGCCGCAAAACGCCGGTTTAAGATGCCGTTCCGGCGTCTGCACCGCCGATTCGAGCCTCTGCGCTCCGCATGGTCCGCCGCAAAAAAATGGCACTGAGCGTCAGTGAGATCACCTCGGCCACCAAAAAGGCCAGCCAAACCAGTTCCAGCCGGCCTGTTTGGGCCAGCAGCCACGCCACCGGCAGCAGTACCAGCAACTGGCGGCAAACAGAGACGATCAAGCTGTAAAGGGGATTGCCGATGGCCTGGCACACAGACATGGCAATGATGCAGAAGCCCGCCAGCGGAAAGCTGACGCAAATGATTCGAAGCGCCACAATGCCAATGGAGAACATCTCCTCCGACGCATTGAAAAAGCTTAGCAGAACATCCGGAAACAGTTGGAAGATGGTAAATCCAGCCAACATAATACTGACGGCCGTAAATATCGTCAGCTTTACAGTTTTTCGCACCCGGTCCATTCTGGCCGCCCCATAGTTATACGCAACAATGGGTACCATGCCGTTATTCAGGCCAAACACCGGCATGAAAATAAAGCTCTGAAGCTTGAAATAGGCGCCGAACACGGCGGTGGCAGCCTCTGTAAAGGAGACGAGAATCCGGTTCATTCCAAAGGTCATAATGGAACTGATAGACTGCATCACAATGGAGGGCAGGCCAATCCGGTAAATCTCTCCTGCTACTTGGCGGTTCCAGCGGATCTCCCGCAGCCGCAGATGAATATCCGGATTACACCGCAAATTCATGACCACCGCCACGCAAGCGGCAATGATCTGGCCAGCCACTGTAGCGATGGCCGCGCCAGCCACCTCCAGCCGGGGTGCGCCAAACAGGCCAAAAATCAAAATGGGGTCCAGCACAATATTAATCAAGGCTCCAGTCAGCTGTGTACACATGGACAGCGTGGTGCGGCCCGTAGATTGAAGCAACCGCTCAAAGCAAAACTGGCAGAACAAGCCGACGGAAAAACCAAGGCAAATCCGGCCATAGGACGTGCCGTATTCCACCACCGCCGGATTTTGAATCTGTGCCAGGAAAAACGGGCGGGAGAGGAACAGTCCAATGAGTGCAAACACCACCGCACTGCACAGGGAGAGAAAAATTCCCGTATTCGCAGCCTTGTCCGCCATATCCTGGTGTTTTTCCCCAAGGGATCGGGACAGAAGGGCATTGATGCCCAGCGCCGTTCCGCCGCCCACGGCAATCATCAGGTTCTGCAGGGGGAATGCCAGGGAGACGGCATTCAGTGCATCCTGGCTGATCTGTGCCACGAAGATGCTGTCCACCACATTGTACAAGGCCTGGACCAGCATAGAGATCATCATTGGGATTGCCATACCAGCCAACAGCCTGCCGACGGGCAGCACACCCATTTTGTTTTCCTGATGCGCCGCACCCGCGGCTGGGGTTTTGTTTTCCATAGAACTCCTTTCTTTTGCAGAAAAAGGACGTGGCCCAAAGCCACGCCTTTTTTAGGGCATCTGTTGTCCTGCTGTTTACTTCTTCAGCTCGCCGGTGGCCAGCTGCGTCAGATAGGCGTTGATAAAGCCGTCCAAATCACCGTCCATCACATTGTCGATGTTTCCGGTTTCATAGGAGGTGCGGGTGTCCTTCACCATCTGGTAGGGCATAAAGACATAGGAGCGAATCTGGCTGCCCCATTCAATCTTCATTTGGACGCCCTTGATGTCTGAGATCTTCTCGGCGTGCTGCTGTGCCTTCAGTTCCATCAGCTTGGACTTCAGCATCTTCATGCAGTTGTCCTTGTTCTGGAACTGGCTGCGCTCCTGCTGGCTTGCCACCACAATCCCAGTGGGTTTGTGAATGAGGCGCACAGCAGAGGAGGTCTTGTTGACATGCTGGCCGCCGGCGCCGGAGGCCCGGTAAACCTGCATCTCAATATCCTCGTCCCGGATCTCAATCTGATCGTCGTCTTCAATTTCCGGCATAACTTCCAAGGCGGCAAAGGAGGTCTGCCGCCGGGCATTGGCGTCAAAGGGAGAAACCCGCACCAGACGATGGACGCCGTTCTCACTTTTCAGAAGGCCGTAGGCGTTTTCACCCTGAATGGAGATGGAGGCCGACTTGATCCCCGCCTCGTCGCCATCTTCATAGTCCAGGATCTGATAGGTGAAATCGTGGCGCTCTGCCCAGCGGGTATACATCCGGTAAAGCATCTGTGTCCAATCCTGTGCCTCGGTTCCGCCGGCACCGGCATGGAAGGTCAAAATAGCGTTATGGCCGTCATATTCGCCGGAAAGCAACGTTGCCATGCGGGACTCCTCGACTTTTTCCTCCAAAACGCGGAAGCTGTCCTTCAGCTCTGCCAGTAAATCCGGATCATCGGCCTCCTGCCCCATCTCGCAAAGGGCGCTTAGATCCTCCCACTCCCGGATCAGCCGCTCCTGGCGGCCCACCTTGTTCTGCAGCTGCTTGAGCCGCTGCTGCACCTTTTGAGAGCGCTCCAGATCATTCCAGAAGCCATCCTGCGCCGTTTCATCCTCCAGACGGGATGTCTCCGCCCGTGCGCTGTCAATATCCAGCGCGGCGGAGAGCTTCTGCAGCTCCGGCTCCAAATCCCGGAGTTTCTGCTTATACACATCATATTCGATCAAAGCCATGGCAATACTCCATTTCTTTCGAATTCCAGTAGCTATAGTATTATAATGGAGAATATATTTTTTGTAAAGGAAAACCTGGCAAAAGTTGTTCAAAAATGAAAAAAGCAAACATTTCCTGTTTGCGTCCTTCTCCGTGTACGCATCTGCCCTGCTTTCCGAAATTTCAAGGCAGGCAGTACAAGGCCCCGTCTTTCAAAGTCCCCTGTACTGCCCGCCTTCTCACAGCCGCAGGCCCTTGATGTCCTTAATGCGGGACAGGATGACATTGGTATTGACCGATGTGACACCGGGAAGCCTGTCCATCGTCTCCGCCATAAATTGCTCCAGCTCCGCCTGTCCCGCCGCCACTGCATGCACGTGGAGCCGGCACTTTCCCGTCATCCGGTAAATCTGTGTAACGGTAGGGCAGTTGTACAGCTGCTCCGTCACCTCCGCAAAGGTCTCGGGTGTGGTCTCAATTTCAAAGTAGCAGGAAACGGCACCGCCAAGCTGCTGGGGATTGATCACCGCAGTGTACTTCTCAATGATTCCCCGCTCCTCCAGTAAATTGATATGCGCCTTTGCCGCTACCCGAGACACGCCTACCCGTTCTCCGATCTCCGAATAGGAATATCGGGCGTTCTCAATCAGAAGCTGCAGAATCTTTTGATCCAGCTCGTCCAGTCCACTCAAATACATGCTCCATCACCTCATTTTTAGCATAACACCTCCACCCCAATAAGTCAAATCGAAACTTTTATATTGCGTTATGTTTCTATTTGTGCTAATATATCATCAATTTCGAAATCAATAAATTTACAGGTGTTGTTATGTATCGTGATTTAACAAAAGGGAATCTCTCCAAAACCCTTCTCTTGTTCGCGCTCCCCATGATTGCAGGCAATCTTTTGCAGCAGTTTTATAACATTGCAGACACTCTGATTGTGGGACAGTTTTTGGGGCGGGATGCCTTGGCAGCTGTCGGCTCTTCCTACACGCTGATGACCTTCCTGACCTCGATTCTCCTGGGCCTGTCCATGGGCGCTGGTGCGCTTTTTGCCATCTACCAAGGGCAGGGAAACCGGGAACGGCTGCGGGCCAGTATCGTCCAGGCCTTTGGGCTAATCCTGCTGCTGACAGTCCTGCTGAATACGGCGGTCTACCTGTGGATCGATCCCATTATGTCCTTTTTGCGGGTACCTGAGGAGGTTTATCCCCTCATGCGTGGGTATCTGTGGATTATTTTTTCCGGTTTGGCCGCCACATTTCTGTACAACTTTTTTTCCTGCCTGCTGCGGGCACTTGGAAATTCGGCCACGCCGCTGGCCTTTCTTGCTGTTTCTGCCCTGTTGAACATTGTGCTGGATCTGTTGTTTGTTCTGCGCTTTTCCTGGGGAGTTGCGGGAGCGGCGGCAGCCACGGTCATTTCCCAGTATGTCTCCGGCCTTGGAATTCTTCTGTATACGCTGGTGCGCTGCGGGGAATTGCGTCCATCCCGGGAGCATCTGCGCTGGAGTCCGGACATTCTGCGGGAAATCTGCAGCCTTTCCGTGTTGACCTGCGTACAGCAGTCCGTCATGAACTTTGGCATTCTGATGGTACAGGGGCTGGTAAACAGCTTTGGGCCTGTCATCATGGCAGCCTTTGCCGCCGCCGTCAAAATCGACTCCTTCGCCTACATGCCGGTTCAGGATTTTGGAAATGCGTTCTCCACCTTCGTTTCTCAAAATTATGGAGCCGGAGAACACGAGCGCATTCGGCTTGGTGTGAAGCGGGTCGTACAGATATCGATGCTGTTTTGCATCGTGATCTCCGCCCTGGTTGTGCTGTTTGCAAAGCCGCTGATGCTCATCTTCGTCCAGCCTCATGAAACGGAAATTTTGATGGAGGGCGTGCGCTACCTGCGGATAGAGGGCACCTTTTACTGCGGTATCGGCTGCCTGTTCCTGCTGTATGGCCTCTACCGCGCTGTGAAGCGTCCTGCTATGTCCGTGGTACTGACGGTCATCTCTCTGGGTACGCGGGTCGCCCTGGCCTATCTCCTGGCCGGTTCGGTGGGCATTTGCGGCATTTGGGCCGCCATTCCCATCGGCTGGTTTCTGGCAGATCTGGCAGGACTGTTGTACTACCGCAGACATCAACAGGAACTGTTGGGGGAATTTTGATCGCTCTGTCCAGTAAGCCGCGCAGGCAGGCCCCACACGTCAGCAGATAAAGGAAAGACACGCATGCAGCGTGTCTTTCCTTTGGCCTTGCTCCGCCGCTTCCATTAGGTGTCGAGGAAAAGCGGAGAGCCTACACGGAGGAACGCGGTTTTCGCCATGTCCATTCAGAGCGAAGTCTACTTTTCTGTTGAAGTCCAAAGCAAAAGGACATCCGTACGGACGTCCTTTTGCTTTGGACCAATGCGGTAAAAATGCTGTCCAAGCCTTAGAACCGTGCCCAGGCCCGCTCTGTAAACCAGCAAAGCGTTTGCGGGGGTAGAAGCGAGGAGCAGCAGAATGAGCGCGCGATGGGCTTTGCAATGGGCGCAAGCAATACAAAGCTTGTTCTGATGTGCAAAGGACGATTAAAACCGATATTTACGTTGCGGTAAGCGGCCCTTCTGCGCCGCACCGCAAGTGCGGTGTACAAGTATTTTTGCCAAAGGCAAAAATCTTGGCGGAGGTGGAGTTCACTTCTGCCGAGCATTTCAAAAAGCTTACGGTATCCATAAAAATGACCACACCGTTTGGTGTGGTCATTTTTATGGAGCGGCTGATGGGAGTCGAACCCACCTATGCAGCTTGGGAAGCTGCCGTTCTACCGATGAACTACAGCCGCATATCTGGTTATGTATGATACCATATGTTTTTCAGATTTGCAAGCCGAAAATTGAAAGTGTCCTATCTTTTCAACAGCCCGTCATGAATGTCCCCCCTTCTTCATAGAGTGAATCAACGATGCAAAGGGGGATCACCATGAAAAAACTGATTGCTCTGCTGTGTGCCGTGCTTTTCCTTGGAACCGGCGCCCAGGCTATCGACGTTTCGGCGCCATCTGCACTGCTGATGGAAAAAGAGACGGGCACCATTCTGTTTGCCAAAGACGAGCATGCCAAGCTGGAGCCTGCCAGCGTCACAAAGGTCATGACTCTGCTCTTGACCATGGAGGCCATTGACAGCGGCCAGCTCTCGTATGACACGGTTATCACCGCCTCCGCCCATGCCTGTTCCATGGGAGGCAGCCAAATCTGGCTGAAGGAAAATGAGCAGATGAGCGTGTCCGACATGCTGAAGGCCGTGTGCGTGGTATCTGCCAATGATTGTGCAGTTGCTCTGGCAGAGCAGGTTGCAGGCAGCGAGGGTGCCTTTGTGGAGCGGATGAACGCCCGCGCCAAAGAGCTTGGTATGAACGACACCACATTTCGAAATGCCACCGGCCTTCCGGCCGATGGACACGTCACCTCAGCTTACGATATTGCTCTGATGAGCCGGGAGCTGATTTTAAACCATCCGGATATCCGGCAGTACACCACCATCTGGATGGATACACTGCGGGACGGCGCTTCCTCTTTGGTAAACACCAATAAACTGATCCGTTTTTATGACGGTGCTACCGGTTTGAAGACCGGCTCTACTGACAATGCCCTCTACTGTCTCTCAGGAACTGCCGAGCGGGACGGCATGGAGCTGATCTCCGTCATCATGAAAGCCCCTACTTCGGCCCAACGGTTTGAGGACGCCAAAAGCCTTTTGAGCTTCGGCTTTTCCACGTACGCCCTGAAAGAAATTGTACCAGAGCAGGCTCTGGCACCGGTGCCGGTGGAGCTGGGCACACAGGCAACCGTCCAGCCGGTGCTTGGGGACAGCACACATCTCCTTCTGGAAAAGTCCAGGGCCGGGGAATTGCAGCAGTCTGTGGTCTTGGCGGAATCCGTGCCGGCTCCGGTAGCAGCGGGAGATCAACTGGGCACCCTGACGGTCACAGCGGGAGGCGAGGTGATTGCTGAACTGCCCATTCTGGCGGGCGAGGAAGTTCCCAGGATTACCTTTGGACAGATGCTGACTCGCCTTTTGAAAACGGCCTTTTTGTCCAATTGACCGTTCCGTGCTTTTTTCGGCGATGATCCGTGGCTTTTCTCTTGTTTATGCATGTTTCAAATGCTATAATGAATGAGAAATTTCCTGTTTCACCGTAACGATTCCGCTTGCCCATCACAAAAGAAAGGACCTGTTTACCATGCTGGACGTCAAGCTGTTCCATATGAAGACTTTTCTCCCTCTGCCCTATGAGGAGGCGTTGGCGCCCCGCCTGAAGCGGGCTCACGAAAAGCTGCAGAACGCCTCTGGGGCCGGCGGTGAGTTCACCGGCTGGGTTCATCTGCCCCGGGATTATGACCGGGCGGAGTTTTCCCGCATTCAGGATGCCGCAGCCAAAATTCAGCGGACCTCCAAGGCTCTGGTGGTCATCGGTATCGGCGGTTCCTACTTAGGTGCCCGCGGCGTGATTGAATGCCTGTGCTCTCCCAATTACAATCTGAAAAGGAAAGAAACGCCCAATGTCTATTTCATAGGCAATGGTCTTTCCTCCGACGCACTGCAGGAGGTACTGGATCTGGTGGCTGATGTAGACTTCTCGGTTAACGTCATCTCCAAATCCGGCACCACCACCGAGCCCGCCGTGGCCTTCCGCTTCTTCCGGGAAGCCCTGGAGCGCCGTTATGGCAAGGACGGAGCCAAAGATCGTATCTATGCCACCACAGATAAAGCGCGCGGCGCGCTGAAATCCCTGGCGGACGCTGAGGGATGGGAGACCTTTGTGGTTCCCGACGACGTGGGCGGGCGGTACAGCGTACTCACCGCCGTTGGCCTGCTGCCCATTGCCGTCACCGGTGTGGACATCGAGGCCCTGATGCGGGGCGCCGCCGCTATGATGGATATCTGCGGCGATGCCTCCTTCTCCTGTCCGGCCTGGCGCTATGCCGCCATCCGCTATGCGCTGTACCGCTCTGGCCGCTCCATCGAACTCCTGGCCTGCTATGATCCCGCCTTCCGTTTCATGGCGGAGTGGTGGAAGCAGCTTTTCGGGGAGAGCGAGGGCAAGGACGAAAAGGGACTCTTTCCCGCCAGCGTGGATTTCACCGCAGACCTGCACTCGATGGGACAGTATATCCAGCAGGGCAGGCGCCTGATGTTTGAAACCGTCGTGCGCCTGGGGGCCTCCAGCCACCAGCTGGCTGTTCCCATCGATAAGGCAGATGGCGATGGCCTGAACTTTTTGGCCGGGCAGTCCATGGACTTTATCCGGGACCGAGCCATGGACGGGACACTCCTGGCCCACACCGAGGGCGGTGTTCCGAATATTATTGTGGAAACCGGCGGCAAGTCTGCAGAGGACTTGGGCCAGTTGATTTACTTCTTTGAGTATGCCTGCGGCCTGTCCGGATATCTGCTGGATGTAAACCCCTTCGATCAGCCCGGCGTGGAGGCCTATAAGAAGAACATGTTTGCCCTGTTGGGCAAGCCCGGATATGAGGCGCAGAAGGCGGAGTTGGAAGCTAAGCTGACGCAATAACGTTTTTTTCAGGGAGTTGTCAGCTTTTATGAAACTCCCTGTATTCTCCCCTGCCTTAGCGCTGTCAATGCTCAATATGAACAAAGTTTAAATTTGCTTTTCTGCATTGTTTTTTACAGAATGTTATGATATCCTTAACGTAGCAAAACCATTTCCCACGATTTTAATTAACAGGAGTGATAATTATGGTCAGACTTATTATGGGCGTAAAGGGTTCCGGCAAGACCAAGCAGCTCATCGAACTGATCAACAACGCGGCGAAGGACGAGCCCGGAAACGTGGTTTGTATTGAAGCCAACCGCAATATGACGTACGATATTCACTATCACATTCGCTTGATTGACGCTCAGGAATATAAATTGAACAGTTATGAGTTGCTGCGGGGCTTTATCAGCGGCCTGTACGCCGGCAACTATGATATCTCTCATGTATTTATCGACAACCTGTGCAAGGTTGTCGGCGGCGAGGTCGGAACGGACACAGAATCTTTCCTGAACTGGCTGGATGCTTTCGGCGAGGCCAACAACATCAAATTTACCGTGACCATCAGTGCCGATGTTGGAATGGCAACAGACGGCATGCAGCGGTATCTCTAAATTCAGAATATTTCAGAGGAGGAGCCAATGCTCCTCCTCTTTTTGCAGGTTCCGTGCGGCTGTATCCATTGGTTCCCGCGGGCCGTTATATCCGGGCGCTGCATTCCGGCAGCAGTTCCGCCAGCACCTCCGGCGCATGCCGGATGATGAACTCCGCAAACCGCCGTGCCGCCAGCGGCATTGTCTCCCAGCTGCGCCACGCCAGTGCCACGGTGCGCTCCGGTGCCTCCCGAATGGGGCGCACCGCCACCCCCTCTCCAAATCCGGGCAGCACCAGACGATAGAGTACGGACACCCCCAGCCCCTGCCGCACCATGGCCAGGATGGAGTAGTCATCATAGACCTTGTATTCAATCTTCGGAGAAAGGCCCTGCTCAGAAAAAGCATTCAGCGGAACGCTGTCAGCCCCTTCATCCAGTAAGATAAAAGGTTCCTCTGCCAGTTGCCTCAGCAGAACTTGCGGCCGTGCAGCAAGCGCGTGTCCCCGCGGCAGAACCGCCACCATCTCATCCTGATACAGGGTTTGCGCGGTTAATCCGGCAGCTGTCTGCCGGTTGGTGAACCCAAAATCAATGATTCCTTCCTGTACCCACTGGTTGATACTGGTGTAGTCTCCCTGCTGTAAGGCAAAATGCACCCCCGGATACAGGGCTTTAAACCTCTGCATCAGCTGGGGCAGCAGGTTGCGGCTGACCGTTGTAAAGGTACCGATACGGATGGTGTTGTTTTCCAGGCCCTGCATCTCCTGCCGCTTCCGATCCAGCGTCCGTTCTGCACCGCTGATGGCCCGGATATAGGGCAGGTAGCTCTCCCCATCCGCAGTGGGTGTGATGCCCCCCTTGTTCCGGTTCACTAAGGTTGTCCCCAGCTCCCGTTCCAGCCCCTTTACCGCCTGGCTGACGGCACTTTGGGAATAGCCCAGGAGATCCGCCGCTCTGGTAAAGCTGCCGGTTTCCAGGACCTTGCAGAAAATATCGTAGTGCGAGAGCATTTTCTCTCCTCCATTCATCAGTTTTTCTTATATATTCATTATAAACATTCGTTTTTCAAATAGCAAGTCACATGTTATACTGAAGCCCGAATTGAAACAAAAGGTGTGTTGTGTTTTTATGATGTACGGAAGCTCCCCTTCTTCAGCCCTTCCTGCAATCAAGGCCAGACGGGGATTTTTTGCAGCTCATGGAGATGTTCTACGGGAGGGAATCCGGGACGGTGCCCCCATTGCGCTGGGTTATTTTGTGGTGGCCTTTACCCTGGGGATTGCGGCCCGCGGCGCAGGTCTGACGGCCTTCCAAGGCTTTCTGTCCAGCCTGCTGCTGAACGCCTCTGCCGGCGAGTATGCCGGGTTCGCCCTGATTGCCGCCAAAGCCGCCTATTGGGAGGTTGCTCTGGTCACACTGATTGCCAATGCCCGGTATCTGCTGATGAGCTGTGCTCTCAGCCAGCGTCTGGCTCCCGGCACCGCGCTGCGCCATCGGCTTTTGCTGGGCTATGACATTGCGGACGAGCTATTCGGCATTTCGATTGCCCGCCCCGGTTATCTGGATCCCTTCTACACATACGGCGCCATTCTCGTCGCCGCCCCCTGCTGGGCCATCGGCACCGCTGTCGGCGTCACCGCCGGAAGTATTCTGCCGCTCCGGGTGGTCAGTGCACTGGGGGTCGCCCTGTTCGGCATGTTTCTGGCTGTGATCATTCCCCCGGCCCGGAAAAGCCGTGTGGTGGCGGGCGTCGTGGCGGCAAGCTTTGCCGCCAGCTACGGAGCGGCAAAGCTGCCGCTGCTGGCCACGCTCTCGGACGGGACACGCACCATTTTGCTGACCGTGGTCATTGCGGGTCTCGCGGCGGCCCTGTTCCCGATTTCCGCAGCCAAGGAGGAGCCTGCCGGTCATGCAGCATAATATCTACCTCTATCTGTTTGTAATGGCTGCCGTCACCTATGCCATTCGGGTCCTGCCCCTGACACTGATCCGGCAGCAAATTCAAAATCGTTTTGTACAGTCCTTTCTCTATTACGTTCCCTATGTAACATTGGCGGTCATGACTTTTCCCGCCATTCTGGGTGCCACCCAGATCCCCATTGCCGGAGCGCTGGCTCTTGGCGCGGGGATTGTGCTGGCCTGGTGCGGTGCCGGACTCTTTTCTGTCTCCGCGGCCTGCTGTGCCGTGGTATTTTTGGTGGAGCTGGTGCTCTGCCGCTGATGACACAACTTTTCAAAAAAGCTGGGGGAAGCAATTGCTTCCCCCAGCTTTTTTGTTTTCGATATGGGCGGATTCTCTTACTGCAGTCCCTTCAGCAACTCCTCCGATACAGATGACAAATCGCTCAGACACACCTGATCCACGCCGAAAAAGCCCGCCATCCTGGCCCGTTCCGCCGCCGCCTCTTGATTCAGATACCACACCACGGTCTGACTCCTGTCGTTCTCTGCGCAGGTCAGATAGGCGCAGGCATAGCGGCTGGAGTAGTAAGTCTCCGTCTCCCGATCTGCCAGGCGGGCCGCTATCTCCGCCGCGTCCGGCGTTCCGCCCCGTTTTCCTCCAGTCCAGGCGATGCCTGTCGTGGTCATCATCAGGGTGATTTTCTCCCCTGGGACCACTCCCCTTAACTCCGCCAAAGCGTAATAGACCTCCTCCAGCGGCTCCATCGGTGCGATGGGAAAGCCTCCGCCATTCTGCTCATAGGGTGCCACCCGCAGCACCAGACGGTCCGCCGCAGCGCCCAAGGCAGCATAGTCATACCCCTCGTAGGTCTTTCCCTCCCACACGGGCGCCTCCGCCGCCACATACAATGCTTTCTCGCCCAAGGCGCTGTCCAGTGCCTGTACCAGTGTGGTCAGCAACTTTCTCTGCTCAAACTTCAGCTTGGGGAGGTCCAAAAACACCCCGTCATAACCGCCGGCGCTGACCGCGTCCGCGATTTTGCCCGCCAGTTCACCAGACGCCCCCTTCAGTGTGTTGGTACTTCCGGTGACCTGCAGCAAAACCGCTGCGCCGCTGGCCCGTGCGGCTGTCTGGATGGCAGCAGTCGTCTCCTCTTCCATTCCAATGGAAACCTGCACCTGGCCGTTATACACCAGCCGGGCGGCAGGCACTGCCACGGCCTCGTAGCCGGTCAGCCCTTCTGCAGTGGTGGTAATACCGATTCGGCCAATAGACGAAGCATGGTATTTGTCATACAGGCGCATCAGCATCACCGCCGCCTGTTCCCGGGTCGCCGTCCGATCCGGCGAAAAAGCCGCAGCGGAGGTCCCGCTGATGATTCCAAGCTCATAGGCCATGGAGATATATCCCACATTGGCATTCACATCCCGGAAGGGCATGGGCAGTTCCTGCGCAAGGCCCGCAATGGTTCCATACCCCAGGGCCCGCACCAGCATGACCGCAATCTCCTCTCGAGTGATGGCGTCACTCGGCCGGAATTTCTCTGTTTGGCGGGTAACAGCGCCGTTGGCATAAGCCGTCTCCACCGCGCTGTAATACCAGGCGGCAGGGTTCTGCACATCCGTATAGGTACCCTGCTCCGGTTTCGCCATCTCCCATCCGAAAAAGCGGCACAGCACTACGGTAAAGGCCGCCCGAGTCATGGGATGTCCCAGTCCAAACGTTGTTTTGCTCTCTCCCTGAAACAGACCCAGGTCAACCGCCCGGGTAATGGACGCGGCAGCCCAGTGTGAGGCAGGGACATCGGAAAAGCCCGTGCGCGCAGCAGCCGCAGAGGGCGCCGAAACTCCCAACAGCAGTGCGCACAGCAGCCCACAGGCGAGCAGCCGTTGCAGACAATTTTTCATCGTTGTTTTTGCTCCTTTGGCGATTCATTTGTTTGCAGATATAGGGCATTGTACCAAAATCCGGAAGTTTCGTCAAACGAAGGGTGTCGGAATACAGAAAAGCCTTTACGTTTCAGCGCTTGCCTGATATAATATTCTGGTTATCATAGCTTCTTCAGGCAAATATGGGAAAGGGGGGAACGTATCTATGAAATTCAAAAAATGGAATATCGGGGCTCCGGCAGAGCAGGACGTTGCCCTCCTGCGCAGTGCAGGGTATTCCTATTTGCTGTCCACCGTGCTGGCAGCCCGGGGCATTACCACGGCAGAGGCGGCCGCAGAATTCTTGGATCGGGAGCGGAAGCTGACGCTTTCCCCGATGCTGATGCGGGATATGGACAAAGCCGTTACCCGCATTCAGCAGGCCATTGCCTCAGGAGAAACCATTGCCGTCTTCGGCGACTACGATGTGGACGGCATTACCTCCACCTGCCTGCTTACAGACTACCTGCGCAGCTGCGGTGCCCGCTGCCTGCGTTATATTCCCCGGAGAATTGAGGACGGCTACGGCCTCTCCTGCGATGCCATCCGGAATCTGCACGAGCAGGGTGCCTCCTTGATGATCACCGTGGACTGCGGCATTACTGGCAATGAGGAAGTGGATTTTGCCAACGGACTAGGAATGGATGTGGTCGTAACGGATCACCATGAGTGCAAGGACACACTGCCGCATGCTGTGGCAGTGGTCGACCCGCATCGGCCGGACTGCTCCTACCCCTTCAAGTACTTGGCCGGTGTCGGCGTGGCGCTGAAACTGGTGCTGGCTCTGGGCGGGGAAAGCCGTGAGGACGCCTTGTTCGCCCGGTACTGCACGCTGGCCGCCATCGGCACCATTGCTGATGTCATGCGGATGGAAGGCGAAAACCGCACGATTGTCCACTGTGGCCTGGAAGCCCTGCCTCATACCAATTTTGTGGGCATTCACGCACTTTTAAAGGAGGCCGGACTTCTGGGAAAGCCCATCACCTCCATTCAAATTGGCTTTGTGCTCTCTCCCCGGATTAACGCCGCCGGGCGCATGGGTGCGGCAGATCTGGCTGCAGACCTTCTTGAGACCAGCGATCCAGCCCGAGCCGAGGCGCTTGCAAAACAGCTTTGTGATTTGAACCGGGAGCGCCAGACTGTGGAGCAGGCCATCTGCGCAGACGCCATTGGACAGATTGAACGCCTCCGGGCAGAGGACCGCAATGCCTTGGTGCTCTCCAGCGAAGACTGGCACCAGGGGGTGGTCGGCATCGTAGCCTCCCGCCTCAGCGAGAAATATTCCTGCCCCAGCTTCATGATTCACTTAAAGGATGGGACCGGCAAGGGATCCTGCCGTTCTTACGGCGGCTTTAACCTCTTTGCCGCCCTGGAGTCCTGTTCCGATTTATTGGAGGGCTTCGGCGGTCACGAGCTGGCCGCTGGTTTCACCATTCAGGAATCCAATATTGCCGCTTTCCGGGCGCGGATGAACCGCTATGCCCGCAGCGCCGCCGGCGGCGAACCGCCCATCAGCTCGCTGGACGTTGACGCTCCCATCTCCTACCCCGGAGATGTGTCCCTCTTTGAGGTAGAGCAATTGGGCCACTTGGAGCCTTATGGTGCGGGAAACCCCCGGCCGGTCTTCGCGCTGCTGGGGGCTACGGTGGACGCCATCCAGTCCGTTGGTCAGGGGAAGCACCTCAAGCTCCGTCTTTCCAAGGGCACCTGCCGGTTTGACTCCATCTTCTTCTCTGTGACTGCGGAGGAATGCGGTGTAGCGGAGGGAATGCGGGTAGATGCTGCCTTTTATCTGCAGGCCAATACATTCCGCGGAAATACCACTCTGCAGCTGCAGCTGATTGATATCCGGCCCTCTCTGACTCCCAGCCGGCACGAAGCGGCGGATCTGGATTTGCTGCACAGGCTGATGGACGGAGCCGCACTGACAGCCCAGGAATCCGCCCGTCTGCGGGCCTCCCGGGATCAGTTTGCAGCGTTCTGGCTGGTGTTGGAGCGCCGGCTCCGCCAGGGGCGGTTGGAGGCAGAACTCCTGCCCTTTCTGCGCCAGCTGGCAGCTCTGGCCGGCGGATGTGAGAGCTTTCTCCGGGCCGCTTTGGCGTTGGCAGTCTTCCATGAGCGAGGCCTTTTATCCATGACCATAGACGGTAGTTTGCTGACGTTAAAGTTGAATTCCGCCCAAGGGAAGGTCGACCTGTTCGCCTCCCCGTATCTGATGCGGCTGCAGGATGCCGCCAATCGGAATCGAGGTGATGTCCTATGACCATTTCGGAACAGTACGACAACCTGGAAAAAACCGTTCGCGGTTATAACTCCTCTGCAGATTTTGCCCAGATCCGGGCCGCCTTTGAATTTGCGGAGAATGCCCACAAGGATCAGCGGCGCAAGAGTGGTGAGCCGTATATCATCCACCCCCTGGCGGTAGCCCAGATTGTGGCGGAGGAGTTGCGGCTGGATTCCGAGTCCATTGCGGCCGCCCTGCTTCACGACGTAATTGAGGATACCCCTGCCAATTATGGTCAGGTGTCGAAGCTCTTCTCCCCTACCATTGCCGATCTGGTGGAGGGCGTCTCAAAGCTGACCCGTATCCAGTATGCCACCAAGGAAGACGAGCAGATGGAGAATCTGCGGAAGATGCTCATTGCCATGAGCAAGGACATCCGAGTGATTCTCATCAAAATTGCCGACCGGCTTCATAACATGCGCACCATGGAGTACCAGTCTCCGGAAAAGCAGAAGCAAAAGTCTTTGGAGACGATGGAGATCTATGCGCCCATCTCCCACCGGCTGGGCATGCAGCGCATCAAGTGGGAGCTGGAGGATCTGTCTTTAAAGTACCTGGACCCCATCGGGTATGAGGAAATCGTCTCCAAGCTGGATGCCAAGCGCCAGGAATATGAGGCTTTTATGCGGCGCACCCAGGATCAAATCGATGACCGGTTAAACGAATTGAGCATCGAGCATATCATTTATGGCCGGATGAAGCACCCCTATTCCATCTATCGGAAAATGTTTAACCAGAACAAGTCTCTTGACGAAATTTTTGATCTCTTTGCCTTCCGTGTCATCGTGGAAAACGTGGGGGACTGTTACAATGTGCTGGGTGTGATTCACGATCTCTACAAACCCATCCTCGGCCGCTTCAAGGATTATATCGGAACGCCGAAGCCAAACGGCTATCAGTCTCTCCACACCACTGTCATGGGGCCGGACGGCCTGCCTTTTGAGGTACAGATCCGCACCCGGGAGATGCACGAGATTGCTGAGTACGGCGTGGCGGCCCACTGGAAATACAAGCAGGGCGGCGCAGGCAGCGGCACGGAAGGACGGTACGAATGGGTCCGGCGCCTGCTGGAAAACCAGGAGGGCGCTGATGCCGAGGATTATATCCACTCGCTGAAGGTAGACATGTTTGCCGATGAGGTATTCGTTTTTACCCCCAACGGCGATGTACAGAACCTGCCGGCCGGTGCCACTCCCATCGACTTTGCCTATGCCATTCATTCCGCTGTGGGCAACCGGATGGTGGGTGCCAAGGTCAACAGCCGCATTGTCACCTTGGATCACGTTCTGAAAAACGGCGACATCGTGGAGATCCTGACCTCCAAAAATGCCAAGGGTCCCAGCCGGGATTGGATGAAAATTGCCAAATCCAGCGAGGCCCGCAGTAAAATCCGGCAGTGGTTTAAAAAAGAGAAAAAGGATGAAAATATTGCCAACGGCCGCTCTGCTTTTGAAGCAGAACTGAAGCACTGCGGCATTCCCATGCGGGATGTCCTGGATCCTGAGATTCTGCCCGGTCTTCTCAAGCGGGTCAGCTACGGATCGCTGGACGAGATGTATGCCGCCATCGGCTATGGCGGCTTTACTGCTCAGAAAGCCGTCAGCCGGATGCAGGGCGAACTGAATCGAGTTGCCAAACTGCATGAGGCGGAGAAGGCGCTGGAGGACGCTGCTGAGGCAAAAACCGCAGAAAATGCCAAGCAGCCCTCGGCTCCCAAGCGAATTAGAAGCGAGCAGGGAATTATTGTGGAGGGGCTGGACAACTGCCTGGTCAAATTCTCCAAGTGCTGCACCCCGGTTCCGGGGGACGATATTATTGGCTTTATCACCCGCGGATACGGCGTGTCCGTCCACCGCTGTGACTGTCCCAACGCCTCCCTGGAAAAGCGCTCCCTGCCCGGCCAGGAAGGACGGTGGATCAAGGTCTCCTGGGGCAGCGACACCAATGAGAGTTATCCCACTCTTTTGGAGGTGGTGTGCAAGGACCGGCAGGGGCTCCTGCTGGATATCTCCGCCGCCCTTTCTTCCACCAACACCTTCGTCCTCGGCATTAACTCCCGCAGCACTGCAGATGAGTTTGCCATCTTCCGGATTGAAGTCCGCATTCGGGACAGTCAGCAGCTGAAGGCTTTGATGAACCGCCTGCATCAAATTTCCGGCGTTCTGAAGGTCACGCGGCCCTCTGGCTGACACCGTTGCAAGCTCCGTATTCCCCGTTTTCGCCTTTCCCGCGATTACCGATCGTTCAAAAAAGGAGATGTTCTTTATGCGCGCAGTTGTCACCCGGGTGGCCCATGCCTCCGTCACAATCGACGGGCGAGTCAGCGGACAGATCGGCCGGGGCTTTCTGGTGCTGTTAGGTGTGGGGCCATGCGACACGTATGATACCGCCGTCAAGCTGGCGGACAAAATCTGCAATCTTCGTGTCTTTGAAGACGAGGCGGGTAAAATGAACCGCAGTTTGGAGCAGGTGGACGGCAGTCTCCTGGTTGTCTCCCAGTTTACGCTGTATGCCGACACCTCCTCCCGCCGTCCCGGCTTCACCGGCGCGGCCAAGCCAGATGCTGCCATTTTGCTGTATGAAGCCTTTATGTCCCACTGCCGTGAACGGGGCTTTCGGGTGGAGCACGGCGAATTCGGCGCCGACATGCAGGTGGATTCCCGCAACGACGGGCCGGTGACAATTTTGTTTGACTCCGACCGCCCTTAACGTGATTTCAAAATTTTACTTTACGGAGGTTTTTCATGGAGATCAAAGCCTTGCAGGTTGGCGCCCTTGGCACCAACTGCTATCTTCTCTGCGATGAAGCAACCAAGGTCTGCGCCGTAGTGGATCCAGGCGCAGATGCAAACCGCGTGGCAGCAGCTGTGGCGCAAACCGGCTGTACGCCCTGCGCCATTTTTCTGACTCATGGACACGATGACCATACCGGCGGCGTGGCAGATCTGCAGGCCCTGTGGCCTGAGGTCCCAACCTATCTCAATCACCGGGACATCTATCCTGACGATCCCCGGGCGCAGCAGCTTTTCCCCCTGCTCTCCGGCGACATCCGGGACTATGACGAGGGGGATTCCCTGTCTGTGGGCAGCCTCACCGTCTCTGTGATGGCCACGCCCGGCCACTCTGAGGGCAGTGTCACGCTTCGCTGCGGCGACGCGCTGTTCTGCGGAGATACTCTGTTTGCCGGCTCCTGCGGCCGGACGGATTTTCAGGGCGGCGACATGGAGAAGATGATGGCCTCTCTCAAACGTCTGAGCGCGTTGGAGGGAGACCTTCAGGTCCTGCCCGGCCATATGGATTTCAGCAGCCTGGATCGGGAGCGGCGGGTGAATCCCTATCTGCTCCACGCCATGCGCGGAACAATTTAAGGAATTTTTATGAAACTGGTATTGAATGGCCATGATGAGCGCTATGTTGTAGAGCAGAGCCTGATGGCTCTGTTTCCGGAAGAGCGTCCAGTCTATGAGCAGATTCTTCCCTGTGATACCACCTGGGCTATCATCTCCCTCCGGGAGGAGGCGGACCGCTGCCGCGTCACCGTGGAACTGTCCTACCAGGGCAAGGCCGCCCCATACAGCTACGGCTGCTCCCTCACCGGCACGGACTTTGAAAAAGAAGGCCAGCGGCGCCATGTGATTGGGAAGTGCTTTTTCCTGGCGGCTAGGGAAGTTACCGGCGTTACCCCGCCCTGGGGAAGCCTCACAGGCGTCCGGCCCGACAAGCTGGCCACCTGGGCCATGGCGGAGGGGCGCACCCAGCAGCAGGCGCAGGCCATACTGGAAAACAACTATTTCGTCACGCCGGAACGGGCAGCTCTGGCCGCTGAAACCGGTGCCCAAGCGCTCTTTGCCGGACAGAGCCTCGGCCCCCGGGACATTGCAGTATATGTGGGTATTCCCTTCTGCCCCACCCGGTGCGCCTACTGTTCTTTTGTCAGCCAGTCCGTGGAAAAGAGTTTTGCCATGGTGCCGCCCTACGTGGACGCCCTGGTGTGGGAACTCAAAGCCGGCGGGCAGATGGTCCGCCAGGCCGGGCTGCGGGTTCGGGCCTTTTACATGGGCGGTGGAACGCCCACGACCCTGACGGCCGCGCAGATGGACCGGGTGCTGGAGGCCTTTGAAACGGCGTTTGACACCGCCGCCTGTGAGGAGATGACCGTGGAGGCCGGCAGGCCGGATACCATTACGGCAGAAAAGCTGGCGGTTTTAAAGGCCCACGGCGTCACCCGGGTGTCCGTGAATCCCCAGACCATGGAAGACCATGTGCTCCGGGCCATCGGCCGGTGCCACACCGCCGGAGACATTGAACGCGCCATGGAACTGACGGCACAGCATGGCTTCCCACATGTGAACATGGACTTGATTGCTGGACTTCCGGAGGACACGGCGGAGGGCTTCCGCCGTTCTCTCGATCGGTGCCTTGCCTTCGGCACGGACAACGTCACCGTCCACACGCTGGCCTTGAAAAAGGGCAGCCGTATTCTGACGGAGGGTCTCCGCATTCCCGGGCAGGAGACGGTGGCGGAGATGCTGGACTATGCCGCGCCCGTTCTCCGGGCCGCCGGGCACCATCCCTACTATCTCTACCGGCAGAAGTATATGTCAGGCAGCTTTGAAAACATCGGCTGGAGCCATCCCGGCGCGGAGTGCCTGTACAACATCTATATTATGTCGGAGCTGTGCTCCATTTTGTCTTTCGGCGCCGGCGGATCCACGAAAATGGTGGAACCCGGTACCAATCACATTCAGCGGGCATTCAATCTGAAATATCCGAAAGAGTATATCGAGCGGCCGGAAAAGTCGCTCGCCAACCAGGCGGCCTTTGCCGCGTTTTACGAAACTTTGAAAGGAGTTTAAGTTACATGCCGTATTCTCTGACGCAAATTAACGAAGCGGTCCGCAGCGATCCCAAGGCGTTCGCCGAAGAGTGCGATGCCGCCTATGCGAAAAAGGTGGAGCTGGCTGCCCAGAAAATTGCCGGGCACCGCAGCGAGTCTCACGTCATCCTGCTGTCCGGCCCCTCCGGGTCCGGCAAGACCACCACGGCCATGAAAATTGAAGAAGTCCTGGAGCATATGGGGGTGGAAACCCACACCATCTCCATGGACAACTACTTCAACACCGTTGATCCGGAGACGGCGCCCCGGAACCGGGAGGGCGGTATCGATTATGAATCCCCCTTCTGCCTGGATATTGAGCTTTTGAACCGGCACTTTGCCATGCTGGACCGGGGCGAGACCATCCACGTGCCCAAGTACGAGTTCGCCCGGCAGATGCGCTCCGACATTCTCTCCCAGCCTCTGCGTCTGGGGCCTGACGAGCTGGCGATTTTCGAGGGGATTCATGCTCTCAACGACATCATCGTGGGCAAAAACCCCCATGCCTTCAAGCTCTATATCGCCGCCCGCTCCAACATTACAAACGGCGAGGGCGAGATTGTCTTCCAGCATGCCTGGCTGCGGCTGTGCCGCCGGATTGTCCGGGACTACAAGTTCCGCGGCAGCGACGCCAGCTTCACCCTGAAAATGTGGGCCAACGTCCGCCGGGGCGAAAAGCTGTACATCTCCCCCTATAAGGAAAACGCAAACATCATGTTCGACTCCTCTCTGGCCTGCGAGGCCTCGCTGCTGAAGCCCTTTGTCGTGCCCCTGCTGGAGGCCGTTCCCGCCGGGAAATACGAGGTGGTGGATGAGATGCTGAAGGCCTTTGACCGGATTGAGGCCATGGACGAGAAGTACATCGCCCCCAACTCCCTGGCCCGGGAGTTTATCGGCGGCAGCACGTACAGTTATTAACAGATTGGAAGGAGGCTCCCCCATGAACGAACGGCTGCAGGAATTGCTGGACAGCGTCCAGCGCACCGCCTGCCAAGTCAGCGACGCCGCGGCCGACGCCGCTTACGGTGTGGGCAAAAAAGCCAGTGCGCTGCTGAGCGTGGCCAAGCTGAATATCCAGGTGATGGATTTGAAGGCGGAAGTGAATGCCCAGCTTCGGACGGTGGGCGAGATGATCTACGGCACCCACACCGGAACTCCTACGGAATCGGAAGTCCTGCTGGAAAAGCTTCAGGAAATCGATGGACTTTACAGCCGGATTGCGGATCTCGAGGCGGAGATTGTGCGGCTCCAGGCGGTCCCTGCCTGTCCCATCTGCGGCGCCCCTGCCCAGGATGGCGACGTATTCTGCCGGGAATGCGGGGGAAAGCTGTAATGGAATATGCCTTTTCACAGTATCAGGAGAGTGCGGAATCGCTCCGTGCCCGTTTGGGTTCCTTTCGCCCCCGTTGTCTGTTGATCTTGGGATCCGGTCTGGGCGCTTTGGGAGATGTGGTGGAGGATGCCGTCTGCGTCCCCTTTGAAGAAGTTCCCCATATGAAGCGTTCCACAGCTCCCGACCACAAGGGCCGCTTTGTCTTTGGCCGCCTGTCCGGCCAGCCGGTGGCGGTGATGCAGGGGCGGCTTCACACTTACGAGGGCTGGTCCTTCGCGGACGTCAGCTTCCCCGTTCGGGTGCTGCGGCTTTTAGGCGCGGAGGCTATGATCATCACCAATGCCGCCGGAGCGGTCAACACCGCCTTTTCCGCCGGGGACATCATGCTGATCACCGACCACATCAAGCTCTTCGGTGTCAGTCCCCTGTGCGGCCCCAACCTGGAGGAATTCGGTCCCCGTTTTCCGGATGCGTCCCATATCTACACGCCCGCTTTGCAGGATGTGGCCCGCCAGACCGCCCAAACGCTGGATATTCCTCTCCGGGAGGGCGTTTACATGTACTTCCCGGGTCCCCAGTACGAAACGCCGGCGGAGGTGCGGGCGGCCCGCGTACTGGGTGCGGACGCCGTGGGCATGTCCACGGTGCCGGAAGCCATTGTGGCCGCCCACTGCGGCATGCAGGTGCTGGGCTTTACCCTGTGCACCAATATGGCGGCCGGCGTTTTAAACCAGCCGCTCTCCTCTGACGAGGTTCTCGCTGCCGCCGGGGCGGCAGGTCCCCGCTTTTCCGCTCTGGTAAAAGGATGCCTGGCCCGTCTGTAAGGCATGATTTTTCAAACTGCGCCATAGGCTGGAAACAGCCCCCTGCGCATTCTTTAAGTAATTCGAGGTAATCTCTCCATGTCGAATCAACCAAAAAAGCAATCCTTTCTGGGCGGTGCCGCCATTTTGGCGGCTGCGGTTGCCATTGTCAAAATCATTGGCGCTTTCTATAAGCTGCCGCTGAGCAACATTCTGGGCGGCACCGGAAAAACCTATTTCAACACCGCTTATTATATCTACAACATTCTTCTGACCATTTCCACCGCCGGATTGCCCCTGGCCATTTCCAAGCTCACCAGCCAGGCCCATGCCCAGGGGCGCGAGAACGAAAAGCGGAAGATTTTCCGCACCGCCATCTGGCTGTTTTTCGCCCTGGGCGTGGCCGGTTCCCTGTTCATGTATTTCCGGGCGGCAGACCTTGCTGTTTTCATGGAGAACGCGTTGGCATACCAGCCTATCCGGGCCCTGGCGCCCGCCGTGTTCTGCGTGTGTCTTCTGGCCTGCATGCGGGGCTATACCCAGGGGCAGGGGAACATGACGCCAACTGCCATCTCCCAGGTGCTGGAGGCACTTTGCAAGCTGTGCGTCGGCCTGCCCCTGGCCTGGTACGTTCTGCACATCGGCATGAGCCTGGATATGAGTGCCGCCGGCGCCATTGTGGGTGTCACAGTGGGTACAGTGGTATCCATGCTGTTCCTCGTGTTCTATCTTCTGACCCACCGGAACCGGACAGAAGCTCTGGACGCTCCTTCCGGCAGCGGCGCCATTATCCGCCAGATCCTGGCGATTGGAATTCCTATTACGCTCAGCAATTCCGCATTGAGTATTATCAGCCTCATTGATACCAAGATTGTCATGGGCCGCCTGCAGCATGGCCTGCTTCTTACCGAGGAGGCAGCGGCGGCGCTGAATGGTCAGTACAGCATGGCCATGGATATGCCCAACATGGTGGCTTCTTTCGTCTATCCCGTCACCATGAGCCTCATTCCCTTTGCCGCGGCGGCTTTGGCCCGGAAGGACCACGCGGGATCCGACCGTATTATTTCTTCCGCCTTCCGCCTGATTGCCATTCTGGCCCTGCCAGCCGGCATCGGCCTCAGCGCTCTGTCCACTCCCATTATGCGGCTGGTTCTTCCCCTCCAGCAGGAGGATGCCCAGGCGGCGGGCCCCCATCTGCAGATTCTGGGCATCGCCCTGATCTTTATCTGCCTGATGATTCTGACGAACGCCATTCTGCAAACCTACGGCAAGGAGAACCTGCCCATCTTCACCGTCATTGCCGGCGGTGCTACAAAGATTATCATGAACTATATTCTGGTGGGAAACCCGGATATCAACATCCATGGCGCCCCGATCTCCACATTGTGCTGCTATCTGGTCATCTCCGGATTGAACTTGTTTTTTGTGTGGAAGTACTCTCCGAAAAAGCCCCGTTATCTCCAGCTGTTCTTAAAGCCTGTCATCGCCTCCGTTTTAATGGGCGGTTCCGCCTGGGCGGTGTACGGCTTCGTGGACCGGATACTGTCTGCGGGCCACTCCGCCTATGGCGCCAACGCCATTGCCACTCTGCTGGGCATCTGCGCAGGCGTGATCGTTTACTTTATTTTAGTCATTGCCCTGCAGATTCTGCGGGCAGAGGATGTTCAGAATATCCCCCACGGGAAAACACTGATAAAACTTTTGCACTTAAAATGATTTTTTCCTTGAAAACCAAGGGGTTCCTATCGATTTATCTTGCAAAGGCGGACAATATATGGTAGATTTTCAATGTAAGAATTTTTATAGCTACGAAGACTTTCTGGAGATTATGCGGCTTCTCCGTGCTCCTGGAGGATGTCCGTGGGATGCGGAACAGACCCACGCCTCCATCCGCCGCAATTTTCTGGAAGAAACCTATGAGGCGTTGGATGCCTTGGATCGGGACGATGCCAACGATATGTGCGAGGAACTGGGCGATGTGCTGATGCAGGTGGCGTTTCACGCCGTCATTGAGGAGGAGCGCGGCCGTTTCACCATGGCGGATGTGGTGAACGGTGTGGCGCAAAAGCTGGTGTATCGTCACCCGCATGTGTTTGGCACGGTGCAGGTGGAAAACAGCGATGAGGTGCTGACCAACTGGGAAGCCCTCAAGCGGGCAGAGAAAGGACAGGCCTCCACCGCCGATGCCGTGGAGTCTGTCCCCCACACGCTGCCATCCCTGTGGCGGGCTGAAAAAATTCAGAAGAAGGCCGCCAAGGCTGGCTTTGACTGGGAGAATGCCATTTCCGCCCTGAATAGCCTGGAAGAGGAAGTCCGGGAACTGCGGGAGGCACTGCAATCTGAAAAGGCAGCGGACGCCCATCATAGTGTGCGGGAGGAGCTTGGCAAGACCTTGTTTATGGCAGCCAAAATCGGCCAGATGACGGGTGTGGATCCGGAAGATGCCCTTCATTGTGCCTGTGACAAATTCAATGCCCGCTTTCGCCTGGTGGAAGAAGCTGCGGACAAGCCCCTGTCAGAGTACGGCAGCGATGAACTCACCGCCCTGTGGAATACCGCCAAGGCACACGAACTGTCTTAATCGCGTAAGAATTCGCGTTAAGAAATATGAAGAGAATCAACATTTTTATAGGAGGATATTTTCATGAACAAAGCTGAACTGATTAATGCCGTCGCCGCTTCCGCAGAGGTTTCCAAAAAGGAAGCCGAGGCCGTTGTTTCTGCCACTTTGGATGCCATTACCGCCGCCCTGCAGGAGGGAGATAAGGTGCAGCTGGTCGGCTTTGGATCTTTCGAGGTAAAGAAGCGTGCCGAGCGTATCGGCCGCAACCCCAAGACCAAGGAGTCCATCAAGATTCCTGCTTCCGTCGTTCCCGTATTCAAGGCTGGCAAGGCCCTGAAGGACGCCGTCGCGAAATAAGCATCCCGATGAATCCGGCTGCCGGCACCTGAAGTGTCGGCAGCTTTACTTCTTTTGGAAAGGACGTTTTTTCATGCGATTGGACAAATATCTGAAGGTCTCCCGTCTGATTAAGCGGCGGACCATTGCCAACGAGGCCTGCGACAACGGACTGGTGACCGTCAACGGTAAGCCCGCCCGGGCCTCCTATGATGTAAAGGTAGGAGATCAAATCTCTTTGCGGTTCGGCATACGGACTGTGACTGTGGAGGTACTGTCTGTGCAGGAAACCGTCCGCCAAGCGGACGCTGCGGCACTGTACCGGGAAATCGGGCGTTGATCCTGCCGGTGTAATTCCCGCTCATATTTTTTCTCTCCGCCCCATATAGTTGGGACAGGGGGAGGGACACCGTATGAACGACTACACTGCAATGCCGCAGGCCGGGCATCGCCTGGAACTCATCGGACGGGAACAGCTGACGATTTCCGGCGTGGAGGACGTGGAACGCTTTGACGAAGCAGGCATCGTCATGTCCACCAGTGCCGGTACGCTGGTCATTACCGGAGAAGATCTGCACATTGGCAAGCTGTCTCTTGACGGCGGCGAGCTGCATGTGGATGGCCGCATTGATTCTATTTCCTATGAAGACGGCGGCCGGGAACAGGGCGGTTTTCTGCGCCGGCTATTCGGATAACGCCCTATGGAGAACTACGTCTCCCAGCAGCTGCTGGTCTTTGGCCAGTCCATTTTGCTGGGTCTGTCGGCCGGACTGCTGTATGATTTGCTGCGGGCCTTCCGGCTTCGCAGACCCCGCCTCACCGCTCTGCTGGACAGCCTATACTGTCTGTCTCTGGGGACCGCAGTCTTTTTATTTACCCTGCGCCTGGCTGAGGGGCAGTTGAGACTGTATGTGCTACTGGGAATTCTCGGCGGATCCGTACTGTTTTTTTCCGCATTTTCTGCGTCGCTTCGGCCAGTTTGGGACTTTTGGGTGGACACTTTGGCGCTTTTGCTGCATTTACTGTCCATCCCTGCCCATTGGTGCCGACAATTTTGCAAAAAAACATGGCAAAGCGGAAAAAATCTCTTTTATTTTGCAGGGAAATGCTATACAATAAGAAAAAATGGGTGTAAGCGGTTTTCTCAGAAGAAAGGCGGACTCCATGGCAAACCAGGCAAATACAAAAAAGCAAAAAAAGAACGGTCGGAGAACTCGGGCCAGCCTCCCCACCAAGATTTTGATTTTGGTACTTCTGGCCGCCACAGGGTGGCAGCTTTACCGGCTGCAGGGGCAGGTGGACGCCGCTCGGGCCGAAAAAGAGGCACTGGCCGCCCAGGTGCAGGTTCAGCAGCAGGAAAATGATTCCATTTCTGCGGATATTGCTGCCGGCAACACCCAAGAGAAGATGGAGGAAATCGCCCGGGATGAATTGGGCTTGGTTTCCCCTGGCGAGCGCGTATTTTATGATGTGAGCAATTGAGACCGGTGCCGGGCGGCGAGAAGGACGTCCTGTTCTCTTCTTCCCTTCGGCATCGGCCCTCTTGTATGGAAATGCGGGCACCTTTTACAGACAGCGTGCCCGGAAAATTACCGGAAGGAGAAACAAGTAACTGTATGGAGCCTCAGGTTGGGAGCATTCTGGAGGGTAAGGTGACCTCTATCACCAAATTCGGCGCATTTGTCGCCTTGGCCAATGGGAAGTCCGGTTTGGTGCATATTTCAGAGATCGCCAACAGCTTTGTCAACGATGTACATGATTTTCTGCAGGAAGGACAGACTGTTAAGGTCTTGGTTCTCTCTACAGATAATGGAAAAATTAACCTTTCCATTAAAAAAACTTTGCCGCAGCAGGAACGTCCTGCTCCCAGAGGGCCGCGCCCAATCCAGCAGCGGCCTGTCGGCAGCACACCCCGGCCTATGGCACCGCGCACCTCCTTCCGGACTCCACAGCCCATATCTCCCAGCGGAGATCAGTCCTTTGAGGATAAGTTAAAGCAATTTCTCTCCTCTTCAGAGGGAAAGATGGCTGATCTGAACCGCAGTGTGGACAGCAAGCGGGGCGGCGGCCGCAGGCGGAAATAGCACAAAAGGAGATCGCCTCTGGCGATCTCCTTTTTATATGGGTGCACCAGTATAAAAAAGAGCCGCCCAGCGCCATGCACTGTGCGGCCCAAGCGGGTGGGATATTGGAAAGCTTCCTTCATTATGATACACCCCTGCCGCCGCTTTTGTAAACAGGAGCTTTTGCCGGAAAGAGAGTTCTTTTGCCGAAAAAATGCATTTTTAAACAATTTGTGAAAATAGACATATTTTCTCTTTTCAACGAAGTATCCTTGTGTTATACTATACAAAAGAGAGGGTATATAACTCTCTTTCATACGAAAGGAGCGATTTCGATGAAGTGTACCTTTGCCTGTAAGCGAGTGTCCCTGAACGACTCCATCAAGGAGTATGCTGAAAAGAAAATCTCCAAGCTGGAGCGCTATTTCCGGGAAGAGGATACCACTGCGTTTATTACATTCACTGTGCAGAAGGATCATCTTTGCTCGGTGGAAATTACCATCCGAGGCGGTGGTACCATGCTCCGGGCCCAGACTGAGGCTCCGGACGGTGATATGCGCGGTGCCATCGACGCTGCTGTTGGCTATATCGAGCGCCAGATTCTGAAGAACAAAACCCGCCTCTCCAAGCGGCTGCGGAGCGAGGGCTTTCCGCCTCCCACCCCTGCGGATGATTTTGAGATAACGGAGGAGAAAGAATTCAACATTGTCCGTACCAAGCGTTTTTCCGTAAAGCCCATGAGCCCAGAGGAGGCCATTTTGCAGATGAATCTGCTGGATCACAGCTTCTTCGTCTTCCGCAACAGCGAGGATGACGCCCTGTCAATTGTCTATTGCCGTAAAAATGGCGGCTATGGTCTGATTGCCACGGATGATGCTGAATAAGTAACGTGTTTTCTGGGGGCCGCAATGGCCCCCAGATTTCTTTCTTCCCGGGTTGACCGGGTGTTTTTCCTTGTGCTTTTCCGGATAATCTGGTATACTAAATGGGTCTTTTCCCTTGGAACAGGCAAAATTCAACGAAAGAAAGTACTTTTTCATGAAAATGATTTTTTTGGTGGACGGCGATAACAACATTGGCACCGGCTTGAAGGGCATTGAGATGCTCTCCGAGCAGGACACCGTCCTGATCTTTTACCAAAAGGGGTTGACCCCCACTAAAATCCAAAAGCTGTGCACAGGCGCCAAGGCAGACGTGCAGTATATCGAAAGCGTCCGGGACGGCAAAAACTCCATTGACTTCCAGATTATTACGGAGTTGGGTGTTCTGGTCGGAAAGCAGGAAGCGGACTTTGCCTATGTCATCAGCCAGGATAAGGGGTATGCCGCCTCTATTGATGCACTCCGGGCCCGGTATGCTGACGCTTTTCAGGAAGTTGCCCTGCGGCCCTCGATTGAGGAGTGCCTGCACCTGAGCTTTATACTGAAGGCAACTTCCCGCCAGGAGTTGAAGCATGCGCTGGCAAAGGAATACGGCGGTGCCCAAGGCGGATTGCTGTACAGCCATCTGGAGCAGCTCTTTCAGGCGCCGGAAAAGTCCGTGACACTGACTACCGGGCCGGTACCAAAAGCTGCCGTCCGTCCCCGCCGAGGTTCCCGCGGCGGTCGGAGAAAAAAGCAGCCCACCCCTGAAAAGAACACCGAAGTTCTTTCCGAATAAGTGAAAGAGAGCATCCCTTTCGATGAAAACATCAAAAGGGATGCTCTTTTCTTAAAATATACACAGCCGGGCAGAAACTGAAGAGGAGCCGGCAGCAGCTGCCCTTTCCCCGCAGGGCACCATATCAATTTCAGTTTTGCTGTTCTATATCTCCTGCTCCCTTTGATGTCCCTGGAGCAGGGGGCGTGGTGCAGTGATGGGCTTCTCGCATCCGCGCCTCCAAGTTCTGGGAAAGGTAGAGCCAACCGGCTGCGCATTTTCCGATCCAGCTGCGCTCACCATATGGTCGGCACAGACGCCACAGAAACGATTCCTTGCCGGAATATGCTGCTTTCCTGTCTGATCCGGCCCTTCCTGTTATGCCCAGCGCAATTTTTCTTCCTGGCCAAGCGGCAGAATATTGCTGTGGATCCCACGCAGCTGCGGAGTAATGGGCTGGTCGACATGCATATGTCCAAAATACCACCTTTTGAACCGCGGTGCAGCGGAAAGCATCTGATACCATGTATCGAACAGCGCCGGCAGCTGGTAATCCGCGTCAATTTCCTTGGATCTGGAAATGGCCGCCCTGGCGGACAACGGGGTTTCATGGGAGATCACATAATCGATTTCATGCAGATGCGCCGCCAGCTGACGCTCTCCATACGCGATTTCCGCAGGTGTCGGCTCTTCTTCCGGCCACCAGCTTACCCCTTTCTTCTTCCACCAGCTGAACCCATCCTCCCTGCGATCGATGCCAACGGACCGGGCTCCGCCGAACGTGAAAATCCGGGTTTCATAAATGGAGTAGATCTCTCCCCGCATCAGGTGAAATACCCGCTCACCAGCCCGGTGTACACGGCCTCCATTCCAAGATTCAACTTCCATGCTGTTCAGCAGGGCATGGTTTTCGTGATTCCCGTCTATAAATGCGACAACGCCGGGAAAAAGCTGCTGCAGGGTTTCAATTTTGGAGGGGTAGTTCCTGTCCCAGATGTAGCCGGCATCCCCTGCTATGATCAAAATATCAGACGGTCTCAGCTCGTTTTTCGCCGCAAGGCCAAAAAAGGGGGAGAAGGTTCCGTGCTTATCGCCTGTGATAAAAATTCTTTCCGTCATGTCGGCTGGTTACACTGCTTCCGGCTTTTTATAGGAATAGATACCGTTTTGCTCCTCACGGACAATCTGGCCGGAAAAATACAGATACTGCAGGTGGGAAACGGCTTCTCCCGTTGCAAACCATTTTTGCGGGGCAGGAAACTCCTCCCAGTTCCTGCAGTCAATTTCCCAGGTCATATCCCGTGCAACTTCATATGCCGTTTTCCGGCTGCCGCCCAGAATGCTGAGTACTTCTGCAAGTCGGTCGTTGTGGTGACGGTACAGTTCCTGAATCCGCGCGTACATGTTTTCCACCGGCGTTCCGTGGGCGGACAGCAGCAGGCTGACATCCAGCTTTTCCACTTTTTTCAGGCTCTCCAAATACTCCTGCAGCGGGTTTTCCGTACAAAGCTCAATGCAGATATTCGGCGTAATGGTTCCTAAAATATGATCCCCGCAAAACAGCACTTTTTTTTCGGCGTCATAAAGGCACATATGGCCGGGGGTATGGCCGGGGGTTTCCACGGCCTGCAGGTGGTATCCGCCGTAGTGCAGCACATCGCCCTCCTTCACATAGGTAAAGTTGACCCGTGTATCCTGGCAGTACTTTCTGCCCGGGTGAATATCCGTGTTCCGCCCAAAGTCCGCCTTCGGAAATCCATACTTGATAAACAGATCATCCAGCATTCGCCAGTAGAGGTTACCGGTTTCAAAATTGATGAGCTCCCCATCCGTCTCCCCGGTGAAAATCGTGCTGGACTCCCGGGCAAACTTTCCGATCAGTCCGCAGTGATCGGAATGCAGATGGGTAATGAACAGGTCTGTTTCCGCAATGCCCAGTTCCTCAAATGCGCTTCGCAGAGCCTCCTCACATTCTGGCCTGTTAAAGCCGGTGTCAATCAGCAGGTTTCGCTCTCCGGTAATGATATAGGCATTGATATCCCGCAGGGGGTTGTTGGGCAGGGGAACGGTTTTTTGATAAATGTTCTCTGCTACTTTTTTTAACATGTGCTGTGCCTCCTGGAGTATTTTCTTGTAATTTGGTCTGCATCTTGGCCACTGGAGGATCTGGATTCCGCTCAGCGGCAGCGGAAATCCACCAAACCTGCGCAGCCGGGTACCGGGCCGTACATCAGACTGCATTCGCCGCTTCCGGCAGGGTGGAACAGCGGCAGCCGAAAAGCCCAGTGGAACGAGCATACCACAGCCCGGGGTGGTTCGCAAGGTTCCTTGTGGAAAACAGGGAAATCCCTGCAGCGGCGCCGATCCGCAGACCTACCGTATCAGAAGCTGCGCAAAAACACTCCTTCCTTGGCCTCTATACCAAAAAAGGAGTGTTTTCATCGTTATGGGGCGAGCCAAACCGCCGGGATCCCGATAGATACCGCCAGTCTGCAAAGACGGCCCACTCACAGCAGAAGCCGCTTTGACTCTGCCTTAAAACATCCTCAGATCTTCTGATCCACTTCGTACATGTGAGCCATCAGATCCAGAATCTTGTTGCTGTAGCCCCATTCATTATCGTACCAGGCGATCAGCTTTACAAAGTTGTTGTCCAGCATAATGCCGGCCGTCTCATCAAAAATGCAGGTTTCGGAAAAACCGGTCAGGTCAGAGGAAACCACTTGATCCGTGGTGCAGGTAATGATGCCCTTCATGCTGTTTTTCGCAGCATTCTGCATCGCCACACACACATCATGATAGCTGGCGGGCTGCTTCAGGCGGGCGGTCAAATCCACCACGGAGACATCATTGGTGGGCACACGGAAGCTCATACCGGTCATCTTGCCCTTCAGCTCCGGAATCACCAGACCAACGGCCTTGGCAGCGCCTGTGGTGGAAGGAATGATATTCCCCATCACGCTGCGCCCGGTGCGCCAGTCACGGCCGGCACGGGAGTCAACGGCCTTCTGCTTGGCTGTGGCGGCGTGGATGGTGCTCATCAGCGCTTGCTCAATACCAAAGGTATCATTGATGACCTTGGTCATGGGGGCCAGGCAGTTCGTCGTGCAGGAGGCATTGGACACCACATCCATATCCGGCGTGTACAGTTTATGGTTGACGCCCATCACAAACGTGGGGGTTGTGTCATCCTTGGCAGGGGCGGAGATAATCACCTTTTTTGCGCCGTGCTGGAAGTGGGCAGCCGCCTTTTCCGTGGTGTTATATACGCCGGTGGATTCAATAATGTACTCTGCACCGCAGTCATCCCAGGGAATCAAGTTGGCATCGCTCTCACTGTATACGCGAATTTTCTTTCCGTTGATAATCAGGTGGCGGTCATCGTGCTCCACAATACCGCGATAGGTCCGGAAAACCGTGTCATACTTTACCTGATAAACCATATAATCCAAATCTGCATTCCGAAGATTGATGCCGCAGATCTCATAACTGCTGCAGCCTCTCTCCAGCATAATCCGCAGTGCCACACGGCCAATTCGGCCGAAGCCATTAATGCCAACTTTGATCGCCATGTTCCCATTCCTTCCACTGTTTTCATATTTCACCAAGCATGCCCGTGGATGCCCAGTAAGTTCTGTCTTTATTATAGCACAAGGAGTAAATATTTCCCTACATTTTTACGTAAAATTACGTCTTTAAAATTCAAATATTCTTGTCTGTTTTGCACATATCGTTTTTTACTTTTCCGCTTTTCAGCCTGTTCCTCGTCAATTTTCGACATAATTCAACAAAATTCTTGTTTTTATAAATAGCTTTTGTTATGCTAATGGTGTTATAGGCAGGGTTTTCCATGGTTTTTGGATTCTCTCTCTGTAAATGCTACATTCAGTGCCAGCGGGCACGGGAAAGGAGCCTCCCATGGATCCGGATGTTCATCAATTGGCCGCCCTGTTCCGCAATATCTCCACACAGCTTCGCGGCACCCTGAGCAATTTCCACCTGGCGGCCGGTCAGTTGGTCCCTGCTGCTGATCGGGAGCTGAATCCCATTCTGGACGCTAAGGCCGCCGTCCTGGATCAAGGCTACTATCAATTACTGCGGCTGGTGAATGATCTCTCAGCCGTGTCTTCTTTATATGCAGGGCCTCCCCTTCTCCTGCAGGATTGCGATATTGTAGAGCTGATCCGTACCCTGTGTCTGCAGGCAGATGATCTGGCCGCTATGATTGGTCTGAAGCTGCAGTTTCTCTGCAATTTAGATCGCCACATCTGTGCCGTCAATCGCGACAGCATCGAACAGCTGCTGTTTCATCTGCTGTCCAATGCTTTCAAGTTTACACCTGCCGGCGGAAGTGTATCTGTAGAGCTAAAGATCAGCGGCAATCGGGTACTGCTCTCTGTCTGCGATACCGGCTGCGGCATTGACGAGCATTTGCTGCCTGTGCTTTTTGACCGCTATCTCCATGAGATTTCTGAGGAACCACTTCCCGGGCAAGGGCTTGGACTTGGATTATTTTTGTGTCACCGCATTGCGGAGGCACACGGCGGCAGTATCATGGCAGAGTCAAGAGCCGGAAAGGGCACTCGCTTCACAGTTTCTCTTCCCGACCGGCAAGCAGGATCCCCCAGTGTTTCAGATGTCCCCAACGCATACAGCAACGGCTTTAATAAAATACTGATGGCTTTATCAGACGCACTGCCGTCCAGTGCCTTTTTGCTGCGGAATCAGGACTGAAAAATTGGCTGCATAACAAATTGCAGCCAATTTTTTGTTTCATTTTTCAGAAAAACCAGTTACAATAACAGTATCACTATTTTCAATTCAAAGGAGTTTTCCCGATGTCCCATGTATATATTGCCATGAGCGGCGGTGTAGACAGCTCTGTTTCTGCGCTGTTGCTGCAGCAAGCTGGGTACCAGATCTCCGGTGTCAACCTGCGCCTATTTCATAATGAGGATCTCGGTGAAAGCCGTGAAAAAACCTGCTGTTCTCTTTCTGATGCGGAAGATGCCCGCATGGTTGCGCGGCGGTTGGGATTTCCCTTCTATGTGTTTGATTTTTCTCAAATATTTCGTGATACGGTCATTCAGGAATTTGTGGAGTCGTACCAGCGCGGACAAACACCCAATCCCTGCGTTGCCTGCAATCGCTCCGTCAAGTTCGGTGCTTTGCTGCACCGGGTGCTGGCGTTGCACGGTGATTTTCTGGCCACAGGCCATTATGCTCAAATTGTGCGCAGCACAACTACGGGACGTTACCTTTTGAAAAGAGGTGCAGACCGGAGCAAGGACCAGAGCTATTTCCTTTATATGCTGACCCAGGAGCAGTTGGCCCACACGCTTTTTCCACTGGGTGGACTCCATAAAAGCCAGGTTCGGGAAATTGCGGCGGAGCATGGTTTGATCAATGCGTCCAAGCGGGACAGCCAAGATATCTGCTTTGCGCCGGATGGCGATTATGCCACTTTCATTGAGCGTGCCACCGGGCATCCATCTCCAACCGGGCCCTTTCTGGATGAAACCGGGCATATTTTAGGGCAACATAAGGGCTTTGTCCGCTATACCCGCGGACAGCATAAGGGCCTGGGCCTGCCGACGGAACAGCCCCTATATGTATTGGAGAAGGATGCGGAAACAAATGCCATTCGTCTCGGACCGGACAGTGCCCTTTGGGAAGACACACTGATAGCGGAACATATGAACTGGATTTCTATTCCCACCCTGTCAGCTCCAATGTCGGTAACTGTCAAAACCCGCTACAGCCAGCGGGAAGCCGCCGCCGTCATCGAACCCATGGAGCGCGGGCGGGTACGGGCAATATTTGATGAACCTCAGCGGGCCATTACCGCTGGACAGGCCGTTGTTTTCTATGACGGTGAAATTGTCGTTGGCGGTGGTACCATCTGCTGAGCACGCAAAAGGACGCCGCATTTGCGGCGTCCTGCAATCACTAGCGGTTGCTGATGGACCAGTTGTCCTGGAAAATCAGGTCATCTACATCACCGTCGCGGTTCTCCCGGGTTTTCACGGTTCTTCCTCCTTTGCGGTTTGCTTCTCAGTCAGTATATGCTTGCCGGCGGGAGAAATTGCATGAAATGATGCACCGGCATTGGATTTTGGAGCAAAAAGCGACGAAAAGTTTTTTAATATTTTAAGAGGTACTGCTTGACATTTGCTGGCAACTATGGTATTCTAATCGTTGCCGACAGCTGCCGGTGTGGTGGAATGGTAGACACAGGAGACTTAAAATCTCCCGGTAGCGATACTGTACCGGTTCGAGTCCGGTCACCGGCACCACAAATTTCATATCGCGGAGTAGAGCAGTTGGTAGCTCGTCGGGCTCATAACCCGGAGGTCGCAGGTTCGAGTCCTGTCTCCGCAACCAGAAAGTCCTGATTTCTTGCGAAATCAGGACTTTTTCCGTACTTTTTTGTTCAATAACTTACTTGCTGTTTTTTCTGACCCAAACGCTGACCCCAACGGGAGCGGATAGCGGAAAGGATTATACCGCACCAGAGAGGATGTTACCCATTGTTTTTGCCGCTTCACGCTTGGCGGAGGTCGTTACATGAGCGTAGGTGTCCAGCGTGAAGCCTGCCGAAAAATGCCCCAGCATGCCAGACACGGTCTTGATGTCCACTCCGTTTTGCAGAGCCAGCGTTGCGAAGGTGTGGCGCAGGTCATGAAAGCGTATCCTCGGTAGACCCGCTCGTTTCAGCACCCGCTGGAGCATGTGCAACACGCTGTCCGGGGACATGGGTCCTCCGCTTGGCGAGGGAAACACCCACTCACTGTTCCCAACTTTGCATTTCTGCATTTTCAGAACGCTTATCGCGTCTGCCGACAGCGGCAGGGTGCGGTAGGCGTTTTTCGTTTTCAGCGGCATCTCAATGATCTTGCCGTCGATGCGTCCGATCTGCCGTTGAACCCGGAGGTCTCCTTTTTCCAAATCAATGTCTGACCATTTTAATCCGAGCAACTCGCCCCGCCGCAGGCCGGTGGTCAGGTCGATATAGTACAGGGCGAACACGCCGCTGTCTTTTGCCTCGCGGAGGAGGGACGTCAGCTGCTCAACAGGAAGCGTCTGCATTTCCTTGCGCTCCGCCTTCGGCAACGCGCAGCCGTCTGCCGGATTGCGGGCGATCAGCCGCTGCTCGATTGCCAGCTTCAGGGCAGAGGAAATGATTTGATGGATGTTGCGCACTGTTTTTGCGCTCAGTCCCTTGGGCTGCTTCTGTGCTTCGATTCGCTCTACCCGCCCTTCCGCCAACAATTTTTTGTAGAACTGTTGCAGATGCAGCGTCGTCAGATCATTCAACGGGATCTTGCCGAGCTGCGGCTTGATGTGGTTTTCGATGTAGCCATGGTAGGTCAGGTAGGTGGATGGGCGCATCTTGATTTTGGCATAGTTCTCGTACCACACTTCTAACCTGTTACCTACTGTGTAGTTCTTTGCCCGCCCATAGTCGATGCCCACGTTTTCCTCAATGGCTTTCTTCAGCTTTTCCTTGACTTCTGTCTGCGTCTTGCCAAGGACATTTTTGATGATGGCCTTGCCGGTTTCCGGATCGTGACCGACTGTGTAGCGCCCCTCCCATCGGCCATCCTTGCGCTTTCGGATGTTCCCTTCCCCGTTTGCTCGTCTTTTTGGCATGATATCAACCTCCTTTGTAACGGCAAACCATACCGTAAACAACAGAGGAAAGCTACTGGAAAGCAGAACTGTTATCAGAAAGTTATCATTTGCCTTGCGGTGACTTCTGCCCCTAATCTTTGTCTATTGCGACGCAATTCTTGCGCTGTCAGGGGAACGCTCTTCTTTGGTTACAGCGGTGCGTTTTTTGGACGGTCGAAAGTCTCTTTTCATCGACTGTAGTGGCGCAAAACATGCTTGCCCTGCACTACCGCCTTGAGAGATTTGATTACCTCGATTTCCTTCCGAAACGGCCACAAGGCACCACCAAAATCCTTGGGACATCTGCGTTTGCGGGAACCAAGACGCCAGCCGCTCTGAAATTTTCTTCAAAAGGCGCCACAACCGATTGCGCTGAAACCCCCGTCAACTGCCCGCACTGCGGGCAGAAGTGATTGGGCAGAGCGTCGGTTCCGACGCCAGCCGTTTATCCTGCTTTCTTTTTCGTCCTCGAAAAAGCCGTGAAAGGCGCAGGAAACGCAGTCATACCAACGTATCCAATGCATCGGTCACACGGACTTCAACACCTCCGGCACAAACGCCGCAACGTTCGTTTCGAGGGACTGCGGCGGGTACACACTTGCCTTCGCCAACAGGATCGCACACAGCGGATCACAGGGCGAAACAGGGGCGTTTCGGACGGGGGTGGTATCACTACCCTCGGATCGTTTTGCGCGGTTCGAAAACCCTGCGCGGCCGGGTATCAGAACGGCAAACTTTGCCGCTTTTGGGTCTTGGCCGGGTGTGCTCCCGAAGAACGCAGAAAGCCTTCGGGACAGCGATGCGCATGATGCGCGTCGCTGTCCCGAGGCGTCGCGGCCCCGCTGGGCTGCGTGATCTTTTTCGCTTTTGTCGAAATCGGGATTTGTACATCCGGCGCTCATGGTTTTCCGCGTGTGCGAGGCAGGGGCGGTATCACTACCCTCGGTGCGCTCCACGTGCTGCTGAAACGCTGGGCGGCCGCTTGTCAAAAAGGCTCATTTGCCGTTTTCTGAGGTCGGGTGGTCATCATTGATTCCAGCGGCGTAAAGTGTGCTTGACAGGCACAGTCTACTTGTGATAGACTTCAAGTATCAAAAATCTATCATAAATAGACCAACAAAGAAAGGGGGCACACATGGACGGTTACAAACTGGGCGTTGTTGAGACGCGTTTTGCAGAACTCATCTGGCAGCACGAGCCGCTGACCTCCGGTGAACTGGTGAAACTATGCGAACAGGAACTGCAATGGAAAAAATCCACGACCTACACAGTTTTGAAAAAACTCTGCGAACACGGTATCTTTCAGAACGAAAACGGCACGGTAACTTCCCTTCTCTCACAGGAGGGCTATAACGCCGTACAGAGTGAGAAATTTGTGGAGGACACCTTCGACGGTTCCCTTCCCGCATTTCTTGCCGCCTTTACCACACGGAAATCTCTTTCGGAGAAGGACATTGCGGAAATTCAGCGCATGATCGACCGCTGCGGAAAGGAGTGAGCCAATGGCCGCCGTCTTTTTGAAGCTCTTGAATCTAAGCATTTCCGCAAGCTGGCTGGTGCTGGCCGTGCTGGTACTGCGCCTGATATCAAAGCGTTCGCCCAAGTGGATGAATGTTCTGCTTTGGGGCATCGTCGCGCTGCGGCTGGTTCTGCCATTCTCCATAGAGAGCGCGTTGAGCCTGATCCCCAGTGCCGAAACGGTCAGTCCCGCAGCCGTGCAGTTTGACCCCGCGCCGACCATCACCAGCGGCGTGAGCGTTATCGACAATGCTGTGAATCCCTCGCTCAGCGAGCATTTTGCCGCCGTGCCAACAGCCAGCGTCAACCCGCTTTATGTGTGGGCGTATCTTGCGGGCTGGGTGTGGCTCATCGGCCTTGGAGTCATGCTGCTCTATGCGCTCGTGAGTTATCTTCGGTTGCGTCGGCGCGTGAGTGTATCGCTCCCCGTTCAAGATCACATTTATCTTTGCGATGCCATTTCCTCGCCGTTCATCCTCGGCGTTGTAAAACCACACATCTATCTGCCCTCCGGTCTGGACGAGGTGCAGCGGCAGAATGTACTGGCGCATGAGCAAGCGCATCTCGCGCGGCGTGACCACTGGTGGAAGCCGCTGGGTTTCGCGCTGCTTGCGGTTTACTGGTTCAACCCCGTGCTGTGGCTCGCCTATACACTGCTCTGCCGCGACATTGAACTGGCCTGCGATGAGCGGGTGATCCGCACGATGGACGAGAGCGCCGTCAAGACCTATTCCACAGTGCTGCTTGCGTGCAGTATGCCGCGCAAGGCAGTCATCACCTGCCCGCTGGCGTTCGGTGAAGTTGGCGTCAAGGAGCGTGTGCGGAATGCGCTTCACTACAAAAAGCCCGCGTTCTGGGTGGTCGCGGCGTCGGTCGCCGTGTGCGTCGTTGTGGCGGTGTGCTTTCTGACCGATCCGCCTACGGATACCGACGCCGCCGGACTGGTCGGTTTCCATCGTGAACAGGTCACTTATGCCGATGTAACGGACGCAAGCGGCGTGCAGCCATCCAGCGTCCAGTTAACGGCGGAGGAAACGGACGCCGTCTACGCTCTGCTGGATGCCATGCAATATAAACGCCTTGGTGCTGCGTCAGCAATGCAGGACTGCTATGCAAGGCTCTATTTTATCAGCGCCGCGGGCGAACGCTGCGAGGTCATGCTCTCTGAACGTGAAATGCTGGTCAACCCCATCACAGGCGGCAAGACAGCGCGGCTCTATGAGCTGCGTTCCGGAAGTACGGAGTTGAGAGACTATCTGCTTGGATGCATTGGCACAAGCGATGCGGCGCTCACCGCGTCATCCGTGTCTATCCAAAAAATCTCAGAAACCGCCTACCGGAACGCCTTAGCCGAGGAAAAGACTTCCGCAATGTGGGATGGAAAGAACAGTTCTCCTGTCTGCCCGGAACGAGGAACCGCGAACTACTATCAGGTTTCTGTGCTCAATGCCGGATATAACAACGAGCTTCCCATTAACGCAAACATCTACTTCGCCGTAATACCGGGTGGAGGTTTGGCAGAGGAAAGCTATTTTACCCTGATGGAGATGCCTGTGTCCCCCCGCTATCAAAACGTGATCACATCTGCCACGAACACAGTCAGCGCGGACGTATTCCTGAAATTGGAGATCAGCGTTGTCGCTTACTATGACGGAGACGGCCAACCGGTTCGAAGTGAAGACTTCACATACGCTCTGAGCTGCTTCTGCGATCTTGAAGCGTTAGAAATCCAGCAACTTCGTATGACGGGCGAAGGATTCCGTCATGAAAAAGGAGGCAGTACGGCAGATGCCCTCATCGGCAGCTACGCCGATGACATGGGCTCCAGTCTGACAATCCGGAAAAACACCGATGGCAGCTATGCGGTATACCTTGGCATCTATAAGTTTACTTCTGTCGACAATACAGCAGGAAGCTATGACCCGCAGATGAATATCCTGCATATCTCCGGCGCAGCGGATATTGGCGGCACTCTCGCGGCAGACATAACCGCAGATGGAACCGGGCGCCTGATCGTTACATTGACAGAATCTCCCGTTTCCACAAGCTATCTTGCCGCAGGCGCGGTGTTTACTTTCTGGCCCCGCGTAACCGGATACCCCCAGTACGATGAGGTGTTAGCCAATATCTGCGATCTCCGCTTTGCTGGTACACAAGGCATCGAAACGGAGTTCAGTTCTGATCTTTTGACAGCGAATGACTACTACCAGACACCCGGCTGGCTGCTGCGCGATCTTGACGGTGATGGGATCCCTGAGCTGCTGCTCGGTGCGAATTGGGATGAAGGACACGCCGTGATTTTCAACATCTACCGCTCTGGCGGTGCGAGAGCCGTCCGCGTGGTCAACGGTTGGAACCGTAACCGCTGGTATCTCTGCACCGATGGCAGTCTGGCAAACGAAGGCAGCAGCAGCGCATTTGAAAGCAGCTACTCTTACTACCGCTATACCAGCGGCGAGTTACAGCATCTGGAAACGTTGCTGTATCTGGATGACGGTTCCGGCGGCTCACCATGGCGCTACTCCGTCACAACGGATCAGTATGTCAACAGTGGTGACTTTCACTCTGTCACCGAGGCCGAAGCAACTGCCGTGATGGACAAATACACCCACGAAACGCTGGCCTTTACGCCATTTGTGGTATGAGGATAGATAGTGTGGACTGTGGCGCAAGGTTGCAGTTCGCCAGTCCCTCCGGATATTACAGCCTCTGACCCACTTTTGACCCAGAATAGGATTGGAGCGGGCAGGGCTGGACGGAAACAATGGAAAATCCGCCGAGTGAACGGTGGTAAAAAGCACAAATCGGAGTCGAAATGGCTCCGATTTGTGCTTGAGACTGCCTCATAACCCGGAGGTCGCAGGTTCAAGTCCTGTCTCCGCAACCATAAAAGTCCTGAAATCGCGAGATTTCAGGACTTTTCTTTGTTTTTGCTTCCAAAAGATTCTGTCCCGACCTCCGGGTTCTGTGCCTGACCCAAGCCTTGACCCATACGGGAAACAGTTCAGAAAGCACCAGATGGACGATTTAGTGTGTCCAGCTGGTGCTTTCGCTCTTTTTTATCACTTTTTACGGGATGATGGGTCAAATTTTCGTGTCCACTTTTCGGGGTATCAGCTATTTGCTGCTACCCGCAGAACTCCTCCCATGGTGTTCGCGGCTTCTTTCTGTGCAGAGGTTGTGACATGTGCGTAGGTGTCGAGGGTGAATCCTGCGGAGAAGTGGCCCAGCATACCGGATACAGTCTTGATGTCCACGCCGTTCTGCAAAGCCAGCGTTGCGAAGGTGTGGCGGAGGTCATGGAACCGAATCTTGGGCAGTCCCGCTCTTTCCAGCACTCTGTGGAGCATGTTCAGCACGCTGTCCGGGGAGATGGGGCCTCCGTTGGGGGATGGGAACACATACTCGATTTCACGGCCCACTTTTTTCCTCTGCTCTTTCAGAACTTCTATCGCATCATCTCCGATGGACACGGTGCGGTAGGAGTTTTTCGTTTTCAGGGGTGCCTCTACGATCTCACCGTCGATTCTGGCTACCTGCCGCTGCACTCGGATGGTTCCGTTGGCCATGTCGATGTCATTCCATTTCAGTCCCAGCAATTCTCCTCTGCGAAGCCCGGTTGCCAGTTCGATGTAGTACATCTCGTACACACCGGTTTCTCTGGCTTCTCGCAGGAAGAAAGTCAGTTGCTCCACGGGGAGCGTTTTCATCTCTCTGTGTTCTATCTTCGGCAGTGCGCAGGCTTCTGCCGGGTTGGAGTAGATCAGCTTCTGTTCCTTTGCCAGATTCAAGGCAGAGGATATGATCTGGTTGATGTTCCGAACCGTCTTGGCGCTGAGGCCCTTGGGCTGATTCTTTGATTCAATCCGGTCGATTCTCCCCTCGGCCAACAGCATCTTGTAGAGTTTCTGTAAATCCAGAGAGGTCAATTTGCTCAGTGGGATGCTGCCCACATGAGGTTTGATGTGGTTATTGATGTAGCCTTTGTAGGTCTGGTGGGAGGATGGCCTTACTTTCAGCTTGGCATAGTTTTCGAACCACACATCCATCCACTGCCCCAGTGTGTACTGCCCAGCTTTGACGATATCCAATCCCTTATTTTCCTCAATGGCTCGCTTTAGCTTCTCTTTGACTTCTGCCTGGGTCTTGCCCAGCACATTCTTGTAGATGGCTTTTCCGGTGGTATCATGGCCTGCCGTGTAGCGCCCTTCCCATCTGCCGTCTTTCCGCTTTCGGATATTGCCCTCTCCGTTTGCTCGTTTCTTCGCCATATCATCCCTCCCTCAGTTTTTCGCAGGCCAGTCGTTCATCCTCATCCTCGAAGTTGTAGGGTGGCTGGTCTGCCAGCAGTTCTTGATGGATGCCGTGGGCAACTCTGTAGCCGGACATAAAGCTGTCCAAGCAGGATTGGTCTCGCAGAGAGGCTTCCAGATCCACAAGGCGCAGGAGCAGTCTCCGTTGGTGGTTTCCCAGCTGTTTGGCAAGCTGCTTGTGTGCCTTATCCACCACCTCTTCCAGTTTTTCTGCCCTTTCAGAGGGGGTCTCGAATCTGTAATAGAGTGCTTTCATATAGTCGTGCATTGCGCCACCTCCTATTCAGCAACACACAATACCGAGAAAGGCAGAGAATAGCTATACCAAAACCGAGGAGTTATCAGAAAGTTAAGAAAGAACCGGGTGTGGGGCAGCGCCCCGCAAACAGCAAAAGTCTGGACGCCGGCATGAGCCGACGTCCAGACGAATGCGATGCTGGCTTCTGCCAGCTTCTGCCAGCGGCAGAACAAAAATCGTTCTCTCACGATCTGCCTCTTCTTTGTTTAATGCGGCGTAAATTTTGCGCCGGGTATCGTCTCCTAAAAGGGGTTGTGGGCTTGCCCGCTGCCGAAGGGGCCGGGAGGGGCAAATGCCCCGATCCGTGCCACGAAGGCGAAACTTGTCATCCTCTAAACCGAGGATTCTCCCAGCCTTCGCAGCCACAAAATCTTCTGTCGCAACTATTTTGCGCAGCGGCAACGGAACCTTGAAGTTGCTTTGTGAAGTGCTTTTATATACATACATTTCCCGGTTCTCTGTGGATCCCCTGTATCAACAGAGAAGAAAAACGCCGTGTGCCAACTTCGCCCATAAAGGCCGCACACAGCGTTTCATTGTGCCGTAGGAGAAAGGATGCCACCCCTATTGGAAAAATCGCACACAGCGGCCCACAAGGGGATGAATTTTTCAGACGAGAGATATCCCCATTATGCAGAGTATTTGTACGATTGCTAAGGTCGGCTTTGTGGAGAGGCTTTTATTCTTTGATTTGCGACGCAAATCTTGAGTGCCGCAGGCCCCAAAAAATTTCAGAAGAGCCTTGACAAAGCAAATCGCTGGAATTCATGGGTTTCTCTTCCGAAGTTTTGACAAAACACAGGAAAAGGCGTATGCTGGAAAGCAAAGGAGTGTGCGGACAATGGAGGATGTAAGAGCTGAAAAGAACAGTCGACAGATTGTTTTTCGCACCTGCGGTGTGTTCCTGCTGACATTTCTGGCGGCACTTTTGCTGATTACCTACACTGTACAGGTTAACATTCAGCAGGAACGAAGTCGTATGGAGCATTTTGCGCAGTCTATCGGTGCAGAGACCTATGAGATTCTGCTCTCTGAAATGGGAAAGGCCAGAGTTTTGGAAGCCTATCTGCTCCAGACGGAGGGCTCCTACGAGAACTTTGAGAGGATCTCCCACGTCCTGCTGCGGGAACCCTTTGTCCGGAATGTGCTGTTTGCGCCGGACGGGATCGTGGAGGCGGTCTATCCCCTGAAGGGCAACGAAGCGGTCATCGGCCTGAACATGTATGAGGAGGGAGCGGGCAATAAGGAGGCACAGGCCGCCATTGAAAAACAGGAGCTCTATATGGCGGGTCCCTTTGACCTGATTCAGGGCGGGGCTGGCATTGCCGGGCGGCTGCCGATTTTTCTGGAGGATGAAACCGGTGCGTCTGTGTTCTGGGGAATTGTCTCAGTGACGCTGGATTTTCCGGAGGTATTGTCCGGAAGTTCCATTGATCGGCTCAATGAGCAGGGGTTTGCGTGTGAGGTCTGGCGAATCAACCCTGATAGTGGAAAGCGCCAGACCATTCTGGCAACAGAAATTCCTCTGAAGCAGGACTGGGATACCATAGACTTCCAGCAGGAGCTCTTTAATTCCGTATGGACGGTCTCCATTGCGCCGCTGCAGCGATGGTATAGCCAAACCAGCTTCTGGATGTACCTTGCGGCTGGTCTGCTGATCAGCTTCCTGGCTGCGATGGGGATCTATCATGTGGAAAAGCTTCGTCTGATGCGGGCAGAGGCGTCCAAACGGGAGATTGAGCGGCTTTTGGCGCAGCTGGAGTATGAACAGGGAAATATGCTGTTCAGCCAGATCCGATCCCACTTTTTTTATCATACGCTGAATTCCCTGCAGGCGTTGATTGTATTGGATCCGGATGCGGCCTATAAGATGGCAGGAGACTTTTCACGTTACCTGCGGTTTAATCTGGACTCCGTCACCTCTGCTGGCGGCATAGGGTCTTTCAGGGAAGAGCTGAGGGCTGTTCGCGCCTACGCGGATATCAATCAGATGCAGTTGGGGGATCGGCTGACCATGAAATTTGATGTGCCGGATGTGGATTTTCAGATGCCGGCTCTAACCATTCAGCCGATTGTGGAAAACGCAATTCTCCACGGGATTAAACCCAAGATAGGCGGGGGAACCGTCTGTGTTAAGCTAGAGGAGACAGCGGAACATTGGCAGGTAATTGTAGAGGATGACGGCGTTGGATTTGAGTATTCTCCGGCTGTCGGGGATCGCTCCATCGGATTGAGTATTGTGCGCCAGCGCATGGATCGCTCGCCCGGGTGTGGCATTGAAATTAAAAGCACTCCCGGACAAGGGACAATGATTGTGCTATCTTACAAAAAAGAAGACTAATGTTCTTCATAATTTCCAAAAGAATCTGGCGGCAAAGCGTACGGTTTTCGTACGCTTTGTTTGTTATAATGAAATTGTACAGAGTGGGGGTGATGTGTGATGAAAACCATTCTGGTGGACGATATGCTGCTGGATTTACAGTTATTTGAATTAAAATGCGCCGACATGCCTGATTTTGAGATTGTCGGGAAATTTACAGAGCCCCAGCAAGCCATCGCATATGCTGTTGGCAACGTAGTGGACTTTGCCCTGCTGGATATTGACATGCCGGGTATGAATGGGATGGAGTTGGCACAGCAGCTCCGTCAGATTCGCGGTGATATCATCATTGTGTTTGCAACAGCGCATCCGAAGTTTGCCGTAGACGCGTTGAAAATGAAAGCGGACTATGTGATCTTCAAGCCTTTTGACAGGGAGGATATTGCTGATGTAATGGAGCGGGCCAAGCTCTTGCGGCGTCGGCAGAAGAAACGGATATCTTTTCGCACATTCGGAGCCTTTGATATGTTGGTGGATGGAAAACCCGTGCATTTCCGCTCGGGAAAGGCAAAAGAGCTGATGGCGTTGTGCGTGTATCGCGAGGGCTGCCCTGTGTCTATCCATGAAATTGTGGAGATATTATGGGGAGAGTCGTCCACAGCGAATGCGGACGGGATCGGATATCGTCGTACGATTAAAGAACTGGCGGATACCCTGCGGGATTATGCGGCGGAGGAGCTGATGATTCGCGCCAGAGGGAGCCTGCGGATCCGGATCGAATTAACGGATTCGGATTACAGGCGCTTTATGGATGGGGACGAGGATGCCATCTGCCAGTATCAGGGTGTTTTTATGCAGCAGTATTCGTGGGCGGAGCCCATGGTATACACCCTGCAGGAAAAGAAAGAGCGTATGCTTGCCCGTTGAATAAGGCAAGGCAACAATTGAGGAGGGGATGTATTTGAGTGAACTCTTGAGAATGGAGCATGTCAGCAAGCGATTTGGCGATTTCTATGCCAACAGAGACATCAATCTGTCGGTTCGCCGGGGTGAGGTACATACTCTGCTGGGAGAGAACGGAGCAGGAAAGTCCACGCTGATGAATGTTCTCATCGGACTCTATCAGCCTACCGAGGGCAGCATTTATCTAAACGGACAGAAAGTTCAAATCGACTCTCCGGCTCAGGCGGTGCGCCTGGGGATCGGCATGGTCCATCAGCACTTCATGCTGGTAGAAGCCATGACAGTGTTTGAGAATATCATTCTGGGAGATCGAAATACCAAGGGCGTTTTCATAGACAGGGAAGCCCGGAAGAGGGAGATTCTGGAGCTGTCTGAGAGATATGGTTTGGATGTGGAGCTGGATAAGCCCGTCACAGAGATTGCTGTAGGTGCTCAGCAGCGGGTGGAGATCCTCAAGGCGCTGTATCGGGGCGCGGAGCTTCTGATTCTGGATGAGCCCTCTGCCGCCCTTACCGACATAGAGGTTGAGGGGCTGTTTAAGATTATGAACAAGCTGACGGAGGAGGGAAAGAGCATCATCTTCATCAGTCATAAGATGCGGGAAGTGATGCGCATTTCCGACCGTATCACCATTCTTCGCGCCGGTGAGGTGATCACCACTCTGGAGCGAGCAGGGACCGACGGACAGGAACTGGCTAATTTGATGATCGGGCGGGAATTGACCCCATCTCATTATGAAAAAGCAGAGGCCTCCGGCGATCCGGTGATTGCCTTACGGCATGTGGATTATCAGAAGACCTCAAAGCACAACGGTCTCAACGGTGTCTCTCTGACAGTGGGGCGGGGCGAGATCGTGGGGATTGCCGGAGTGGACGGCAATGGTCAGAGCCAGCTGGCACAGGTGGTCACCGGTGTGCTGACGCCGGACAGCGGCGAGGTGGATATGAAGGGCACCCGTGTGGCCAAGTTCACACCCAACGGCTTTATTCTGGAAAACGTGTCTCACATTCCGGAGGATCGGAATAAAATGGGACTCATCGGCGATATGTCCGTAAAGGACAACATTGTGCTGAAATCCACTGAGGCGCCGAAATTTTCTCAGGCCGGCGGACTCCGCCTTAAGAAAAAGGAAATTCGGGAATACGCTGAACAAATGCGGGAGAAGTATGATATTCGCTGTACTTCCATTGAACAGCAGTCCCGGAGTCTTTCCGGAGGTAATCAGCAGAAGGTCATTCTGGCCAGAGAACTGGAGAGTGATCCGGATCTTCTGGTTGCGGTTCATCCCACCCGTGGACTGGATATCGGGGCGACTCGTTTTGTCCATGACACCATGGTTGAGGCGCGGGACAAGGGCTGCGGCGTGCTGTTGATCTCCGCTGACTTCGATGAGATTCTGGAGGTCTCCGACCGTATCATCGTGATGTTCGAAGGACAGGTCATGGGCGTTTTCTCCGGTAAGAACCCTCCGATTGAGGAGATTAGCTTGGCTATGGCCGGGAAGTAAAGGGGGACGGAATATGAAAAACGGCAACAGGTTCATCAATGTTTTGGTCCCTCTGATTTCGGTGCTGCTGTCCTTTCTTATCGGCTGCATCATTATGGCAGCGCTGGGCGCCAATCCGCTGACGGCTCTGCAGGCGCTGTGGAAAGGCGCTTTTGGTAACCTGCGAAATGTAGGCACCACGCTCTCACGAGCCACACCTCTGATTTTTACCAGCCTGTGCGCCTGCTTTGCCTATCGTTGCGGTGTGTTCAATCTGGGCGGTGAGGGTCAGTTCATCATGGGTAGCGTGGTTTGCTGCTATATCGCCACACAAAGCGGCATTGAAGGTCTGCCGGCTATTATCCTGTGTCTGATAGTCGGTGCCCTGGCGGGAGGATTCTGGGCTGCCATCCCCGGGATTTTGAAGATTTATCGGGGACAGAACGAGATGATCATCTCCATCATGCTTAATTATGTGGCAACCCTTTTTATGGGCGTTGTCTATACCGACTGGCTGCGGGACGGCAGTGTGCCCCAGACTGTCCCAGTCCCTGACGCCTCCAAACTCAGCCGCCTTTTTGGACTCCGGACAACCACGGCTTTTATCATCGCCCTTGTGGTTGGACTGCTGGTCTACTATTTCCTGTTCAATACCTCCAAAGGCTTTCAGCTTCGAGCGGTGGGATTGAACATGACAGCCGCAGAGTTCAACGGTTTCGCTGTGAAGAAATACATCCTCTACAGCTTCATCGTTTCCGGTGCGATTGCAGGGTTAGGAGGCAGTGCGGAACTGCTGGGAACCCAGTTTAACCTGATCAACGGATTTGCTGCAGGATACGGATTTGACGGTGTGGCCATGGCTCTCATTGGTCAGCTCCACCCCCTTGCAACGATTTTAGTGGCCATTTTCTTTGCGGCCCTGCGGGTGGGATCCACCACCATGCAGGCAGCCACAGGCGTCCCCACCAGCGTATCCGACATTATTCAGGCGCTGGTCATCGTTTTTACCGTTGCGGGACTGGCTATGGTCAAGTTGCCGGAGTTCAAGGCTCTGGTGGACAGGGTGTTCAGTAAGCGGAAGGAGGCAGTGTAAAATGGATATGACCTTTATCAGCAACCTGCTTCTGGCCAGCGTTCGTATGGCAACACCTCTGATTTTTCTGGCGTTGGCAGAGCTGTATTCCCAGCGAGCCGGCCTGGTTCACATTGGACTGGAGGGTCTGGCTGCCATTGGTTCTCTGACCGGCTTCCTGGTGAGCCTGATCACCGGCAGTCCTTTTGTGGGTGTTTTAGCCGGTGCGGCAGTTGGCATTTTGGTCAACATGATCTATGCGTACGCTACCATTCATCTTTGCGCAGAGCAGATTGTTTACGGCATGGCCATCAACATCTTTGCCCCGGCGCTGGCGGCTTTCATCTATCGGGTCTATTTCGGTGCTGGCAGCGAGCTGGTACAGGTGGAGCTGATGAAGCCCCTGTCCGCGATACTGGGGATCCCCACTGACAATTTCTTTGCGGCACTGCTACTGGATCAGACACTTATGGTTTATCTGGCCTATGGTTTGGTGATCTTTACCGCCGTTTATTTTAACAAGACCAAGTCAGGACTGAACTATAAAGCTGTTGGCGAATATCCAAAGGCGGCGGCGACGCTGGGTATCAACGTTATTGGAACGAAGTATGTCGCTTCTGTGATTTGCGGTGCGCTGGCGGGTATTGGTGGAGCGTATCTCACTACCTGCTACACCACTACCTATGTGGATGGCAATGTGGCGGGCCGAGGCTTCATTGCTCTGGCGGCAGTGATTTTTGGCCGCTGGAGTTCCAGTGGCGTGTTGCTGGCGTGTCTGTTCTTCGGCTTCTGTGATGCCTTGCAGATCCGGCTTCAGGTGGGAAGTTTTGGTGTACCTTACCAGTTCTTCCAGATGATTCCGTATTTGGCCACTGTGATGGTTTTGACGATCATTGGCATCAAGAAAGCCGGCCCCAAAGGAGTGGGCAAGCCCTATCGCCGGGAGGAGCGCTAATTTTGGTAATAACTGCTGCGCAGTTGTTATAAATTAAAAATGGAGGATAAATTATGAAGAAGTCTCTCGCTTTCATTCTTGCGCTGGTTATGGCGCTGTCTCTGGTAGCCTGTGGTGGCTCTTCCGGCGGATCCAGCAGCAGTGGATCTGACAACACTGGCAGTGATTCTGCCGATGAGGGCAAAGTCTATAAGGTTGCCATGATCTGCGATTCCAGTATCTCTGACGGCGGCTGGGGCATGGCCTGCTACAACGCCATGATCGATGCGGCTGAAAAGTACGGTTGGGAAACCGCCTACTCTGACAGCATTGACCAGTCTGCCTATTATGACACCATCGTATCTTACTGCGACCTGGGTTATGATCTGATCTACGCCCCCGGCAACCAGTATACCGATGCTGTGCTGCAGGCTGCTGTGGAGTATCCTGAGATCGCATTTGGTCTGCTCAACGGTGGCGAGGACACTCCTGGCAAAGCTGAGAATGGCAATGTGACCTCCATGTTGCCTAATTCCCAGCAGATCGGCTGGATCGCTGGTGCACTGGCAGGTCTCATGACCGAGACTGGTATCGTTGCTTTCATCGGCGGCATGGAGCTGGACACCACCAAGGGCAAGTACGAGGGCTTCAAGGAGTCTGCCGCCTTTGTGGGCGAGCAGGAAGGCAAGACAGTCTCTACGCTGGACATTGTTTACTCCAACTCTTTCTCTGCCTCTGACAAGGGTATTGAGTTTGCCAAGGCCATGATGGATCAGGGTGCCGACGTCTTCTTCGGCGACGCCTCTGCCGTTGACTCCGGTGCGCGTCAGGCTATCGACGAGGCTAACGCCGCTAAGGGTGAGATCACGGTCTATGACATCGCTCAGCCCTCCGACCTGCTGGGTCAGAACGAATGCATCATCGGTAGCCAGGTGACGGACAACTCTTCTCTGGTTGGTCTGTGCATGGAGGCCATTGAGGCCGGTACCTTTGGTGGCGAGGTCATCTACGGCACCATGCAGAATGGTGCGCTGTCTGCCGGTGCGGTCAGTGACCTGGTTCCCGCTGAGAAGCAGGAGAAATATCAGGAGTACATCCAGCAGATGACGGACGGTACTTTCATGCAATAAAATGGTCCTTCTTGGTTTCTTTTAGATGACCCAAACGCTGACCCAGACCACGCAAAAAATGGACGGAAACAACGGAGTGGATACCCCCAAAGAGCATCCTGCTCCCGGCTCAACCGCTCCGGAAAGCGGCGGAAACTACCGCTTGGAAACCGTCAGAGCACCTCATAACCCGGAGGTCGCAGGTTCGAGTCCTGTCTCCGCAACCATAAACGTCCTGAAATCTTTCGATTTCAGGACGTTTTCTTTGTTTTTCTGTCGGAAAGATCGGGTGAAAAATTGGGGTCAGTGCCATGAGCCTGACGCTGACCCATACGGGAATAGGTCTGGTTACTGCTCCATAGCATAGGATATGGCCGCTTCTTTTCTGGGGTGCCATGGTAACGTGAGTGCAGGCCATGGAAACGGACCTTTGGCAGTCCCCCCCCCCCCCGCATGCCGAAAGAGATGGACAACTGTCCAGATTCGTGCCGCAATGGTCAGCCTTGCCATCCTTGAAGCGTGGGTTTTCTCTATGATGCCGGGAAAGGCCCAGCAGCCATCAGCATTTGCGGGAAGGCAATCCCCCTCAGGGGCTTTTTCGCTCCGGTTCTGCCCTCCCCCTCACCCAGCCGCAAATGCCCGCAGTACGGGCATTTGCGGAGTCCAAGACTGCGCAGGGTGCAAATTGTCGTTCGCCGTCTCCCCTGCGCCCTTAGGTTCTTCTTTGATTACCGCATCGCAAATTTTGATTCGGGTTTTCACAATATCCCTGTTCTTTTCCTTGTCAACCATCCCGCCGGGGGTTATCCCGGCGGGATGGTTGCCGATAAAGCGGCTTTGACCTTTTTTTCAGAAAATGTATTTGGCTGCCGCTTACGCCGCACTACCTACGATTCGTTCATAGGTCCAGGCCGTCAAAAAATACACCAGCGCGTACACAGCGGCAAAAACTGCCAGTGTCCCCACTGTGCAGAGGGCAAACAGCCCCACATCATGCAGGCCAAACAGTTCCAAAATGCGGCAGAGCATGGGAAAGGCTGCCAGAATATGCACCCCCGCTGCCATCAGGGGCAGGAAAAACACCAGCAGGATCTGCCCCCGGATGGAAGCTCCCACCTCCCGATGGCTCATGCCTACCTGCTGCATGATCCGGTAGCGGTGCTGGTCCTCATACCCCTCAGAGATCTGCTTGTAGTAGATGATGAGCACCGTAGCCATCAGGAACAGCAGGCCCAAAAAGATACCCAGGAACAAGAAGCCGCCGTACATGGCGTAGAATTCTTCCGCCATCTCCTGACGGCTGGCCACGCCGTATCTCCCGTCTGAAACCGCCAGAACAGCCTTGGCGCAGGCCAGCTTTTCACTGTCGGTGCCATCGGTATTCAGATGAATGCGGAAAGTCCGGCGTGCCAGGTCTGTGTCCATTATCTGCTCGGCCAGGGAATCGTCCGCCACCAAGCCCAGATTGGCCTCGTTGGTAACGATGGCGCTGTCCCCGGCAGGAAAACTGTCCAGCCGGGCTCTCACCCGAATGGGTTCTCCCTCATAAAAGAAAGTCTCTGGCAGCGGAAGATCGCCGTCCGCACAAGCCAGCACCTCGTTTTCCTCCAGAGAGACTGTATCCCCCGTCAGGCGGCTGTACTCCTCTGCCGTCAGAACCGTGACTTCCGTCAGAAGGCCGTTCTGGCCCAGGTCCGTCAGCAGCGTATTGCCGCTGTATTTGGCGTGGAAAGAGATAGACTGCTCATAGCAGATGTCTCTCACCTGCCGTCCTGCGTTCGCTATGGTCCGTTGTACCAAGTCCAGTATTGCGGTGGAATCAACACTGTCTTCCAGCGTCTGGGTTACCAGAATATCGTCGGGATACTTGCCGTCCAGGGACTTCTCCGCTCCCAGATAGAGGCACAGCGTTCCGGACACCGTCACCAGCACCATACAGGCCAGGATGCAGATATTGGCAAGGCCCACGGCGTTCTGCTTCATGCGGTACAGCAGGCCGGAGACGGCGGTGAAATGGCGGGTCTGGTAATAGAACTTTACGTTGGCCCGCAGACACTTTAGCAGAGAAATGGACCCGGCAGTAAACAGGCAGTAGGTGCCGAGCATCACCAGAATGACCGCCACAAAGAACAGCATCAGGGCGTTCACCGGGTTCCGGGTGGTGAGAGCGATGGCATAGCCCCCCAGCAGCGCCGCCAGCCCAAGGACTGCCAATAGCCGCTTTGTTTTCGGCTCCCGCTCTCCGGCGTTGTTGCTGTGGAGCAGCTCGATGGGGCGGGACCTCCCCAGGCGAAGCAGGTTCCATAGAAGCGCCAGCAGGAACAATACCCCCAGCAGCGCTGCCGTCTCCCCCATACCCCTGATGCTGATAGAAAAGCCGAACTGCACCGGAATCTGTACCAGCTTCAAAAGCAGAAGCAGGATCAGCTTGCTGAGCAGGATGCCCGCCGCGATGCCGCCCGGAATCACCGCAGCGGCGCACAGCAGTGTCTCCCAGACGCACAGTGCCGCGATGTGCCGCTTTTCCAGGCCCAGGATGTTGTAGATCCCCAGTTCTTTCTGCCGTCGCTTCATCACAAAGCTGTTGGCATACAGCAAAAGCACTACGGAAAACAGTGCCACCACAAAGCATCCGATGGACATCATGGCCTGGAGATAGGCGGCGCCCCGCACCGTCTGGATGACCTCGTTCCAGGTCAGAAACCGCAGGATATAATACATGGCAGCCATGGCGCCGCAGGAGAGGAGATAAGGTCCGTAATACCGGCTGTTGCGGAGCAGGTTTACCAGAGCCAGCCGGGGAAAGAAGCTGTGCTTACCCATGGTTTTCACCGCCTTGGGTCAGCACCGTCAGCGTGTCGGAAATACGGCAGAACTGAGCCTCCCGGCTCTCACTGCCCCGGTAGAGCTGGTGATACACCCGCCCATCCCGCAGAAACAGCACCCGCCCCGCGTGGCTGGCCGCCTTCACGGAGTGGGTCACCATCAGGATGGTCTGTCCACTGGCGTTAATCTTACCGAACAGCTCCAGCAGATTGTCAGAGGACCGGGAGTCCAGGGCGCCGGTGGGCTCGTCCGCCAAGACGATCTGCGGGTCTGTGATCAGCGCACGGGCCACCGCCGTCCTCTGCTTCTGTCCTCCAGAGACCTCGTAGGGGTATTTGCTCAGAATATCGGCAATCCCCAGCTGCTCCGCCAGAGGCTTCAGTTTCCGTTCCATCTCCTCATAGGGCTGTCCCGCCAGTACCAGGGGCAGGAAAATGTTGTCCCGCAGGGAAAAGGTGTCCAGCAGGTTAAAGTCCTGAAACACAAAGCCCAGATGGGAGCGGCGGAAGGCCGCCAGATCCCGTTCCCGGACATCGGACAGGGCCTTACCGTTCAAAAACACCTCTCCGGCAGTGGGCCGGTCCAGGACCGCCAGGATATTCAGCAAAGTGGTCTTGCCGGATCCGGACTCGCCCATGATGGCCACATACTCCCCCGGCTCCACGGAAAAATTCACGTTCTGCAGCGCTTCTACCTGACTGCCGCCAAAGCGGCTGGTGTAGACCTTCTGCAGGTGCTGTACTTCCAATAATGGCATAAGAGTTCCTCCTCTATCAGCTTGACACCATCCTACCAAAAAGCCGGACTGTCTGCCATCGATTTGGCTTACAGTTCGGCTCCGTATCTTACGATTTTGTAAGGTTACTCCACAATTCGGTTCTCCCGGCTCAAATCCAACCGCACAAGAGTTCCCTGGCCAGGCCGTGAGGTGAGGGAGATGTTGTGATTCAGTCGGTCCATGACCTGGCGGCAGAGGTAGAGCCCGATCCCCGTGGACTTTTTATCCGCCCGGCCATTGTAGCCGGTAAAACCCTTTTCAAACACCCGGGCCTGATCCTCCTCCCGGATACCGATGCCGCTGTCGGCAATGGCCACCGTGGTGCCGTCTCCATAGATTCGGATGGTACCGCCGGCCGGGGTATATTTCAGGGCATTGGAAAGAACCTGCTCCACCACGAACAGCAGCCATTTCTCGTCCGTCAGCACAGTCTTCCCGGTCTCCCGAAAATCCAAGGCGATTTTTTTCAGGATAAACATCTTGGCAAACTTCCGCACGGCCTGACGCAGGATGTCATCCAGCGAATACTCCCGCAAAACGTAATCTGTGGAGTCGCTGTCCAGCCGCAGGTAGGAGAGCACCATCTCCACATATTGTCCGATTTTCAGCAGCTCCATCTCCAGTTCTCCCCGGTGCGGAGAGGTATCCTCCTGCAGCAGCAAGTCCATGGCGGCGATGGGTGTTTTGATCTGGTGGGCCCAAAGGGAGTAGTAGTCCGTCAGTTCCCGGAGGCGGTTCTCGTTCTCCGCTGCCAGCCGGGCTCGATCCCGGCAGACCGCCTGCAACAGCGCCTGATAGTCCTCCTCCAGCAGCCCCCGGGCGGGCGGCAGAGGCAGAGCTTTCTCATTCGTCTGACGCAAAAGCTGCTGCAGCTCCCGGTGCCGCTGAAGGAAGCGGCTGTATCCCACCGCAAAGAGGATCAGCCCCAGCGCCAGGCACAGAACCCCGGCATAGGCCACTGCCTCCAAAGGCAGATCATAAAGGGCAAATATCACTGCGAACACGCAGACGGCTCCCGCCAGCAGGAGCAGCAGCTTGTATTGGCGTTTCAAATAGGCCATCAGCATCCTCAGTCCTCCACCAGGTAGCCCATGCCCTTCCGGGTACGAATCAGGTTCGTCAGTCCCACACCCTCCAATTTTTTTCGCAATCGGGTCACATTCACCGTCAGGGTATTTTCGTCCACAAAGCTGTCGGACTCCCACAGCCGGGTCATGATGGCCTCCCGGCTGACGATTTCGCCCCGGTGCTCCAGCAAAAGCTGTAAAATCTTAAGCTCGTTCCGGGTCAGCTCTGCCTTCTGTCCGTTGGCTGTCAGGGTTCCAGACATATTCAGTACCGCACCGCCGCATTTCAACAGGTGGGCGGTGCCGGTGAAGTCGTAGGCCCGCCGCAGTATGGCCTGCACCTTGGCAGAAAGCACCTGCAGGTGAAAGGGCTTTGCCAGCAGATCATCTCCGCCCATCTCCATGGCCATCACCAGATTCATGTCATCTGAGGCCGAGGTAAGGAACAAAATAGGGACTTTGGACACCTTTCGGATCTCCCGGCACCAGTGGTAGCCGTTAAAAAAGGGAAGAGAGATATCCAGCAGCACCAGCTGGGGGTCAAAGGCGGCGAACTCCGCCACCACATCATCGAAGCGTACCGCACAGGCCACCTGATGCCCCCAGCTCTCCAGATGCCGCTGCACAGAGCCAGCGATGACGTCGTCATCCTCCACCACAAAAATTCGGTACACAGGTGATTCCCCCTTTCCATCATATTTTTATTCTGGTTGGAGCATAGCATCCGGGCCGGAAAATGTCAATTCTCAAAGGGTGTGTCATTCGTCCCTGACCCATAAGCGGAACAGGTGGCAGGCAGCGGAAACCGCGAAGCGGACAATAAGTAATCTTGAGAAACCAGGCGCTGAAAGCTGCGGACAATAGACCCACCTGCAGTTCATAACCCGAAGGTCGCAGGTTCAGGTCCTGTTTCTGCAGCCCAAAAGGTCCTGAGTTTACTGCCAAGGGAGAAACAGGCATTTCTTAAAAATAAGGTGCAGTTCATCTTTTAAGCTGATGTGGTGGATCTGCGGACCCACCTTGGCTTTAAAAAGGCGCCAAACGCTGAGGAGACGTTTGGCGCCTTGGTATCAATCAAGCTTTTCCGGAAGTTCTTTGCCGCAGAGGAACCAGTCCTTACAAGAAAGTCCCTGTAGGTTTGGCTTTTTTTCTCGCTCCAGCAGCTCCTCATACGTCTGTGGGGGTGGAACCAGTACAGGCTGCCCCGGCTGCCAGTTGGCTGGCGTTACCACATGATATTCATCTGTTGTCTGAAGCGCTGCCAGCAATCTTAAAATTTCCGGAACGTTGCGGCCATTGGTAAGGGGATAGATCAAAATAGCGCGTATTTTCTGCTGGGGATCGATGATGAATACATTTCGAACTGTTTCCTGCGTACTGACATCAGGCGAAATCATTCCATAAAGCCGTGCGATTTCGCCAGTTCGATCGGCAATCACCGGAAAGGGAATCTCAATCCCAGTCGTCAGATAAATGGCATAGACCCACGCCAGATGCGAGGGATTGCTGTCAATGCTCAGCCCAAGCAGCTGCGTGTTCTTCTCTGCAAACTGTGACTGCGCATTGGCAAAAGCAATGAATTCTGTTGTACAGACCGGTGTAAAATCGCCCGGGTGTGAGAACAAAACAACCCATTTTCCTTTATAATCAGACAGGCGAACCGTCCCGAAGGTCGTATTTGCGGTAAAGTCCGGCGCCTGCACTCCTAAAGACAAATGACCATCCATGGCACAACCTCCTTGTATCAACATATGTTTTTTGCACAGAGAGTGTACCCGCAAAACATTCAATGCACCATTTTCTTATCTGCAATCAATATCTTCTATACCTTCCATGCAATTGCATTTCGTTTTTGATAGGTTCACCAGCCATGTTTTCATTGCCTTTCTCACTGCTGGCGCCGTTTCCGGGAATCGCACTTTTTTAACGCAGCATTTTTAAAAATCACAGTAAAATACGGCGGTGGGGAAAAGCAAAACTGCTCCCACCGCCGTGTTTTCATGTTTTCTCGCAGATTCCCATACCGCCAAACCCGGCCAATCGTCAGTGGAATTCCCAAGCAGCAGCCATTGTTATCCCACTCGTTTTATGCGCGCTCCATCAGCTTCCGGATATGGGCGCTCACCTGTGCCCGGGCTGCAGACACCCATTGCTCATCCAGCGGCAGCCCCATATTCTTGCAGAACGCATAGTACAGCCCGATTTGCTGATAGTAGACCTCGTAATCCGCCCGAGTGGGCCCCGGCGGCAGCGGGCGGATCATCTCCATACGTCCGTGGACGAAGTGCTCCTGGACATAGCTCTCAAACTGGGCCATCAGATGCTCATTTTCCACATCAAAGGGCAGTGTCATCAGCCGCCACTCCACCGCCTCCGGCAGGTGATAGGGACGAAGCAGATCCAACACCAGCAGTTCGTTGCGCACGTCCTTTTTCCGGTAACAGGAGAGTGCCTCCGGCCGGGCACTCCACAAGGCCAGCTTCTGTTGGAGCGGAAGCAGTCCAATTTTCAAAATTGCCTCGCTGGGACCAACCACCGCCTGCTCGATAGGCATGTCTTCGCTGTGGAGCTGTTCCTCTAAAAACTCCAGGGCATCCCTCTCCAGAGCCCCCACATAGCCTACATCGAAAATACCGATGCGCCCGGCCCGCCCTGCAATCTGCTTGACCTCCTGACTGGTCAGCGGCCGCACCATTTCCCCATCAAACTTCTCGGCATCCGCAAAGATGACCCGCCGAATGGGCAGGTTCACCCCCATGCCAATGGCGTCCGTGGCAATCAGCACCGGGTTTTCTCTGCTGATGAAGCGGTCGTATTCCGTCCGGCGGACCTCCGGCGGCAGGTCGCCGTAGATGACGCTGGCAGGCACTCCCTGCCGCCGAAACTGCTGGGCCATGGCCAGTACCCGGCGTTTGGAAAAGGCCACGTAGGCATCTCCCGGCTCCGGTTCGGTCAGTTTTACCGGACGGCGCATCACCTGCAGCGGTACCTGGCGGGTATATGTTTTCAGCTCCCAGGTATCTCCGCAGCGATCAATCATACCGGTGATCTGCTCCTTGGCCAGCACCGCGCCGCAAAGATGGATCTCCGGGCACTGGAGGCCCAGAATGGCCCGGGTCCAAGCATCACCCCTCTGGGAATCCGCTGTCAGCTGTGTCTCGTCAATGACCGCCACATCATACTGGCAGTCCAGTGCCGCCTTCTCCACCGTGCAGCACAGGTGCTGTGCCCCCGGCACCCGAACCTCCTCCTCGCCGGTCAGCAGATCGCAGGGGACGCCCTCCCGGTTCAGCCGTTCGAAGTTCTCCAGGGCCAGAATGCGCAGCGGCGCCAGGTAGGCACCGCTTCCGGCTTCCCTCAGCCGCCGGAGAGCCTGATAGGTTTTACCGGTGTTGGTGTCCCCCAGATGCAAGCAGAAATGCCGCCTGCACTGGCGGGCCGCCGGATACTCCTGCCCGGGATCCTCCGGAAGCAGTCTCGCGAACTCCGCCGACACCATCTGCGGAATGTGGGTGGTCAGCAGAACGGAGAGAATGCCAGTGTCCCGGTAGCTCTCCCGCCGGCCCGCCACCACCTCCTCAAAAACATAGGCGGTATGGTGCTTCTCGTTGTAGTGATCCAGCAGCCGCCTGGACACATCGTCCAGCAAGGTTTCATAGCTGTTGAAAACCGTCTGGTATTCCGGGGAAATCCCCGGCGGAATAGCCTTCAGCTTGCGGAGCTGGCCACGGATTACCATCTCGTGGTGCAGCAGGCTTCGCCTGCCGGATCGTGCCGCACCCTGGCGCACCTGTTCCAGGTTTTTCCGGGCTGCCTGGAGGGCCATCCGCTGTTTTCGCTCTTTTTTCATAACGGATCCTCTCTATCACTTTTTCGGAACAATGCCAAGCAGTCTTCCTGCTTGGGGATATCTGATCATTTTAAAAAGGACGATTGACGTTTTTGGGACCGGCATAGGTGCACCTCTGGATTAGTGTTCGTGAAATTTGAGAAATTACTCCCCGCACAGCTTCTCACGCTTTCCTATGCGGTTTCATGCCATTCCAGCCAAGCCGCTCTGTTCAGGCGAGGCAGATGCACGGCCGCCTGACAGCCTCCCCCGCCGTTTTCTTGGCCAGCTGATGGCAGAGGCGCAGTTTTTAGCCGGACTTTGTATGAAAAACATGATCGCGCAGAAAACTTTTTGATGGACCATCGCAGATTTTTCCCGGGAGGTCGTTTTTTATATGGGAAACCACGAATATTTTTGCGGCTGGTATTTTAAGTGCCAGTCCCAGGAGGAGAGTCTTGCGCTAATCCCAGCTGTTCATACGGAGTGTGGGAAGCAAACCAGTTCTCTTCAGTTGATCAGCAGCAGGGAGAGCTGGAATGTTCCCCTGTCCAGCCAGTCATGCCAAATACGTGCCGATCGTCCCTATGCCAAGCTGGGAGAAAGTGTTTTCTCAGAATATGGCATTCAATTGAATCTGCACACGACGTCCTTCTCTGCAGTGGGGTCTCTGCAGTTCAGCAAGCACTCCCCTATCCGCTTTGATATCATGGGACCATTTTGCTGTGTCCCGTTCATGGAATGCAGACACCGTGTTTTCAGCATGCAGCACGAGGTAAACGGCAGCCTGCAAATCAATGGAAGGATTCACCGTTTTGAAAACAGTATTGGATATATCGAAGGAGATAGGGGACATTCCTTTCCAAAGCAGTATCTGTGGACACAGTGTTGCTTTGAAAATGGTTCTCTCATGCTCGCTGCTGCTGACATCCCGTTGGGGCCGATTTGCTTTACCGGGATTATCGGCGTCATACATCTGGGCGGTCGGGAATACCGCCTTGCCACGTATCTGGGGGCTAAGGTTGTCTCCTTAAAAAACCGTGAAATCACAATTCAGCAGGGCGATCTTCGGATGACGGCCGCTCTGCTCGATGAGCAGGCGCATCCGCTCCAGGCCCCGGTAAGCGGCGCTATGGCCAGGACAATCCGCGAAAACATCGCCTGCCATGCACGCTATCAGCTTTTTAAAAAGGACCGTATGCTGCTCAGCATGGAGACGCAGGCGGCTTCCTTTGAATATGAGTACCCATAACGGGGCGGAATGTCAAAGGCTCCCTGAGAGCGGATGCTCTCAGGGAGCCTTTCTTCGTAATTTAAAAGCTGCAGAACTTGTTTTCCTCAGGAGCTTCCCGCCCCCCTCTTTGTCTTTCGTTTTAAGTCATTTCTCTGCAGTCTTCCAGAATGCTGCGCAGCAGTTGATAGGTACGCGCTGTGGAGGAAATGCTAAGGCGCTCGGCCGGTGAATGAACATCATACAGGTTTGGCCCAATGGATACACAGTCCAGATCCGGCGCCTTGCCGCAGAACAGGCCACACTCCAGGCCACCATGGGTTGCTGTAATCTTCGGCGCTTTGCCAAAGGACTCGGTAAATTTTCTCTCAACCAGGCCCCGCAGGCGGGATTCCCGACGGAATTCCCACGCCGGATAGTCCGCGCAGAATTCCACTTTGCCGCCGACCCGCCGCATGATACTCTCCAGGCGCTGGCACAGCCACTGCTTCTGGCTAGCTACACTGCTGCGGACAGCAAAAGACATCCGCAGCTGATCCTCTGTCATGCGCAGAACCCCCATATTGAGGGAAGTCTGCACCAATCCCGGAATATCTGTACTCATGGCCTGCACACCATAAGGCAGATTCAGCATCGCAAAGGTCAGGTGGTCGGTTGTTCCGCCATCAGTGGCAGCCAGTGTCTCCTCTCCTCCCGCAGTTATTGTCAGGCGGACATTCCCATCCGCCGTGGCGTATTCATGCCGGTAAATGGCGTCGTATTGCTCTGCTACAGTGGTCAGCTTTGCCAAATGTCCTTTTTCAATGATCATTTCAGCCGCCGCCTTACTGGAAATTGCGTTTTCCACTGTGCCGCCTTCCATGGTGACAATCCCATAAGGGGCCGCCTCCCACATCGTGCGGAGTACGCGGCCCAACAGGCCGTTGGCGCTGGCGCGCCCCTTGTCAATCTCACCGCCGGAGTGCCCGCCCTTGAGACCATCCACAGTCAGTGTGCAGCGGATTCCTGTCATACGCCTGCGTCTTACCGGCAGCAGACAGTTTGCTCGCACGCCGCCTGCACAGCCTGCAGTGATGACACCTTCCTCCTCAGAGTCGATGTTGATCAGCCAGCGTCCCTTCAAATCCGAAAAATCCACCGCCTCTGCGCCGTACATACCGGTTTCCTCATCCACGGTGAACAGTGCCTCCAGTGCCGGATGCGGCAGCGTATCATCCGCCAGCAGCGCCAGAATCATGGCCACAGCAATCCCGTCATCGCCGCCCAGGGATGTCCCCTTTGCATAGACAAAATCCCCTTCCACCGCTACATCCAGTCCGTCCTTCATAAAGTCAACGGCGCAGTCCTGCTCCTTGACGCAGACCATATCCAGGTGCCCCTGCAAAATCAGGGTTGGTGCATGCTCGTATCCTGCAGCAGCAGGTTTTCGGATGATGATATTGTGATGTGTGTCCTGCTTATAATCAAGGCTGTGCTCCCTTGCAAACTCCACACAAAAATTGCTGATGGCCTTTGTGTTGCCGGAGCCATGCGGAATCGCACAAATCTGTTCAAAATAGGAAAATACCTCCTGCGGCTCGCAGTTTTCCAATATAGACATTCCCGTCGTTCCCCTTCTTCTGTTTTTCAGCCCATCGATGTCAGTTTCCAGTACTCCCGTGCCGCCGGCGCTTCTTCTTACGCGGACCCTTGGCCGCTTTTTTCAGGCGAACCCATCCCGCGGCTTGCTGCTCACAGGAGTCTGCTTCGTGAAATTTCCCCGTTTTCCATATTTTTCTGGCACCTGGAAGCCATTATACGTTTTATCTGCCGCTTTTCAAGATGTTCTCCTCTGTTTTTACAAATTTCTCTGCGCAGACACTTTATGCTCCATAAGAACTCAGCTTATACAGATACTCCCGATCTACAATGAGATAATCTCCCTTTTTTCTTTTTTGAAGCACCCCTGCATTGCACAAATCCAAAAGCGTGCGGAGAAGATGCCGGTAGCTTACCTCCAGCAGGTCGGCGCAGACGGTCAGATTATAGTGGAATGCTCCATCCCGCTCCTCCCGCAAAATCAGGGTTGCCAGCCGGTTCTTCAGGGGTTCAAAATGGGTGTGGTTCTTCCGGATATGACGAGCCAGAGAGCGAAGACCAAACTGCAGAAATTTCAGGTCATTTAACAGCATCCCGCGATACGTCACAGCAGAGATACTTAGAAAGGTGCAGGGGGTAACGGCCCGGATATTGTTGATCACCGGCTCATCCCACAGCACAGAGATGAATCCCAAAAAGTTCACACCGCGGTAAAGGCATTCACAGTGTATTTTATTCCCTGCTGTTACGTCATAGGCCATGCATTCCCCATTGACTAAAATACGAAAATCCTGGCCCATTTCACCGGCCCTGCTGATCATTTCATCTGTGTCAAACTGAATCAAAATGGCGGCCTTTGTCAGATCAAAAGAAAAGTTTTGCTGAAGGTTGTACCGGTCAATATAGCTCTTTAATAAAGCAGAATCGTTGATCTGGCGCATGATGTCCTCCTTTGGCAAATAAGAGCGGATTAGACGGGAACTAACAGAATATTCCTTATTATATATCAAAAACCATCCATTTCGAAGAGAAAACCATCAGAAAATTTTCCTTGTTTTTTTACTCTTTAAGCACAATTCACGAAAAATACAAAAAATCTGAAAGAAGTGACTTATGTCATTTACACACAGAAGTTGTATTTGTATACTTGGCTTAATTTAGAACAGGAAAACTTTTTTTGCGCAGCTGCTGCGCGGAAAAGACTGGGGCAAGGACGCTTCATTCCATACTTGAAGCGTTCTTTTTTTTAAGGCCGCTTTAGCACGTTGTGGTGCTGAACTGTATTGTGTAAGAAACCGTGTAGAAGAGAGGAGTACATACATGGCAACCATTGTTGAGTTCAAAAACTACAGCATGGGCTTCAAAGATGATGACGGTCAGGTTTTTAATCTGCTGGATCGTTTGAATTTTAAGGTAGAAGAAGGGAAGGCTCTGGGTGTCGTTGGTGAATCAGGCTGCGGCAAGAGCATGACGAGCCTGTCCCTCATGCGCTTACTGCCAGACGCTGCTACCGTCCAGGGTGGCGAAATCTTTCTGGAGGGAAAGGATCTGCTGAAGGCCTCCGAGGCGGAGATGCGCGACATTCGCGGCAATAAGCTGACCATGATCTTCCAGGAGCCTATGACTGCGCTCAACCCGGTGCTTACCATAGGCCAGCAGATCGGCGAAATTCTGCAGCTCCATCATCCTGAGATGAAGCCCGATGAAATTCGTCGTCTGGTCCTGCAGTCCCTTGTGGACGTTGGAATCGCTGCGCCGGAAACACGGATTGATCAATATCCCCACGAGTTCTCCGGCGGCATGCGTCAGCGCGTGATGATTGCCATGGCAATTATCAACCACCCGGCCCTCTTAATTGCCGATGAGCCTACGACCGCACTGGACGTGACCATTCAGGCACAAATTCTGGATATCATGCGCCGCCTGAAAAAGGCTTCCGGCAGTTTGATGGTCATTACTCACAATCTGGGTATTGTGGCCGAAATCTGCGAGGAAGTCGTGGTTATGTATGCTGGCCGCGCCATTGAGAGAGGCACCTTAAAGGCCATTTTTGACGGCCCTCTCCACCCGTATACCAGGGGGCTCATGGCCTCTATTCCAACCATGCGCAGTGAAAAAAAGCCGCTGCACACGATTCCCGGATCTGTGCCGACCGTTTACGATTTTGGACCTGGCTGCCGGTTTGCCGCTCGGTGCGAGCACTGTACAGAACAGTGCCGTTTGACCGTCCCTCCCCTAAAGCGGGTGGGGAAAGACCATCTGGTTCAATGCTGGCTGACATTTGAGGGAGAGGTGATTGAGCATGCGTGAAGAAGCAACCACTGCCGCCGGCGCAGAAACTGCGGATATACAGCCCATTCTGCGGGTAGAGCATCTGACCAAGCTCTTTCCCGTAAAGAAGAAAAAGCTCATTGAAACAAAGCGGTTTGTTCACGCGGTGGAGGATGTGAGTTTTGACGTTTATCCGGGTGAAACGCTTGGAATTGTGGGCGAATCCGGTTCCGGCAAGTCCACGTTGGCCCAGACAATTTTGGCATTGACTCCGGCAACCTCCGGCGAAGTTTATTACGACGGGAAAAAGATTACCAATTTTAAAGTGGGTGGTGCCGGACGCAAAAAACTGCGGCAGGAAATGCAGATGATCTTCCAGGACCCCTATGCCAGCCTGAACCCCAAAATCAAGGTGGGGGACGCCATTGCCGAACCCATGCTGGTCAACGGTCAGGCAAAAAGCCGTAAAGAGGCGGAGGAAAAGGCCAAGCACCTCCTGGAAACAGTGGGGCTTCGGCCTGAGGTCTATGACCGTTACCCCCATGAGTTCTCCGGCGGTCAGCGGCAGCGTATTGGAATTGTCCGCTCCCTGTCGGTAAATCCCCGGCTCCTCTTCTGTGATGAGTCGGTGTCCGCGCTGGATGTTTCGGTCCAGGCGCAGATTTTGAACCTTTTTAATGACCTCAAAAAGGCCTTTCACCTGACCTATGTTTTCATTGGCCACGATTTGGCCGTTATCCGCTACATCAGCGACCGGATCCTGGTGATGTACCTGGGAAAAATCATGGAGATTGCGTCCTATGACGATCTGTTTGGGGAGAACACACATCCCTATACTCAGGCGCTGGTTTCCGCCATCCCGGAACCCAGCACCGCGCCCCGCACCCAGCGCATCCTGTTGGAAGGAGATATCCCCAGCGTTGTAAATCCCCCCAAGGGCTGCCGCTTCTGCCAGCGGTGCTTTAAAGCACAAGCCGTTTGTTTCGAGCAGGAGCCGGATCTGAAAGAAGTTGGCAAGGGGCACTTGATCCGCTGCCATTTTGCAAAGGAGGCCGAATAAATGCTTCGCTACCTAATCCGCCGCATCGGTCGCGGTATTCTGACCATCTTCGTGTCTGTGACGCTTGTGTTTTTCATCGTGCGGGCCATGCCCTCTAACCCGGTAACCTTGATGATCAGCCCACAGATGAGTGAGGAGGCTCAGCAGGCCCTCATGGTTTCTTATGGCTTGGACAAGCCCAAGAGTGTCCAATATGTTCTCTATATGAAAGAGCTCCTGCACGGCAACTTGGGCACCAGCTTTTCCAAGCGTATCCCCGTCACAGAGTATCTGGCGGAAAAGCTGCCCTGGACACTGCTTCTGCTGGCTGCTGTTATGGTCATCGTCATCTTTGTGGGAATCGGCGTGGGACTTTTTGCGGCCGCCCACAAGGGGAAACTGGCCGATCGGCTCATTAATATTGTTGTAACGATGGGAATTTCGGTCTTTATTCCATTTATGGCGTTTCTGCTGCTCTATATCTTCGCCTTCAAACTAAGGATTTGTCCAACCGGAGGAGCCTATACACCGCCCAAGGGCGCCGGCCTTTCCTTTTATCTGGACGTGGGCAAGCACCTGATTCTCCCGGCGGTGGCGCTTTCCATCACCAACCTGGCCAATGCAGTGCTCTATACCCGCAACAGCATGATTGACGTGCTTCATGAGGACTATATCCGCACTGCCTATTCCAAAGGCTGCGACTCCAAGCGGGTTATGAAGGTCCACGCCATCAAGAACGCCCTGATCCCCACCGTCACCGTCATCGGCATGCAAATTGGCATTATGGTGGGCGGAGCCACCGTTACAGAAACTGTCTTTTCCTGGCCGGGCATCGGCCGCCTCGTTTACGACTCGGTCAATGCTCTGGATTATCCGGTTCTTCAGGGAGCGTTTTTGGTAATGGCGGTAGCCGTGGTCATCATGAGCCTGCTGACCGATCTGGTGGTTGCCTGGCTGGATCCGCGCATTAAATTGGGGGGCTGAGCATGAAAGAACGCAAAGGTTTTCTCTACTATTTCGTCCGAAATCGAAATGGAATGATTGGATTAATCGGGGTGTCGATCATCGTCGCCATCGGCCTGATTGGCCCCATCTTTATTCCAAAGCCGGATGGCTATACTGCCGATATTCTCATCGCTCCCTGCGCCCAGCACTGGCTGGGTACAGACAATCTGGGGCTGGACATCTTTGCCGAGCTGGTGTGGGGTGCCCGCACCTCCCTTTATGTCTCTATTCTGGCTATGCTGATCTCCGGCGTCATCGGCATTCCGCTGGGCCTGCTGTGCGGCTATACCAGAGGCTGGCTGTCCGAGGTCATCGATGCGCTGATCGATATCTTCATGACGCTCCCCATGCTGCCGCTGATGATTATCGTGGCCGCGATTATGGGAACCTCCATTACCAATGTGGCCCTCATTTTGGGCATTTTCTCCTGGCCTCAGCTGGCACGGGTGACAAAGAACAGCACCCTGAAAATCAGGGAGATGCCGTATATTGAGGCAGCAAACTGCCTGGGCCTTTCCAAGCCCCGCATTCTCTTCAAGCATGTGCTCCTCAACGCCTCCGGTCCTGTCTTTGTCGACATGACCCTGGTTATGGCCTCCGCTGTGCTGACCGAGGCCAGTCTCAGCTTCTTGGGTCTTGGCGACCCCACTACCTGGAGCTGGGGTACCATCCTCAAGCGGGCCTGGGGACAGAACGCCGTCATCAGCAGTCCCAACCCCTGGTGGTGGTGGCTGATGCCCAGCCTGTGCATTGTGGTGTACGTGGTATGCTTCAACCTGCTGGGCACGGCGCTGAACGACTGCCTCAACCCAAAAGGACGGGAGTAATCCACCGCTTCCATATATTGATTCTCAGGAGGAAACATAAAATGTACAATTTTTTGATCAAAAACGGACTTGTTGTAGACGGTACAGGCGCTCCTGCGGTAAAGGCTGACGTGGCAGTACAGGGTGATAGGGTGGTTCGCATTGCTCCCAATATTACAGAAGATGCCGCCCAGATTTATGACGCAGCAGGAAAGTACGTCATCCCCGGACTCATCGATCCCCACGTCCACGAGGAGTGGTATTGCTTTGATGACGGCACATATGAGTCCTACATCAGCCAGGGCGTCACCACCTTAATTAACGGAAACTGCAGCCACAGCATTGTTCCCGGCCACAAGAAGGAAATTTTGGATTATTATCTGGGCAACGGCTTGGTGGGGCTCCGGCAGTATAAGCGCTATTTGGAAAAATGGCCGGACTGGAACGACTTCGCCAGTTACTGCGATGCTGTGGCCACGGTGGGGACAAACTGCAATTTTGTCACGCTGCTGGGCCATGGCAGCATCCGCCAGTATGTGATGCACGGCGCCTATAACCGGGCGCCTGACGAACTGGAGCAAATTCAAATCGAAAATATTATCCGCCACAATATGGATCAGGGCGCCTGGGGTATCTCCTTCGGCCTGGACTACGTTCCCAGCCGATACGCCTCCATGGATGAACTGTGCAACGTGGTCCGCCAGATCAAACGCTACGACGCAGTTGCCGCCGCCCATCAGCGCAATTACATCGGCATCCCCGCCGCCACTGCCGAGTTCTGCGAAGTAGGCCGCCGCACCGGAGCAAAGATCCAGATTTCCCATCTGGCCTCCTCTTGTCCCGAGGCCTATGACATCGCCCTCAAGGCCATTCAGGAAGGCGTCCGGGCGCATATCGACGTGATCCCCAGCAGTGTTGGCCACTGCACCGGCAAGGAGCGGATGCTCCTTTTCACCATGGCTCTCAGCGACGAGCTCTTCAGCCAGGGGATTGAGGGGGTAAAGCGGGCCCTGAAAACCCCGGAGGGCCGGGCGCTTATCAAAAAGGACAACTATACCATGGCAGGTCCCAAGGACAAGATCTACATCGTCCGCTCCGAGGATCCCCATCTGGAGAACCGCTCTGTCCGGGACATTGCACAGGAGCGGGGCATTGACGAGGATGAGTGCATGCTGGATCTGATGGCGGACGATCTCAACTACGTCTTCTGGCTCAACGCGCCCGCGGCCCATGTGCCCAGCAATTTCATCGATCACTGCGACTCCATCGTCGCCAACCCCTATGTTTCCGTCGGCAGCGACACCATTATGGGCGATCCGGAGGATCCCTATGACTGGTACGAAATCCGGCGCCGGGGCGGCTTTGCCATCTTTGCACAGATGTACCTGAGCAAGGGCGTCCCCTATGAGGAAATTGTCCGTCGGAACACCAGCATGGTGGCCGACCACTTCGGTATCTATAAGCGCGGCCGCCTGGCGGAGGGCAGCTATGCCGATATTGCAGTCATTGACCTGCCCAACTACCGCTATCCCGAAATGGATCAAATGCACTATCAAACACCAAGGATGAATGCCACCGGCTGCGACTTGGTGCTGTGCAACGGCCAGGTGGAGGCCATGGACGGAAAGATTTTCCAAACCTATGCCGGCCGGGTTCTCAAGAAAAACGAACAGGGCTTTTAACCGATAATTATGGGCTATCCCGTGATTATAAATAGATTGATCAAAAATGAACAGGAGGAAAATAATGATGAAAAGGAAACTGCTCTCCCTTTTGCTGGCGGGCTGCCTGTGCCTGTCCTTGGCGGCCTGCGGCGGTAACGACACCGCCCCTTCCGCTCCCGCTGACAGCGCAAGTGAGTCCGGAACGCCCAAAGTAGGCGGCTCCATCAACGTGGGCCTCAATACCGCCCCCGTCAGCGAAAACATCTGGTATCAAAACGATCTGAACTCCAGCATTATCATGAACCTGGTCTGTCCCAATATGGTGGCCATGGACGAGAGCGGAACCAAGTACAACTATCTGACGGAGTCCGCTGTCCCCAACGACGACTGCACCCAGTGGACTGTCACCTTGAAGGAGGGTCTCTGCTGGAATGACGGCACCCCCGTCACCGCTGATGACCTGCTGTTTACCGGCAAGTACGGCGTGGAGCACCACATTGGCTTCTTTGACAGCTATTACGGTCTGGTGAACTACGAGAAGAGTCACACCGACGGTGACCGCACGGTGGTCTTTGAGCTGACCTCCGGCAACGTGAATTTCTGGAATGGCGCCGGCTTCTGGATCCCCATTATGCGTCAAAGTGAGTGGGAGTCCGTGGAAGACCCCTCCACCTATGATTACAGCGGCGCCGGTTACGGCCCCTACTACATCAAAGAGTGGGTTGATGGAGAATATGTGGTTCTGGAGCGGAACCCCAACTTTACCCTTGCCAACGATGGCCAAGGCGCGTATCTGGACGAAGTGGTTTTCCGCATCTATACCGATGAAAACGCCATGGTCCTGGCTCTCCAGAACGGCGAGATTGACGTATGCGCCGATTTCCTGAGTGCCTCTTCTGTCAGCCAGCTTCAGAGCAACCCTGTCTATCAGCTCAGCAGCGTTGGCTCTCTGGGCTATGCACTGCTCACTATGTCCCAGACCAATCCGCTGCTCACTGACAAGACTATCCGTCAGGCAATCGCCATGTGCTGTGACCGTGACGCACTGGTAAATGTTGCCTTTGCAGGTGCTGCCACCCCCATGTATACTCCCGTCAGCCCGGTGTACGGCGATTTTGTGGCCTCCAATATCCAGCAACCTGCCTTTGATACCGCCGCGGCCGCCGATCTATTGGAGCAGGCCGGCTATAAGGATGCCAACGGTGACGGTGTCCGGGAATCCGCTGACGGCACTCCCCTCCGCTTCACCCTGACCTATAAGAGCACTCTGTCCAATGTGGACGGCGTCATGACTATTCTGAAGACCAACATGGCCGAGGCCGGCATTGAAATTGTTCTCCAGCCTGTGGATGCCGCCACCTTCTCCGCCAATGTAACACAGGGCCACACCTATGACATCAGCTACAGCAGCTGGGGCACCATTGATGACGTGGACACCACTCTGCTGACCTGCTTCGGCATTGGCCAGACTTTGAACTTCATGGAGTTCAATGACCAGACACAGGAAGACCTCCTCCAGGCCATGCAGGGTGAAGTGGACTATGAAAAGCGACTTGACCTGCTCAACCAGTGGCAGACCTGGTTCGCGGACAACCTGCCTTGCATCCATTTGCTGGTCCCTAACAACACTTACGCCGCCAGTACAGAGAAGTACGAGGGCTGGAGTTTGGTTCCCGGCAATCAGGCCTTCATGGCTTGTGCCCAGTTCTGCGAAGTTTACGCAAAGTAAACCGTCTGCACACTACCCTGCCAAAGGATTCGGGACGGCAAATGCCGTCCCATCCTTTTGGGCAGCGTCAGAATCAAACATGATAGAAGAATTGAACGAGGAAAGGGAGCAACAGCAATATGGAATTTAAGCAAAAGCCCGCCTACAAGGGCTATCGGGCCTATCAATACCTGGAGGCCGGGAAGGACTACAAGGACTTTGAGTGGGCCGATTGGGATTGGGCTGGCCGCCATGTCATTGAGCTGAGCAATGAACAGGAGGCCATGGTATCTGAGATTCTGGCCAAATATCCTTACATCAGTCTTCACGACCATCCCACTTTCTATCCAAAGGACATGTCCAGCGCAGATCACATCTTCGACTCCATGCGCCAGGGACGGGCGGTCTGCGGCTATGAGGCCCTGTCCTACTCCAACCTTGACTGCGTGTTCGACAATATGCTCGATGGCGTGAACATCATCTCCAGCCCTGGCGGCTGGAAGTGGATTGACATCATCCATGATCTGGGTATGCGCCTGTGCGACATCGCCCATCAGGATTTTCTGGTTCACTGCAAGACGGTGGATGACATTCTCGCAGCCAAAAAGGCCGGCAAAATTGCCTGGGTTGCCAGTGTCGAGGGCGCTGCCTGCATCGAAAATGAGGTAGACCGCATTGATATCCTCTACGGTCTGGGTGTCCGCCAGTTGGGCGTCACCTATTCTGAGAGCAACGCACTCGGCAACGGTATGAAGGAAGACCGTGACGGCGGCCTGACCAAATTCGGCGAGAAGTGCGTGGAGCGGATGAACCAGGTGGGAATGCTTATCGATGTCTCCCACTGCGGGCAGCAGACCGCCTATGACGCTGTGATGCACTCCAAAAAGCCCATCATCATGAGCCATGTGGGCGCCAAGGGTGTCTGGGACATCAAACGCATGGCCGGTGATACGCTGCTGAAGGCTGTGGGGGAAAAGGGCGGCGTTATCGGTATCGAGTCCGCTCCCCATACCACCATGTCCAAGACCCGCATGACCCATGACATTGACAGCGTGATGGAACATTTTGAGTATGTGAAAAACCTGGTGGGCATCGACCACGTCGGTTTTGGCGTGGACTGTCTTTATGGTGACCACGTGGGTGTCCATCACGCCTTTGCTGCCGCCCTCTCCACTGCGGAAACAGCCAACACCCAGTACCAGGAGGTTCCATTCGTCTGGGGTCTGGAGAATCCAACTGAGGCCAGCTGGAACATTGTCCGCTGGCTGGTGAAGCACGGCTATACCGAAGAGGAGATTGGCAAAGTGATTGGCGGCAACGCCATTCGGGTCCTGCGGGAAGTCTGGGCCAACTGATCAGGAGAAACAGCCGCTCCCTCAGGGCGGCTGTTTTCGGAAAGGGAGCAGCAATATGGAATTTACCCTGAAAAAAGGCTACCGCCCATATGAGGCCTACCAGTATTTGGAGCCCGGACGGGATTATCCGATCATTGACTGGGCTGACTGGGACTGGGCCGGCCGCCATGTGCTGGCGTTGACGGACAATGAAGAGGCGCGGGTCGCTGAAATCCTGGCCAACGCCCCTTACATCAGCCTTCATGACCACCCGGACTTCACCACACGGGACATGTCTTCCTGCAAGCCGCTTTTCGACGCCATGCGCAGCGGCAGGGACCGGTGCGGCTATGAAGCCCTGGCCTATTCCAATCTGGACTGCATCTTCGACAACATGATGGACGGCACCAATATCATTTCCAGCCCCGAGGGGTGGAAGTGGATTGACATTATCCATGATTTGGGTATGCGCCTGTGTGATATCGCCCATCAGAATTTTATGACCCACTGCAAGACGGTGGACGATATTTTCCAGGCGAAGAAAACGGGGCGAATTGCCTGCGTCTTTGTCATTGAGGGCGCCGCCCCACTTGAGAACGAGGTGGATCGCATTGACATTCTCTACGGTCTCGGCATCCGCCAGATGGGCATTACCTATTCTGAGAGCAACGCCCTGGGCAGCGGACTCAAGGAGGATCACGACGGCGGCCTGACTCACTTTGGCAGGCAGTGCGTGGAGCGGATGAACCAGGTGGGAATGCTCATTGACGTCTCCCACTGCGGGCCGCAGACCGCTTATGACACAGCCGTTTATTCCAAAAAACCCATCATTGCCTCTCACGTGGGTGCCAAGGGCGTCTGGAATACCAAGCGGATGGCCGATGACCGGCTTATTACGGCCATTGCAGATGGCGGCGGCGTTATCGCCATTGAGGCAGCCCCACACACCACCATGTCCAAAACCCACATGACCCATGATATCGACAGTTTCATGGAGCACTTTGAGTATGTAAAAGACCTGGTGGGCATCGACCATGTGGGCTTTGGTGTGGACTGCATGTATGGGGACCACGTAGGGCTTCATCACGCTTTTGCATCTGCCCTTTCCACCGGGGAAACCTCCCGAAGCCAGCAGACCTACCAGGAGGTTCCATTCGTCAAATATCTGGAAAATCCAACAGAGGCAAGCTGGAATATTCCCCGCTGGCTGGTGAAGCACGGCTATTCCAACGAAGAGATTGCCAAGGTTCTGGGCGGAAATGCCATCCGGGTGCTGCGGGAAGTCTGGGCCTGAGCAAACGATTGAGAAAAGGAGATTAGGATATGGAATTCAAGATGAAGCCGGCTTATCACGGCTATCGGGCGTATGCATATTTGGAGGAGGGAAAAGATTATCCCAAGTTTGACTGGGCCGACTGGGATTGGGCCGGCCGCCACGTGCTGGATCTGACAGATGAGGAAGAGGCGCGGGTCGCGGAAATTCTGGCCAACACCCCCTACATCAGCCTTCACGATCACCCCACTCTGTTTCCCCGGAAAATGGACAGTGCGGATGACATCACAGATGCCATGCGCAACGGACGGGAAATGACCGCCTATGAGGCGCTCGCCTATTCCAATCTGGACTGCGTTTTCGATAACCAGTTGGACGGGGTCAACATTATCTCCAGCCCCGGCGGCTGGAAATGGATTGATATTATTCATGACCTGGGCATGCGCCTGTGTGACATTGCACATCAGGACTTCCTGGTCCACTGCAAAACTGTGGATGATATTTTTGCCGCCAAGAAGGCCGGCAAAATCGCCTGGGTTGCCGTTGTCGAAGGGGCCGCTCCGATTGAAAACGAGGTGGATCGCATTGATATTCTCTACGGTCTGGGTATCCGTCAGTTGGGCGTGACCTATTCCGAGAGCAACGCTCTGGGCAGCGGCTGCAAGGAAAATCACGACGGCGGTCTGACCAAATTCGGTGAAAAGTGCGTGGAGCGGATGAACCAGGTGGGAATGCTCATTGACGTGTCTCACTGTGCTCCCCAGACGGCCTATGATGCCGTCATGCACTCCAAGAAGCCCATTATCGCCTCCCATGTGGGAGCCAAGGGCGTTTGGCCCACCAAGCGGATGGCCAGCGATGAGCTGATCAAGGCTGTGGCAGAAAAGGGCGGTGTCATCGGCATTGAGGCCGCTCCCCACACCACCATGTCCAAGACCAATATGACCCATGATATTGACAGTTTCATGGAGCACTTCGAATACGTGAAAAACATGGTTGGAATTGACCACGTGGGCTTTGGTGTGGATTGTCTCTACGGCGACCATGTGGGCGTTCATCATGCTTTTTCCGCCGCACTCTCCCTTGCCAGCACCGCCAAGACCGGCGTTGCACCTTATGAGGAAGTTCCCTTCGTCAAGTATCTGGAAAACACCACAGAGTCCAGCTGGAACATTCCACGCTGGCTGGTCAAGCACGGCTATTCTGACGAAGAGATCGCCAAGGTTCTGGGCGGCAATGCCATCCGGGTGCTGCGGGAAGTCTGGGCCTGATGCGGCTTCTGTATCTGATTCCCGGCATGATGCATGCATCCGTTCTTGGAACGGAAGAAATGGAGCGGCGCAGAGCAATTCTGCAAAAGCACGCTTTCCCCGGCACGGTGGTGGATGTGGCGGATACTGATACCGGCCCCGCCTCCATTGAATCCATCTGTGAAGAATACGCCAGTATTCCACCTACAGTGGAGCGGGCCGTGCGCGCCCAGGCAGAGGGTTATGACGGCATCATTTTGGGCTGCTATGCCGACCCCGGCATCGATGCGCTTCGGGAAATGCTCACCATTCCCGTGTCCGGCCCCTTTGAGTCCAGCTGCTTTGCCGCCATGACTCTGGGCCACCGGTTCTCAATCCTCACGGTCACACCGGATATGTGTCCGGTATTGGAAGCGGAATTTGAAAGCAAGGGCGGGGCGGGACGCAGGTTGGCCAGCGTCCGGGCCATTGACCTGGATATTCTTGCGCTGCAGGAATATCCTGAACTGCTGAAAAAGCGCCTGTGCGCCGAAGCGGAGCTGGCAATTACCCAGGATCGGGCGGATACGCTGGTCCTAGGCTGCATCTCTCTGGCCTTCGCCGATATGGACCTTACATTGGAGAACGCCTTCGGCGTTCCCTGTGTCAACCCCATTCTGACGGCACTGAAGCAGTGCGAAAGCCATGTAAGCATGGGGCTTCACCACAGCAAACGCGCCTATGCGCTGCCGCGGAAGCTGCGGCAGCAGGCATAGCGGCAGCTTTCAGCGTGCGCGCCCCGGCCTCCACGGTCAGGAGCGCGCATGTTTTTTCACCGTTTATCTATGAATAAGGCGCGTATGCGCGGGAGGTCTTATGGAACGTAATCCAAAGGCGGCCAAGCCCATTCTAGAGGCGCTGAAGGGCCGCTATTCCTGCCGGAACTTTACAGGAGCACCTGTGGACGACGCAGTGCTTGGCGATCTGATCGACACCGGACTGATGGCTGCCACCGGCGGAAACCTGCAGCCCTATTCCATTCTTATTGTACGGAATCCCACCACCAAAGCGGAATTGCGCCGACTGGGCGGTGGGCAGGCTTTTATCGAACAGGCGGATGTCTTGTTGGTTTTTGCCCTGGATTGGAGCCGTTATCAGGTGTACACCCAGCAAAAGCACGCCCCCTTTCAGGCCAACCACCAATTTTTGCACCTTCTCATCGGCATAGAGGATATTCTATGTGCCGCACAGACAATTGAGACCGGGGCTTATCTCAGCGGTCTCGGTGCCTGCTATGTGGGCGGTGTGCTGGAAACAGGCAGTCAAATTGCCCGCCTGCTGCATTTCCCCCAGGGCGCATATCCAATTGTCATGCTGGCTCTTGGGCATCCCGCACCCGGCAGCGACCACAAGCCCACAAAGCTGCCCCGGGATTTGATGGTCTTTCAGGAGCGCTACCGCCCGATCAGCGAAGCGGAAATCCGCCGTGCATACGACGCCAAATACGCCTCCGTGGACCGTCATCCGCTTCCCTTGGATGGTGCCGCGCGGGATCGGGTGTTGGAGCAGCTGCTGCACAACCTGTCACTCACCTACCCGGAATCGCAGGCCCAGTCCTACCTGGAGGAGATTCGGCAGTCCGGCGCATATAACGAGGCCCAGCGGCGTTATGGGGTTCACTATGGGGTGGAAACCATGCGTCGGCGCGGCCACGAAACACTGACTGGTATGCGGGAGATGGGCTGTGACCCGCTGAAAATGGAGCGGGATTTTTAACTGCATTCCGTACAGGCTGCCCCGCCCTTCCGAAACAGGCCCGTTCGCGCCAAAAGGCGCCAGCCTCTGCCGATGCAGAAGCTGGCGCCTTTTGTTGGCTTTTGCGGCCGC
>NZ_FOXE01000011.1 GCF_900115635.1 Oscillibacter sp. PC13 | reverse complement strand
CCTGCTGACCGCCTTCAACAATCCGCTGCTGGGCGTACTGGTGGGCGCTGTATTCACCGGCATCATCCAGTCCTCCGCCGCCTCGGTCGGTATTCTGCAGGCCCTGGCCCTGACCGGCAGCATCACTTACGGGATGGCAATTCCCATTATCATGGGGCAGAATATCGGCACCTGTGTGACGGCGTTGATTAGTTCCATCGGTGTGAACCGCAACGCCAAGCGGGTGGCTGTCATTCACGTCTCTTTTAACGTCATCGGCACGTTAACCTGTTTGATTCTCTTTTATGGCGGCAATCTGCTATTCGACTTCGCCTTTATGGACTGGACCGTGGGCGCCGTTGGCATCGCATTCTGCCACACGGTTTTTAATATGTTTACCACCCTTTTGCTGCTGCCCTTCTCCCGCCAGCTGGAAAAGCTGGCGCGGAGGCTGGTACGCAACGATGCCAAAGCCGAGAGCTTTGCATTCCTGGATCCGCTGCTGATGCGGACACCTGCCGTTGCAATTGCCGAATGCGTGAATATTGCCAATCAGATGGGCAGTCTTTCTCATCAGAATCTGCTCCTTGCCATCCAGCAGCTCTCCTCATATGAGGAGGTACGGGAGGCCGAAATTATCAGCAATGAGGACAAGCTGGACATTTACGAAGACCGCCTTGGAAAATATCTGGTGGAAATCTCCCGCCACAGCATGTCCGGTGCGGACAGCCGCACAGTTTCCCGACTATTGCACGCCATCGGCGACTTTGAACGTATCGGTGACCACGCCCTGAATCTGCAGGAGTCTGCGCAGGAGCTGCATGACAAGGAGCTGCACTTTTCAGACGCTGCCAAAGCAGAATTGGCCGTCCTAGTGTCTGCTCTGGAGGATATTATGGAGGACGCATTTTCCTGTTTTGCCGCAGACGATCCGGTTGCTGCGCAGAGCATTGAGCCTTTGGAGGAGACCATTGACCGCCTGATTGAGGACATTCGCCTGCGCCACATTTCACGGCTGCAGACTGGCCGCTGCACCATTCAGTTGGGCTTTGTTCTCAACGATTTGCTCACCAATTTTGAGCGGGTGTCCGACCACTGCTCCAATATTGCCATGTGTGTGATTGAAGAAAAGAACAAATCCGTGGACCGCCACGCCTATATCAACGAGGTCAAAACCGACGGTGTGTTCAATGAAAATGTACGCCGGGATCTGCGCAAATACCAGCTTCCTTCCATTTGATGCCGGACAGGCTTTCCTGGGCCGCATGTAGCGTAGCACATGCGGCCCTTTCTTAGTCTCTTCCTGCGGCAAATGATACCTCCGTCTGCGGAATATTCATTTTATGCGCCAAATTATACAAATGGTTCTTTGTCTTTTCCCTATTTTATATTACTCTTTTTATTTTTTGTTGCATTGTCCAAATATTTATTCATTTTTTTTGCAAATGCATTGACAACCACACGGCAAAGTGATAAGGTAACCCTGTTCCGGAAAGTCACTTTTTGCCGGAATCCCATTTCATTTTTCCGCTTCGGCGGGCACATTTTTTAGAAGAAGGATGAAGCGATTATGAAGAAGTTTTTTGCACTGCTGCTGACATTGGCTTGCGTGCTGTCTCTCGCGGCCTGCGGCAGCGAAGCTGCCCCCACAGAGACTCCCGATAATCAGACGAATGAAGATCCTGCGGACACTGCTTTTACCACAGTGGAAGAGGGAAAACTGCATATGGCCACCAATGCCGCATTTCCTCCGTATGAGATGACCACCGATGCCGGCGGTTTTGAGGGTATTGATGTGGATGTTGCCGCCGCGATTGCCGAGAAGCTTGGCCTGGAGCTGGTTGTCGACGATATGGACTTCAACTCTGTCATCACCGCCGTGCAGCAGGGTTCCAGCGACATTGCCATGGCTGGCTTGACTGTAAATGAAGAGCGCAAGCAGAATGTGGATTTCACCGCTTCCTACGCCACCGGCGTACAGGTGGTCATCGTGAAGGCCGGTTCTGATATCACCTTGGACAATTTGGGTGACCAGATGATTGGTACCCAGGAATCCACCACCGGTTACATCTACTGCGCGGATGAATTCGGTGAGGACCATGTCATCGCCTATACCAACGGCGCTACAGCTGTCCAGTCTCTGCTGGCCGGCAGCGTGGACTGTGTGGTTATTGACAATGAGCCTGCCAAGGCATTTGTGGCGGCCAACCCGGATCTGACTATTTTGGATACTGAATATGCTGTTGAGGACTATGCAATCGGCGTCTCCAAGGAGAATTCCGCCCTGCTGGAAGCCGTTGATACTGCGCTGCAGGATCTGATTGCTGATGGTACCGTGCAGTCCATTGTTGACAAGTACATCACCGCGGAGTAAAATAAACACCGCGCAACTTGTAAATTTATGCAAGAGAGGGGCGGCAAATGCCGTCCCTTTTTTCACACAGGGGAGATGAACGCATGGGATTTTGGGAATCCATGATGGCACAATATGCAGAATTAAGTGCTGCCAAGCAGGCTATCCCGTTCCACATCGATATGCTTCATGATTTCTATCAAAGCTTTGTCGAGGGCGACCGCTGGCTGCTGTATCTCAAGGGACTGGGGACTACATTCGAAGTAACGATTCTTGCACTGGTCATCGGTGTGGTGCTGGGTGTTCTGGTGGCGGTGGTCCGCACCATGCACGACCAGCAGCGGACAGGACGGCGGAATCCCTTGCTTGGAATGATCAATGCAATCTGCAAGGTCTATACCACTGTTATTCGCGGCACCCCTATGATGGTCCAGCTGCTGATCATGTACTTTGTCATTTTTGCCGGTACCCGTAACCAACTGGGTGTCGCTATGCTGGCCTTCGGCATCAACTCCGGCGCCTATGTGTCGGAAATTATCCGGGGTGGGATCATGTCCGTGGATCCCGGCCAGATGGAGGCCGGCCGTTCCTTGGGCCTGGGCTATGTGCCGGTCATGCGGTTTGTTGTCATCCCACAGGCAATCAAGGCCATTCTTCCCTCTCTCGGCAACGAACTGATTACCCTGTTTAAGGAAACCTCTATTGTCACCGTTATCGGTTTGGTGGATCTGACAAAGGTCGCTATGCAGATTCAGGGGCGCACATATCAGGCGTTTATGCCCTTCATCGGCATCGCACTGGTTTATCTGGTGGTGGTCATGATTCTGACCTGGCTGCTGGGCATTCTGGAAAGGAGGCTGCGTCAAAGTGATCGACGTTAAACACCTCTCCAAGTCCTTTGGGGATCATCTGGTTCTGGACAACATCTCGAATCATATCCATCCCGGCGAAAAGGTCGTGGTCATCGGCCCCTCCGGTTCCGGAAAATCTACGTTTCTCCGGTGTCTGAACCTGCTGGAGGAGCCTACCGGCGGATCCATTTCCTTCAATGGTACGGTCATCACAGATCCCAAGGTGGATATCAATGTAATTCGCCGTCAAATGGGCATGGTATTTCAGCATTTTAATCTCTTTCCCAACATGACCATCCGGAAAAATATCACACTGGCACCTGTGCGCACTGGGCTGATGAAGCAGGACGAGGCAGATGCTGAGGCGGTCAAGCTTCTGGAGCGCGTGGGACTGTCTGACCGTGTGGATTCCTATCCGGCGCAGCTCTCCGGCGGCCAAAAGCAGCGCATTGCCATTGTCCGCGCCTTGGCCATGCGGCCAAAGGTCATGCTGTTTGACGAGCCCACCTCCGCCCTGGATCCCGAGATGGTGGGCGAGGTACTGGAGGTTATGAAGCAGCTGGCCAATGAGGGAATGACCATGGTGGTTGTCACGCACGAGATGGGATTTGCGCGGGAAGTAGGCAGCCGGGTTTTGTTCATGGACGGTGGCCATATCGTGGAGCAAAACGAACCCCATACATTTTTCAGCAACCCTCAGCACCCCCGGCTGAAGGATTTTCTCAGCAAGGTTTTGTAAATTCATAAAATTTGCCGCACCCTATACCAAATGGCAATAGGGTGCGGCCTTTTATTTTCTCCGTTCTTTTGTTTCTCCGCTTTCCTCCATATATGCCCCATATGGATAACTGTTATATTGCTTTTTTAGCTTGACAAGCAGAGATCCGTCAGGCTGGCCTGTCTTCTCCAGAATCTGATAAACCGTTCGGCTGCGGTCCAGTTGAGCAAGATAATTGGAATACTCCGCTTCCACATACCGAAGGGCCTCTGCATGTGGCAACTCCTCTTTCAGCGCAAAGTGAATGGTCTGTTCCAGACAGGCCGCCTGAATTCGTTTCATAGAAACTCCTCCTTTTTGAGATATTTTCATTTTAGCATTTTTTTGCAAAAAATTGAATGCGTTTTTATCAAGAAGTTCATTTTTGTAAACTTTTCGCATATGTTTCCGAAATCTTTTTGGACATTTTAACCACCTTATTTGTTCTTTGTGATCACCAGAGAAGCGTGTCCGTGGAGCTTCCTCCCACCTCCGGCACATATCCAACCTCTTCCCTGCATAGGATGGAGCAACAAGAGGCGGGGAGTGTTGTGTTTTGAAGGGTAATATGGAGGAGCGGGCCGAACGCCTGGCCCTGTACATCATAGAAAACCGGACGACAGTCCGGGCCGCCGCGCAGAAATTCGGCATCAGCAAATCTACCGTACATAAGGACATCTCCGAACGGCTTCCCCTATTCAATCGGGCGCTATATCTGGAAGTCAAGGAGGTTCTTGAAGTCAACAAGGCCCAGCGGCATATTCGCGGCGGGATTGCCACTCGAAAAAAGTATCGCGGCGGATGAGTCTCGCATAAAATGGACTATCATGCTCGTATCGGAGGAATCAATATGGCAAATTGTTCCCGTGGCCGTGGCCGGCAGTCCCGGCCAGTACCAGTCCAGCCCCTGACCCCGGCGGACCCTGTAACAGTCGAGCCGCCTGTCAGACGCTGGCCCCACCCCATTAATGGAATAGAGCCCGTCCATCAGGCGGATCCAACGCTCCATTACATACGCTGTGCGCTGTCCTATCAAAACCAACTGCTGGCCGATATCAAGGCACTTCTGCAGCAAATTGTGGAAAGCCAGGAAAAGCAGGAACAAGCGGATTAAAAAATGGCGTGCCGGTCTTCGGTGCGCCATTTTCCTCTTGTGTTTTTTCTTCCGGCATCTTATAATGAGTATTACATTATGTAAATCACATAAAAGATACTACCGCGGCACCCGCCGCGTTTTCGAGGAGCGTTTACATGGCAGCCAAACACCGCCGCAGACGGCGTAGCTGGGGCCGGACTCTGCTGTTAGCCGTCTTTGCCACCGCAGCATTATATGCCGGCGTTCACTGTTTCTTTCGGGCCCCCGAAGTCTCTGTCCCCGCCGCAATCCCTTCTGAGACACAGGACGAACCGTCCTCTCCGGAGGAGAATGCAGAGGCACTGGCCTTAGCCGCCCACACTGCCCGCAAAAACAATTTTTATACCATCCTGCTGTCTGGAGTGGACGACGGCAACGGAGGCAGCGACACCAATATTTTGATTGCGGTGGATGCAGAAACCGGATATATTCACGGTGTCAGTATTCCCCGGGATACCAAGGCGTATTTCAATGGCAAAAACCACAAGATCAATGCCGCCTACAATACCGGCGGCATGAGCATGCTGGCGAATGTGGTATCAGCGCAATTGGGCATTCCCGTTGACTATACGGTTTTGGTAAATTTAAAGGGGTTTGAGGCTTTGATAGATGCCATTGGCGGCGTGGATTTTAACGTCCCCGTCAATATGGATTACGATGATCCGATTCAGGGCCTCTCCATCCACTTTCGCGCAGGGATGCAGCACCTGACTGGGGCGGAGGCTTTAAAGGTAGTTCGCTTTCGTCACAACAACGACGGCACTGGCTACGGCAGCGAGGATATTGGCCGCATGCAGACACAGCAAAACTTTTTGAAAGCTGTGGCCAAGCAGACGCTGACCCTTTCGAACGTGGACAAGGTTGGCGAGTTTTCAAAGATTTTTCAAAAGTATGTGGAGACGGATTTGACACTGGGTAACCTGGCTTGGCTTGGTAAAGAGGCCATTTCTATGGGGGCTGACAGCATTTCCTTTTCCACGCTGCCCGGCGAATGGAAGTCTCCCTATATCTATTTAAACCAGGAAGAAGTTCTGACGCTGGTCAACGAATCTTTGAATCCCTATGTGGAGGATCGTGTACAGGAAGACCTGCAGATTCCCTCCTGATGACTTCTGTTGAAACTTTTGGTGTTCAAATAAAGGGGGTGCCGTGATGAAAACGCGTATTCTTTCACTTTTTCTGGCGTTCAGCCTGCTGCTGACTGTTCCAGCTCTCGCTGCAGCGGACAGTACCGAGAATTTTATCCGCAGCAAAACCTATGACAGCCAGTTCTCCGACCTGGCAGCCGATTCCGTGTTTTATGAGAATATTGTCGCCCTGTATGAATATGGTCTTTCTGTCGGCAAGACGGATGGCACCTTTGGTCCTCAGGATTCTGTAACTGTTGGGCAGATTGTCATTTTTTCCGCCCGGATCCGCAGCCTTTACCGCACAGGCGACGCTGAGGCAGGGCCCACGGCCTATGGCGCAGACGGACAGCCGCTGACCGCGTCACGGTATCTGCGCTATCTCCAGGCGGAAGGCATCCTGGGCACGGAGCTGGACGGCAGCCTGTCTTCCCCCGCCACCCGCGGACAGGTGGCCCATGTGCTGGCAGGTACGCTTCCGGCCGGGGTGCTTCCGGCCGTCAACGACGCTATCGTCACCCAGGGCTACGCCAGCCGTAAGTTTATTTCCGATGTAACGGAATACACAGATTATTATCGGGATATTCTCTTTTTGTATCGTACGGGCATTTCTGTCGGCAGCGATGCCACCGGATCCTACTTGCCGGATCAGCCCATTACCAGGGGCGCTGCGGCGGCAATGCTGACCCGTATGGTAGATCCCTCTCTGCGCGTCACCCCCTCCTGGAAGGTCGCCCCTCTTTGGAGCGCGGTTGACACCACAATGGCGGATCTAGTTGCCGCGGGTGCCTATATGGCAGCTCCATCCACCGACGAAGAGATGGATGCCTGTGTCCGTTACATGCTTGCCTCTGGACAAAATACGCTGACGCTGCAATACAGTGCTCCCATCACTGCCATTTCCGCCAGAAAAGTCATGGAGCAGGCACTCTCTATTATTAAGAGTTATTGCGAGCAGTGCTACAATACCGTTTCCTGTTCCTATACCGTGAATGGAACGATTACACTGACCTTTTCCGCCGCCAGCGCTGGAAACGCCCTTTCGGGCTACCGGGAGGAAACTATGGCCTCTGCTATCGCCGTCCATGACGCGCTCTGGGAATCCGGCCAAATTACGCCGGACATGACGGAGTATGAAAAAGCCCGGGTGTATTATACTTGGATCTGCGATAACTGCGTTTATGACTACGGTGCCAGTGACACCTCCCTGAGTCATATTGCCTATAATCTCTTCCAAAACGGTACTGCAGTGTGTGATGGCTACACGGGGGCCTACAATCTGCTTTTAAAATTGGAAGGCATTTCCTGCACTGCCTTGTCCAACACCGGGCACATTTGGACCGTGGCCACCCTGGACGGCACGCAGTACCATATTGACACTACTTGGGGTGACAGCGGCACATCCATTGACTACCGCTACTTTGCCATGACCCCCAGCCAATCTTGGAATTATCACAGCTGGTGATTCTGTTTTGAAAGCCCAAACCGCCGGAGTATAAGCTCAGGCGGTTTTTTTTGGACACCGTTGGCGGAAAATTTTGAGATTTCCGGAAAATAGAGTTTTATTTTATGTAAATCGACGTTATCTTACGGAAATTTTACCGAAGCATTGAGTAACCATCAAAGTTTTTTCCTAGAAGAGCGGAGAATTTTCTATCGTTTTTTTATAAAGTTCCCGTTAGAATAAGATTATCTTCGGAAGAAGACGCGTCCGCATTGGACGTGCCGTAGAGGATGAATTTATAATCTAACAGGAGGAACAATGATGAAGAAGATTCTTGCACTCATCCTGGCTCTCGTTATGGGCCTATCCCTGGTCGCATGCGGCGACAGCAACACGCAAACTCCCGCTGATGAAGGCGGTGCAGATGCTCCTGAGGCCAGTGCCCTGAAGGTCGGCGTGTTCTATTATAACTTTGCCGATGCTTATATTACCACTGTCCGCAACGCAATGGACGGTCTGCTGGAGGACGCCGGCATCACTTACAACAACTACGACGGTGCCGGAAACCAGGCCACTCAGCTGGATCAGATCAACACCGCTATCACCGACGGCTATAACATGCTGGTGGTCAACATTGTGGAGACCTCTTCTCCCGATGCTGCACAGCAGGCCTGCAATGCCGCCAAGGATGCCGACATTCCCATCGTGTTCTTTAACCGCGAGGTTGCCGACGACGTGGTCAGCAGCTATGAGAATTGCGCTTTCGTCGGTACGGATGCCCCCGAGGCTGGCCACATGCAGGGCGAGATGATCGGCGACTATCTGCTGGAGAACTATGATGCCGTGGATCTGAACGGCGACGGCAAGATTACCTATGTGATGTTCAAGGGCCAGGAGGGCAACGCAGAGGCCGAGTACCGCACGCAGTACGCTGTGGAAGACGCTGACGCCAAGCTGGTTGAGGCCGGCAAGCCCGCCCTGGAGTTCTATGATGCCAATAACACCTCCAAGTATCTGGTGGATACCGCCGGCAACTGGTCTGCCCAGGCCGCTACTGACTACATGACCACCATCCTGGCTTCCTACTCGGAGAGCAACGGCAACATGATTGAGCTGGTCATTGCCAACAACGACAACATGGCTGAGGGTGCTGTGGCTGCCCTGCAGACTGCCGGCTACAACACCGGAGATGAGGGTTCCACCACCATTCCTGTCTACGGTGTGGATGCCATGGACTCTGCTGTTCAGAAGATTGAAAATGGTCAGATGACCGGTACCGTCAAGCAGGACGGCGACGGCATGGCCAGCACCATTATGACACTGATTTCCAATATCAGCGGAAATGGCGCCCTGATGGACAACACCGATAGCTTTAATGTGGATGAGGGCGTGGCAAAGATCCGCGTACCCTATGCCAAGATCACCGGCTGATCAGCAAACGCTGTTCGCCCCAATCAGGTAAGAAGCGGGGCTGTCGTTTTCGGCAGCCCCGCTCTTTGAAGTATTTTGCCAGGAGCCTCTGCCTGAAATTCGCCCATGGGGCGTGTCTGAGGCAGACGCTTCAACGACACAATCACAAAGGAGGAGAACGATATGGAACAGCCAGCTCTGCTGGAAATGCGCAATATCAGCAAAGAGTTTCCCGGTGTGAAAGCTTTGGATAATGTGTCTCTGGCCGTCCGCCCCGGCACTGTCCATGCCCTGATGGGGGAGAACGGCGCCGGTAAGTCCACGCTGATGAAGTGCCTGTTCGGCATCTATGCCAAGGACAGCGGCACCATCACGCTGGATGGACAGGAGGTTCATTTTAAAAGCTCCAAGGAGGCGCTGGAAAATGGCGTGGCCATGGTGCATCAGGAGCTGAACCAAGCTCTGACCCGCACGGTCACAGACAACCTGTGGCTGGGCCGTTATCCCAAGGTGGGCGGTGTTATGGTCAGCGAGAGGGCCATGCGCCAGCGTACCAAGGAAATTTTTGACCAGCTGGAAGTCCATGTGGATCCCAGGGCAGTTATGTCCACACTGCCGGTTTCCCAGCGTCAGATGGTAGAGATCGCAAAAGCCGTCAGCTATGATGCAAAAGTGATCGTTTTTGACGAACCCACCTCTTCTTTGACCGAAGTCGAGGTGGAGCATCTGTTCCGCATTATCAATATGCTGCGGCAGAAGGGCTGCGGTATTATTTACATCTCTCATAAAATGGAGGAAATTCTCCGCATCAGCGATGAGGTCACCATTATGCGGGACGGCCAGTATGTGGCCACCAAAGCCGCCAAGGATTTGACCATGGAGGAGATTATCCGGCTGATGGTGGGCCGCGAGTTGACCAACCGCTTTCCCCCCAAGGAGAATGTACCGGGTGAAGTCATTTTGGAAGTAGAGCATCTCTCCGGCAAGTATACCCGGTTGGAAGATGCCTCTTTCCAGCTTCACAAGGGCGAAATCCTTGGAATTGCTGGTCTGGACGGTTCCGGCCGGACGGAAGTGCTGGAGACTCTCTTTGGGGCCATGACCAGAAGCGGCGGCACCATTCGTCTCCATGGCAAGGAAATTCGAAACAAAAACCCTGGGGAATCCATCAAAAACGGGTTTGCGCTGCTGACGGAAGAACGCCGGGCCACCGGTATTTTTGGCATCCGTGATATCCGGGACAACACCGTCATCTCCAATTTGAAAAGCTATTTGATAGGCGGTATCTGTCTCAACGAAAAAAAGATGAAAGCGGATACTGATTGGGCAATTCAGGCCATGCATATCAAAACCCCCAGTCAAAAAACCCAAATCCGCTCCCTCTCCGGCGGTAACCAGCAAAAGGTCATCATCGGCCGGTGGCTTTTGACCAAGCCTGAGGTGCTGCTGCTGGATGAACCGACCCGCGGCATTGACGTGGGTGCCAAGTATGAAATCTACGATCTCATCATCGACTTGGCCAAGGAGGGGAAAGGCGTTATTATGGTCTCCTCCGAAATGCCGGAGCTTTTGGGCGTGTGTGACCGGATTCTGGTCATGTCGGGCGGAAAGCTGGCCGGTGAGGTTGATGCCAAAAATACCAGCCAGGAAGAGATTCTCACCCTGGCCGCCAAATACGTGTAAGAGGGGGAACCACCCATGAGTAAAGAATCCAAAAATCTTCAGGAGACTGCCAGAGCCTTTGGCGGTGCCAAGCGGGTTGGAGACATCCTGCTGAATAACGCGCTGATCATCATCATGGTCATCGCTGTGATTTATATTGCTTTCCGGAACCAGAACTTCATCAAGGCCGCCTCCATTATCAATATTCTGGCCCAAACCTGCGCCTATCTGCCGGTGGCCCTTGGTGTGGGAGGCTGCATTGTTCTGACAGGCACGGACCTGTCCGCAGGCCGCATTGTCGGCCTGACGGCCTGCATTTCTGCTTCCCTTCTGCAGGCAGTGACTGCCTCCAGTAAGATGTGGGTAAACCTGACACCGCCTCCGGTGCTGCTGGTGCTGGTGATTGCCATGGTGATCGGTGCGGCCATCGGCGCTTTCAATGGCTTTTTTGTGGCAAAATTCAAGCTGCATCCCTTTATCGTGACTTTGGCCAGCCAGTTGATCATCTATACCTTCCTGCTGCTGTATATGAAAGCCGGCAACAACGGCGGCATGGCCATTTCTGGCCTGGACAAGTCCTACAGTGATTTTATCACCGGCTGCCCGCAGTTTATCAAAAACCTCACCGGCGGCATTACCATTCCCAATTATGTGTGGATCTCCCTTTTGCTGACGGTTGTCATGTGGTTTATTTGGAACAAGACCACCTTCGGCAAAAACATGTTCGCGCTTGGCGCCAATGAGGAAGCGGCCCGGGTATCCGGCGTCAATGTCTTTGCCACCACCGTCCTGGTCTTCGCACTTGCGGGTGCCATGTATGCTGTCACCGGTTTTATTGAGGGTGCCCGCGTGGCCTCCAATACCGCCAACACCGGCCTGAACTATGAGTCCGACGCCATTGCAGCCTGTGTCATCGGCGGTGTCAGTTTTGTCGGCGGCATTGGTAAAATCCGCGGCGTGGTCATCGGTGTGCTGATGCTCCGCCTGATTTTCGTGGGGCTGAACATGGTGGGTGTAAACCAGGATTTGTTCTATGTAATTAAGGGCGGTATCATTTTGTTTGCCTGTGCGCTGGATATGCGGAAGTATCTGGTGAAAAAGTAACGGCATCTCTCTGCACTGCAAGGGCGCGCATTTTTGATGAAAATGCGCGCCCCCTTTGTTTCCTCTGAAAAACATGATATACTTTTAAGTGAAAAAAGGAGGGCGATTTTCCATGGAGCTCTACCGTGTGCTGTTGGTAGATGACGAGGAGGATATCCGTGTGGGTATCAGTCAAAAGATGGATTGGGAGAGCCTGGGCTTTGCCTTGGTGGGAGAAGCGGAAAACGGCCGGGATGCTTTGGAATTGGCTGACCAGCTGCACCCGGACGTCATTTTAACCGACATCAAGATGCCCTTCATGGATGGCTTGGACCTGTGCCGTATTTTGACAGTTCGGCTGCCTGCATCAAAATTTGTGGTGTTCTCCGGTTTTGATGATTTTGAATATGCTAAGCAGGCCATTCGCATGAATGTGTCTGAGTATATTCTAAAGCCGATTAATGCCGCCGAGCTCCATGCTGTTCTGCAAAAGCTGAAGGAACAGCTGGACACAGAACGGGCGGAGCGGCAGAATATGGAGACGCTTCGCCGCCGTTACGAAGAAAGCCTCCCGGTGCTGCGGAGCTTGTTCCTTTCCCGCCTTTTGAGTGGGCAGGTGGCCCGGGAGCAGGTAGCCGAGCTGGCGGCACGCTATGAGGTTGACCTAGGCGGCGCGTCCTGGACAGTGGCGCTGGCCCACGTCAGCGGTGACGCAGGGCGCAATGAGCTGCTGCCCATTTCCGTGCAGCAGTTGTTCGAGGAGAATCTGCAGTTGGAGGGCTGCAGCTGTCAGCTGTTCATGTACAATGGCTTTGTGGCTGTACTGGGAGCCTTTCAAAGCGGAGTTTCTATTTATGACTTTATTGAGGCGGTCAACCGGGTCTGCGCACTGGCGGAAAGCTATCTGGGGCTGGATTTGACCGTTGGCGTGGGCGCCGCCTGCTCTGCGGTAGAGGATCTGTCCCAATCGGCAGACGGCGCACGCAGCGCATTGGAATACCGCAGTCTCGTTGGGCGGGGCCGCGCCATCTATATTGGCGACTTGGAACCGGACGCTGGTGTTCGTCTGGCTTTTGGCGAGAGTGACGAGCAGCAGCTGACCAGCGCCATCAAGCTGTGCGGCGAGGATGAGGTCCGATCCGCAGTTGGGTATCTGATGGACAGATTGCGTGCCTCGGGACGGACCATGTCCCAGTGCCAGCTGTTCTTTTTGGAGCTGCTGACTTGCCTTCTGAAGCTGGCCCGTGCAGCAGATCTGGAGTTGGAAGCCGTTTTTGGCTCCAATTTTTCTGGCACTGTAAATGTAACGGACTTTGACTCTCCAGAGCAGCTGGGCGATTGGTGTCTGGAACGCTGCTTGAAGATTCAGTCCCTGATTCGCCGCCAGCGGACCGATTCTGCCGGCCGGACGGTGGAGCGTGCGAAAAAGTTCATTCAAGATCACTATGCGGAAAGCGAGTTGTCGGTGGAGATGCTGTGTGAGCACCTTCATCTGAGCCCCACTTACTTTTCCACGCTTTTTAAGCGAGAGGTAGGTATGAGCTTTACCGCTTATGTGACGGTCGTGCGCATGGAGGCCGCTGCCGCAGCACTGCGGAACACAGAGGAAAAAACTTATTTGATTGCCCGGCAGTGCGGTTATGACGACCCCAATTATTTCAGTTATGTCTTTAAGCGGCATTTTGGTGTCAGTCCCACCAAATATCGGGCAGGATAAGCCTGTCCGATATTTGGCAGTTTTTCTTTGTTCAAACTCCAACAGGCCGGTAAGCCCCCGGCTTTTCAGGGAGGTGTCGCATGGCATTTTTTCGTTCTCTTCTCCAGCGATGGAACCACCTTTACCGCAGATCCAGTATTCAAATGATTTTGTCGGCTTCTTTTACTGCCGTGGCAGTTGTGGGTATGGTCTTTTTGGGGCTGACACTGTTCTTTCGGTTTTCCTCTACCACCAATACACAGATGGCCGAAAACAGCCAACGGGTGCTGGCCCAGGTCAACCTGAATCTGGACAATTATCTTCGCAGCATGATGCGTGTATCTGATACAGCGTACTACCGTGTCATTAAGGATCTGGATCTGGAGCAGGACGACCTCTCCCGGGATTTGGAGCTGCTGTATGAGAGCAACCGGGACTCGTTGGTTTCGATTGCCGTCTTTTCTTCGGATGGACGCCTGATTGCCTCTACCCCATTGGCCGGCCTGAAAAACAGCGTCTCCCCACAATGGGAGCCCTGGTTTCTCACCGCTATGGAAAAAATCGAAAATCTCCACTTTTCTACGCCTCATGTTCAGAATCTCTTTGCAGATCCGGATTACCGCTACCGCTGGGTGGTCTCCCTGAGCCGGCAGGTGGAACTGACCCGCTCCGGTTCCATTGAGGGCGGCGTACTGTTGGTAGACATGAGCTTCGGCGGTATTGAACAGATCTGCAAGGATGTGAACCTGTCGGCTTCCGGCGGGTATCTGTATTTGATTGACGGGGATGGGGAGATTATCTATCATCCAAGACAGCAGCTGATCTATGCGGGCCTGCAGTCGGAAAATAACCTGACAGCTGCGGGATACCGGGATGGAAGCCACCAGGAGTCTTTTCAGGGCAGAAATCGGCAGGTAACTGTCAAAACCGTAGGCTACACCGGATGGAAGCTGGTAGGGGTAGTCCCCATGGACAATATGTGGGATAATTACGGCCAACTGCTGTTGTTCTTTCTCTTTGTTGTGCTGTTCTCTATCTTTTTGCTTGTTTTCGTGAATCTGCGGCTCTCTGAGTGGATTACCGCGCCCGTCAAACGGTTGGATCAGGCAGTAAAAGAGCTGGAGGCAGGACAGCAGGAGGTGGATCTTGACGTAGGCGGTCCCCACGAAGTGGAACATCTGAGCCACTCCATCCGCTCAATGGTCTCTACCATGCGCCATCTGATGGATGATATTATCGAGCAGGAGGAGCAGAAACGCCGCAGTGAGCTGGATGTGCTTCAGTCCCAGATCAATCCGCATTTTCTCTATAATACACTGGACAGCGTCGTCTGGATGACGGAAAACGGCCGCACGCAGGACGCCGTGGTGATGCTTACCTCCTTGGCCCGTTTTTTCCGCATCTCTTTGAGTCGCGGCAACAGCATGATCCCCATTGCGGATGAGCTGGATCATGCCCGACACTATCTCACGATCCAAAAAATGCGGTACAAAAATAAGTTCTCGGCTGTGATTACAGCAGATCCATGTGTAGAAACCCTGTATACCCTGAAGCTGATTGTGCAACCCATTTTGGAAAATGCAATTTACCATGGTATGGCCTACGCTGATGGGGACGGAGAAATCCAGATTCGTGCGTTTCGAGAAGGGGGCGATGTCTTTATCGAAGTGTCGGACAACGGCCCCGGCATGCCGGAGGAGCTGGTGGCACAGCTGCTGGATACCGGCGCTCCCTCCGTCTCCGGAGCCAAGGGATCCGGCATTGGCTTTCGAAATGTCCACAGGCGGATTCAACTGGCCTTCGGAGCTTCTTATGGACTCACCATTCTCAGCGAGCCGGATGCCGGCACCACAGTTCGTATTCATCTGCCGGCCCTGGACGAAGAAGCCGCGCGCCATTATCGGAAGGAGGGGGAACAATGAAGCGTAAAATTCTTTTACAGCTGGTGGTTCCCCTGCTGAGCCTGTGCGTCTTGTTTTTACTGCTGGCATTTGATCCAGGCCAGGCCCATGCAGATGAAGCGCCTTTGGAGGTGTCGATTCTTCACCGGGAATCGGACAGCACGCTATGGTCCGCTGCCCGGCAGGGAATGGAGCAGGCTGCAGCCGATATGGGAGTAGAGCTCCGTTTTTTGGCCCCCAGTGTTTCCAACCAGGCAGAAGAGCAGGAGAACCTTCTTTCCCGTGAAGTTGCCGGCGGAACAGATGCCATTGTGCTGGTTCCGTCCGATCAAAGTCTTTTGGCTGAATCGGTTGCCGCCGCCAGCACCCAAACCGTTGTGATTACTATGGAAACGGAAATGGCCGACAGTGGAGCAGCCGCCTTTGTCGGCGTGGACAATGTGGCCCTTGGAGAAGCTCTGGGTCAGGCGGTTTTGAATGGCGTCTGTGTGGATGGAACCGTGCTGCTGCTGAACAGTGTCCCTGGCAGCAATGGGATTTCTGCTCGTTTGGAGGCTGCGGCTCAGGTTCTGGAGGGAGCCGGCCGTACGGTCCGCATTGGCTCCCCATCCAAGGCTCTTGGTTTGTCGGAGGCCCTTCCCGCCATTTTGGCGGCAGACCCTCCCGATGCCATCATTGCCTTTGAGGCCGACGCGCTGGATCTGGCTGCTGCTGCGATTCAGGGAATGAATCCCCGGCCGCTCCTATACGGTATGGGGGCAACCGACACCATCGCTGCCCACCTGGAGCAGGGCGTCATTACTGCAATTGCAGCCCAGAATGAGTTTGCCGCTGGATATCTGGCCGTTGATGCAGCTGTCCGCGCCGTTCGCCGGGAAGCCGGACAGGACACCGCTCCTCTTGCTTACACCCTGGTGCGGAAAGAAACCATGTATCACCCTGATAACCAAAAGCTGCTGTTCCCGGTGACCCGGTAGCTGCAGGGGAAAGGAGATTTTATGAAGCAGAGATTTCCACTTTCATATTTGCTGCTGCCCGTTTTGCTGCTGGCTTTACTTCTGCCGGCCGGCTGCGGCAGGGATGCCGGCATTCAGACGGTCCGGGTGGGGGTCGCCCTCTATCAGCAAGAGGATACTTTTATTTCGACTGTGGCGCAAAATCTGGAACTGCTGGCCCGAGAGGAAGAACTGGCCCGTACAATTAAAATGAACCTCACCTTGGCCGACGGAAGGGGCAGCCAATCCACTCAGAATGACCAAGTGGACCGTTTTTTGGCTCAGGGCTGCGATATCATTTGTGTCAATATTGTAGATCGTACTGCCGCTGCCGTCATCATTGACAAGGCCCAGGCTGCCGATGTGCCGGTGATCTTTTTCAATCGTGAGCCTGTCATGGAGGATTTGGCCCGCTGGGAGCATGCCTATTATGTGGGATCCAAGGCAGAACAGGCTGGCAGATTGCAGGGAGGAATTGTGAAAAATGCCTGGCAGGCAGACGCGGCAGCCTTGGATCAAAACGGAGATGGCGTTTTGCAATATGTGATGCTGGAGGGCGAACCCGGCCACCAGGATGCCCTTTTGCGGACAGAATACAGCATTCAGACATTGACGCAAGACGGAATTCCAGTGGAAAAGCTGGCCAACGACACTGCAAACTGGCAGCGCGGGCAGGCCAGTCTCCGGATGTCCCAGTGGCTGGAAGAGTTTCATGGCCAAATTGACGTTGTCTTTGCCAATAACGACGACATGGCCCTCGGTGCCATTGACGCCTGCTTGTCCGCCGGTATGGATACCGCCAGCCTCCCCTTTATCGTGGGCGTAGACGCCACGCCGCCAGCTCTTGCGGCTGTGGCGGAAGGCACTTTAAAGGGGACCGTTCAAAATGATGCCGCGGGGCAGGCCGAAAAGATTCTGGACCTGATTGGTGCCTTTATCGATGGGACTCCCGTGGAGGACGCAGTGGAGCTGGAGGATGGGAAATACGCCTGGCTTCCCTATACCACCGTGACGGCAGACAATCTGGATGCATTTCTCTAAGGAAAACTGTCCCGGCGCCTTTCAGCGCCGGGACAGTTTTCCAATTTACGGCAGCTGCCTGCCATTCCGATATTCTGTGGGTGAGTATCCGGTCTCTCTTCGAAACGCCCTGGAAAAATACAAACGGTCTTCAAAGCCAACAGAGGCGGCCACCTCGCCGACAGAGAGGCCGCTGTACCGCAGCAGCTGGCAGGCTCGCTGTATGCGGTAACGGGTCAGGTACGCGCTTGGCGAGCAGCCAAATTCCGCTCGAAAGGCCCGGTACAGGCAGCTGCGGCTGACTCCAGCCTGCCTGGCGGCTTCCTCCACGCTGATGGAGCGGGAATAGTTCTGCTGCATATAGGCCGATCCCCGCCGGGCATATAAGGAAAGCGCTTCCTCCCCCCTTTCTCCCTGCGGTTCCATCAAAAGTCCCAGAGCCGCCTGCAGATATCCTGCCATCCGCACGGCGCTTGGGTAGTCCGTTCCTCTTGCTTTATAGATATCCAGCAGCGCCTGCCGCAGCCGTTCCCCCGCGGCAGGGCGCAGGACGGGATGCTGCCGGGTGAAGGGCGTCTGCGCCAGCAGCAGTGCCGCCGCCGGGCCGGAAAAGCCCACCCAGTAGTACTCCCAAGGCTCCTCTTCATCCGCCCGGTAATAGACGATCTCTTCAGGGCGCACCAGGAACGTCTCTCCCTTTTGGAGAACAAAAGTCCTTCCGCCGTTATCATAGATCCCCTTCCCGGAAACCACATAGTGAATCAGGAAGTGATCCCGTACTCCCGGTCCCCAGCCATAGCCGGAGGGGCACTTTTGAAAGCCCACATTGTAGACTGTCAGCGCCAATTCCGCCCGTTCTTCAATTTTGAAAGAGTGTTTAAAGTCTCCGCCCATTCCCATGCGCCCCTTCCGCCGTTTTTTCAAGCATATTCCACTTCTTGCGGATTTGCAACAAAAATCCATATAATCAGGTACCAGAATGTATGGAAAACTCCAGGATGTTTTGATAGGGTGAGTCTATGAAGTAAAGGAGGTTTCCCAAAATGGAACGACTCTCTCTGGAAGCTCGCCTGCAAGCAGGCGCTCTGGATGGCCAGCTGCTCCGGCTCTATGGTCCCGGCCGTTTGGAGGCGGCGCGTACCCGCTGCTCCGGTGTCATAGCCAATTTTACCAAAGTTTTTGGCTGTCCCCCCGACGCGCTGTTCAGTGCTCCCGGCCGCACGGAATTGGGCGGCAACCATACGGATCACCAACACGGCAGGGTACTCGCCGCTGGAATTGACTTGGACATCTTATCGGCTGCCGCTCCCAATCAGAGCGGCATGATCCGCATTCAGTCAGAGGGCTATCCGCTCCTGGTGGTTGATCTGCGCGATTTGGCGCCCAGACCGGAGGAAACAAATACCTCCGCCGCTCTGATTCGCGGCGTGGCTGCCCGTCTCGCCGCCATGGGCTGCCCCCTGCAGGGGGCCGGGTTGGACGCCTATATTGTCTCCGACGTCCCCGGCGGAAGCGGCCTCTCCTCCTCCGCCGCCTTTGAGGTGCTAATCGGCACCATGCTCAATGATCTGTTCTGGGGTGGACGATGCACGCCGGTGGAGCTTGCGCAGATTGGACAGTACGCAGAAAATACCTTTTTCGGAAAGCCCTGCGGCTTGATGGATCAAACCGCCTCTTCCGTAGGCGGCGTCGTGGCCATTGATTTTATGGACACCAGTCACCCTGTGGTGGAGCAGATTTCGCTGGATCTCCATAACGCAGGCTATGCGCTGTGCATTTTGGACTCCGGTGCGGATCACGCGGATTTGACGGAAGAGTATGCCGCCATCACCGACGAGCTGAGAGCCGTCTGCCGCTATTTTGGCAAGGAGGTACTGCGGGAAGTTCCTGAGAATGCCTTCATGGCAGCGCTGCCTGAAATTCGGAAAGCGGCCGGGGATCGGGCAGCCCTGCGCGCTTTCCACTTCTATGGAGAAAACATGCGGGCCGCCGCTCAGGCCCAGGCGCTGAAATCCGGAAACTTTCCGGAGTTTCTCCGTCTGGTGCGGGAGTCCGGCCATTCCTCTGCCCTCTACCTTCAAAATGTGATTCCCACCGGTCAGACCGCCCATCAGGAGCTGATGCTGACGCTTGCCCTGTGTGATCGCATTTTAAGCGGGCAGGGCGCAGTCCGGGTTCACGGCGGTGGTTTTGGAGGAACCGCCCAGGCCTTCGTTCCCCTGGATCTGCTGGATTCCTTCCAGCTTCAAACCGAGGCCGTTCTGGGCATTGGCAGCTGCCATGTGCTGTCTATCCGTCCCGTGGGCGGTGTGCGGCTGGCCTAAGGAGGTGCAGCATGATTGACACATGGATTGTGGAACTGACAGAATATGCTGTCCGCACAGGCCTTTTGGATGCGGCCGACCGCATTTGGGCCATGAACCGCCTGTTGGACGCCCTGCAGCTGACAGGCCTTGAAATGCCGGAATCTTTCCCGGTTCGTCCACTGGAAGCCATTTTAAAGGATATTTTGGATTGGGCCGCCGTCCGGGGATACATTACCGACGATATTACCAACCGGGATCTGTTTGATACAGAACTGATGGGCCGCTTGACACCGCGGCCTTCCCAGGTGATCCGCACATTTTGGGAGAAATACGAAAGCTCTCCGGAATCTGCCACAGACTGGTATTATCAGTTCAGCCAGGACACAGACTATATTCGCTGTTACCGGATTGCAAAAGATGTCAAGTGGGTCACCTCCACAGACTACGGAGACTTGGACATTACCATCAACCTCTCCAAACCGGAAAAGGACCCGCGGGCCATTGCCGCCGCCAAGGCGGCCCCCCAGGGCGGTTATCCCGCCTGTCAGCTGTGCCGGGAGAATGAGGGCTACGCCGGCCGGGTCAACCATCCAGCCCGGCAGAACCACCGGATGATTCCCCTGCATCTGGACGGGCAGAACTGGTTTTTCCAGTACTCTCCCTATGTCTATTACAGGGAACACTGCATCGTCCTGAACAGCCGGCACGTACCCATGAAAATCGACCGCTCTACCTTCCGCCGGCAGCTGGACTTCATTCGCCAGTTTCCCCATTATTTTGTGGGCAGCAACGCGGATTTACCCATTGTGGGCGGATCCATTCTCAGCCACGACCACTTTCAGGGAGGCCGGTACACCTTTGCCATGGAGCGCGCCCCAATGGAGCGCCGGATTTCCTTCCCCGGCTTTGACGACGTGGAGGCCGGCATTGTGAAATGGCCCATGTCCGTTATCCGTCTGCGGTGCACCGACGACAGCCGCCTGGTGGATCTGGCGGACAGCATTTTGCTGGCCTGGCGGGCGTACAGCGACCCGGAGGCGGAGATTTTGGCCGAAACAAATGGGGAGCCGCACAACGCCATCACGCCTATTGCCCGCATGCGGGACGGCCGGTTTGAGCTGGATCTGGTTCTGCGAAACAACCGCACGACAGAGGAATATCCCTTGGGAATTTTCCATCCCCACGCGGAGCTGCACCATATTAAGAAAGAGAACATCGGCCTCATTGAGGTCATGGGATTGGCGGTGCTGCCCGCCCGGCTGAAGGGCGAGCTGTCGCTTCTTGCAGACGCTCTGATACATCGGCGGGATATCCGGACCGACGAGACACTCGGCAAACACGCCGACTGGGCGGAATCCCTTGCCCAGCAGTATTCTTTTACAGCAGAAAATGCCATGCCCATTCTGCAGCAGGAGGTAGGCAGGGTCTTTGCCGCCGTGCTGGAACATGCAGGCGTCTATAAGTGCACGGAAGAGGGCCGCCGGGCCTTCCTCCGGTTTACCAGCAGTATCCGGAATTGATAAAGGAGGAAGTTTCATATGAAAACCATTCTCGTTGCAGGCGGTGCCGGTTATATCGGCAGCCATATGGTGGCGCTTCTGGCTGAGCGCGGGATTGACACTGTAGTGGTGGACAATCTCCGCACAGGCCATTGGCAGGCGGCCAAGGGTGCCCGGAAGCTATATGTGGGCGACCTGCGGGATGCCGCCTTTCTGGATCAGGTGTTCAGTGAAAACGATATTGACGGCGTCATCAACTTTGCCGCCTACTCCCTGGTGGGGGAAAGCGTTACAAATCCTTTGAAGTACTACGGCAACAATGTGGCGGGCTCCCAGTCCATGCTGACCGCCATGAAGGAGCACAGCGTCCATAAAATTGTCTTCTCCTCCACCGCCGCCACTTATGGCGAGCCGGAGAAACAGCCCATCGAGGAGACGGACCGCACGGATCCCACCAATCCCTACGGTGCCAGTAAGCTGGCCATCGAGGGAATGTTGAAGTGGTGCGACAATGCTTACGGTATTCATTACGTGGCCCTGCGCTACTTCAACGCCGCCGGTTCCAACCCCGACGCCGGAATTGGCGAGGATCACGATCCGGAGTCCCACCTTATCCCCCTGGTGATGAAGACTGCGTTGGGGCAGCGATCGCACATCGGTATCTTCGGGGACGATTACCCCACCGCCGACGGCACCTGCATCCGGGACTATATCCATGTTCGGGATTTGGTGGAAGCCCATCTGCTGGCCCTGGAGCATCTGGAAAAAACCGGGGAAAGCGGCATCTTCAACCTGGGCAGCGGAGACGGCTATTCCGTAAAGGAAATTATCGACACCGCCCGGAAGATCACCGGCAGGCCCATTCCCGCTGTGGTGGAACCCCGCCGGGCAGGCGACCCCTCCGTCCTCATCGCCTCCAATCAAAAGGCGGCGGCTGTGCTGGGCTGGAAGCCCACCCGCGGCCTGGAGGAAATTATTTCCGACGCCTGGGCTTGGCACAGCAGCCATCCCAACGGCTATGAGGGCTAATCTATGGTAAAAACGTCTCCCTTCGGCAGCGTAAACGGCAAACCCGTTACGCTGCTGACCCTCTCCGACAATACCGGGACTCAAGTGGAATTGCTCTCCCTCGGGGCGGCCATCCGCTCCATTGTGGTGCCAGACCGCTGCGGTACCCTAACCGATATCTGCCTGGGCTACGACTCTCCCGGCGAATATTGGGAGCAGGACGCCTGCTTCGGCGGGATTATCGGCCGCTGTGCAAACCGCATTGCCGGTGCCTCCTTCTCGTTGAATGGGCAGGAATGGCAGCTCACCGCCAATGAAGGCGTCAACCATCTCCACGGCGGTACGGAGGGCTTCCACCGCCGCCATTGGGAGTTCCTTTGGGGAGACAGCTTTGTCACCTTTATCCGTTCCTCTCTCCATCTGGAGGAGGGATACCCAGGGCTTCTGCAGGTGGAGGTTACCTATACCCTGCGTGACGGGTGCCTTGGCATCTATTACCGGGCCCACTCCGATCGGGATACGGTGGTGAATCTGACCAACCACGCCTATTTCAACCTGGCAGGTCATACCGGCGGTCCGGTGGACGATCACATGCTGACCGTACGGGCCAGCCGCTACACCCCCTGCCGCGAAGATAACATTCCGACCGGGGAGTTGCAGGATGTAGCGGGAACCCCTCTGGATCTGCGCTGCGGCGTCCGGCTGGGAGACCGGTTGGAGACTCCCCTTCTCACGGCTACCAGAGGCTTCGACCACAATTTGGTGCTGGACATGCCGACAGGGGCGCCCGAAGCGTCTCCCGCTGCCACCCTGTGGTGTCCCTCCAGCGGCATTGGGATGGAAGTCTGCACCACGCTGGAGGGCATACAAATTTACACCGCCGGATTTTTGACGCCGAGAGACGGTAAGGGCGGTGTCCGATACGGTCCCCGCCACGCCGTTTGCCTAGAGACACAACATTTCCCGGATGCTGTGCACCATGCAGGTTTTCCCTCCCCCATTCTCCGGGCCGGGGAGGAGTATCGCCACTTCACCAAATACCGTTTCTTTGTCAAAACGGAATCAATCTGCAAGCGGGGCAGTTTGGTTTCGCCCTGCCCAGCAATTTAAACAAATTTTATTTTAGCCACCCAAATTTTTTGTTTTACTTTTGCTGAAAACCGTGTTATGCTGAAAGCAGATTCAGTCCAACCACCCAAATGAGAATCATTGATTGGAAAGGAACTCTGCCTATGGAACGATCGGTACCAAACCGCGAAGCGCTGTTCCGTCTCAACGGCAGGCCGCCCTTCGGCGCCTCCGTCTCCTTGGCCCTTCAGCATCTGGTGGCAATGATTGTGGGCTGTGTCACGCCGCCCATCATCATTGCGGGCGTCATCGGCCTTTCCCAGGCGGATCGGGTCCTTTTGATTCAGGCATCTCTCGTGATGTCAGCGGTGTCCACCCTGCTGCAGCTCTATCCCATCGGCGGCCGCTTTGGTTCCGGGCTGCCGGTCATTCTGGGCGTCAGCTTTGCCTATGTGCCCAGTATGCAGCCCATTGCCGCCTCCGGCGGTGGTGTCAGTGCCATTGCCGGCGCCATGCTGGTCGGCGGTGCAGTTGCAATCCTTGTGGGCATTTTTGTGAAAAAAATTCGGTTGCTGTTTCCGCCGGTTATCACGGGCACCGTGGTATTCACCATCGGCCTCTCCCTCTATCCCACCGCCATCAACTACATGGCCGGCGGCACCGCCAATACGTACCAGTTGGTGGTGGAGACAAAGGGGCTGACCGAGGCCTTAGTCTACGGCTCCTGGCAAAATTGGCTGGTGGCGGTCTTGACACTGGCGGCAGTCATGGTTTTAAATCACCACACCAAGGGCTTCTGCAAGCTGGCCTCCATTCTGCTGGGCATGTGTTTTGGGTATGTGCTGGCTTTGTTATTCGGTATGGTGAGCTTTGCGGATGTGAGCAGTGCCGCCTGGTTCTCCCTGCCTCGTCTCCTGCACTTCGGCGTCACCTTCGATGTTCCCTCCTGTATTGCCATTGGATTGCTGTTTGCCATCAATTCCATTCAGGCCATCGGAGACTTTACCGCCACCACTGTGGGCGGTTTGGAGCGCAATCCCACCGACCAGGAGCTGCAGGGCGGCATCATCGCCTACGGCGCCACCAATATTATAGCCGCTCTGTTTGGCGGTCTGCCAACAGCCACGTATTCCCAGAACGTCGGGATTGTCACCACCAACAAAGTGGTAAACCGAAGGGTTTTTGCCTTGGCAGGCGGTTTTTTGCTGTTGGCGGGTGTCTCCCCCAAATTTGCGGCAGTGCTGACTACCATTCCCCAGTGTGTGCTGGGAGGTGCCACCATCACGGTCTTTTCCACCATTGCTATGACCGGTATGAAGCTCATCGCCTCTCAGGATCTAACGGCACGGAATACCACCATTGTCGGGCTGTCCGCAGCACTGGGGGTCGGAATTTCCCAGGCCGCCGATGCTCTGAGCCAGTTTCCGGAGAGTTTTACCATGATTTTTGGCAAGTCTCCTGTGGTCATTGCCACCTTAATGGCCGTACTGCTGAATGTCATCCTGCCCAAAGAATCTGCATAAGCTCCGTAAGAGAATAACCCCGGAGCCGGGAAACCGGTTCCGGGGTATTCTTTTGCTATGCTTTTACATGGCAAAATGGCCATGTGCCATCGGCTTTCCTGTTATCGCGGTGCACGTCACGGCACATGAAGTTTTATGCCGGGGATGAGCCGGGTGCCTCCAGCGCTCTCATGCTCTTTTTGAACTGTACAGCAAACATGCCTGCAGTGGTGCACACCGCGAGGAAGTCCGCCACCGGCTCTGCCAGGAAAACGGCAAACGCCTGGTCTGCAAAGAAATGGGGCAATATATAAATGAGGGGGATCAGCAAGATAATCTTCCGCAGTACCGCCAGAAACAAAGATGCCTTGGCATTGCCCAAGGCAATGAAAGTTTGCTGGCAGGCGATTTGGATGCCGAAAATACCGGTAGCGCCCATATAAACCCGCAGTGCCCAAGCCGCATAGTCCAGTAGCTGCGGGTCACTGTTAAACAGCATGATAAACGCACGGGGAAACAGTTGAACCAGAACCCACATGACCATAGAATACGTAAAGCAGGCCTTCAGCAGTGCCTTGAAGGCCGCCCGCACCCGTTCCGCATTTCGTGCGCCGTAATTATAGCTGACGATGGGCTGGGCTCCCTGTGTCAGCCCATGAAGGGGCATCATGGCAAACTGCATCAGGCTGGTGAGTACCGTCATCGCGCCCACCGCCAAATCGCCGCCATATTTCAGCAGGGATGAATTGAAGCATATGGCAATCAGGCTCTCTGTAGACTGCATAATAAAGGGCGACAGGCCCAGAGCCAGACAGGGCAACACCACACTTGCCTGCGGGCGCAGGTTCTCCCGCCGAATCCGCCACCTTGTTCTCTCCCCTGTCAGAAAGCGCAAAACCCAGATGGCACTGACCGCTTGGGAGAGGATGGTAGCCAGTGCAGCTCCCCGGATCCCCATGTTCAGGCCAAAGATGAAAATGGGATCCAAAATGGTGTTGAGAATTGCTCCGATGAGGACTGTCCGCATACTGACGGTGGTGAAGCCCTGAGCAGTGATATAGGCGTTCATTCCCAATGTCACCTGTACAAACACAGTGCCCAGCGCGTAGATATTCATATAATCCAGCGCATATCCGATGGTATTGTCACTGGCGCCGAAGGTCAGCAGCAGCGGCTCTGCAAACAGGCGAAGTACTGCAGTTAAAACCAGAGAAGCCACCACCAGCATGGTCAGACAGTTGCCCATAATGCGCTCGGATTCCGTAGGGTTGTTTCTTCCCTCCGCAATGGAGGCCCGCGGTGCACCCCCCATTGCCAGCAGCGCCGCAAATGCGGAAATCACCAAAATAACCGGCAGGCAGACGCCCACCCCGGTCAGCGCCAGGCGTCCCACGGTGTCCGCCGGCGTCATATGCCCGATGTATACCCGATCCACCAGGTTGTACAGCATGTTGACAATTTGTGAGGTAATGGTAGGCAGTGCCAGAGAAAACAACAGCTTTCCAACCGGCCCTTTTCCAAGATCAACACTCTGATGGTTCATTTCGAACTCTCTCCCTCCGCCAGCCGTTTTCCGTTGGCAAATAGTTTTTTCAAGACAGCACGCAATTGCTCGTTTTCTTCCAGAGTCAGTCCATCCAGCATCTGCTGAACACAATCACTTTGAACCTCCTGTGCCCTGTTTACCAGCGGAAGGCCCTCCGCCGTAATAGCCAGGTGCGTTACCCGCCGGTCGGCTGCATCAGATGTCCGGCACAAAAGCCCCCGTCCAACCAGTAGCTCCACGGCCTCGGATACTTGGGATTTCGAGATTCTACGATAGAGCGACACATCCCGTGCCGTATCAAACTCTGGATTGTTGGCCAGAAACAGAAGTACATGGATCTCCCGCATGGAGAGTCCGGTTTCAGCCAGAATAGGCGCAAACTGCTTTGTATAAAATTTCCCGAACTGGTGATAAAACTGAATCCACTGCGCATGAATCGGATCCATCTCTTCCGCCTCCGTTTTAGTTCTTTTTAGAACAGTTCTAATTAGGAACTGTTTCAGCATAGCACATCTGCCGCAAACTGTCAAGCACGCTCAAATCCTCCCTTTTCCCCTTTGGGCTGATGGCAAAACTTCGGCAATTTTATCCACGCGTTTTGTTGCACATCGTTCCATGGCCTGGTATGATGCTCTCAATAAATCGGAATTTGAGGAGGCGCACTATATGCAGCACGAATGCAAAATAACGGTATTGGAAACAAAAGTATTTGCTGATTATCAGGAAAAATATCTTGCTGACCCCAAATCAGGTCCGTGTCCATGCTTTAAAGAAGGAGACACATTTGTTTTGAAACGGACGGGTGAACAGGATGACTTTTACCATCTGATGAACGGGAAATTTTGCGGTGAAGCGTGGGATGCGATTAGCCGGTATGTGTACACAGCACTTCAAGGCGGCTCCATTATGCACAAGTGGACGAATGATGAACGGTTGATGATTGCTTGTTGTAACGATGGCACCAGGCCTGTAATCTTTAAAATTGAAAGAATCGATATTCCGGAAACCGAAGAGGAAAAGCAGTGGCTCAAAAAGCAGAATTTCATGAACAATGCCAAAGATGCTTATACAGGGTAATCCTGCAAGCTCCAGCTCATCGAACTGCGGGAAAGGTGCTGTCCAAAAGGACAACACCTCTTTCCGTCATTTCGACGAACGGGTTCAGAAATCAGCGTATCGCAGCATAAAAGTTAAGAGGGAGTTAAAATCCTGTCCCCATCCCATTTTCATCATTGACAAATCAGCTTTTCCGTATTATCATAAAATAAAATATGGTTTCAAAAACCAGATTACGAGGAGTTTCATATGATTTGGAATGTTGTAAGTGACAGCAGCTGTGACCTGCAGATGTCCGCTTTTACAAGCGACCGTGTGCGCTTTGAGACGGTGCCCCTGCGGATTCAGGTCGGTGACCGGGAGTTTATCGATAACGATACTCTGGTAGTCCCGGATCTGTTGGATGCTATGGCCTCGGAGAAATCCGCCTCTTCCACTGCCTGCCCGTCTCCCGCCGCCTTCGCCAAGGCCTTTGAGGCAGCAGACTGCACCATATGCTTTACCATCTCCTCTAGTCTGTCCGGCACGTACAATGCCGCTGTTATGGCCAGGGACATGGTGCTGGAGGAGCATCCGGAGAAAAAGATCTGTGTCATCGACTCCAAGTCCACCGCCGGTGCCATCGTGCTGCTGATTCGTCGCGCCAAGATGCTGATGGAGGCAGATGAAAATGGGGATTTTGAAGGAATCTGCAATCAGCTGCGCATATATCAGGCCGCTCTGCGGACCTGTTTTACCTTGGAGTGCTATGACAACCTCATTAAAAACGGCCGTATGCGGCCGCTGGTGGGCAATCTTTTGAAAACACTGGGGATCCACATTATTGCCGACGCCACACCCCAAGGCACCATTCATGTAGCCGACAAGGCCCGTGGCGAAGCAAAAACCTACAAGGCGCTCACCGCGCTGATGCGTTCCAGCAAGGATTGCACTGGTTCGGAAGTGGTCATCTCCCACTGTGAAAATCTGTCCGGAGCGCTGAAACTGAAGCAGCAGATTCTGGAGGACTTGCCGGTAAAAAGTGTGGAGATCCTCTCCTGTCGGGGCCTCACCAGTTTTTATGCGATGCAGAAGGGCTTGATTCTGGGCTTTTAGCCATACAGGTCAAGCACGGAATGGACGTTCGTTTCACTGCGCAGCAAGATCCCAATATAGAAAATATTAAAAAACGGACTTCCGACCGCATGGTCAGAAGTCCGCTTTTTTCTGTCAGTTCGTATTTGGTACGGTTCTCAACCTCTTATAGCAGAGTAATCGTCTGGCGGCACTGCATAAGGGCCTGCACATCCGGATATTCTCCTGCGCGTTTCCGCAAATCTTGGCGAACCAAGCTTCGCATGGAGAGCGTATCCTCCCCCTCAAAGGGAATGTGGTAAATCAGCACATGCTCCGGATCAATGGCGTGCAGCAGCTGCCTCCCCTCCTCAGCATGAAAAAGCAGCGGGTTCACTACAGCTGCCCGAACCGGTACACCTTGCAAAAAGGCAAAGTCCTCTAAACACATGTAATCACAGTCTGAAAGTACCAGCACATTCTCCCCGTGCACCGAAAGCAGCAGCGCGTCGCAGTTTAGCTTCCGGAATGGTTCTGACACGTGTCGAATGCCTGCCGCCAGAAGAAACACATCTTCTTCCAGGCGATAAAGGTGCCTTTTTCCCCTGGGAAGACCCAGCTTCCAGTAGCTTCGATGGTCTGTCGCAAGAAAAGCCATCAGCCCCGCAGTGCGATCTCCATATTGCTCTGCGGGCAGCAGTAATCGACGTACCCGGTTATGCCGCAGGTACTCCACCACCACATCCGGAGTATAGTGGTCCGGATGATCATGACTGAAAAGGACAAAATCTGCATCGTGAAACGGGCTGTCCGGCCGGCTCATCTCGTCTAACAGCTCCTGCGGCACCGGGCTGAAGGGATATCCGCTTTCCCGGTGCAGTGCATCCACCAAAAAACGATAACCGCCCAATTGCAGCAAAAAACCAGCATTGGCCGTCAGTGTAAACTGCAGCACGGCGCTCACCCCCAAGCCTCTTCACCCAGATGCGCCAAGTCCTTCCACAAGGGATCCATGACGTCAATCAACCGGCAATACATGGCATACTTCTCTTTGTAGTAGGCGTGGTGTTCCGCATTTGGGCGGAATACCCGCCTGATCCGTGTAAACTGCCGCGCCGCATGATACATATCGTCAAAGGTTCCACTGCAGACGCCGGCGGCCATGGCCGCCCCCATAGCCCCCAGCTCCTCAGCCTCGCTGACTTCCACAACTGTTCCCAAGGCATCCGCAAACATCTGCATCCAGACTTCCGAACGCGCTCCGCCGCCGGCAATCCGGACTGTCCTTGGAGCATCCCGAAATTTCAGCAGCCGGTCAATATGGTACATGTGGCAGAAGACAACGCCCTCATAGATCGCCCTCAGCAGTTCCGGAATTCCATGGCTTCCCTGTAAACCGAAAAAGCAGCTTTTTGCATCGATGCTGACATTTGTGCCGTAGAGAAATGGGAAAAACAGCAACGTGCTTTTTTCCGGGCTCTCCGCAATCATGCGGTTGATCTCGTCATAGCCGCAGAAATCCATTCCGTTTTGTTTGAGAAACGTATGAATGAACCACTCCTGGTTAGATGCCGAGGTGGAGCTTCCCTCCAGGATCAAGTGGTATCCCGGCAGGCAATAATAGAATGCGCTGAAAAGATCTCTAGAATGCAGCGGACGGCGGGTGATAAAGGCATTGACACCCCAAGTCCCCACAATGATACCCAACTGCTCTTCCTGTGTGATCCCCTGAGAAATAATGCTGGCCACCGTGTCAATCAGTCCGCCCACTACCGGCGTGCCGGCCTTCAACCCGGTGCGCCGGGCTACTGACTCCGTCACGGTGCCGCCGATTTCTGTGCTCTCCAGAATCTTCTTTGGAAATTTTGAGAGATACTTCCTGATTCCAAGCTCCTCTGCAATCTCCTCACTCAGCTTCCGAGTGTTGAGATCCATCAGGCTGATAGATGAGGCCTCTGTAGTCTCCATGCAGAACTCCCCAGTGAGAAGGTACCGGGCATAGTCCTTTGCGGTGACAAAAACCTCTGCCCGTTCCAAGGCCTCGGGATCGTTCCGGGCAAACCAAGCTACCAGAGCAGCGGTCTGTCCAGCCCAGAGAACCTGCCTTGTCTTTGGCAGAATCCGCTCAAGCGTACCGTCATAATTCCAGCGGCGGATGAACTCTCTGGCCCGCATGTCACTGCTGAGAATAGCAGGATACGTGGGGTTTCCGCCACGGTCAAACATATACAGGCCGTTGGCCTGGCCGGTAACCCCGATGGCCGCGATTTGTCCGCCATTCAGGTTTGCCTTCTCCAGCACCATGGAAACCACCTGATAAATGCTCTCCCGAATTTGTTCCGGATTTCGTTCGCAGTAACCCGGTTTGGGACAAAGAGTGGTCAGTTTCTGCCCGCAGGCCGCGATCTCACTCCCCCGCTCATCATAGATCGCCGCCTTAGCCACCGAACCGCCAATGTCAATGCCCATCAGGTAGCGCATGAATTGTCCCCCCTGTTTTAAATCTTGCTGATCTCGCAGCGTAAAAATGCACACACCTCAGGTAGGTATCCGTGAAATTCCGGATGTTCGTAGCACCACATCTCCGCAGCGAAAAAACCGCTATAGTGTATGTCATTTAAAATGGCCAGAGCTCTTTGGAAATCTACGATACCCTCTCCAAATGGTACATCCCGGCAAACACCGGGTCTCGCATCCTTGAGATGGATTCCAACGATGTGACTTCCCCCCTCCGGAATGTCAGCCGCCAGGTCGACACCCCGGGCGGTCAGGTTTCCGATGTCTGCATAGCATTGGAAATAGGGGGAATCCAGTTCACGCACCAAGCGGGCAATATTTTTACAGCTGCCCATGTACTCGGTCTCCATGGTCTCTACCGCCAGAATTACCCCATAGCGTGCAGCAAAAGCCGCGTATTCCGCCATGCTCTCAGTGAAGCGGCGCTCTGTCTCCCGGCTGCAGCGGGGCACGTGCTCATCATATCCCGCCAGATGAACCACGCGGATTCCTACTTCCGCGGCAAAGCAAATTCCCTGCTGTACCAGTTTCTGTCCCGCATCTCTTACCGCAGCATCCAGACTGCCTGCAGGGTAGGTTCGATTTACTGTGAGCGCCATGGTGTAAATGGGGCAATTCGTTGACTCCACCGCCCGGCGAATCTCCAGGATTTCTTCCCGGGAAGTCAGACGGGCCAAGCGCTCCGGCGTGGTATCCACACTCATTTCAAAGTAGTCAAATCCACTTTCCCGTGCCAAGGTCAGCTTCTTTTCCCAAGGGAGACTTTGGCACACCGCTTTTTCGTAAAGGCCAAGCGGCAAATTGTTCAAATAGCTCAAAGGGTCTTCTTCCTCTCAGAACGGCCGGATCACCTGGGAGAGACCCCAGACCGTCGTTTCTTCAATCGCAACGTGCTCCGGCAGTGCGCAAATATTGTAAATTACCTGCGCCACGTTTTCCGGCAGCAGGTTGTCCGGATGCTCTGCCATAGGTGCGTCCTGGGCATTGACTTGAAAGTTGGTTGCCGCCGCGCCAGGAATTACACAGGTTACCCGAATATGGTACGGCTGTAGCTCCGCATAAGCGCTTTTCGTTAAATTGAGCACCCCGGCCTTTGCCGCCGCATAGACTGCGTAGCCCTCCCATGCATGCTTGGCGCATACGGAAGACAGGTTAATAATCGTCCCTTTCCTCTGCTCCATCATCAAAGGTGCAAAGCAGCGAATTCCCAAGATCGGTCCAAGTAAGTTGGTATTCAGGCATCGTTCAATTTCCTCCAGACTCTGCTGCGTCAAATTTTTGATCACAACACCGGCGCCTGCATTATTGATGAGTATGTCCAGCGTCCCATATGTCTCCAGAATATGTGTTCGCACGCGCTCCCAATCTGCGGCTTGTGTAACATTTGCCTGTACAATGTCTATCCCGTCAATGTCACTGGCCGTACGGCGGAGCGCCTGTAAATCACGCCCGGTGATAACTACGTGGTCGCCATGCCTGGCAAACAGTCTAGCAGTCTCTTTGCCGATACCACTGGTACCCCCGGTGATTAAAACTACCCGTTTTGCCTGATGATCTTCCATCGGTGTTCTCCTTTCAGCTTTTATCCATCTCCTGCAGCAGAGGAGACATATCCACCTGAATGACGCCGCTCTTAGTTCGCTGCTCAATTTCATCCTGCATGTTGTTCGTGTAGTTGATAATTTTTTGGTAGTGCGCTGTCTCCGCATCTGCAGACAACTCAATCTTTTCTGCCCAACGCTCCTGCAGAAATGTTTCGTAGACCTGGTTTTCCCCGTAGACTATCAGAGACTCCTTGGTAAAGCCTAATACAGTCAAATATTCCCCAGGTTCCTCTCCAATGGCTTCTATATCAGAAAGCAGGGACTCCGCATATGCGGCGCCCGCCGCCTTTTGCTCAGAAGACAATTGGTCTAAACCATATTCCGGCGCAAGCTCACGGGCAATCTCAGCCCCTGCATACTCAAATACGATATCGTGAACCATCTGATTCCAAAAACCAGGATCGCTATGCAAATCCTCCAAAGTCAAGCCATATTTTCGACAGTTCAGGTCGATCATGGCAATAACTTCCTTTTTAGAAAAGGTGCTGTGTGCAGTTTGTAAAATAATTGGATCATCGTCATCCGATACTGCCTGATTCCAGCCTGCCAGCAAACAGACCAACACGCAGAGGGCTGCGATCGCACCGGCCAGCACCAGCCATTTTCTCTTATTCATAGCACACGCCCACGATCCTTTCTTGGTTCAGTGCTTTTGTCCGTATGTTTTGTGGGTATTGACAGCCTCTTCCACTTCTTCCGGTGTCATCAGCGCCACTTCTCCGCCAGCAGCTGCCTTAGCTGCCAGCCAGCACTTGGCCACATCCTCCAGATAGATGCAAGAATACTCTGCATCATGAAGGGTCGGCCCCACCGCAATAACACCATGGTGCTTCAAAATCACAGCGCGTTTGCCATCCAGGTACTCCACTGCCTGAATCCCCATATCTTCGCTGGCTGCAGCGGAATAGGGGGCTACTGGCACAGCCCCCAGACACACATTGCAAAGCGTCGTGCAGCATGCGGGCAGTTCGTCCGCAATCAACCCAACTGCCGTGGCATAGGGCTGATGGGTATGGATGACAGCGTTGACATTCGGGCAGTGATCAAAGATGTATTTGATGGCCACCGTATCCACCGAGGGGCGCAAATCTCCTTCTATGACCTGGCCGTCCTTATTGAGTACCAATACTTGATCCGGCGTCATGGTCTCGTAGGGCATGCCAGATGGCGTCACAATTATATCGCCGTTTGGCTTGCGGACGCTGACATTACCACCAGTCAGCTGCACAAGGCCAATCCGCTTGATCTCATTGGCAACCTCGATAATCTCTTCTTTATCCTGCAGGTACATCATACCATATCCTTCTTTCATTTTCTTAAGAGTTCTTTTTCTTTCTTGCAGTTTCCTGCACCACATCCAGTATCACTGCCAGCAATACGATAACGTAGCGAATCAAATCCTGCCAGAAAGCCTGCACAGAGAAGAGGTTCATGGCATCTTGAATCAGCACGATAAACAGCAGCCCAAGCAGACCGCCCGCCACGGTGCCCTTACCGCCATTCATGCTAACACCACCGATGACAGCAGCGGAGAGTGCCGTCATCTCCAGGCCGGTTCCAGCGCTGGTGGAGACGCCTGAATATTTGCTCATGTAAATAATTCCTGCAACACCGGCCAACGTGGAACAGGCCACGCAGGCGCCGATCTTCACCCGGTCAGTATTAATGCCGGAATGGCCTGCTGCCAGCTCGTTGCTGCCGGTGTAGTAAAGCTTGCGCATGCGGGTAGAGCGCCGGGCATAAAGATCCGCGGCCACTGCCAGCAATGCAAAAATCACAAAGGTAAATGGAATGTAGCTTCCGATATAACCAGAGCCCAGGAAGGCCAGTTTGGGCATATCTTTCAAGGTGCTGACCAGGGAAATGCTTTTTCCTGCTGTCATCACATAAACTACACCGCGGTAAATACCCATAAAGCACAACGTCACGATAAAGTGAGAGAGCTTCAGCTTCGTCACAACAAGGCCGATCAACAGTCCGCTGAGCGCCGAGGCCGCGATGCCGATAAGGCAGGCCAGCAGCGGAGGGACACCGCTGAGAATGGCCTGCGCAGCAAATGCCATAGACATACACATAACAGATCCCACAGATAGGTCAAGACCTCCGGTAATCATGACAACAATCATGCCGATGGTCAGGATTCCATTGATGGAAATACTGCCCAGCACCGTCTGCAGGTTCGCTGTGGTAAAGAAGAATTCGTTGGTAAACGTCAGGATTACCGCGCAGAGGATAATGATCATCAGCAGGCTGGTTTCTCGTACGTCACTGAGTTTCTTGACGATCCCCTTAATTCCGGGCTTCGGCGCAATTTCATTCATTGATAGACACCTCTCTATTCGACTGCTCGTATCTGTATGCATCGGAAATATAGTACATAATGGTATCGGAGTTGATCTCGTCGCCAAGAACTTCCTTCACAATGGTGCCGGATCCATCAATCAGCTCCACCCGGTCACACATACCGATGACTTCGTTCAGCTCGGAAGAAACCAGGATTACACTGACGCCCTCGTGCGTCAGATCCCGCAGCAAACGGTGAATTTCTGCCTTGGCTCCTACATCAACACCTCGGGTAGGTTCGTCCATAATCACAATCTCAGGCTTTTTTGCCAAGGTTTTTGCAACCAATACTTTTTGCTGATTGCCGCCGCTGAGACTGCGCACAATCTGGTCTGAACCGACGCAGCGGATGTTCATCCGTTCAATCCGGCTCTGGGTCAGTTCCCGCTCCTTTTTCCGGTCGATAATTCCGTTTTTGGTAATCTCAGAGAGATATGTAGCCACCGTATTTTGCCGGATGTTCATATCCAGAAAGAGTCCCTGCTTCTTTCGATCCTCCGGTAGCATTACAAGGCCGCTGTCAAATATATCCTTGGTGCGCATACCGACGATATTTTTCCCCTGGAAAAGCACCTCTCCGCCTTTGAGTTTCCGCAGCCCGACAATGCCCTTCATAATTTCACTGCGTCCAGCACCCAGCAGTCCCGCAAAGCCAAGTACTTCGCCCTGATAGAGGCGGAAATTAATCTCATGGAATTTTCCGGCAGCATCTTCCAGCCCCCGAACATCCAGCACCACGTTGCTCTCTTCCCGGTGGAGATCTGCAGCTTTTTCCGGATAGAGCATATCCACTTCCCGGCCAGCCATATCGTTGACCAGCTGTTGTACGGATACCTCAGATACATTGTACGTTGCCACCATGTGGCCATCTCTCAGAACGCTGACACGGTCACACTGCTCAAAAATGTCGGACATGCGGTGGCTGATATAAATAATGCCGATTCCGTTTTCTCTCAGTCTGTGGATCATCTGATGCAGCGCTTCCGCCTCTGCTCCGGACAGAGAGGATGTCGGCTCATCTAAAATCAGGATTCTGCAATTGTTGGAAATTGCTTTGGCAATTTCCACGACTTGCTGACTGGAAATCGGCAGTCTTTCCACAATTTCATAGGGATCAATGGGTTTACTGGACAGTGGGTCCAGTATCTCTTTTGCTTTTGCCGCAAGAGTTTTCAGGTTGTACTTTCCGCCACGCCCGATTTGGGACATGAAAATATTTTCTGCTACAGTGGCGTCTTGGCATAGGGCAATCTCCTGGTGGACGAAGCAGATGCCCAGATTCTGCGCATCCAGAACATGGTTGATGGCCGTCTTCTGGCCATTAATATAGATTTCGCCGCCGTCCGGCTTCAAGTTGCCGTATACGATGTTCATCAAAGTGGATTTGCCCGCGCCGTTTTCACCCATAATCGCATGGATCTCTCCCGGTCGGAGTGCAAAATCAACTCCAAAAAGAACCTGATTTCGGCCAAAGGATTTTGAGATGCCTTTGAGTTCAAGGGCATTCATAGATATACCTCCCCATAAAAAGTCAAACGACCCCGGCTCTGCCGGTGGATAACCACCGACGGAGCCGGGGTGGTAAATAACTTACTTGGTTTTGTACTCGCTCAGCATGTCATTGACATCCTTATAGCCAAGGGATGCCGCATAGTCGGCAACATAGTAATAATCAGCGGTCTCCGGGGTAATAATGGTCAGGCCGTTATCAATGGAGATATCCATGATGTTCTCGCCATTGGCCTTGCGCTCATTCATAGGATTGACGTTCTCAGGATGGGCGGCGATGAACAGGGACATCATACCCAAATAGCCCTGCATGTACTGGTCGGGGCAGAGGAGGGAGAACATATCGCCATCCTTCAGCATGTCCAGCAGCGTGTCGTTGGTATCAACGCACAGGCAGCGGATGCCGGTGCCCAGTTCTTTCGCCGCAGTGGCAGCGCCGACAATGGAAACCCCCTCGGGGCAGAATACACCGCCCAGGTCAGGATATTTTTGATAAGTGGACATGACTGCGTCATAGCCGGCCTGTTCGTTCTGGTTGGTGGCCACATCGGCAACTACCTGAATATTGGGATATTCCGCTTCTATTGTGGCGATGAAGGAATCGCAGCGGATATCATGGTTGCTCTGGCCCGGGTTGCGCAAAACCATCACGCTGCCCTGACCGCCCATATCCTCGGCAACAGCGCGAGCGGCAGTAGCGCCCTCGTTGGTATTATCAGAGGTAACGTAAGCTTGGCGGTTGGAGTTGGGAGAGTCAGAGGCGTAGGTCACAACAGCCACTCCCTGCTCGATGGCACGGTTGATTGGCTCCACAAACGCCTCTTCATTAATAGGGGAGCACAGGATGCCGGTCGGATTCTTCGCAAGCATTGCCTCGAAGGACTCCACCTGCGCCTGGGCGTCATATTCGGTGGTACCGCCGTAAACGCAGTTGACATTCAACTGTTTGCAGGCATCCTTCATACCGGCATACACAGGGAACCAATATTCCACACCGGATACGAACACATTCATGTAATAGGTCTCGCCCTCAGCGCCAGCCAAACCGGTCGCTGTGGCTTCAACTGCAGAGTCGTTGTTTTCGGAGTTGTCTGCCGGGATTTCGGTTTTTCCGCAAGCTGTCAAGCCGCAAATCATAACCAGGGTCAGGGCAAATGCAAGGATTCTCTTCTTCATTCTAAATCTCCTCCTTAAAAATAAGATGCAGTTGCTTCTGTTTCGGGTTGCTTTTCCTTCCCGCTTTTTGGCAAGGCGTCCATCGTTTTGACATTTGTCACAACAAATTCCGTCCATGCATTCACTTTACCAAACAAATCCAACATTGTCAATCTCCTTCTGACTTTTGTCCAGTCAAATTTCAGAGCACTTTTTTGTACAAGTGCCACAGAAATATCCCAACAGGATGCACTAAACCCTTGCTCCTATGACAAAAGCAGGAGGACATCGCGCTTCGATGTCCTCCTGCTTTTATCACTTTTGCTGCTGCACCGAAAAAACCTTATCCAGGCAGCGCATTGGACTCCATTACCGCCAGTACCTGTCGGGCAGTATTTTCATCTGTCACAAAGTAATGGATCACGCCAGTCCGCAGTCCGCCGATGATCGCAAATACCTTGCTGCTGCCGATGGCAATGGCCATAACATTTTTGATGGTGCCTAAAATCTCAGCGTCCGCACCGATGAGCTTATTGTTATGCTCGCATTCGATAAATTCGCCCCGAATGTTAAACCAACGCGCGCATATGTCACCCACAGCCATATCGTGATAACGGCTGATCTCCTCCAGCATATTCTCCCCGCCGCAGCGCAGCTGCCGGGCTACATCCCGTTCTTGAAGCCGACCTATGCCGAGCACCGCATACTCCATGTTTTTCCAGCGGTCCAAAATCGGTTTCATATAGGTGCTGTCCATAATGCGGCGGTAATCATCCATCGTGTCTACGATACCGGGTGAGTAAATAAACAGTGGGTATCCCCGCAGCTTTTCTGCAAACATCCGGATGCTTTCATTTAATTGGTATTCCTCCGTAAGCAGCAGGGAGGTTCCAACCATTGGCACCACACTGATATCGCAAAGATCCGTGTCCTCCGGGAAGGCATTCATAAATTCCGAACAAGTACTGCCCCAGGCAATACCAAGAGAGGAGTGGCTTGTAAACAAGTCCCGGGCAAAGCGCGCCGCCTGGGAAGTGACGATCCGCAGCATCACCTTATGGTTGTGGGTACCGCTGGGTACCACAATGCACTTTTTTATACCAAATTCCCGCTCTATTCGCTCCGCCAGTTCCTCATTATTCTCCGACGGATCCTTGATCTGTACCTGCACGATACCGTTGTTCTTGGCATCTGTCAGATACATAGAAACCGCACTGCGTGAAATGCCAAAGATCTTCGCAATCTGCTCCTGTGTCATGCCCTGCAGATAATACAGCTTTGAGATCTCCACCAATTTCTGAATATCTGAATTCTCCATACTCACCTCCGGTAAAATGCCTATATTTAAGATACTACATCTCCCAGCCTCCTGTCAAATGTTCAAACGTAAATTTTGCCCCATTTTTAGCATTTATTTTAGAAATTCTTCCAGATTTGTATCTCGATTTGTAGAAAGGCTTTTTGCGATGTTGACATTCGTTTTGACACATGTTAATATTCGTCTTGTAAGAACCACATATCTGATTCAATTCAGTGATTCGGTCGATATTTCACTTTCTGAAAGGAGCGATTTTTTTGAGCAGCACAAAGAAACCGTCTGCGGAAGCAGTCGTCCCCAGCAAAGAACTGATGGCCACACTGTGGCGCAACATGAACTTGGCCCGTTGCTTTGAGGAGCGTGTACAATGGCTCTTTTCCAAGGGTTTGGTCCATGGAACCACCCACCTCGGCATTGGTGAAGAGGCCACCGGATCCGGTACCATCGCCGCTCTAAAGCCCCAGGATTATGTTTTCGGCACACACCGCGGCCATGGCCAGGCCATTGCCAAGGGGATTGACGTCAATCATATGATGGCTGAAATTTTGGCCCGTTCCACCGGCGTGTGCAAAGGCAAGGGCGGTTCTATGCACATTGCAGACCCCGACATTCACTACTTTGGTGCCGACGGCATTCTTGGTGCCAGCGCGGTCATGTGTGTAGGCACCGCTTTGGCCATTCACAAGCGCAAGGAGCAGGATCGCATTTCCGTAGTTTTCTTCGGTGACGGCACCTCCAACGAAGGTGCCACTTGGGAGGCCATGAACCTAGCTTCGATCTGGCAGCTGCCGGTGCTCTTTGTCTGTGTCAACAACACCTACGGCATGTCTACGCCTATCGCTGACGTCATGAGGGATACAGACATCTCTAAGCGTGCGTATCCATTTGATATGCCCTCCAAGTCCATTGACGGCAACAACGTTCTGGAAGTGTATAAGACCATCGCGGAAGCCCGGGCATATGTGTCAGGTGGCAACGGCCCCATGTTGGTGGTGGAGAATACATATCGCATCTCCGGCCATTCCAAGAGTGACGGCAACCTCTATCGTACGAAGGAAGAAATTGCCGCTTGGAAGGAAAAGTGTCCCATTAAGGCCTTCCGAAAGTATCTGGTAGAAAACGGTATTTTTACCGAAGTGGAGTTGGATGCTGCCGCCCAGGATGCTTCTGACACAATTTCTGCCGCTGAAGCCTATGCCAAGAGCTGCCCAGAGCCTTCCATCGACGATCTGCTAAGTGACGTGTACGCATAAAGAAGGAGGGAACACATAATGAAAGAACTGACTTACGCGCAGGCCATTAATGAGGCCATGTGCGAGGAAATGGAACGTGACGCAAACGTCTTTATGATGGGCGAGGATATCGCTGAATACTGCGGTGCCTTTGGTGTCTCTCGCGGAATGTTGGAAAAATTTGGGAAGGATCGCATTATGAACACCCCCATCGCCGAACAGTCCTATGTGGGTGCCGCCATCGGCGCGGCTATGGCTGGCATGCGCCCCATCGTGGAGTTGATGTTCTCTGACTTTATGTGCGTCTGCTTTGACGAGCTGGTCAACGAAGCACCCAAGATGCGCTTCATGTTCGGCGGCAAGGTAAAAGTCCCCATGGTCATGCGTACCGCCGCAGGTGCCGGCACCGGCGCCGCCGCTCAGCATTCCCAAAGTCTGGAGGCCTGCCTGACTCACTTTCCCGGCCTGAAGGTAGTGATTCCCTCCACGCCTTATGATGCCAAGGGGCTGCTGAAAACCGCCATCCGTGACGACAACCCTGTCATGTTTTTGGAGCAGAAGACGCTCTACCGCACCAAGGGCATGATTCCTGAAGAGGAATATACCATTCCCCTTGGCGTAGCCGATGTGAAGCGAGAGGGGTCTGACCTTTCCATCATTACTTACGGCCGCATGGTGCAGATGAGCCTGCAGGCTGCCGACAAATTGGCCGAGGATGGAATCCACGTAGAAGTTGTGGATCTGCGCAGCCTACTGCCTTTGGACAGAGAGAGCATCATCCGCTCCGTCAAAAAGACGCACCGGGCTCTCATCGTCCACGAAGCCGTGCAGTTCGGCGGCTTCGGCGGTGAAGTTGTCGGCCAGATCGCCGACAGCGAGGCATTCTACTATCTGGATGCACCCATCCGCCGGCTGGGCGCCCTGAGCTGCCCCATTCCCTTCAATCCCAATTTGGAGCGCGAAACTTTCCCCACTGTGGAGAAAATTATCACACAGGTTAAAAGCCTGCTGTAAGCTCTTTGTAGGAGGAACGACACATGGTTGAAGTTTTTATGCCCAAAGCAGGCATGGATATGAAAGAGGGAACCCTGATTCGCTGGCTGAAAAACGTTGGCGATCCCGTACAGCTTGACGAGCCCATTATGGAAATTGAAACTGATAAGATCACCATGGAGGCAGAAGCTCCCGGCACCGGGATTCTGCTGGCTAAGCTGGTGGAGGATGGCACCACGGTGCCAGTCCTGCAAACCATTGGCTATATTGGAAAGGAAGGGGAAAAAATCCCCGACACCGCCTCCGTTATTCCTGATACTCCCACAGCATCAGAGGCGACAAACGCTCCCGCCGCTCCTGCTGCACCTGCGGCCCCTCTGGCTGCAACGCCCTATGCCAAAAAGCTTGCCCAGGAAGCAGGGATCGATCTGGCTGACATAGTCCCCAGCGGCACCGCTGGGGAGATTCTCGCCCGGGATGTAGAGGCTGCCTCCGCCCGCAAGTCTGCTAAAGCAACGTCTCTGGCCCGGAAGGTGGCCGAGGTCAACGATGTGGATCTGACCTCCATCACCGGAACCGGCTTCCGGGGTAAAATCCGCAAGGACGATGTATTGGGCAGTGGAGCCGCCGCTCCGGCCGGCGAGCCCGTCCGCATTCCCCTGACTCCCATCCGCGCAGCCATCGCCCGGAATATGTACAACAGCCAGCATAGTATGGCTCAGACTTCCGATTCCGTTGAAATTGATGTCACTGATCTCATGCGTCTGCGCGGATCCCTTCTGAGCCATCAGGAGCGGCTGGGGACCCGGATTACCATCAACGATCTGCTCTCCTATGCGGCTGTGAAGATGATTCAGACCCACCCCTTGGCCAATGCCTCCTATACAGATACTGAAATTCTTTCCTATCCCTATGTAAATCTGAGCATGGCAGTGGCCACTGATTACGGACTGACCTCCCCGGTGGTTCACCATGCGGATCGGATGTCTCTGGTGGAACTGAGTCAAGCTCTGCGGAAAATTGTCATCAAGGCCCGGGAGCGGAAGCTGACTATGGACGATCAATCCGGTGCCACATTTACCATTACCAACATGGGAATCTTCCCGGTGGATAACTTCAATCCCATTCTGCCCTCTCCCCAGTCTTGCATTATTGGTTTTGGGCGCTGTGTGGACAAACCTGCCGTCTATCAGGGCGAGATCTGCATCCGCACCATGATGGTTCTCTCCGTCACCTATGATCATCGGGTCTTCGACGGCGGTGAGGTTGGTCACATCATGCAGACCATGAAAGAATACATTGAAAGCCCCGAACTGTTTTTGGTCCTGTAATCGTTAGGAGTGTAGAATATGGCTGAAAAAGCATTTCAGATTGCCGTCATCGGTGGCGGTCCGGCGGGATATGTTGCGGCCATCCGAGGCGCCCAGCTCGGCGCCAGTGTGGTGCTTTTTGAAAAGGACACCATAGGCGGTACCTGCCTTAACCGCGGCTGCATTCCCACCAAAACTTATATCAAAACTGCTGATGTTCTCAACGAAATCCGCAGTGCCAGTCAGCGCGGTATAAAGAACGACCCCAATGCCGTCGTGGATATGCCCGTGGTGAAGGCCTATAAGGATCAGGTCGTCCGCCAGCTGACCAGCGGCGTGGCTGCCCTGCTCCGGTCCAATCGCGTAACCGTGATAAAGGGTGAAGCCTCCCTGGTTGACGAGCATACCATTCTGTGCAACGGAGCGTCCTATCAGGCTGATTCCATTCTTCTTTGCGGGGGAGCCAAGGCCTGCAGCATTCCCATCCCCGGCATTGAAGATCCCAACGTACTCAACAGCACCGATATTCTGGAGATCACTGAGCTCCCCCGGCGTCTGGCCATCATCGGCGGCGGCGTCATTGGCTGCGAAATGGCCACAGCCTTTCGGGGTTTCGGCAGCGAGGTAACCATTGTCGAGGCTGCCGATCGCCTGCTGCCCATGATGGACCGGGAGCTTTCCGAGGCATTGGCCCCCTGTATGGAAAAGCAGGGAGTACGGCTGATGCTCTCCTCACAAATCACCCGCATTGAAAATGCCGGCTCCTCCAGCCGCATTCTCTGTGCCGGCGGTGATGTGGTGGAAGCCGACAAAATCCTGCTCTCCGTGGGACGTACCACCGATACCAGCTGTCTGGGCGCCCTGGCAGGGCGTCTGGCTGTAGAGAACGGCAAGGTCTTGGCAGACGAACATCTGCGTACCAGCATTCCAAACATCTATGCCGCGGGCGACATCAACGGCAAGCTGATGCTGGCTCACACCGCCTTCAAAATGGGTGAGGTAGCTGCCGAAAATGCAATGGGTATTCACCGCAGCATCAACCTCAGCGCAGTTCCTTCCTGTGTCTACACCTCCCCTCAGGCTGCATCTGTGGGAATTACGGAAGCGGAAGCGGAAGCGAAATATGGTGCCGCCTCTCTGAAAATCGGCCGCTTCCCCTTTTCTGCCAACGGCCGGTCTCTGGCCAGCGGCGAGACAGAGGGGTTTGTGAAGGTCATCGTATTGGAAAAGTATTCTGAACTTTTGGGCGTCCATATTTTTGGTGCGCAGGCGGCCGAGATGATCTCTGAGCCTGCCTCCTTGATCGCTTCTGAGGTAACTGCGGAGGAAGCTGCCGACATCATTCACGCCCATCCAAGTGTTTCAGAGGCTTTCATGGAAGCCTGTAGCGCTGCTTTGGGCCGCTGCATCCATCTTCCTGCCAAGCACTGAACACAACGGATCTTGATTTCCTCCCGCTCCGCTGTCTCTGTCTCCCCTTAGAAGCCATCCTCCGGAAAGATATTTTCTGCATTCAAACAGAACGGCACCCCATATGGGGTGCCGTTCTGTTTGAATCAATGATCGGTTCCTTGCTCATACCCTTCCATTTTTTTGGCGGAATTTCCCAGGGGAGACTCCGGTGTACTTTTTGAAGACCCGGGTAAAGTAGCTCTGGTCCTCAAATCCGCAAGCGTGAGCTACCTCCACCAAAGGACGGCTGCTCTCCAGCAATAGCTGCCGGCTCCGCTTCACCCGAAAGCGATTCAGATAAGCGAAGAGGCTCTCTCCGGCCTCTGCTTTAAAAAGGCTGCTTAGATAGCCTGGGCTGAGGCAAACCTCTGCCGCGATGCTCTCCAGCGTCAGTCTCTCCGCATAATGCTGTCGGATGAACCGCTGTGCATTGAAAAGTGCGTTGGCGTGGCGCACCTGTTGAAATTCAAATGTATAATCCATGAAACGCCGCAGGACGGAGGTAATCCAGCTATAGAGCTGATCCACAGTGGAAAATTCCCGGATGTCTGTCAAATAGTCGCTGCGTCCAAAAACCTCCTGTACATCTGCCCCTGCGTTGACGCAAGCCCTTGCAAGCATCACCGACAGCTCCATCACACGGTGGCGCATAGCCTCCGTGTCACCGCCGCTGGCGGCGTAAGCCTGCGAAAACACCTGATCCAGCAACCCCCGGGCGCCCTCACTGTCCTGCTGTTCTATGAGCTGCTGAAGCTGGCGTTCCCCCTCTAGCGAAGTACTCAGATCTGCCGGTTCACCTTGGTTTTCCGGCAAAACGGCGGACGGCGGGCGAAAGCCTTCACTTATCATACCCCGGCAAAGGAACTCCAAAAGCCGTCCCAGCGCGGCGGACTGATCCCCACTCCATTGGGGCACTGAATCAATGCAGACGGCACTGGTCAGCTCTGCCACCTGCTCTCGGGCCTCTTCCCGGTTGCTTGTAAGAAATGGGCCTGCGGCAATGCCGCCTTCCAGTTCTCCGGCGTCAGTACATATGCATTGTGCCACAAAGGCCAGTCCCAGCGGACAATAGTAGAGGTACGGGCTGTGCCATCGGTAAGATTCGTTGCAGCCGTATGCATGGGTGGCACGGGCACGGCAACGGATATAGCTGCATCCATCGCAAAAATCCGGCTGGGGTGGCGTCTCACGCAGAATTCGGATCTCTTCTGTGCTCACCGTCCGGCAGTCCACGCCGCAAAGCAGTCGTATATCCTGGCAACACTGCTGACAACGCTGCAATTGCCCCTTAGGCAACATGTAATCCCCTCCTCTCAACAGAAAGTATACCATCCAAAAAGCAGAAACGCAAACAGCGGCGGATAAGCTCCGCCGCTGTTTGTATTCAGCGAAAACGCTTGGAAATGGCGTGATTGACGTCCCCCAGTGCTCCCTGTAGTTTTACATAGATGTTTTGATAGTAGTCGTCATAGCGCTTGTGCAGTTCCTCGTCCGGTTCATAGATGGTGACGCTGCGGCGCACGGCTTCCACAGCCTGCTGTTCACTGGCATAAACACCAATACCCAGCCCCGCCACCATGGCTGCGCCAAGAGGTGTTGCCTCATAGAGTTCCGGCACTTCTAACCTCCATCCGGTGACATCCGCCTTGTTTTGCATCCAGAACTTATTATATGCTGCGCCGCCGGTGGCCACAATCCGCTGGGGCGTTCCCAGGCGATAGGCCGTAAACGAATCCGCCATCATGCGGAACTGGTAGTCCAAGCCCTCCAGGATGCTGCGCATCATATCCCGCTTGCGTACGGCATTGTGGAGCCCCACGAAGGCCCCCATGGAATCTGGATCTCGGTTGGGGGCACCAGCCCCGGAAAAATGCGGCAGGAACATACAGCCGTTGCTGCCGGGCGGAGACTTGCGGCACACCTCCATGATGGTGCTCCAGATATCTGTTTCCTGGGCTGAGGCAATCATACGCTCTTCCGCGCAGAGGTTCCTCCGCATCCATTCAGTCATGTCTCCGCTGACAGTACTGCCTACATAACAGCACTTGCCCTTGGCCACATGACCTTCCAGATAATAACCGCTTTCATAGAGTTCATCGGTGATGTTGATTTGATCCGTTGCCAACACCAGCATCTCCCAGGTCCCGGTAATATCCAGCAGCACAGATTCGTCGATAGCGCCGGTGGCCAATGCCGCGCAGATGAAATCATGGCCGCCCAACACCACCACCGTGCCGGGTGCCAGCCCCGTCTCCCGTGCCGCCATAGGAAGAATCGTCCCCAATACCCGTCCAGCAGGATATGCCTTTGGGAAAATATTTTTGGATATCCCCGCCTCTCGCAGCAAATCATCACACCAGTCGTGAGTTCGTTGGTCAAACGCCGAGGTGCAGGTCGCCATGGAATAGTCTGTAGCCTTGACACCGCAGAGCATATAATTGATGTAATCCTCAATCAGCAGCCATTTGTCCGTGGCATCCAAAATCTCTGGATGGTTCTCCTTCATCCACTGCATCCGGTAGATCGTATCAATGTCCATGGCACGCTTCCCCGTCCTGTGAAAAATGTTCTCCGTACCGATACGTCGGGTAAACGCTTCATATTGAGGGATGGTCCTGGGACAATGCCAGGAAATCATGGGATAGAGCGGATTGCCTTCCCGGTCCATGGGCAAGCCATCCATTCCAAAGCCTGTTACCGCCAAGGCTTTAATATCTTGAACGTCCTTTACTTTAGAGGTTGCTTCCATCACCGCATAAACTACACTGTCCCAAATCCGCTTAGGCTCCCAGACGCACCAAGTGGGCTGAGCAGGATTGTCGTGAGTCAGCGGCGTGGGCTGAGAACCGCTGGAAATCATATTTCCAGTCTCGTCGTAGACCACCGCCTTGATACTGGTAGAGCCCAAGTCAATTCCCATTAGATATGCCATATTATGCACTCCCTTTTCCGCCAGCCAGCTGCTTCAGGGTTTCTCAGCAGCCGGAAGCCGCCCGATCCTCTTGGACCGCCTTCATGCTGTAAAGTTTTGCGAGATTCAGAAACTCCCGGCGATAATCACCGTAGAAGGTGACCTTGTGCCAGCTGAAAACATCGGCATCCCAGTTGTCCAGCAGCACCTGTGCGTCCGGCACTTCGGCGGCCAGCTTGGTGCGGCAGCCTTTCTCCTCGCTGACATTCCCCACTGCCTTGGCTGTATGTAAGGCCATTGCGTGGTTCTCGATGTCCATCTTCACAGTAGTCACCGTCTCGCCCACCGGCATAATGCTCTGAATGGAGGTGCTGTTGTGATCTTCGCTGTGAGATCGCAGGAAGTAGGGCTGAGCAGGACTTTCCGGGCCAAACCACTTGGTAGCGGCGGAACAGTGGGCGTAAATGATCTGATTGGTGGCCGTGTCAATAACAGGATCTGAAATAAATCCTGCGCGGCCTGTGAGATAGCGAATGGCCAGCTGCGTCAGCGTGGAGTCGATGTCGGATTCACAGGTGCCGGTGAGTCCATCGTCGCACATTTGAGAGTGACTCATACAGGGATAAACCGAAAGATCTGTGGTATAGAACATCATGATGCAGTCTACGCTGACGGCATCGACTTGTTCCTCCTCCACACAGCGTTTCAGGCCCAGGTACATTCTGGCGGAGTTAAAGACGTCCTCTTTGCTTGGCTCAATACACCCCTGGGCTCCATGCAGCCAACGGTCCGCCACAGTTTGGGCCTCCGTCAGATCCGCCTCATTATAGTAGCGCTCCAAATCCGACTTGGTCTTCAAAACAACCTCAACGCCGAAATTTTCCCGGAGCTTGTTCAGCTTCTCCTGGAGTCCTGCCGGACCGGCCAGATACCGTTTCCACGTACTTCCGGTTCCCAGCGCCTCCTTCAAAAATGCCTCCATGTTTTCGCTGATAGGCTCAAAATTTTTGAAGAGTACAATTTTGGAAGATGCCAGCTGCTTTCTCACATGTAACAGGCGGATTGCCTGGATGGCATCGCTAAAGTTCGAAGAGGCCACAACAACGATGGGCAGGTGCTCTTTGTTGATTCGGGTATTCAGCCGCACCAAATCGCCGGAACCAGCATAGAGCTCGTCTACAATCACACCGGGCTTCCCCAGACAGACAAACTCATTGGCAACACCGATACCATGGGTCGCATTGAAAATGGCCACACCGTCGTACTGATCGTTGTCCGCAAAGCCCGCCTTGGCCTCTTCTGCATTGCTGTAGTAAACTACGGTAAACTCACAGTTGGGCAGTGCTTCCTGCAGCTGCGGCAGGTATCGCGCCATCATTCCCTCGTGATCATAATCCACGTGGGGCCAGCCGGGATACCCCTTCTTTCGCGCACAGCATACCAGCTTGATGCTGCTTTTCACATGATCTGCATGACTCATTGTAAATCCTCCTTGCTGAATTTTATAGTTCCATGTTTTCAGTATAGTGAAGGGCTCGCCGTCTTTCTTGCACAATTTCACAAATCCATGGACATTTTTCAGAAAAATCCTACACAAGATATACAAGCGGTGTTTAAACTCATGCTCTTTCCCTTCTGCTGTAAACTAAACATATAAAAAAGGCGGCCCACGGCCGCCTTTTTTCATGAAAGCCAAACGCCAACCATCAGGAATCCCAATGTCAGCAGCAGAAAACACAAGATCAGCTTCCAGATATATTTTACCCACTTGTCGTAGGGTACGTGCCCCAGGGCCAGCGCTCCCATTACAACCGCCGCCGTGGGGGTAATGATATTGACCAGGCCAGACGCTGACTGGAAAGCCGTTACCACCAGATCGCCGCCTACACCCGCAAACTTGCCCAGCGGCGCCATGATGGGTACGGAGAGGGTCGCCAGGCCCGAAGAAGAGGGGATCAAAATGGTGAGGGGCAGATAAATGAGATATACCAACAGCACAAAGCTGATAGGCCCTGCCCCGGCCAACGCATTCTCTCCCCAGTGGAGGACCGTGTCCGTGATACCGCCATCATTCATCAGTACGGTAATGCCCCGGCTGATACCGATGATGAAGGCCACACCCAGCAAATCCGCACAGCCCGCCACAAAGGTATCGGCAATTTCGCTCTCTCCCATACGGTCAATCAGACCAATTACAATGCCGCCTACCAGAAATAGTGCGGAGAGCTCCGGGAACCACCAGCCCAAGGCCGGCAGCGGCAGGCCCATGTCCTCAAATGGAATAACACCGTAAATCATCACCAGGAAGGTGAGTGCAAAAATTGCCATAATGACTTTTCGCCGGGGAGTGAAGGGCACCGATTCGTCCATTGCCACGTGAATTTTTCCCGCACCAACGCCCACCACTGACCGGGATGGGTTCTTTTTTACCCTGGCGGCATAAGCCATCACATACCAAATTGCAGTTCCTTCAAACACAATCCACTGGAGAATACGCAGCAGGATGCCCTCTCCCAGGGAAACGCCGGCAAATCCGGCGGCAATCCCGGTGGCAAACGGATTTACCGTGGAGGCAATGACTCCCGCTCCAGCCCCCAGCAAAATGACGGAAATTCCTACTACTGCGTCATAGCCCGCCGCCAAAAACACCGGAATCAACAGGGGGTAAAAGGCCATGGTTTCCTCCCACATGCCGTAGGTGGTGCCGCCAAGGCCGAACAGCAGCATCAAAATGGGAATCAGCCACTTCTCCCGTCCTCCCAACAGCTGGATGACGTTGGAGACCCCGGCGTCAATAGCGCCGGTCTTCATCACTACACCCAAAAAGCCGCCCACCATTAAAATAAACACACATACATCCACCGCGTCATAAAAGCCGGAAAAGGCCGCTTTCAGAACCGCCCCAACTCCCTGCGGATTTTGTTCTACTGCGTGATACGTTCCCGCCGTGGGTACGCCATCCACATATTCATAGGCACCGGACGGAATGAACCACGTGGAAATCGCCACAATGATAATCAAAAGAAATAGGATCGTGTATGCTGTGGGCATTTGGAACTTGGACTTGCCCAAGGGGCATCCCTCCTTACTTTCCGATGGTGGCCACCAGTACAGCCTTAATGGAGTGCATTCGGTTTTCCGCCTCGTCGAAGACCACGCTGTGACGGCCGCGGAATACTTCATCGGTGACTTCTCGAATATCTACGCCCTTCTCCTGCCACTCCTTAGCCAACTTAGTTTCAAAATCATGGAAAGAAGGCAGGCAGTGCATATACAGCACATTGGGATTGCCAGTGGCCTCCAGCGTCTCTTCTGTCACCCGGAAGGGAGAGAGCAGCTTGGCCCGGTCGGGGATCAGCGCCTCCTCCCCCATGGATGCCCAGATATCGCCATAAATCACATCAGCGTCCTTCACATCATTCAGATTGTCCGTGATCTCAATGAGCCCTCCATTTTCCCGGGCCGTGGCAAAGGTGGTCTTGACAATTTCCGAATCCATCTCCTTGGCCAGCTGTTCCGGGCCAATGCCTACAAAGTGCATTCCCATTTTAGCGGCGCCAATCATCCAGGCATAGCACATATTATTGCGCACATCGCCGGGGAACACCACTTTCACCTTGTTCAGCGGCTTGTGGCAGTGCTCTTCAATGGTCATCATGTCTGCCAGAATTTGGGTTGGATGGTCTGCGTCGGTCAAACCATTCCACACGGGGACACCGGCATATTTGGCCAGGTCCTCCACCACTTTCTGCTCGTAGCCGCGGTATTCAATGCCATCAAAAAAGCGGCCCAGCACTTTGGCAGAGTCCTCCAGGGATTCCTTCTTGCCCATTTGGGAAGAACCTGCGTCCAGATAGGTGACATGGGCACCCTCCTGGGTGGCAGCCACTTCAAAAGAGCAGCGGGTGCGGGTGGAGGTCTTTTCAAACAGCAGCACAATATGCTTGCCCTTCATCGTAGGATCACAGATTCCTGCTCTCCGCTTGGCCTTCAGGTCGTGGCCCAGGTCTAACAGGTACCGAATTTCTGCAGGCGTAAAATCCTGCAGCGTCAAAAAACTTCTGCCTTTCAAATTAACAGCCATGGTCATTCTCCTTCACAGTCTTTCGTTTTGCCGTATCTGCGCTTGGTACGCAGAGAGATTGGCATTCCGTTTGCCGCCGCATGCGTTCATCGCGGCGGCACCACTTTCCAAGTAAAGTCCTTTTACTGGGGGTCTTCCCGCCACAGAGGCATGGACATGCATCTGGGGCCGCCGCGGCCGCGGCTGAGCTCCGCACTTGGAATCACGTGAATTTTAATACCGGCCTCCTCCAGAGAGCGGTTGGTCACATAGTTGCGGGAATACACCACAACCTCACCAGGACCAATGGCCAGCGTATTGCTGCCATCGCTCCATTGCTCGCGGGCGGCGTCAATCTCACTGCCCTGGCCGCAGGGAATCAGCGTCACCCGATCCAGGCCGAGGTGCTCTTTCAAAATATCCTCCAGCCGGCCGTCCTCCTGCTGAATTTTCATTTTTCCATCTTCGCCTATCTCCATGACAAATACGGTCATGCTGGCAAGAATATTGGGATGAACGGTAAACTTGTCCCGGTCCACCATGGTAAACACCGTGTCCAGGTGCATGAAGGATCTGGTTTTGGGAATGTTGAACGCCAAAACTTTTCGGAAGGTTTGGCTATGGGAAAGAACGGTTTCCGCCAAGGTGTCGATGGAATCCTCTCTTGTTCGCTGGGAAATACCCACCGCCAGCACCTGGGGCGATAGAATCAAAATATCGCCGCCCTCCAAAGAGGAGGTCTCCCCCCGGTCATACCAACGAGGGGTGTTCTTGTATTCCGGGTGGTGCTCAAAAATAAACTTGCCGAATAACGTCTCGCGGTTTCGGGTAGTGGTGTGCATTTTGTGAAGCGACACACCTGTACCAATGGTGGCAAAGGGATCCCGTGTAAAGTAGAGATTCGGCAGTGGATCCACCGCAAAGGGGTAATCATCCTCCGCCGCAGACAGATAGTCGCCCAGGCGGGCGCTGCCCTGGCGCAGCTGGCTCTTTCGGACGCCAGCCATCATGGTTGCCACCATTTCCTTATCCGGAAGATTGCCCAAGTAGCTTTCCAGGTTTTCCCGCATTCTTGGGTCTTTGACGCCGGATTCGTCCAAAAACTGGCGAAGCAAATCCCGTTTTACATCACCGTCCACAATGGACTGGGTCACCAAGTCCGTAAGATATACTACCTCTACGCCTTGGTTTCGGAGGCAGTCAGCAAAAGCGTCATGTTCCCGCTGTGCCTCTTTTAAATATGGGATGTCATCAAACAGCAGCCGCTCCAAATATTCCGGCATCAGATTCTCCAGCTCGCCGCCAGGGCGGTGCAGCAGAACCTTTTTCAGCCGGCCGATCTCAGAAGTATTGTGAATTCCGGTTTCCAAAAAGCTCACTCCTTTATGCGTGAAAGGTTTTGCGCGGTCTTTCTGGATTAGGGTTTCTGTATTTTGCATTTTCATGCGCTCATTTCTGATTTTGGACAAAAAAACACAGCCGGCCAGAAGGCCGGCTGTGTTTCTTTTTTATTTTCTATGTTTGCCCAGGTACGCTTCCTTCACCTTTTCGTTGGCCAGCAGTTCTGCCCCGGTACCGGACAGCGTGATATTTCCAGTCTCCAGCACATAGGCCAAATCCGCAACCTTCAACGCCATATTTGCATTTTGCTCAATCAGCAAAATGGTGACGCCCTGGCGGTTGATCTCCCGGATAATGGAGAAGATGTCCTGCACGACCAAAGGGGCCAGGCCAAGGGACGGCTCATCCATCAGCAACAGTTTTGGGCGGCTCATCAGCGCCCGGCCCACGGCCAGCATCTGCTGTTCGCCGCCGGAAAGCGTACCGGCCAGCTGCCAGGAACGCTCCTTCAAACGTGGAAACAGATCATAGACCCACTGAAGATCCTTTTCAATCTCCGGCTTGTCCTTGCGGAGATAGGCGCCCAGCTTCAGGTTTTCCAACACCGTCAGGTCGGCAAACACCCGTCGCCCCTCCGGGCTCATGGCGATACCGGCGCTGTTGATGCGGTCAATGGACTTGCCCAGCAGTTCCTCCCCATTCCATTGAATGGAGCCGGAGGCCGCTTTCACAAGCCCCGTAATCGTGCGCAGCGTGGTGGACTTTCCCGCGCCATTCGCACCGATTAAGGTGACAATCTTGCCATCTGGCACCTCCAGGCTGATTCCCCGGAGCGCCTGGATGCCGCCGTACGCCACATGGAGGTTTTCAATTTTAAGCATCTTCCGCCACCCCCAAGTATGCATCAATCACGCGTTTGTTGTTTTGAATCTCATCCGGTGTGCCGTCTGCAATCAGCTTGCCGAAGTCCAATACATAAATGCGGTCTGAGATGTCCATGACCAGATCCATATGATGCTCAATCAAAAAGACCGTCAGGTTGAATTTGGTTCGGATCTCGCCGATGAAAGCCGTCAATTCATCCGTCTCCTGCGGATTCATGCCTGCCGCCGGCTCATCCAGCAGCAAAAGCTTCGGCTCTGTTGCCAAGGCACGTGCAATCTCCAGACGGCGCTGCTTGCCGTAGGGCAGGGAAGTTGCAAGCTCGTTCTTCACATCTGAGAGGCCGACCTCCCCCAGCAACTGTTCCACATGCTCCCGCTGCCGTGCCTCCTCCTTGTGGTTGAGACGGAAGGCAGCCGCCAAAAAGTTTGTGTGAGTGCGGCAGTGCTTTGCAATCAGCACATTGTCAAATACCGTCTGGCTCTTCCAAAGACGAATATTTTGGAAGGTGCGGGCCATGCCCAGCTTGGTCACCTGGTCCGGCGTAGGCGCCAGCACGCTCGTGTATTCCCCGGCATGCTGCCCTTTGTAAAGGCTTTTCATTTTCCCCTGGGGGTGATTCTCAATGATTTTCTTCTCTTCAAACCACACAGCGCCGTTGGTGGGCTGATACACACCGGTGATGACGTTGAAGGCGGTGGTCTTTCCGGCGCCGTTGGGGCCAATCAGGGCTACAATCTCCCCCTCGTTGACCTCCAGATTCAGATTATCCACTGCCACCACGCCGCCAAACTGCATGGTGGCGTTTTCTACTTTCAGAATCGTTCCGCTCACTTCACCGCGCCTCCTTTCTTCCGCTGCTTCGGCCGCCGGTTCAGCAGATCCGGCAATTCCTTGTCTCCCATGATGCCTTTGCGGAAGAACAGCACGATGACCATGATAATCACAGAGAACACTGCCATACGGAAGCCGTTTTTGAAAATGCCGGGTGCGTTAATCCCCAGGAAGGTGCCGGAGTCCAAGCCCCGCAGCAGCCATTCCGAGCTGAAGATATACAAAAAGCTTGCCAGGATGGAGCCAGTGATGGAGCCAATGCCGCCGATGACCACAATCAACAGAATCTCATAGGTCATGGTGCTCTTAAAGGGCGCAGCCGCAATGGTGCCCGCATACATGGCCAGCATCCCGCCGCCGATGCCGGCAAAGAAGGAGCTGATGACAAACGACATCCGCTTGTGCTTTGCCAAATTGATGCCCATGGCCTCCGCCGCAACCTCGTCGTCCCGGATGGCCTTGAAGGCCCGGCCATAGGTAGAATTGATCAAAAGCACAATAAACGTAATCAAAACCCCTGCCAAAAGCACATAGGCAGTGGCGTTTTCAAAGGCCGGATAGCTTTTCAGCAGATTGGAGCCATTGGTCAGCGGCCCCAGGGCGTTCCACTGGAAAAATGCCTTTAAAATTTCCGCAAAGCCCAGGGTTGCAATCGCCAAGTAGTCACTTTTCAGCCGCAGAACCGGCAGGCCAATCAGATAGGCGAACACAGCCGCCAGCAGGCCGCCCACCAGCAGCGCCGCCAGCATACCAACCGTAGAGCCCACGCCCTCTCCCAAAAAGCCCGCAAAAATCTCCGGCAGGGAAAAGTGGATAGCCCCGCCGTCAAAATACTGGTATACGCTCTCCCGCTTGGCCACGGGGATGGTCAAAATACCGTAGGCATAGGCACCCAGCAGCATAAAACCCGCCTGCCCCAGGGAGAAAAGGCCGGTAAAACCGTTCAGCAGGTTCATGGAAACTGCCACCAATGCATAAACCGTGGCCTTTTCAATGACCTTCACGGCAATGTGATAGCTGGGCAGCGCCGCATCCACCGCAATTGATGCCGCCAGCAGCAGCAACAATACCGCAGCCATGAATATGGTTTGTTTTTTCTTCATTGTCATCGTCTCCCTCCTTACACCTTGTCGGTGACCTTTTCACCGAACAGGCCGGTGGGCTTCACACACAGCACCGCGATGAGCAGCGCAAAGGTAAAGGCATCTGAAAACGTGGTATAGCCAATTCCCTTAATCAGCTCCTCACACAGGCCGATGATGAAAGCGCCCACCACCGCGCCGGGAATGGAGCCGATTCCGCCGAACACAGCCGCCACAAAGGCCTTCAGACCCGGCATGCCGCCCGAGGTGATGGCCACGGAGGGATAGTTGGTGAAATACAGCATTGCGCCCACCGCCGCCAGGAAAGAGCCGATGACAAAGGTAAAGGAGATGACAGAATTGATTTTGATACCCATTAGCTGTGCGGCTTCAAAGTCCTTTGCCGCAGCCCGCATCGCCATGCCGATCTTCGTCTTTTTGATGAGATACACCAAAACGGCCACCAGCAAAATCGTCAGTACCGGTGTAATCAATGTCACGCGCTTGGTGGATACCCCCAGAACCACCACATTGTTGGAGATCCAGGGGATCGGTGTGCTGACCGGCTGGGGCACGCCGCCGGTGATATAGAACGCCAGGTTCTGAATCAGGTAGCTGACGCCGATGGCGGAGATCATCACGGACATGCGGGGCGCATTGCGCAAGGGCTTATACGCCACCCGTTCAATCAGGAATCCCAGCAGCACTGTAACCGCCAGCACAAGCGGCAGGGCAATATACATCGGCAGGGCCGTCGTGGCGTACACCATCACGAGACCCGCCACCATGAACACATCTCCATGGGCAAAGTTAATCAGGCGCAGAATGCCATAGACCAGTGTGTAGCCGATGGCAATCAGGGCGTACTGGCCACCCACGGAAATGCCGTTGATGATATAGGGCAATATTTCTCTCATAGGAAGTCCTCCTGTTGGTTTTCTCTGCTCCATCTGCTGGGCCGTCTCGAAAAAACGGGGCACGCCCGTTCTTTCGAGGCGACCCGATCAAACGCAGGGAAAGCTTGGCGGAGCATTTGCCCCGCCAAGCTTTTGGATACAGGCTCCGGATCAGTTGACACCCTGAACCTTCACAAAGTCCCAGGCACCGGTCTCGGTGTTGGCAGTCTTGATATAGGCCGCGTCGCGCTTGGCATCGCCAATATCATCGAACTCGATCAGGCCGGACACGCCCTCGTAGCTGACAGAGGGCAGCGCAGCCTTCACAGCGGCGGGATCCGTGCTGCCGGCGGCCTTGATGGCCTCCAGTGCGGTGAAATAAGCGTCATAACCCATGGCGGTGACGGCGGAAATCATGTCGTTGCCGCCGTTGTTGGTCTTGGCATCGGCATTGGCGTTGATCCACTCCTTGATGCCGCTGTCGAAATCCGCATTGCCGCCCTCCTGGTAGAAGGTGGTGATGTCCAGATTGATTGCCTTGCCCTGGGTGCTCTCCAGAACCATGTTGTTGTCCCAGGTATCAGAGCCCAGCAGGGAGCCCTCAAAGCCCTGAGCTGCCGCAGCCTCGATGATCAGCTGTGCATAGTTGGTGGAAACGGGAGCAAAGATGACGCCGGCGCCGGCACTCTTGGCGTTGTTGATGTAAGAGACAAAGTTGGCGCTGCCCTCAGGGAAGTCCTCGCTGACGACCGTGCCGCCCAGTGCCTCAAAGGCCTCCTTGAAGTAGTGAACCAGGCCCTGGTCATAGTCACTGCCCAACATAGCCAGCGTATAAGCGGTGGTCACACCCAGCTCATTATAGGCATAGTTTGCCAGAACAGTGCCCTGGAAGGGATCCAGGAAGCAGATTCGGAAGTAGCAGTCATAGTCAGAGGTCACCTGTGGATTCGTGCAGGTGACGCCGATGGCCGGCACGCCGGCCTCTTCAAACACTTTGCCGCCGGCAATGGACACGCCGGATCCATAGGAGCCCAGCACGATGGACACGTCCCGGTTCATCAGTTCAGCCGCCGCGGAAGGACCGTTTTCAGCAGTCGTGCGGTTGTCCACAATCTCCAGCTTGACCTCGTAGGTCTCTCCGCCAATCTCCACAGTGGGCTGCACTGTGTTGGCGTACTGCATGCCCAGAATCTCCTGCTTGCCGCCGGCGCCGTTATCACCGGTCTGAGGTTCAAAAACGCCAATTTTTACAACCTTGGCACCATCGGATGCGTTACCGCTGTCCTGACTGCTGCCTGTGCTGCCGGAGCCGCTGTCGCCGCAGCCAGCCAGCAGGCTGAGAGCCATGACAAGAGATAACATCATTGCCCAAAATTTCTTCATAACTTCTTTTCCTCCTATTTCAGAGAAACCATCCAATTTCCCTGGTGATAAAGGCATTTTACGTGGTTTTTTCGCAGTTTGCAAGGTCAATAATACACAGAAAGATTTCGGCGGATTTTGGAGGACGACAAATTCGCCTCTATATGAACCGGCCATTTGTCCTCCACACAAAGACGTCTCTAAATTATAAAGAATTATCCTCCGTCAAATGTCCTTCTCTCGCGGACGCCATTTTTAGTGATTTTGCCGAATGTGTTTCAAAAATTATGTTTGCTTTTTTAACAACTCTGTCAAACCTCATGAGCCTACAAATGGGTATGGCGTTATAAACAGAACTGCGCCGCCCGTGTGGATACCGGGCGGCGCATTGATTCACTTCTCGTCACCGGACGAAAGCTCCTGCTCTCCAAATACAGCCAGGAAGGCCGTCCGATCCATTGTCTCATTCTTCAGCAGATACTCTGCCACTTCCTCCAGCTTGTCGCGGCTCGCCGTCAAAATCTCCTCGCAGCGGGCATAGGCGCTGTTTACCAGCCGCTTTACCTCCTCATCAATTTGTGCCGCCACAGACTCAGAATAGCTGCGCCCCTGCGTCATAGTCCGTCCGATGAAGACTTCATCATGGCCGGATTCAAAGGAAACCGTTCCAAGCTGATCGCTCATACCATAACTCGCCACCATCTTTCGGGCAATCTCACTGGCCCGCTGGATATCATTGCTGGCTCCAGTGGAGATGTCCCCCAAGCACAGTTTTTCCGCCACGCGGCCGCCCAGCAGTGCCACGATTTGATCCTCCAGATAGTGCTTGGAGAGGTAGGAGCGGTCCTGCTCCGGCAGAGAAATCGTCATACCGCCGGCCTGTCCTCTTGGAATAATCGTAATCTGTGTCACCGGATCATGATCCGGAAGGGAATGCATTACCACGGCGTGCCCCGCTTCATGGTAGGCCGTCAGCTTCCGCTCCTGAGCCGGAATCACCCGGCTCTTTTTCTCAGGGCCGGCAATCACCTTCATCTCTGCCTCGCGCAGATCTGTCATGGTAATGAATCTCTCCCCGCGTCTGGCCGCCAGCAGTGCGCCTTCGTTGATCAGGTTTTCCAGATCCGCGCCGGTGAAGCCTGGGGTTCCCTGGGCCAGTTTTTTCAAGTCCACGTCCTCCGCCAATGGTTTATTTTTGGCATGGACTTCCAGAATGGCTTCCCGGCCATGGATATCCGGTAATCCCACATAGACCTGCCTGTCAAAACGGCCAGGCCGCAGCAACGCCGGATCCAGTACATCCGCCCGGTTGGTCGCGGCCAGAACCACCACGCCCTCGTTCGCAGAAAAGCCGTCCATTTCCACCAGCAGTTGATTCAGTGTCTGCTCCCGCTCGTCGTGGCCGCCGCCCAAGCCTGTGCCCCGCTGACGGCCAACCGCGTCAATCTCATCAATAAAGATAATGGCGGGTGCTGTCTTTTTCGCCTGGTCAAACAGATCTCGTACCCGGCTGGCGCCAACACCTACATACAGCTCCACAAAATCAGAACCGGAAATCGACAAAAATGTCACACCGGCCTCTCCCGCCACCGCTTTGCCCAGAAGCGTCTTTCCGGTACCTGGAGGCCCTACCAGCAGCACACCCTTTGGAATCCGTGCGCCAAGAGTGATATACTTCTGGGGGTCTTTCAAAAACTCCACAATTTCCTGAAGTTCCTCTTTCTCCTCATCAGCACCTGCCACGTCGTCAAAGGTAACTTTTTTATCCTTCTCCGTCAAGGTGCGGGTTCGGGCTGCGCCAAACTTTGCCATTTTATCCGGCCCCATGCCGCCGCCTTGTGCCCGGGCAATCAGAAAATACCACACCAACCCAAAGGCCACTGCCACCATCACATAGGGCAGCAGCAATTCCAGCCAGTTGGTGGTAGGCGGCTCCGGATAGTCATAGCTCTTGATAATTCCCTTGGCCCTTTGTTCTTGGATCAGATCGTTCATATCCTCATAAAAAAGGCCCACGTCGTATAGCCGATAACGATAGGTATCTGTATTCCCGTCCTTCTTCCGCAGGTGCAGCACTAAAGTGTGCTCATCCGCAAAGGAGATCTCGTCCACCTTCTCCTGTTCAATCAGCTGACGGACCTGCGAGTAGGTCAGCGCCGGAGTATTCGTATCCATCTGCCACAGCCAGCTCAGGCACAGGACAATGATCAATCCCAAAAACGCCAGGCTGAATACTGAATTTCGTCTTTGTTGATTCACGTTCGGGTTTCCTCCTTCAGACCGGTGCCGGTCAGTGATTTGCGTAGACCTCCGGCTTCAGGACGCCGATATAAGGCACATTACGGTACCGCTGACAATAGTCCAAGCCGTAGCCCACCACAAATTCGTCCGGCACGACGAAGCCCACATAGTCCGCAGTAATGGCTTTCGTCCTGCGGGCAGGCTTATCCAGCAACGTGGCAATGGTGATGGAGGCCGCCCCTTTTGTGAGGAAGTAGTCTTTCAAAAAGGCCAGTGTATTTCCGGAATCCAGAATATCCTCCACAATGACGACATTCCGTCCGGTGATATCCTGCTGCAGGTCGTGGGTAATCTGCACCCGGCCGGAGGATACCGTCGCATTTTGGTAGGAACTGACGGCGATAAACTCCACATCGCTCTTTACCTGGCAGGCCCGCACCAAATCCGCCATGAACACGAAGGATCCCTTCAGGACTCCCAGAAACAGTGGGTTTTTGTCGTGAAACTGATCGTACAGTTCCGCTCCCAGCTCCGCGATTCGCCGCTGGATTTCCTCTTCTGTTACCAAAACCTTCAGAATGTCCTGCTCCATCTCACTTTTCATAGTTGTTCTCCTCTGTCTCTTTGATAATTTGAATAAACCGGCCGGGTTCCCCCTCCGGCAAAAATGTTTGATTCACACCCAGCTTCCAGACTGCCGCCAGCCGTCCATCCGCATAAATCGCCGGCAGCCGATCCCGTTCCTCCAAAGAGATGTGTCGGTCGATGCACAGGCGCTTGATGGAGCGGCCGCCATTGCTTCCCGGCAGCATCAGCCGTTCTCCCGGCATACAGGGCCCCACCGCAATCCTCCAGCTCTCCTTTTCTTTCCGTGGGCGCAGCGCCAGGCCGTCTCCTATCCGCCGGTCCAGCAAAGTCAGGGTGTAGTCTCCCCATCGGAGAGGCTGCCCCGGCAAAAGCACCGCTTCTGTCAGCGTCTGGGGCCGGGTTTCCAGCACCAGCCAGCCGCGGCTGTACCGGGCCGTGACGCCATGGGGCAGGCTGAGGCGGCTCTCTCCGCCGCCGGTGTGGCGCGCCATCGCCAAAATTGCATCCAGATGGACGGCACCGATGTCCTTTCTGCCCACGCCCAGAAGGTCGAACAGCTGCAGCAGCATCCGGGGGCGGACGCTCCACGGGGCCTCTCCCAGGGTCTCCCAGGACAGCGTCACCCGCCCTTCCCGGCGCTCCACATGGGCGGTGCGGCGGCGGGCATCCTCTTCCAAAGAACGGTCGAGAACATTCAGCTGTTCCGCGGTGGCGTTCATATGCTCCACCACGCGGGGATTGATTTCCTTCAAAAGCGGCAGCACCTGCAGCCGCAGGAGATTCCTGGCCGCCGCATCGGGGTCGGCGTTGGTCTCATCCTCTATGTGGGGAACCCCATGGACGGCGGCATAAGCCGCCAGCTCCGCCCGGGTCACGCTCAAAAACGGCCTCAGAATGCCATCCCGCTTGGCCGGAATACCGCACAGGCCCTTCAGGCCTGTGCCGCGCGCCAGGTTCAGCAGCATCGTCTCCGCGCTGTCATCAGCGTGGTGGGCGGTGAGAATCGCCGCGCAGTCCGTTTCTTTCGCCGTCTCCCGCAAAAAGGCATACCGCAGTCTGCGGGCCGCCTCCTCGGCAGAGAGTCCTTCCCGTTCCGCCAGACTGCGGACATTTCCCCGCCCGGCGGCAAAGGGAATTCCATGGGCAGCGCACCAGTCCCGGACAAAGCTCTCATCCCGGTCGGCGTCCTCGCCCCGCAGTTGGTGGTTGAAATGGGCGGCGGTGACGGAAAAGCCGTTTTCCGCGCCCCACGTTGTCATGAAATGCAGCAGGCACATAGAATCCAGCCCGCCGGAAACGGCGCACAAAACCCGTCCGCCGCCTGGGAACTCCGCCTGCAATAAAGCTTTCGCAGCAGTCAGGTCACTCCTCATCGTCGTACCGTGTGTCCAGGGTGGAGAACTGCGTATACTCCGGCATCCACCGCAGCTCTACCTTGCCGGTTTCGCCATGGCGGTTTTTGGCCACAATGCACTCGGCGATGTTGTGCTTCTCCGAGTCCTCATTATAATAATCGTCCCGGTACAAAAACAGAACGATGTCCGCGTCCTGCTCGATGGCGCCGGACTCCCGGAGGTCCGACAGCATAGGCCGCTTGTCATCCCGCTTTTCATTGGCGCGGGACAGCTGGGAAAGGCAGATCACCGGAACGTTCAATTCCTTCGCCATAATTTTCAGCATACGGGACATATCGGACACCACCTGCTGGCGGTTTTCTCCGCCGTATCCCTTGCCGCCGGCGGAGGTCATCAATTGCAGGTAGTCAATCACCACCAGGCCCAGATTCTCCAGGCGGCGGCACTTGGCGTTCATATCCGCCACCGACAGCATGGGGTTGTCGTCGATGCGAACATCCACTTTATTCAAAATTGTGGCGGCGCCGGCAATCTTCTCCCAGTCGGTCTCCCGCAGGGAGCCGGTTTTCAGCCGGTAGTTTTCCACGCAAGCCTCCGAGCTGAGCAGCCGGGTGGCAAGCTGTTCCCGAGACATTTCCAGCGAGAAAATGGCCACGGTCTTCTGTGTCCCCTTTGCCACATTCAGCGCCACATTCATGGCAAAGGACGTCTTGCCCATACCGGGCCGGGCAGCCAGCAGAATCAGGTCGGATTTATTCAGGCCCGTAATCTTCTGGTCCACAGCGGAAAGGCCGGTGGAAAGCCCCGGCAGACGGCTGTCACTCTCGCTCATCTCGCTCAGGCGGTCCAGCACCTCCGGCAGCACCTGCCGCAGCGGCACCATGTCCTGAGCGCTCTGGCCCCGCCGGACAGCGTAAACCTTCTGCTCCGCGGCTTCCAAAATTGCGGCGGCCTCGCCGACTCCCTCCTGTACCATGGCGGTAATCTCAGAGGCAGCCTGAGCCACCCCCCGCAGCAGCGCCTTATCCCGGACAATGGATATATATTCCATCACATTGGCGCTGGTTGGGGTAATCTCCATCAGCTGGGCAAGATAGGTGCGGGTGGTGTTCTCGTCATAGGTGCCGTTTTTCTGCATCTCCTCGCACACCGTGATGCCGTCAATGGGCTTGGCATAGGTGAACATGGAGTAAATCGTTTCGAAAATCTCCCGATTCTGCCGGAGATAGAAGTCCGCAGGCCGCAGCTTCTCCATCACATATTTCACGCAGTCCGCGTCGATCAGCATGGAGCCCAGCACCGCCTGCTCCCCCTCCAGACTGTGGGGCATCTGCCGCAGCAGCAGATCTTCATTTGCCATGGGATTTCACCTCCGAAAGAGATGGGGCATCAGCTCTGTAGGAGTCGATCCCCTGCAGGGCAAAGCTTCCTTTTTATTTCTCTTCAAATACGGACACGTAGACCGTGCCTACCACTTCAAAACCAAGTTTGGCCTTGATCTGGTAAGAGCCAAACGCCTTAATAGGCTCCTCCAGCACCAGCTTCTGCTTCGGAACGTCCACACCGTACTGCTTCTGCAGCCCCTCGGAAATCTCCTTGGTCGTGACGGCACCGAACAGCCGGCCGCCGTTGCCTCCCTTGGCGGTCAACTTCACCTGGCACTCCTTCAGCTTTTCGGCAGTGGCCTCTGCTTCCGCTTTCAGGCGTGCTTCCTCAGCCTTCCTGGCCTTTTCCTTCAGATTCATCGTGTTAATGGCATCCGCCGTGGCTGCAATGGCCAGCTTCCGCGGCAAAAGGAAGTTCCGGGCGTAGCCTTCGGACACTTCCACCATCTGGCCTTTTTTCCCCTGGCCCTTCACATCCTGCTGTAAAATAACCTTCATCGGTACAATCTCCTTTTCTGTGATTCCTTTATCATTGCTTATTTCTCAAAATAACGGTCAATGGCCTCCAGCAGCTGCTCCCGGACTCTCTCAGGGCTGCTGCCGTCAATCCGCCCGCCGGCTGTCGTGGAATTTCCTCCGCCGCCAAGGGCTTCTACGATTACCTGGACATTGATTTCCCCCAGGGAACGGGCAGACAGCAGAACATCCTCACCGCTGCGGTAAATTACAAAAGACGCCTTGACGCCCTTGAGTCCCAGCAGCTCGTCAGCAGCTTGGGCCGCCGCCACACGGTCCACCTTGTTCTCCGGCACCACCGACACGGCAATGTTATCCCGATATAGCTCCGCCCGGCGGATAATGTCGTATCGGAAGACCATCTCATTCAAATTGTTTTGGAACAGGCGCTGCACATCCGTGGTGTCCGCGCCGGCCCGCCGCAGGAAGGCCGCCGCTTCAAATGTGCGGCCGCCGGTGCGAAGTGTAAAGTGCTTGGTGTCCAACACAATACCGGCAAGCAGGGCTTCCGCTTCTTCCCGCAGGAGATCGGCGGGCTCCACCAGATATTGCAGAAGCTCTGTCACCAGCTCCGAGGCAGAGGAAGCATATGGCTCGTGAAAGCTGAACGCCGCATTCTCTATATAGCTGGCAGCCCGGCGGTGGTGGTCAATCACCGCCACCCGATTGCAGGCTTCCAGCAGCTGCGGACTTTCCACCATATCTGGGCGGTTGGTATCCACAACGATCAGCAAAGCCCCGGGTTTGATTTTTAAAAACGCTTCTCCGGGATCGATGAACAGATTTTCATACTCCGGAAGCCCTTGCAGCTTGGTCAAAATCGGCCCCGCCGCATTCTTCTCCAAGTCGATGACAATCTGGGCCCGCTTACCGCGCTTCCTGGCCGCGCAGCACAGGCCAGCCGCCGCACCAACGGCATCCATGTCCGCATAGCCATGCCCCATGACATAGATCTCGGCGGCATCGGCGATCAGTTCGCTGAGCGCGTTCGCCATGACCCGTGACTTTACCTTTGTGCGCTTCTCCGTCGTCTTGGCCCGTCCGCCGTAAAATGCAAAGTCCATTTTTCCCCGGACCACCGCCTGGTCTCCGCCGCGGCTGAGCGCCATCTCCACCGAAAGGTTGGCGTTCTTATACAGTTCTGCAATACCGTCGGCATCCTTGCCCACGCCGACAGAGAGCGTTGGATGAACCCCCTCGCCCACCTTGATATCCCGAATGGTGTCCAAAACAGAAAATTTCTCTTCCACAAAATGATCGTAATGGCGTTCCTCAAAAATAAAAAGATAGTGATCCCGATCTGTCTTCAGCAGCAGCCCATGTCCGCCGGCGGCCCAACTGTTCAGCTTTTCGTCAATTTGGGCCAGTACCGCGCTCCGCTGGGTATCCGCGCAGGCTTTCATTAAATCTTCATAGTTGTCGACTGTCAAAATCGCCACCACCGGCCGTGTGGCCATGTAGCTCTCCTTCAGCTCGTCGGCCTCCGTGGTATCCACCCAATAGGTGGTTGCCACCAGGTTTTGCTCCCCATTCCGGCCCTTTGCCCGGACCAGGCTGCCATAGACCCGGAAGCGGTGTCCATTCATGAATACGCGGTCCGGGCACTCCTGTTTTCCCTCCAGCAGCCACTGAACCGGCAGGTTCGGTACTGCGTCCTCCACTTTAATCTCAAACAGATGCTCCCGTACCCCTGCCAGCTGAAGAAAATTTTCATTGCTCCAGATGACTTCCCCCGTGTCAGGGCGGAATACCATAATGGGGAGCGGTGAATTGATGAGGGTGGATTTGCTGGCCGTGTCCACGCTGCCGGTGACACTGTCAATGTATTGCAGAATTCCCTGCCGACGGCTGAAATTGCTCTTGGTAAAATAGACATACAGCCCCACTGTCACACAGATTTCCGTCAGGCCCAAAAGAGGGCTGGCCGTACAGGTGGCCGCAGAAAAGAGGAGCATGCACAGGAAGTACAATTTCAGATTCGGCTCCAGCAGGCGGGAGAGTTTTTTATTATTCATGTCGAAAGTCTCCTTTGACCGGAAAGCATATTAATAGAAATACAGTATACCAGTTTTCCAAAAAGGACGCAACTGCTAAAACCAATGGCCAGCGCCATTTTCCCCGTTGCCCCAGGAAACATTTTGAAAAAAATGTATACAACTTCATGCTTCTGTGCTATACTAGATTAAATTAAGCGTTGAGATCGTTTCCGTTTCTCCGCTTTCCTCTGTATTTTACTGGTGTGGGCGGTGTTTCCACCTCAGTCAAATAAATCAATCTCTTATACAGAAAATTGGGATGGCGCAACCGAATCCCTGCCGGCGTAACGGGGCTGGACAGGTAACGGGCGTCTCTTATTTGTGTGCCCATTTTGCGGCACAGCAACCGCGCCATATCCATTTTCTCCGGGGAGATTCCTTACATATTTGTATAAAAGGAGAACGATGAATCTATGGCAGAAAAACTAAAAATCATTCCCTTAGGCGGTCTGAACGAAATCGGAAAGAACATGACCGCCTATGAGTACGGCGGGGAAATCATCGTGGTAGACTGCGGTATGGCCTTCCCCGGAGATGACATGTACGGCATTGACTGTATTATTCCCGACGTCAGCTATCTGATCAAAAACCGCGCCCGTATCCGGGGGCTTTTCATCACCCATGGCCACGAAGACCACGTGGGGGCCATTCCCTATGTCCTCAAGCAGGTGAACATGCCCATTTACTGCACCCGCTTTACCGCCGGCCTCATCAAGCTGAAGCTGGAGGAGCACGGACTTGTCAAGAGCACCAAGCTTATCACTGTGGATCCGGGCAAGACCGTCCGGGCCGGCAAATTCAATGTGGAGTTTATTCACGTGAACCACTCGATTGCAGACTCCGTGGCCTTTGCGATTCACACCCATATGGGAACTGTGGTCCACACCGGAGATTTCAAGATCGATTCCACTCCCATCGATGGGGAAGTTATTGACCTGGCCCGCTTTGGTGAACTGGGCAAGGAGGGCGTCCTGGCACTATGCGCGGACTCCACAAATGTGGAGCGTCCCGGCTTTACCCCTTCTGAAAAGACGGTAGGCACTACTTTTATGCGGCAGTTCCAGAACTGTGAGGAGCGCATCATTGTCACCACCTTTGCCTCTAACGTCCATCGGATTCAGCAGGTGCTGGATGCCGCGGCCCAGTGCGGCCGGAAGGTAGCTGTTACCGGCCGCAGCATGGAGAATATGATGAAGGTCTCCACAGAGCTGGGCTATATGAAGGTTCCGAAGAACACCCTTATGGACATCAATAAAATCAAGGGACTCCCTAAAAACAAGCAGGTCATCGTCACCACTGGCTCCCAGGGGGAGGAGATGAGCGCCCTGTACCGCATGGCCTTCTCCACCCACAAGCAAGTGGAACTGGGTGCCGGTGATAAGGTGATTATCTCCGCCTCCGCCATTCCCGGCAACGAGGTGACGGTGGGCCGGGTGATCAATGAGCTGTTCCGCAAGGGTGTAAAGGTGGTTTATGACCGGGCGGATATGCTGCATGTCTCCGGCCACGCCTGCCAGGAGGAGCTGAAAATTATTCACGCCCTGACGAAGCCCCGTTTCTTCGTCCCGCTTCACGGTGAGCAGCGGATGCTTCAAATCCACTCCCAGGTGGCCCAGCAGATGGGCATGGATCGCAACCATATTGCCATAGCGGACAACGGAAACGTGATTGAGATTACGGTGAAAACTTTGAAAATCAATGGTTCCGTGCCCGCCGGCGAAGTATATGTGGATGGATCCGGCGTGGGTGATGTGGGTGCCGTGGTCATGCGGGATCGCAAGCGCCTGGCTGAGGACGGCATGGTGGTGGTGGTTCTTCCCATCTCTTCCCACGACGGCGCACTGCTGAGTCCCCCCGAGATTGTCACCCGCGGCTTCATCTATGTGAAGGAGTCCGAGGAGCTGATGAAGGAGCTGCAGAATGTGGCCATGGACGCAGCTGCGGCCGTCTCCCAAAAACGCAGCCGGGATGACGGAGAACTGAAGGGCGCTGTAAAATCCGCGGTCAGCAGCTACCTGTTTAAAAACACCAAGCGCAATCCCATGGTGATCCCCGTGGTGACGCGGCTGTAATCCAAAATTGCAAGCAAAGCGCCTAACCCCAAAAGGGCTAGGCGCTTCTTTTTGTTTTTCTTTTTTACTGTTTTACCGTCCTTGGCGGCAAACACCCTGAAACATGATCTTTGCCCGGAGCTGATTTCTATTTTGTGTGGCATCCTTTCACAGTGCAATGGCGTGCGGGGGATGGAGGATTTCTGCGTCGAAGCGTCTTCCATGGCTATCCCTCCATCTAATACACGCCAGTTTCATTTTATTCGATTTTTTGCACAGCGTATCACAATTTGTAAAAAATATATTATAATAAATTTGGAAATCATAAATGCGGAAGCCGTGGAATGCACCAACACGAAGACCATCATCTCCGGCGGCAGCTATGCTGTCCCGGTGGATCCGGAGTATCTGGATGAATCGCTGAAATACGAGCTACACAGCACAGAGACAAATTCCGACGCACCTTACAGCTACTATCCCAGCACAGAAGAGGCTCTGCAGAACGCCAAGCCCGGCGACACCATTTCTGATGTGACCCAGGAGCCCAGCGCCGAGACGTATACCGTCACGCTGCAGTATCGGGATGGCGTCACGGCGGACACAGTATATGCCGATCAGCCTGCCGGTCATTTGCTTGTGCTGCCCTCCCCCACCCGTGCGGGCTATACCTTTTTGGGCTGGTATGACGGCAGCCAAACCGTCTCCTCTCCCTACCCGGTTTCTGCCACGGTCACGCTGACCGCCCAGTGGAAAGAGGATGCCAAGCCGGATGACGGCAAGGATGACGATTCTTCCTCCAGCAGCGACGGCGACAACTCCTATACCATTTCCATTCCCTCCAAGACCACGGGCGGTACGGTTACCGTCTCTCCCCGCTATGCCGAGAAGGGCGACAGCGTCACGCTCACCGTGAAGCCGGATGAGGGCTATGTCCTGGAGACCCTGACCGTTACTGACACCAATGGCAATACCATGAAGCTGGAAAAGCAGATCGGCAGCCGCTACACATTTACAATGCCTGACATGCGCGTTACTGTCCAGGCCTCCTTTGCAGCGGATTCTGCAGCATCTTCGCCTGTGTTTTCTGATGTGCCCGATGGCTACTGGGCAGAGGATGCCATTCTTTGGGCCTATGAAAACGGCTATATGAACGGCGACACTGCCTCCACATTCAATCCCGGCGACACAGTCACCCGCCAGCAGCTGTGGATGATTCTCGCCCGTCTCAACGGCCAGTCTCCTGCAGATTTTGCCGCAGCCAGAGATTGGGCAGTGGAGAGCGGCCTTTCTGACGGAACTGCTCCGGGCAGCCCGGTCTCCCGTCAACAGCTTGTGACCATGCTCTGGCGTCAGGCCGGCAATCCGGCTGCCACTGCCGTACTCACTTCCTATCCGGACGCCGCCTCCGTTGCGGACTATGCGGTGGGCGCGCTGTCCTGGGCAGTGGAAAACGGATTTGTGAGCGGCACTGCCTCCGCTACGCTGAACCCAGGCGGCACTGCTACCCGCGCTCAATTCGCGGTCATTCTTCAGCGCTATTGTACAGCTGCCCAATAAAATTCCTGCCGGATGTTTTTCTGCCAAAAGATCCGGTATAACATGGCGGCAGGGCTTTTGTGCGTTCAGGCGGCCGCCATGTGAAAACTTTCTGCCAAAAGGAGGACGGTGCATTGCACCGCCCTCCTTTTATTCTTCCGCGTTTCCTGTTTCTTTAGAGGAGACTGTTCTCCATGTCCGTCCGGCCGTAATCGCACTTCCGGCATTGCTCCGGCGCCGGGCCGCCGGCCTCCGGGTGATACGCCCCTGCCCACCGGCAGATGCTCTGCAGAATCGGCACCACGGAGACTCCCTTTTCCGTCAAGCGGTATTCCACACGCGGCGGAATCTCGTCAAACTGCTGGCGGCAGACAATGCCGTCCGTCATCAGTTCCTTCAGCGTCGCCGCCAATACCGCGTCCGTGATATTCACCATCTCCCGGCGCAAAGTGCTGTACCGCAGAACCTGTTTTGCGGCCAGCACACAGATAATTCGTGATTTCCACTTGCCGCCGAATACGTCCAGTCCATATTCCAGCGGACAACGGATGTCTTTTTCCAGCTTCGGCTGATACATGAGCTCCCCGCCTCTTTCCGCATCTTTGATGGGGTTATTATAGCGAAAACGCTGTCAGGAGACAAGTTACTATTCAATTTAATAGTCACTCATAAATTTGCGGATATCTTTCCTTTGTCAAGCCCGTGGTCTATGCTGATAATAATACCAATCAAGGAGGAATTACCCCATGAATCAAGCAGTTGCAAAGCTCCTCAAGGAGCAGCTCTGGACCCTGGCCACCTACTCCGATCAACCCAATGCCGTGCCAGTGGCGTTCAAAGACGTCACGGAAGATGGCAAGCTGGTGGTGGGCGACGTATTTTTGGAGACCACGCTCGCCAACCTCCGCAGCAACGGCAAAATCGCCGTCTCCGCCTATGACGCCGCCACCATGGAGGGCTATCAAATCAAGGGCACGGCGGAATATGTGACGGAGGGCCCCGTGGTAGAAACCTTCAAAGCTCTGGTATCCGACATGTTCCATGGTGCCGCCACCGCCAAGGGCGCGCTGGTGATCACACCGGAAACCGTCATCGTCACCACCCCCGGGCCGGACAATAAAAACGTGCTGTAACCTGAAACGAAGGATGCCCGATGGGCGTGATTTGAACCCCGCCGCGGCTGCAGCACCGTCAGGTATCCAGGCGCCGGATGGCAGTCTGCAGCTCATCGAGAAAACGGCAGGCCTGTTCGCCGTCCATCTGAACGTGGTGAAACTGAAAGGACACCCGCAGCCATGTCCGCAGACCCCTGCGGCGGTATCTGCCCCAGATGAGAAACGGGTTGTTGAACAGTCCGCTGTAAAAGTTAACAGCGCCGTCCAAGTCGTACTTGGCAAGGCAGGAGGTACCTATCACCATGCTGTCCGGAAGATCGTGATTCTCGCAGGTGTCCCGAACCCGCCCTGTCAGCTCCCGATAGGCCCGGTCAAAGGACGGCAGATCCGGACAGGCGGGAATGTCGCAGGAGCTGATACCGCCTGCCCGGTTTGCAATGATGGCGCTGACGGCAAGGGTGTCGTATGCCATCAGTTTTTTCCCCACCGGCAGAAGGGAAAACTCCGGAATGGCGCCGGCGGCGGACAAAATGCAGTAGCACATCAGCATATTGAATGAATAGCCCCGCCTGCGCAGACGGATCAGCCTGGACACATCCAGTGTCCGGAACAGGGTAACCATAGGCATCGGTGCGTCGATATATAGTTGATAACTCATGGATCTTTGCGTTTTATCAGGATCCACTTCTCTCATGTTGCACACCTCTCATTCGATCCCGGCAGCGCACACCGCCGGAAAAAAGGGGACGGCCCGAAAAGGCCGTCTCCTTCGTGTTTTTTTGTATGTTACTCCGCCTTGGGATCCTCGCTCTCAAACACTGCCTTGGCGCTGGCGGCAAGGCCAGCCAGCCCCTGCAGCTCAGAGGGAATGATGATCTTGGTGGCCTTGCCGTCCGCCACCTTCTGCATGGCCTCCAGAGCCTTCAGCTTTACCACCTGATCATTGGGTGCGGCAGCATTCAGCAGCTTCAGCGAATCAGCCATGGCCTGCTGGACCTGCATGATGGCCTGGGCCTCCGCCTCGGCCGCCATAATACGGGCCTCCTTCTCGCCTTCCGCTTTCAAAATGGCAGCCTGCTTGGCGGCGTCCGCCTTCAAAATGGCGGACTGCTTCTCGCCCTCGGCAACCAGAATCTGGGACTGCTTTTGTCCCTCGGCCTGCAGGATGGACTCCCGGCGCTCACGCTCCGCCTTCATCTGCTTTTCCATAGCGTTCTGGATCTCCTTGGGCGGGATGATGTTCTTCAGCTCCACCCGGTTGACCTTGATGCCCCAGGGATCCGTGGCCTCGTCCAAAATCGCCCGCATCCGGGTGTTGATGGTGTCACGGGAGGTAAGGGACTGATCCAGTTCCATGTCACCGATAATATTCCGCAGCGTGGTCGCGGTCAGATTCTCAATGGCGTTCATGGGATGCTCCACGCCGTAGGTATACAGCTTGGGGTCCGTGATCTGGAAATAGATCACCGTATCAATCTGCATGGTGACATTATCCTTGGTGATGACGGGCTGGGGGGCAAAATCCGCCACCTGCTCCTTCAGGGATACCTTTTTGGCGATGCGCATGAAGACGGGTACCTTGAAGTGGAAGCCCACATTCCAAACTGCGTGGAACGCACCAAGGAACTCCACTACATAAGCCCGGGACTGCTGCACAATCACAATACAGCTGCCCAGTACAGCCAAAAGCAATATAACCAGAACAATGATTGCGATCCAGCCGAAATTAAATCCCATTACATAACCTCCATCTTTTCGTTCAGTTTCTTTTCATATTTCACAAAGAGCTTTACGCCCTCCATGTGGTCAATTTTCACCACTGTCCCACTGGGGATAACGCTGCCGTCCGCACTGCGGGCGGTCCAGGTCTTCCCGTCCGCATAGACGGCGCCGGAGGCATTTTCATTGTCGATAGTCTCTGTAACCTTGACTTCCTGGCCCAGAACGCGGTCCGCATTGGTGGGAACCACTCTGCCGGATGTGATCTTTTTCACCAGCGGCCGCGTGACGGCCAGCGCCGCGGCGGACACCGCCACAAACAGCACCAGCTGTATAAGAACCGACGCATCCAGCAATGCCGCAGCCAGGGCCGCAAGAGCGCCGGCCACAAACCAGATGGACACCAGTCCAGCCGTCATTGCCTCCACCGCACCAAACAGAATCACCGCACCCAGCCAAATCCAAATCATATAGTTCACAGGTTGTCTCCTCCTTCCCCCCTGTTCAGAGAGATTCCTTGCTATTTTGTTTATGATATCATATCTCCTGCGCAAAAAACATTTCATTTTGGTTACAAAGACGGCCGCTCTCCTCCGTTGCGTATTGCAGCGGTTTCTGCTATACTGAGGTTATTATAAAATTTGTGGATTTGTCCATTTATAAGGAGATACCAATATGACTTTAACCGTTCCCTGTCTATTCGGGTTGGAAAGCCTGGTGGCAGATGAGATGCGCCGCCTGCAGCTGCAGAATGTCCGGGCAGAAAACGGCCGGGTTCACTGCGAGGGCACTTTGGCTGACATCGCCCGCCTGAACATCAATCTGCGCTGCGGTGCCCGGGTGCTGATGGAGCTGGGCTCCTTTCCCGCCCCGGACTTTGAGGCGCTGTTCCAGGGCGTCGCCGCCCTGCCCTGGGAGGAGTTCATTCCCAAGGACGGGGAATTTCCTGTAAAGGGGTATTCCTTGAACTCCACGCTGCACTCTGTCCCCGCCTGCCAGGCCATTGTGAAAAAGGCCTCTGCAAAACGGCTGGGTGCCGTATATGGCTGTGAAACTCTGCCGGAGACCGGCAGTCGCTATCAGATTCAGTTTTCCATCATTAAGGATGTGGCCACGCTGTATCTGGACACCTCCGGCGAGGGGCTTTACAAGCGGGGCTACCGGGCTCAGAACATGGGGGCTCCCCTCCGGGAGACTCTGGCAGCGGCTCTGGTGACGCTCTCCCGCTACCGGGGCCGGGACCCCTTCTGCGATCCCTTCTGCGGCAGCGGCACGATTCCCATTGAGGCGGCCCTCATCGCCAAAAACCGGGCGCCCGGCCTGGACCGGAGCTTTTCCGCCCAGAAGTGGAAGAACATGCCCTCCAGGCTGTGGCTGGAAGCCGGGGACGAGGCCATGGATAAGGAGTTTCACGGCGCCTATGACATCTGGGGCGGTGATATCGATCCCGCCGCTGTGGAGCTGGCCCGTCACAATGCGGAGCTGGCGGGTGTGGAGGACTATATTCGCTTTGAAGTGGCAGATGCCGGGAAATTCCACCGGGACAGCGAATATGGCCAGCTGGTGACTAACCCCCCCTACGGGGAGCGGCTGATGGAAAAGCGGGAAGCAGAGGAGCTTTACAGATCTTTCGGCGCAGCCATGCGGACGATGCCTCCCAAATGGAGAATTTTGGTACTCTCCTCTCACACAGAATTTGAGCGGTGCTTCGGCCGGCAGGCAGACAAAAAGCGGAAGCTCTATAACGGCATGATCAAGTGCGACGCCTTTTTGTACGGCAGATAACCGCTCCCCGTTTTTGCCTCTTCACTCTTTTTTCTACAAAAAGTATTTTCTTCTACCCATTTCTCCAAAATGTATTCTTCTTGGGGGGATCTTGTGCGCCACGTCTTCATTATCAACCCTGCGGCGGGCAGGCGGAACCAGGTTGGGCGTATTTATGCAATGGCGGATCACCTACGGCAGTCCCATGGGCTGGACTGCACCTGCCTTCTGACAGAACGGCCCGGCGGTGCCACAGAGATGGCCCGGCGGTTGGCAGAAACCGGCGAGGCGCTTCGTGTTTATGCCTGCGGCGGCGACGGCACCGTTTCTGAAGTTGCGGGTGGGCTGGCCGGCTTTTCCAACGCCGCCATGACCTGTATTCCTTCCGGCACCGGCAATGATTTTCTCAAAAATTTTGGGGAGGATTGGAGCAAATTTTTGGATGCGGAAAAGCTCTGGGACGGAGATGTGTTCCCACTGGATTTAATTGACTGCAATGGCCGGTACTGTCTCACCATCGCCTGCAATGGAATTGACGCCCGTGTGGCCGACAGCGTGCATCGGTTCTCCCGCTCTCCCCTGCTGACCGGCCGCGGAAGTTATCTCTGCTCTGTAGCGGCGAATTTTCTCTTCCGCAGTATTGGCCAGCACTGGACCGTCTGGCTGGACGAAGAGCGCCTGGAAGGGAGCTTTGCTCTGGTATCCATGTGCAACGGACGCTACTATGGCGGCGGATCCATGCCCGTGCCGGAGGCCCGGATGGATGACGGCGTCCTTCACACAGTGCTGGTGCGCAGCGTCAGCCGCTGGACCTTTGCCCGCCTCTTCGGCCCCTACTCCGCCGGTGAGTATGCTTCTCTGCCGCCAGAGCTGATTCGTGTCTCCACTGCCCGGAAAGTCCGGATTCAAAGCGGCGGGGACATTGTCTCCTGCCTGGATGGTGAAACCTTCCGCAGCCGGGATGTGGTAATGCAGCTGGCGGACAAGCATCTGAACTTCTTTGGCCCCAAGGGCTGCAATTGTAATGCCACTGCCCGTTAGGCCTTCTTTGACAACTTTAACAATTTCTTCATAATTTTTGTGAAATACCCCCTTTACAAACTGGGATGACTGTACTATGATAACAGCGTTAGCACTCGATAGAGTTGAGTGCTAACGCTGATTTTGTCTTTCAAATTTTTATTTTCTATAAGGAGGAATCCCCTATGAAACTCACTCCGCTTGCAGACCGTGTCATCTTGAAAATGGTCGAAACAGAAGAGACCACCAAGGGCGGCATCATTCTCACCGGCGCCGCGAAGGAAAAGCCCTCTGTGGCTGAAGTCATCTCCGTTGGCCCTGGCGGAAATGTGGATGGTAAGGACATCGTTATGACCGTAAAGCCCGGTGATAAGGTCATCACCAGCCAGTATGCCGGCACCAAGGTCACCCTGGAGGATGTGGAGTATGTGGTCGTCCGCCAGAATGACATCCTGGCCATCGTGGACTAAGCTGCCAAACCTTTGGTCCCCTGCCTTGGTCCGCCGGCCAAGGCGCGTTTCTCTTTCCAACGCGTGTGAGTACGCGAACGTGAATTGCCCGAAGTTATCAAAATTATCTTCTAAATTGGAGGTCGTGTAATTATGTCTAAGCTGATTAAGCGCGGCGATGATGCCCGCAAAGCTCTGCAGGCCGGTGTTGATACACTGGCTGATACCGTTAAGGTCACCCTGGGGCCCAAGGGCCGCAATGTGGTTCTGGACAAGAAGTATGGCTCTCCCCTGATCACCAATGACGGTGTCACCATCGCCAAGGAAATCGAGCTGGAGGACCCGTTTGAAAACATGGGTGCCCAGTTGGTAAAGGAAGTTTCCACCAAGACCAACGATGTGGCCGGCGACGGTACCACCACCGCCACCCTGCTGGCCCAGGCCATGATTGCCGAGGGGCTGAAAAACCTGGCCGCGGGCGCCAACCCCATTGTTGTGAAGAAGGGCATGTCCAAGGCCGTGGAGGCCGCTGTGGCCGAGGTCAAGAAGCAGGCCAAAACCGTGGATGGCTCTAAAGACATTGCCCGCGTGGGCGCTGTCTCCTCCGGCGACGATACCATCGGCACTTTGATCGCCGAGGCTATGGAGAAAGTTTCCGCTGACGGCGTCATCACCATCGAAGAGTCCAAAACCGCCGAGACCTACAGTGAGGTCGTGGAAGGCATGCAGTTTGACCGCGGCTATATCACCCCCTATATGGTGACGGACACGGAAAAGATGGAAGCCAACCTGGACGATCCCTATATCCTGATTACCGATAAGAAGATCTCTGTGATTGCCGACATCCTGCCTGTTCTGGAGCAGTTGGTGCAGGCTGGCAAGAAGCTTTTGATCATTGCTGAAGACGTGGAAGGCGAAGCACTGTCCACCCTGATTGTCAACCGTCTGCGCGGCACACTGAATGTTTGCTGCGTCAAGGCCCCCGGCTTTGGCGATCGCCGCAAGGAAATGCTGCAGGATATCGCCACGCTGACCGGCGGCACCGTCATCAGCGAGGAAGTCGGCCTGGAGCTGAAGAGCGCGACTGTGGATATGCTGGGCCGTGCCCGTCAGGTAAAGGTCTCCAAGGAGAATACCACCATTGTGGATGGCGCTGGCGATTCCCAGGCCATCAAGGACCGTGTTGCCCAGATTCGCTCCCAGATTGCCAATACTACCAGCGAGTACGACAAGGAGAAGCTGCAGGAGCGTCTGGCCAAGCTGGCCGGTGGCGTGGCGGTCATTAAGGTCGGCGCTGCTACTGAGACCGAAATGAAGGAGAAGAAGCTCCGCATTGAGGATGCTCTGAACGCCACCCGCGCCGCTGTGGAAGAGGGCGTTGTCGCTGGCGGCGGCACCATCTTTGTCAACGTGATTCCTGCTGTGGAAGCCCTGCTGGACTCTGTGGAGGGCGATGAGAAGACCGGTGTCCAGATTATTTCCAAGGCCTTGGAGGCCCCCATCCGTCAGATTGCCGCTAACGCTGGCTTGGATGGTTCTGTCATTCTGGAGAAAGTCCGCGACTCCGGCAAGAATGGCTACGGCTTCGATGCATACAAGGAAGAGTACTGCGATATGGTCGCATCCGGCATCATTGATCCCGCCAAGGTGACCCGCAGCGCACTGGAGAATGCCGCTTCCGTCAGCTCCATGGTACTGACCACTGAGTCCTTGGTAGCCGATAAGCCCGAGCCTCCTGCGCCTGCTGCTCCCGCTGCTCCCGACATGGGCGGCATGTACTAAGAGAGAGCCGCTGACCATTGAAGTTGCTGGGGGTAAGTTTGTAAATTTACGACAGAACCAGTAAAAATTGTCACATGCAAAAAAGCCGTTGTCTGCGGGTTTGCAGGCAACGGCTTTTTACTGCCGATTCTTTTATCATCTTATTTTTGCAGGTGCTGTTATAGTATGTTTTATGGCAAGACGATTGATTTCCGTAACAATCCAACGGATAATTTCTTTATTTGATCTGGCTGATTGTTGAATGCTGTTGGAGCTGTAACATGCCTGCACCCTGTTCCGATTCCAGAAATATTCATAATTAAGGAGAGCCGATGCAATGCATCGGCTCTCCTTAATTCGGTTATGCAAATCACATTTATGCTTTATCTTTCCCAAGGCAGCTTGAATCGTCTTCATTTGAACACGACATTCTTACTGCGCTGTTCTGATATCCTCCAGAAACTTAAGCATCATATCCTCGGACACCATGCCCTTCGTAACATAGGCTTCTGCCTTAACCATGTCAAGAACCTTTGCAATCTCCTCGTTAGATGCTTCAATGCCGTACTGATCCAGAATCAGGCGAATCGAGTTTTTACCGCAGCTCTTACCAAGGACGGGATGGACTTTGTCCCGCCGCCCCACTACGCTGGGACTGACGGTATTATAGATGTTGGTCACCCGATAGTGATCGTTATGCGCCATTTTGTATTCAATGTCCATAGATGCGCCAGATTCGATCTGTGCCTGACGACTGCCCATGACAGGCTTATTGGCCGGAATGGGAATCTGACTAATGGCAGACACCACATTGCCGGCAGGTGCAATTTTGCTCAGTTCCATACCTGTATGAATCCCCTTGTGAATTTCCATCAGCACCGCAACCTCTTCTGTGGGGTTGTTGCCGCAGCGTTCACCCATGCCGTTGATGGACGTGTGAATCACCTCTGCGCCGCCCCACAGGGCAGCCAGACAGTTGGCAACGCCGCAGCCGTTGTCGATATGGCCGTGGAACTCCAGCCGCAGGCGGGGAAACCAGGTCTTGAACTGAAGGAACATCTCCTCCGCCGCATCCGGCGTCGCGCTGTCGTATGTATCCACAATTACCAGCCCGTCCAGTTGCGCTTTCTCATAAACTTCTTCAATCAGGCTCTTCGTAAACGCAATTGGAGTACGGAACCAGTCCCAGCCCATGAACGCAACATCTTCAAAACCCAGGCTTTTTGCGTGGTTGATGCCATGGTTCAGATTTTCGGCTACTTCTTTTGGTGACTTCTTATATGCGTATTTGATGATCACGGGATTCACACAGTATTCAATGATAATGCCCTGGCAGCCCACATCTTTGCATAAGTCAATATCGCTGGTTACAGCTCTTGCGAAACCATAGATTTTGCTGTCAAAATAATTTTTTGCCGCCATACACCGCATAGCATTTTCCACCACTGCAGACACGGATGGCATGTCCGCCTCAATGCGGGGCACCTTCATTTCTGCCGATGCATCGCCAATCCGTACCCGTTCATCCTCCAAAAACACAGAGCCCGGCGTCTGATCCCCATCCCGCAATGTCACATCATGAATGGTAACTTTGTCAATGTGCTTTTTCTCCAGTTCAAAATTGTGGCGGCTCGTCCACTTTACATCCGCTTTATAAAACGGTCTTCCATTGCGTAGTCCGGTACTTCTGCCATATCCGAAAAATAGGGTTTTTTTCGCTCATCGTGTTTTCCACATTTGTTTTAATTTCCAGCCTGAATTTGGCGAGTCAATTCTGATGCGCAAAATCCTTCCACTGCCATACGCATCTGGAAAATCCCCCGTGCATCTATGCGGGAAAGCGGCTTCACAATAATTCCGCGATTTGGCAGTGTTTCAATCATTCCCTCTGCGCGCAATTGTAGCAGTGCTTTCCGTACAGGTGTACGGGAAATCTGAAACCGATCTGCAAATCACTGTTCAGAATAAATCTCATTTCTTTTGATTATACTTTGAATAATGGCATCCGAAATCAGATCGTATGCTTGTACGTTTAATGACTTTGCCCGTCCAATCATTGGGCGCTCCTTGTAGTATGTTACACTTTATCGGCGGACTTAACTATGGCAGTAGTTCACGGCAGTGTCAAGCGCCAATCCCTTTATATGATTTATTTTTTGTTTTTTAAACAATTTTTTCTTACTCCTTTTTACTATACTGTTAACTGTTATGTGATTTTGGGTTCTATTTACAATCAGTGTGGCCAATCCAGAAACTGAGTTTTCTATTTTTCCGCGCAATATGTAAGAAGTGTAAAAAGAAAAGCTGATTGAACCAGGTACGTTTATTCAACAGAAAATTGTATGGCTGCCGCGCTCTTTGCTTTAGGCTTTTCTTGCAAAAACTTTTGGCAAAGGTATTGACAAAAGGCATGACTTTTTGGTATAGTAATTCCTGCCCATTGTAGGTGAAATTTGGCGGCATAGCTCAGTTGGCTAGAGCATGCGGTTCATACCCGCAGTGTCCCCGGTTCAAATCCAGGTGCCGCTACCATATTCCATGGAGCGCCATGGGCGCTTCATGGAATCTAAAGTTTTTTCGGCCCGTTGGTCAAGTGGTTAAGACACGGCCCTTTCACGGCTGTAACATGGGTTCGAATCCCGTACGGGTCACCATCCCATAAGGCGCTGTGGCATCGCGGCGTCTTATGGGGCCAAAATTGGATATCCTTATGGAGGCTTAGCTCAGCTGGTTAGAGCGCCTGCTTCACACGCAGGAGGTCACTGGTTCGAGTCCAGTAGTCTCCACCAAAAAGTTCCTGATTTTGCAAGAAATCAGGAACTTTTCTTTGCTTTTATGATCGAAATATTCGCTTGAATTCTTTTGCTTTTCCCACGACCCAGACCGTGACCCATAAGCGGAAATGAGCGGAAAGGATTAGACAGCACAGGACGGGATTTTCCCCGTCCCATGCTGATTTTTACAGCTTTTTCGTGTTTTTCGGATGTACAAGTTTCGGCTGATTTTTTGGCATATCTCACATTGCCTGGCTGATGACGTTTCCTATGGTATCCGCCGCATCCCGTTTCATCTCCGCTGTGGCATGGGTGTAGGTGCTGAGGGTGAATCCTGCTGAGTAATGGCCCAGGGCGCCGGATAGCGTTTTGACATCCACGCCGTTCTTCAGGGATAACGTTGCGAATGTGTGTCTGAGGTCATGGAATCGGATATGCTCGGCTCCGATGGCTTTCAGAATTTTGTCATGGGTGTGCCGGAAGGAATCTGGGTCAAACATGGTACCCGTCTTTGGTGAGGGGAACATATAGGGATTTCCCGGATGCTTTTTGTGTTCCTCCACCAGCAGGTCCACCGCCTGCTGCGGGATCGCCAGTGTTCTCACGGAATTTTGCGTCTTGGGCTGGCTCACTACCAGTTTACCTTTGATACGGTTCACTTGCTTTGTCACGGAGATCGTCTTGGCTTCGATATCCAGGTCAGTCCAGAGAAGGGCGAGAAGTTCGCCCCGCCGCAGGCCGGTGGTCAGCTCCAGATAATACGCCGCCAGAAGGCCACGCTTTTCTGCTTCCATCAGGTATGGTCCGATTTTCTCCTGCGGAAGCACCTTCATTTCCTTTTTCTCCATTTTGGGCAGTTTACAGCCCCTGGCCGGGTTCACAAGGAGCAGTCTTTCCTTGACCGCCTGTTCAAGGCAGTTGTTCAGCAGGGTGTGGATACCGTGGACTACCCGCACACTTAACCCTTTGTTTTTCAGCTCGATGTGCTTGTACCGCTGCACCCTTCCGTTTTTCTGGAGGTCGTTGTAGAACTTCTGGACTTGGATGGTCGTCAGCTTATCAAGCTTGATATCACCCAGCTCGGGAATGATGTGCTTGTCGATGTAGTTCAGGTAATAGTCCTTTGTTTTCTCCCGCAATCTCGGCTCGGCGTAGACTTCATACCACAGCTTGATCCAGCTCCTGACCGTGTAGGTGTTCGCTCTGGTGACATCCAACTGCTGGCTGTCCGCAATTGCCTTTTTCAATTTTTCTTTGACCTCGCCCTGGGTCTTGCCGAGGACATTCTTATAGATGGTCTTGCCGGTGTTTGGGTCGTGCCCTGCCGTGTACCTGCCCTCCCAGCGGCCATCCTTCCGCTTGCGAATGCTACCCTCACCGTTGGCTCGTTTCTTTGCCATCAGTCATCCCTCCTCTGCTGCTGTTCCATTCGGCGTTCCTCTTCCTCGGCGAAGGAGTAGGGCGGCTCTGTATTCAGTTCCGCAATGATCCCCCAAGCCAGACGGAAGCCTGCCGCGAAACTGGCGAGGGATACCTCATCCCGCAGCTCCGCTTCCAGGTCCACCAACTTCAGAAGACTACGGCGTTCCGGTTTAGCCTTGCCCTCAGTCAATTCCTGATGGATTTCTTTGATTTCCTGCCGCAGTTCCGGGAAGTCCGGTTCTTTGAAGAATTGTCGCTGTAATCCTCTCATATATTCGTACATCGTATCGCCTCCTGTCAGCGACACACAATACCATCCCCTGACCTTAATAGCCATCCCAACCGGGCAGAGTTATCAAATTGTTATCAATTGGGTTTTGAACTGCGCCGAGGCTTATTCTTTGATTACTGCGACGCAATTCTTGAGGGTGTTCGTCCGTAAAAAGCATCCTCCGCTCCAGCATTCGGCAGAGCGGAAGATGTCCTTTTTGCTCACAATAGCATTGTTTCCAGGGCATGACACCCACTTTTTTCTTGTAGGAGTAAGCTCTCGGGGATAACGACCGCAGAAGTGATAGCACCCCTCCGATTTTGACCCCACTTTGGAACTCTCTGAAAACCCCCGTAACTGCCCGCACTGCGGGCAGAAGTGACCGAACAGGGCGTCGCGCTCGACGCCTGTTCTTTATCCTGCTGCTCCTTTCGTCCCTCGTAAGCCTTCGGAAAGTGGCGTAAATCTGCCCCGCAGTCCTGGCCGATGTCTCTTCCCGCCACTCCCGGCAATCCACGCTTTTCCTTGTTAATCTTCGTTTTGTTGATATATTCCACACTATCTGGAGAAGAGAGGGCACCCCACCCATTGTGGGCAGAGTCGTGGTTCTGAGGTGTTTTTCAGCGGCAGCAAGACTTCTCCCACAAACCGCTCACACTGCTTCGGAAGCGGCTTGAAGGTGTACGGATGCCACCCATCCCCCGCTGAGGCCACACAACGGCTCACAGTGTCAAACAGGGTGAGGATTGTTACTTGATGTGTCCTCCATATCCGCGGCCCTCCTCTTTGATTACTGCATCGCAAATTTTGATTTGGGTCTTTGCGATATCCCAGTACTTTTCCTTGTCAACAAATCCGGCCGGGGCACGCCCCGGCCAGACAGATATAGCTGATATTAAATTCAGCGCTTGCAATGTGGACATAAAGGGTAGAGTCCTCTTTGAAAAAATTTCTTTTTAAATATCATTCCACAGTTTGAGCACTTCCACCAAACTTCTTTATTTGACTTGGGCTCAAAAGCCGTCGGAAGCGGTGGCTTATTTTTCTCGAAATCCCACTCTGCAGCTATTTCTGGATATAGTTTCTGCAAGTCGTTTTCTCCAGGAACAACTTTTTGCCCGGAACAGTATGGACAACTCGTTCTATTGGTTGTACGGCTATTCACAGTTGCTGTCCATTGATGGCCTTGCTCACACCTCCGCCAAATCTTTTTTGCAGTCCCAGCAAAAACATCATTCGCAGATAATGTGCCATTCAGTGTTGGGTGCCATTGTGCCGCAATATCCGGATGTGTTGTAGCTAAGTCATTAAATCACCTCAAAAGTTTTTTATTTGCACAACAAGGACATCCTACTCCATTTCTCCTTCTGTTAATAACCGCTTGCCATTCGTGGCCCAAACTACATCTCCACAAAACTTTTTTATTGTAACCAACAGTTACATCTCTGCATGAGAGAGTACCATTTTTCTCCGGATGCCACTCTCGAGCTAATGCTGGGTGAGTTGAAGTGGACGTAACCTTCTGTCCGCAAATACGTTTGGTTACTGCTTGAGGTAAGCCAACTACTCTTCTCGGCCACTTTGAGGTTGTAAAATCCCTGTCACGTCCCAGAAACACTCTATCGAAAACTGCATCCATCTGTGTCACGGAATACTGTGGATGGGCAGCTCTGATCTGCGCGTCTACTCCGGCTTACTTTCCTGGACCGATCCTTCTGGCAAGTTGCTTCCAGCCGTCTGCGGTGCGAATGGCAGGGATGCCAGATTCTGAAAATGGGCTTTGATACATTGCAGCGCCAGCTTTTCCTGATAACGCAGATTGGAATCTGACCGGTGGATCAGGCACAGCTGCATCTCCCGCAGCGCCGGAGGATTATTCAGGACGATGGCCTTCAGACGGCTGTTGTCAACGCTGTGATTGTACTTAATGGCGTAGCCGCTGAGGAGTGCGACCATGTTTTGCGTCAGCACTGCCCGCTTGATCAGCGCGATATCGGAAAAAGTGGTGTATCGGTTTCCGGGGCCGAACAGCTGGAAGTGACGCAGAAAGCTGTCATCTGTGCTGTAATAGGGCAGATTGGCAAACGTCAGGTTTTGCAGTTCTTCGCAGGAAACCTCGTCCCGCGCGGCCAGGGGATGCTCCCGGGAGACCAGCAGGTAGATTTGATCGGTGTAAACCACATCGACATCCACCCGGTATTTGGACGCGATGGTGCGGTAGTTCTCCAGATTCTGAGGTGAAAAGTAGGTGATGCCGATGTTTCCCTCGTTTTTCACCAGCTTTACGCCTACCTCCTCGCCGGAAACGGTTTGAATGCTTAAATTGCCGGAGGGATTTTTCTGCAGATAGGCCGCGCTGAGAGGAAGCGCCAGGCCGCTGCTGATGGTGGGAGATGTAATAATGGTGACTGGTTGGGAGGGGGAAGATGCGTATTGATTCAGTTCCTTGATTTCTATCATGCGGCGGTCGATTTCCCAGATTAGCGCCAGCGCCTCTTCTCCCTCCGGGGTAGTATGGACACCTGCATGGGTACGCTGAAACACAGTGAACCCCAGTTCTTCCTCCACACTTTTTACGATAGAGCTGAGCGTGGTCTGACCCAGATAGAGATTTTGCGCCGCGGCGGAAATAGATTGATGTTTGTCGATCTCAAGGAGATACTGCAGATGTTCTGTTCTCACGACTGACACCTCCGTTCTCTGAGGATTGATCTCTCGCTGCCGGGGAGTGCATGTTCCGGAAATAATCGTGAATGCAGGAAACCAGAATATACTCCTGATACCGCAGGTCCCGGTCCTTGCAGGTGAGCAGGCACAGGAACATCCGGTTTTCGTATTCTGTGTTGCGCAGAGGGATCAGCTTAAATGTTTCTTTCATATGTTCAAAGTGGAACTCTCCGGTAAATCTTGGCGCAAATCCGATCACATCCTGCGTCAGGACAGCCTGAAACATATCGTCTATGCTGGAATAACGGGTGACATAGGTCCCGCGGTTGATGGAGTCGCCTACGATCTTATCCTTCCGCTCCGGATTGGCGGTCACCATCCGCTCACCTAAGATATCCTCCATGTTCACGGAGTCTCTGGATGCCAACCGGTGCTTTGGAGATACCAGAATACAAAGCTCATCCTCCAGCAGGCGTTCCACATTCAGGCTGCTTTTTCCGGCGTCCTTCTGGATATAGTCGATCTCATCCTCGGTCAGATACGTGAGGCCCAGGTTTGCGCTGTTGTCTAGGATCAGCTCGCCGATGGATTCGCTGGGGGCTTCTTCGAAGTTCAGGTTTCCATGCACATCAAACCGGGAGAAGTAGTCCGAGAGCGGAATCGACAGACGCATGGAGATGGCGGGCGCCATTGGAACGGTGATCGTAGGAGCGCCTCCGGAAAGATGACGCTTGACAGCCATCAATTCCTCATACTTTACATGGATTTCCCAGGCCAGAGACATGAAGCGCTCACCGGTGGGAGTGACAAGGACCCCCTGCGGCGTCCGCTGGAAAATCGGAAAGCCAACTTCCTCCTCTACCACCTTGACAATGGCGCTCAGCGTTGTCTGCTTCACGTGAAGTGAGCGGGCTGCCGCGGAAATGGAATGCAGGCGATTGATCTCCAGCAGATACTGGATGTGTTCCAGCCTCATATGTCTCTCCCTCCTGATAGACAAAGAGAGGGACAGCGGACAGCTGTCCCCCTATGTCAGATACTCAGATCTGTTTGTAAATTTCCTCCAACGTCATACCTTCGGGGAAGCCCAGGTTCTCCAGGGTTCGCCCACCATTCAAATAATCGCGGTCATTGATCGCGCCGGCCACGCCCAGGAAAGCGGTCAGCACCGGCATTTCCAGCCCCAGCCGCTTGGCGACGGAAACGGCAAAAGCGCCACCGCATCCGCAGTCCTCGTGAAGATAGCGGTGATCCAGTGCGTAGGGGCCATCCATGTATTCATAGAACACATGAATTTCAGGATGCTCGTCAATATGCTGGACCATCTCCACCATGCCGACGGGGTTACCGTGCTCGGTCATGCCCATGGCCTCAATGACAGCCTTGCGCTCATTGCGGATCTTGCCGATGCAGCGAACGGCGGCAGGGGTAAACGCATATTTGAACAGGGAAAATTTGTTGCCCTTGTGATCGATTTCCGCAGACGAAAGGATCGTGCTGGCAACGTGGTTGATCACATTGCCAGCGTTGATGGTGCCTTCAAACACGTTCTGGTTGGCGGTGTACTCCACAACGCCTTCCAGAGCCTTGATGACCTTCTCCGTGTCGCTGGCGGGCAGAGAGGCGATCTTGCCCTTCAGGTTCAGCGGCATTCCGGTGGTGACCTCAGCGGGAGCGGTCAGACGGCAGGGGCCGAAGTTGCCCTCCTTTTCCGTCAGAGTCACGTCGGCGGTCACACCCAGCTCCTGAAAGACCTTGCGGAAAATAAAGGAGCCCAGGTTTCCGGGAATGATCAGAATGTGCTGGCCGTCCTCCAGATAAGGGGCGATCCAGCGGGCGATCTCCTCATGCCGGTCAGCGGGAACATCCACGCAAATCAGCTCCGCACCTGGAATGGCCTCCGCCGGATCCGTCGTGACTTTCTCCGGGACGCCCGTACCGCGCATCCCGCCTCTCAGCTGAATGCCGCCGAGCTTCTTCACAGCATCCAACTGCTCAGAGAAACGCTCCGTATCGGTCAGGGTCACTTTAAAGCCGCGCATGGCCATGACAGCCGCCACCATATGGCCTGTAGAACCGCCGCCAATGACAGTAATTTTTTCGATCATGGTAAACATCTCCTCAATGCTCTCCGGCTGTTGCCCCAGCAGGATAAATAGTGAAATGTTACCCACAGTTCAACTTTATATTACACGAAAATAGTATGAATTTACAAGATGATTTTTTTGGTATCAGGTAACGAAAAACTTTATGAGACCCCAAAAGCGCTCCGGGTATGTGAAATACCCGGAGCGCTTTTCTGTGCGTTTGTGCCTGTTGAAACGGAACGTCTCAGCCCAGGAACATAGAGGCAATGCTGAACAGGGGGATTGCAACAATCAACAGTGCCAGGCAACTAACTATCGTCACCTTAATACGCATAGAGCCACTGGTGAGGGCTTCCTGAGAATGGAAGATGGCTGCCGGAGCAGAAGCGCCGGGGAGAACGGCACCAATGTTGATGATATAAATCATGGCAGCGCCGGCAAACATGGGATTCATGCCGCTTTCGATGACAAAGGGGGCGACGATGGGGATCATAGCGGCGCCGAAAGCAATGTTGGAGCCCACGTTGGTCAGGAACATACTCAGCAGGATGGTAACGATCAGGATGAACAGTCCACTGCGGCCTGCAAAGATGGGAGAGAACAGATTGCTGAGGAAGGGCACGATGCCGGTGGCCTCGTTGGTGACAGCGGAAGCAACAGGCAGCGTAACGGCGCACATGAAGATGACCTGCCAGCTGATGGCACTGTCCTTCACCTTGTAGAACTCGATGCAGCCCTTGCCGTCGCCCTCGCCGCTGGGCATGATCAGCAGGATCGCGGCGCACAGGCAGTAGACACCGGCGGCGGTGAGGGTGTTGTTGATGAAGTTGGCGAAAGAGGTCTCCATCATGGTATTGGCCAGGATGACGACCACGATGGAAATGAGGTAAACCACCAGGATGCGCTTGGCGCGGGGACGCAGGGTTTTGCTCTCATCGCCCAGCTTATCTGCGTCAAATTCGGTCAGCTTGCTGTAGTCGATCTTGAAGATTGCCTTGCTGATATATACATAGAGGATCATGGTCAGGGCGGTGCAGGGAACGGTGATGCAGCCCATCAGGCCAAAGTTGATAGGACTGCCGGTGACCTCGGCCCAAACGCCGGCCAGGCCGAACTGCCAGCTGGTGTAGGGGATCATAGCGCCGCCCAGCATGGTGCACATCAGAATTCCAGCGAAGCCCACATAGACAAAGGGACTGTTCTTCTCGTAGCCGCAATTTTCAGCGATGTCCAGCCAGATGCCGTAGAGAATGAGGGACAGGACGATCTGATTGACCACGATGGAGGAAAGACCGAAGATCACAAAGAAGGAGCAGACGTAAAGCATGGGGCGGCCCTTGAAGATCTTCAGAGAAAGAGACCAGCGGACGAACCACTTGCCGAATCCGTAGTAAGAAAGCGCGCCAGCCGAGATGAAGCCCACCAGGGTCTGGAACACCACGTTGTGGCCCATCATGGAGGTAATGGCCGCGCCCATGGTGGTGTAGCCACAGATACCGAAAGCCAGAATTGCGAACAGGGACGGCCAGATGATATCACAGGCAGTATAGCCATAGACCAGACCCAGGAATACACCCAGGACCTTCATGCCAACGGGAGTGATGCCGCCGAAAGCGGGAAGGTAACCGAAGCCAAACATCAGCGCCAGGGTGATCACGATGTTGACGATGTATGATGTGCTGTATTTCGTTTTCTTATCGTTGGTTGCCATTTTGAAATACCATTCCTTTCTCTCTGTTTCAGTATGATAGAAATGGGGACTGCTACATGGACGCACCTAAAATGCCCGGGCAAGGGCAGGCGCGCGTCCTTCTGCTCGGGTCGAACTGCGGGTATCGTTTGAAAGAGTGAACCCGTACATCAGACCGCGGCATTGGAAAACGATGTCCTCAGGAATGGTTTTCTGCATTGTATCATGGAACCCGGCCGTTGAAAAGATGGGCGATACCCGCGTTTTTTGATAGGGGATAACAAGGTTTGCCCTTTGACAATTTCGGTCGGTTTGGGGTTTGATAATGGTGAAAGAGTGAGCCATATATCCCCCGGAAAGGAGAACGATCCAGCAGTTGATGATCACTGCGTTCCTCCGGATGTTTTACTGCGCAGCGAGCCTTTGCTGCGAGAAAGGAAGTATGCATATGTACGGATGGAGAGCAAGAATTGGTCTGATCACTCCCATGAGTGAAAATGCCGAGCATGCGTTTCACATCTATGCGCCGGAAGGCGTTTCCTTCGCTTCGATGAAAATCAACTTTCCGGGCCCGACCCCTGAAGGACTGATTATTCTGACGGATCAGCTGGAAGCCACCGCCGCCACCTATAAGGGTTCCGACATGGACCTGGTGGTGTTCGGCTGCACCTCCGGCAGCTGTATCAAAGGCGTTGGCTGGGATCAGGCGTGCATTGACCAGATTGAGCGCGCCTCCGGAATTCCTGGTCTGACCACCAGTACTGCGGTCCTGGAGGCGCTGCGTGCCCTGGGGACCAAAAAGGTCGCTGTCCTGACCCCCTATCCGGAAGCCACCAACGAAGCAGAGAAAAAGTTCTTGGAAGACAATGGGTTTGAGGTCACTAATATTGTCGGCATGGACATGACCGCTTATACCCTGGAAAACGGCAAACCCGGTTTTTCCAACGCGGACGAGTATTTCCTGTTCCAGAATGCCAAGAAAATGGATCTCAAGGGAGCGGACACCTTCTTCCTCAGCTGCATGGGCCTGACCACCATGGAGATCGTGGACAGTCTGGAGACCTGCCTGGGTGTTCCCGTTGTCACCAGCCATCAGGCCACGCTGTGGAGCGCCCTGCGCCACTGCCGCGTGGGGGCGAAGCTCCCCAAGCTGGGCAAGCTGTTCACGCTCTAATTAAAGAGGAAAGGACTGATTCGATGTATAGTTGGCGAGCAAGAATCGGCGTGATCGCTCCCTTGGATGACAAGGTCGAATACGCTTTCAACAAATACGCCCCTGATGGCGTTGCCTTTAACAGCAGCAGACTTGCCTTTTCTGGAAATCCCACTCCGGAAAACCTGATCCGCATGACCGAGCTGCTGGAAGACACCGCAAAGATGTATGCTACGCAGCCCCATGATGTGATCCTCTTTGGCTGTACCTCCGGTAGCTGCATCAAAGGATTTGGATTTGATAAGGAATGTATCGAGCGCATTGAACGCGCCAGCGGCTGGCCCGGACTGACCACCAGCACCGCAGTCCTGGAGGCATTTGAGGCCCTGGGACTGAAAAAGACGGTGGTGATGACGCCTTACCCCGATGATACCAATGAGGCCGAAAAGAAGTTCATGGAGGACAACGGGCTGGAGGTCACCTCCATCACGGGCGTCGGCTTCAACAGAAATGGTCCGTACAGCCACGCCAGCAAGCTGCACCTGTACCGCAATGCCAAGAAGCTGAAAACGGAAGGCGCGGAAGTGTTCTTCCTCAGCTGCATGGGCCTTGCCACCATGGAGCTGGTGGAGATCCTGGAGGAGGATCTGGGGATGCCCGTCATCACCAGCCACCAGGCCAGCCTGTGGGCCTGCCTGCGCCATGCCGGCATCAAGGACAAGCTGCCCGGGCTGGGCAAGCTGTTCACCATCTGACCCCTCATTTGGAAAACAGCGGAAGATAACAGTAAGGAGGATACAAAATGGGTTTCAATTATCATGGGATTACAACTGACATGACAAAGCAGCTGTGCCACTTTGTCAAGGAGCTGAAATACGAAGATATTCCCCCGATGGTCATTGAGCGCGCCAAAATGAATATCATGCACACCGTTGGTGTCAGCCTGTGCAGCTCGGAGCTGCAGCAGGTGAAGGACGCCATTGCCATCTCCCAGGAGATGTCTCCCGGTGCCTCCCAGGAGGCCACCCAGTGGGCCACCGGCAAGAAGATGAGCTGGGAAGCCGCTGCCTTTACCGCCGGTTCCATGGGCGACATGCTGGACTGGGAGGACTGCTCTGTCACCGGACATCCCTCCGCCGGCGTCATCCCCACCGCGGTGATCGCCGCCGAAGTGTTGCACAAGAGCGGCAAGGACCTGCTGACCGCTGTGGTGGCCGGCTATGAGGTCTATCAGCGTGTGGCGCTGGCGGGCAACAGCAACATCGTCAGCTACAACATTTTCGGCTGCCTGGCAGTCCTGATGAAGCTGATGGACCTGTCCGAGGAGAAGATGAACCAGGCATTCGGCATCGGCACCGCCTGCGCCATCATTCCCACCTCTCCCCATGAGACCACCATGTCCGACTCCCTGAATTACCTGTATGGCTACAAGGCGGAGAACACGGTCACCATGATCAAGACGGCCATCAACGGCATTGAGAACATGGAGGACGCCTTCGACGATCCCACCGCCTACCTGCGGCATACCCGGCTGACGCAGCCCGAATGGATCACCAAGGAGCTGGGCGAGACCTGGATGATGATGAACATGATCCTCATCAAGCACTGGCCTGCCAACGTGTTCGTGCAGACCTACACCGAACTGGCCGCCAGACTGGTCACCAAGTACAAGTTCAATCCCGACGACGTGGCGGAGATCATCATCAGTCCCTCTGTGGAGTTCCGTCACTGGTATTCTGAGGTGGGCTATGAGTCCGTCACCCAGGCCCAGTTCTCCATCCCCTACGGCACTGCCTGCGCCATGTATCATCCCGAGCCCGGCGCCATCTGGTATCAGCCCGAGACCATGAAGGACCAGAAGATCATCGACCTGATGATGAAGGTCAAGGCTGACGGTTTTGTGCCCTTTGACTTCCATAAGTCTCGCTTCATTCAGGATCTGATCGCCGGAACCCATCCCGAGAAGTTTATGACTGTCCGCATGAAGGACGGCACCGAGTATGTGGAGAGCGCCTTCACCCATCCCGGTCATCCCAACTACATGCTCACCCGCGACGAGTTCAAGGACATGTTCCGTCTGACCACCAAAAACGTGCTGAGCCCCGAAAAGACCGAGGGCGCCATTGACTGCATTTGCCATCTGGAGAAGTACGAGGACGCCTCCGTGCTGCCCACGTTCTTCTATTGAGCCGGCCGGTGAAGTTCCACATCACTTTGAAGAAACAGGAGGTACAGTATGCGGTATAATCGTTTTTTTAGAGATAATAACTGGCTGACTCCCACGACCTATACCCAGGAGCTCAGCGAGTATGCTGTGAATTTGAAATATGAGGATATTCCTCCCGAGGTCATCGAGCGCGCCAAGATGATCATGCTCCAGACCATCGGTGTTTCCCTGGCCGCTAAGGGCACGCCCATTGCCGACAAGGCCCGCAAGATGGCCGTGGAGGCCAACGGCGGCGAGGGTGGTCCTACCACCCTGTGGGGCACCGGCGAGAAGCTGGCTTCTGTCAACGCCGCCCTGGCCCTGGGTACGATCTCCGACGCGCTGGACTGGGAGGACTGCTCCTGGACCGGCCATCCCTCTGCCGGCATCATTCCCTGCGCCTGGCTGGCGGCCGAGGAAAAGCACAAGAGCGGCAAGGAGATGCTGACTGCCATCGTGGCTGCCTATGAGGTCTATCAGCGCATCGCCATGGCAGTCCAGCCCACCGACGAAATCTGGAAGACCAAGGGCTGGGGCCTGACCAGCTGGCAGATCTTCGGCTGCATCCTGTCTGTTGCCAAGCTGTATGACTTTGACGCCCGCAAGATCAACCAGGCCATCGGCGTGGGCTGCGAGAGCAGCACGATCCCCACGGCATACCATGCCACCACCATGTCCGACTTCTATCACTATGAGCATGGCTACCGTGCCCGCGACGGCTTCCTGATCTCCAAGTCCGTGGAGAAGGGCATCCATAACCAGCGGGATCTGCTGGACTTTGCCCCTGCTTACGGCGGTGTCATCTGCTGCACGCTGGACGGCGAGGACAAGTCCGATCCCTCCTGGTATACCAGAGACCTGGGCAGCCGTTACCTCATCATGGAGACCCTCATGAAGCACTGGCCTGCCAACATGTGGGTGCAGACCACTGCCGAGATCGTCAGCAACCTGGTCAAGGAACATGGCTTTGGTCCTGAGGATGTGGAGGAGATCATCGTCGATCCTCCCGTGGCACAGCGCATGTGGGCGCCTGATGACGGCTTCACCTCCGTCACCCATGCCCAGTTCTCCATCCCCTTCGTGGTGGCCTCCATGCTCTACGATCCCAACCCCGGCGCGCAGTGGTACACCGAGGAGAAGATGAAGGACCCCAAGATCATTGCCCTGGCCAAGCGCGTCAAGGGAAGCGATTCCACACCTGACTCTCCCATGGTCGGTTTCAAACAGTTCCGTGAGGGCACTTATCCCATGAAGACCATCACCATTACGCTGAAGAACGGTGAGAAGTACGTCGGCAAGATGGACTGCCATCCCGGTCATCCCGCCAACATGATGACCCGTGAGGAGTTCGTGGAGCGTTTCCGTGTTCAGGCCGCTCCCGTACTCCAGGGCGACCGGCTGGAAAAGGCCATTGAGGTTCTTTGCAGCATCGAAACCGTCGATGATATCGCTGCGGTCTCTGAGCTTCTCTATTGATTTCCGGGCCTGTATCTGACAGACAGGCCATTTACACAGCTGTATTTCTCGGCAGAACCCGTACACCGCTGGCCGACAGTTGACACAGGCCGGCCAGCGGTCACTCTCTCGTATGGGACCTGCTGAGGCTGGTACAGCCGGATGTACTGGAGGAATATATGAACAAAATAGCCATTGTCGGCTTTGGCGGCGCCGGATACAATGCCGCCAAAGAAGCACGAAGCGTTGACCCGGAGGCCATCATCGATGTGTATTCCGACACCAATATCGGGCCGTATAACCCCATGCTGACCACATACTATGTGAAAGGCGCGATCCCCTACGAAGCACTGTTTCCCTTTGGCCCTCTGGAGGAGATTGCAAAAGAGCTGAATCTTCATTTCCACGGCAATCAGCCCGTGACCGGACTGGAGCCCTCGGAAAAAGCCTTGATTTTTGCCGACGGCAGCCGGAAGCAGTATGACAACATTCTGATCAGCACGGGCGCGTCCGCCGTGATGCCCCCTATCCCGGGTCTGGATTTACCCGGCGTATTCAAGATGCGTACTGCGGCGGATGCCGTGGCCCTGAAGAAAATGCTGGAGGCCGGAAAGGTGGGGAGCTGCCTGGTCATCGGCGCCTCCTGGGTCGGCATCAAGGTGGTGGAGGACATGGTTGCCTATCGTGTTCCCTGTACCCTGGTGGACGGCGCCAAGTGGATGTTCTATGTGGCCGCCTTTGAGAAGACCGCCAAGCGCGCCCAGCAGGATCTGGAGGCCAAGGGCGTTCCCGTGTACTGCGAGCAGATGCTGGATCACATCGAACGGGAGGAGAACGGCCAGCTGACCGCAGTCATGCAGAACGGCCGCCGCTTTTCCGCGGATACCGTTGCGGTGTGCATCGGTGTGCGGATGAATGTGGGCTTCCTGAAGGGCAGCGGCATTGAAATGAATCGCGGCGTTCTGGTGGACAAGACCATGCGCACCAACTACGAGGGCATTTATGCCGCCGGCGACTGCTGTGAGGCCCTGGATATCCAGAGCGGCACGCACCGCAACATCGGTGTCTGGTTCAACGCCAATAAGCAGGGGCAGGTGGCCGGTGCCAACATGGCGGGCAGACACATGGAATTCGATGCCAACGTTCTGGTGAATCTGGCCCATTACCTGGATTATGATTTTATCAGCATCGGTGACATCAGTGCCTGCAAGCCGGAGGACGAGGTCTACGAATACGAGGACCACAAGTATTATATCCGTGCGGTGAAGAACAGTGAAGGCATCAAATGCATCAACATGATCGGCTCGGCCGGCAGCAACGGCGTGGTGAAGAACGCCTTCATCAAGGCCATTGAAAGCAAGCACGCCGGCTTGGATATCAAAACCATTTGCTTCCTGAGGGAGAAAGGCTTCCCGGACAGCTTTATCGACTATTTAGGAGGGACATCCATTGACTGAACTGGAAAAGAAGATCAAAGCCAAAATCCCTGGCGAGGATACCGGCATTGAAGTCAGACATTCTCTGTGCGCCATCTGCAGCCCCGGTATCCACTGCGGTGTGGACTGCTATGTAAAGGACGGCAAGATCATCCGCGTGGAGGGTACGCCGGACCACCCCCTGAACCGCGGCAAGCTGTGCACCAAGGGCTCCTCTCTGCGGAACTATGTGTACCGCGAGGACCGCATCAAGACGCCGCTGAAGCGTGTGGGTGAGCGCGGCGAGGGCAAGTTTGAGCCCATCACCTGGGATGAGGCCTATCAGATCATCGCGGAGAACCTGAACAAGGTGAAGGAACAGTACTCCGCCCACGCTGTGGCCTTCTTCAGCGGCTACTGCAAGTGGTATCGCCCCATCCTGCACCGGTTTGCCCACGTGTTCGGTAGCGTGAACTTCGGCACCGATGACAGCACATGCTTTGCGTCCATGTATATTGCCGACAAGGTCACCGCCGGCACCGGCGGCGGACCGGATATGGGCCATGCGAATACCTTCCTGGGCTGGAACTATGAGGGCTATTACTCCAACCACCTGTCTGTGGCGGGTGTCCAGAAGCTGAAGGAGCGGGGTGGCAAGGTCATCATCATTGATATCCGGGACACCCCGGCCACCAAGAACCTGGCGGATATTTTCCTGAAGATCAACCCCGGTACGGACGGTGCCCTGGCCCTGGGCATGGCCAAGCTCATCATTGACAACGGCTGGGCCGACATGGACTATGTGGAAAAGTACACCTATGGCTTCGAGCAGTATCGGGAATTGGTCCAGCAGTATCCTCTGGACAAGGTGGCTGAGATCACCGGCCTGAATCCGGATGACATTTATGAGGCCACCAAGCTGTACGCCACCAATGGCCCGGCCTGCACCAACTTCTCCGCCTCTGCCCTGGTGCATCACATCAACGGCTTCAATTCTCACCGGGCCATTCTCTGCCTGACCGCGCTGACAGGCAACTTTGACCGTGAAGGCGGCAATGTGCCCAATCCGCCCAGCTATATCCATAAGCGTGCCGGCTTCCGCAGCCGCGAGGAGGAGTTCCGCTCCAACCGCTATCCCGGCGGCCAGCGGCGCATCGGCGCTGAGCGCTTCCCCCTGTGGGAGGCACAGAACGATGAGTTCCAGGCCATGGATCTCCTGCGCCAGATCGAAGAGCAAAAGCCCTACCCCGTCAAGGCTGTCGTTGGTCTGGGCATGAACGCAAAGATGTTCCCTGAGACCGACAAACTCCTTGCGGCCATGACCAAGAACCTTGATTTCTTCGTGAACATCGACCTGTTTATGACCATGACCTGCAAGTACGCAGACATCGTGCTGCCTGCCTGCTCGTCTGTGGAGCGCGGCGAACTGAAGGCCTATGAGGGCGGCTATCTCGCCTTTACAAAGCCGGTCATTGAGCCGTTGTATGAATCCAAATCTGACGTGGATATTCTCTGCGAATTGGCTCGGGTCATGGATCTGGACGACGATCTGCTGAAGCAGGGCTATGAGGCCTCCGCAGACTGGATGATCGACGGCTGCGGCCTGACTGTGGCAGAGCTGAAAAAGACTGGCCAGCCCATGAAGGTCCCCACGGCCAAGTGGCCCGCCAAGCCCGGCAAGCTTCTGGAAAACGGCTTCAAAACCCCCAGCGGTAAATTTGAGTTCTACTCCAACGCCATTGCGGCCATTGATCCGAAGTTTGGGCTGGACCCGCTGCCCAGCTATCGTGATCCGCTGGCAGACCAGAACGATCCCGAGACCCGCGAGAAGTATCCCTTCTACCTGTGCACAGGCGCACGGCTTCCTCATGCGATCCACTCCCGTGTTCACGACACGCCCTGGCTGCGCAGCATTCGCCCCAACCCCACCGTGGAGGTCCACACGGCTGACGCCGCCCGCCTGGGTCTGCAGAACGGCGACAAGGTGGCCCTCTCCAGCCCCTATGGTGAGATTCGAATGTTAGTCAAGATCACCGGTAAAGCGAAGGAAGGCGTCCTGATGACACTCCATGGCTACACAGAGGCAAATGTCAATGAATTGATTGGCCGGAACCATTTGGACCCCTATTCCGGCTTCCCCGGCTTCAAGGGTATGCGCTGCAATATTCGCAAGGTTCAGGAGGACTAACGACCATGAAACACGTTTTTGTATTTGACCAGGACAAGTGCAGCGCCTGTTCCGCCTGTATGATGGGCTGTATGGACCAGAACGACATTGATCTGGCCGCCGGTGACCAGTGCTTCCGCAAGACCTATGACAATGAGATCGCTCTGGCGGACGGCAGCACCTATTGTGCCTACATCTCTGCCGCCTGCATGCACTGCACCGATGCCCCCTGCATCGCCGCCTGCCCTGTGGGCTGTCTCAGCAAGGACCCCGAGACGGGCTTTACCGTTTACGACAACACCAACTGCATCGGCTGCAAGAGCTGTGCCATGGCCTGCCCCTTCGGTGCGCCCCGCTATCGCGCCTCCGACGGCAAGATGGTGAAGTGCGACGGCTGCAATGAGCGCGTCAAAAACGGCCTGAAGCCTGCATGCGTCTGTGCCTGCTCCTTCGGTGCCCTGACCTGTGTCACCGAGGAGGAGTACAAGGCCAGCGGCAGCAACAAGGCCTGCAGCGCCCTAATCGACCAGCTGGGTCTGAAGAAAAAGTAACCGATTTACATTGTTTTCCCTTCCCTTATCCAACCGGCGGAGCACTGGGGGCCCGGAGCCCCCGGTGTTCTCCGGGAAGTATTTCATAGATGGAGGCAGTACATAATGCCAGTCGTTGTTACCCTTGCCGCGTACTCCAACACGGGCAAGACCACTTACCTGGAGAAATTGATCCCGCGCCTGAAGGCCGCGGGTCTTCGCGTGGCGGTAATCAAACATGACGGCCATGATTTTCAAATGGACCAGGAGGGAAAAGATACCTGGCGGTTTGCCCAGGCAGGCGCGGACGCCGTGGCTATTGCCTCCGCTACAAGATTCGCTTTGTGCAGGCAGCATCCGGTAGGGCTGGAGGACATCGTAAACCAGCTCTCCGATGTGGACCTGATTCTCACAGAGGGCTATAAAACAGGCCCTTATCCCAAAATCGCCCTGTTTCGGGCGGCTTCCGGCAAGGACCTTGCGGCAGAGCCGTCGGACTGCATCGCCATCGTATCGGATGTCCCGCTGGAAGCTGGCTGCCCCGTATTTCCCCTGGATGATCCTGCTCCGCTGGCGGCATTTCTGCTGCAGTGCGTGCTGACGGCAAAGCACAAATCCAACCTGGAAAGGATGAACCGTAATGGCGATCTCTGTTGAGCAGGCGATTGACTTGGTATTGCAATATACACACCTTCTGGAGGAGGAAGAAGTCCCTCTCCTGGATGCTGTGGGCCGCATCCTCACCCGGGATGTGAGAGCCGCCATTGTGCAGCCTCCCTTTGACCGGTCTCCACTGGATGGATACGCGGTACGCGCCGAAGACCTTGTGGGCGCCTCACGGGAGGCTCCGGCAGTCCTGCAAGTGGTGGACAAGCTGTACGCGGGAGATGTATCCGGCGTGCCGGTTTGCGCGGGCCAGGCGGTGCGGCTGATGACAGGCAGCATGATCCCCTCCGGTGCGGACTGTATCATCCGCCAGGAGGATACCGACGAGGACGAGAGCCTTGTCCACATTTTCAAATCGGCACGTTCCGGTGAGAATTACTGCCACAGAGGCGAGGAATACCAGATGGGAGCCTGTTTGATCTCCGCTGGAAGAAAAGTTGACGCAGCCGCTGTGGCTGTGGCAGCAGGGAGCGGACTGACCTCCCTGTACGTCCGCCGCCGAATGCGTGTGGCGGTGATCTCCACAGGAGACGAGGTCTGGCAGCCGGGAACGCCTCTTCCGCCTGGAAAAATCTACGATTCCAATACCAGCTATCTCGTTGCCCGCCTGCATCAGTTAGGGGCGGAGATCACCGCAGTAGACGCCATCGGAGACGATCTGGAGCAGATGACAGCCACGCTGCGCCGCTGCAGCGCGGATGCGGATCTGATCCTTACCACCGGCGGCGTGTCCGTCGGCCAGAAGGACCTGGCCGAGGCCGCCATGGTCGCCTTCGGTGCGCGGGTCGTATTCCACGGCATTGATGTCAAGCCCGGAATGCCGACCCTTTTCGCAGAGAAAAACGGCCTGCTGCTGTTAGGCCTGTCCGGAAATCCATTCTCGGCGGCGGTTCCGTTTGAGCTGCTGCTCCGGCCTATGCTGGCGAAAATGACACAGGACGCCTCCATTGCTCCCCGCAGGGAGACGGTGCGGGCAGCCAATATGTTTTCCAAAAGCAGCAGAGTCCGGCGGTTTCTGCGGGCGCATAGCCGGGATGGGCAGGTTTTTATGCCGACAGAGCAGTCCAACGGGCAGATGCGCAGCATGATCGGCTGCAACTGCCTGATTGATGTTCCAGCGGGCAGCAGTGAGATCCCGGAAGGGACCCAGGTGGAGATCATCTGGCTGTAACGCTTCTGACTAGGAGGGCTTATGGCAATATCAACGGATACTTGCGGCGCGGTCATTCTGGCTGGCGGTCGCTCCAGAAGAATGGGGTGCTGCAAGGCCACGCTGGAAATTGACGGCCAAACCATGCTGGAGAGACTGTTGGAAAAACTGAGCGGTTTCAAAGAACGGCTGCTTTCCGCAAATAATCCTGATTTGGCTGCGGGGCTTCCGGTACGCCTTGTTTCAGATCTGTATCAGGATGCCGGCCCTTTGGGAGGGCTTCATGCGGCCCTTTCCGCAACGGAAAAGGATGCGCTTCTCTGCGTTTCCTGCGACTTGCCAAATTTTACAACAGAGCTTGCCCAACTTCTGCTGAATCGATTTCCGCCTAGTGCGGGGGCAATGGCATGCAGAGATAGCAACGGGCAGGTGCATCCTCTGTGTGGAATCTATACGAAATCTGTTTTGCCGGTATTGGAAGAGCACCTGCGTGACGGAGACCGCCGCATGATGTCATTTTTAAAAGATGTCCGCTGCATATATCTGGACACTGGGGGACTGATTCCCGACCGTTGTTTTTTCAATATGAATACTCCGGAGACCTATCAGGCTCTGCTTTTGAATACTGCTGCGCATTCCTAAAGAAAACTTATTCGGAATGTGATCTGATGACTGCGCCGAAAAACGGCGTCAACATGATGTAAAGGAGTGTTGTTATGAGCATTCGAGAAGAATTGCTGCTTTTAAGTGAACAGGACGTGCTTTCTCTGCTGACACCCGCAGATGCGATTGCCGCCGCGGAAGAGACATTCCTGCATATCGGCCTGAGTGAGATTGCTGTGGGGACTATGGCCTTGATGTTTGCGGACGCGGACCGGCAGAATAATTTTCACTCCATGCCCGCCATCCTGCATCATCGTCAGCGCGCCGGTGTAAAGTGGATCGACACCTATGACAATCCTCTGCCCGGCTACCCCTTCAGCCACGGTAATCTGGTGATCCTCAGCGACACACAAACCGGTTCCCCCATTGCCATCGTGGGTGCCACTCATATCACCACCATGCGCACCGCCGGTGGTCACGGCGTAGTCCAGGCCAAATATCTGAGCAACCCTGAGCCGGAGGTCCTGACGGTCATCGGCTGCGGGGCCCAGGCCAAAGCAGGAATGCGGGGCTTTGTGACACAGTTCTCCTCCCTGAAGCAGATCCGCCTGTTCAGCCGCAGCCGCGCACCCATGGAGCAGATGAAACAGGAACTCTCTGACCGGGTAGAGGTGGTGCTGTGTGATTCCCCAGCTCAAGCGGTGGAGGGGAGCCATTTGATTCTGATGGCCTCTGGCGCGCAGGAGACACTGGTTACACGGGAGATGATCCGCCCGGGCACCACGATTATCGGTATTGAGGGCTTCCGGGACCTGGACCCCCAAATCGGAAAGTCGGCAGATAAGTGGTATCTGGGCTACCGCAAGCCAGACGCGGATATTCTGCGCAGCCCAAAACTAAATCCCCATGGCCTGCTGTCGGATCAGGATGTATTTGGTGACATGACAGAGCTTCTCACCGGGAAAGTCCCCGGCCGGGAGCGTGAGGATGAAATTATCGTGTCCACGCATATGGGCATGGGCGCCCATGATGTGGTCTGCGCTGATATCGTTTATCAGCGGGCCCGTCAGCAGGGAATCGGGCAAACGTTCATTTTAGCGTGAACCGTAGAGAAATTGCTGCAGCCATTACAGTAACGAAACAAAGTCCCGCTATGCTTTGGTTTTCCACGGAAGCGCATCAGGTTCCTTATATCCAAACCCGTTGTACTATAAGTATTCAGCCAATGCAGAACATACGAGAATATCCCTGCCCTGAAATTTGCCTATGGAACTATCTTGTAAACTTGACCCAAACCGTGACCCAGACTGGAATCGGAGCAGGCAGGAAACAATGGAGACAACGGAGCGGATAGCAAATCATTTTGAGCCAAAAGGGGCGGAAAGGACGGGATAGCCCGTTCTTTCCGCCCCCGACGTATCTTCACACGCAGGAGGTCACTGGTTCGAGTCCAGTAGTCTCCACCAAAAAGAACCTGATTTCGCAAGAAATCAGGTTCTTTTCTTTCACTTTCGCAACTTTTTCGTGTCTTTCTAGTGCCCCGATTTTTTGCTGTTTTTGATTGACCACAGAAATACCACAGACAGGAAAACTCCCGCATCCGCGGGAGTTTCTTTTTTTCACTTTCATGGCCGGTTCCCTGCCTCCCGGAGCTGTCTCCGCTCCGCCTGGATCTCCGCTTTCATGGTTTCAATCAGCACCTTCAGCTTCTCCTCACATTCTTCCGGGGTGTGGCCGTAGACGTTCCTGGATCGCTGCTTGCCGTCCGGCCCTCCGGGGGAATACCGCCCCTCCCAGAGGTGGTCACCGATCTGATTGACGCAGCCGGTGCCGGGCTTGCGCCGCTTTCCGGGGTCCGTCCAGAAAGTGGTCATGGTTAGGTGCTTCTCCTGGGGTTCCTCCTGCGGAACTTCCTGCTTTCCGATCCCCTGGTCGATTTTGGCCGCTGCCTGCCGCTCCATGGCTTTCGTCACGTGGGTGTAGACGTTCAGGGTGGTGCTAGAGGACCGGTGCCCCACCACCGCCGAGAGGGTCTTCACATCCATGCCGTACTCCAGCGCCGTGGTCACGAAGGTATGCCGGAGATCATGGAACCGGACCTTGAGGCACTGGGCCCTTTTCAGGACCTGGCTCAGCAGCTTTCGGACTGCCGCTGGGTCCCGGGGAGCATCCTCCTTTTTGGGGGATGGAAAAATCCAGCGGGAATCCACCTGCTCCCGGTACCGCCGCAGCTGTTCCGTCACAGCGGGCGAGAGAACGATGGTGCGGACGGCGGCATCCGTCTTGGGCTGGGATACCGTCAGCTTTCCCCGCACCCGGGAGACCTGTCTGCTGATGCGCAGCTCGCCGATTCCCAGGTCCAGGTCGTCCCACTAGAGGGCCAGCAGCTCTCCCCGCCGCAGTCCTGCGGACAACTCCAGAAGAAGCAGCTCATAGCAGCCGTCCTCTTTGGCTTGGATGAGCAATCGCTGCATCTCCTCCCGGGTCAGCACCTGCATCTCCCGTCTTCCCTCTCCCGGCAGCTTGCAGCCCTCGGCGGGGTTCACGGGGATCAGCCCCTCCTCCACCGCCTGGGCCAGCGCCGCCCGGCAGGTGATGTGGCAGCCCCGGACAGAGCGGTCGGACAGTCCCGGCCCATAGAGGTCCGTTCTGTTCAGCCGCCCGCCGTGCTTGAGCTGGTGGTAAAACTGCTGGAGATTCGCCTCTGTCAGCTTGTTCAGGGGGATCTCCCCCAGGGCCGGGATGATATGCCGGTAGATCCGCAGCTCATACTCCTGCTGGGTGCTGGGCCGGAGGGCAGGCATGGAACAGGTCTGATACCAGTGATCCAGCCACGCCCCGAAGGTCATGCCGGATTTGATTTCCTTGGGCTGTTCCGGAGGACGGCACTGCTCCCGCAGGGCTTTTAATTTCCGCAGGCACTCCCCTTTCGTTTTGGCCAGGCAGTTCTTCGTCCTGGGATAGCCCCGCTGGTCGTAGCCTACCACGCACCGCCCCTCCCAGCGGCCATCCTTTCTCAGGTGGACACTGCCGGTGCCGGGCTTGCGCCGCTTTGCCATGGTGTCAGCTCCTTTCCGAAGATGTCCGTCATGAAGGTGTCCATCACCTGGGCCGCCTGCCGCTGCATATCGCCGGTGACGTGGGCGTAGGTGTCTAAGGTGAAGCTGGCCTTGGTGTGGCCTAGGATGCCGGAGAGGGTCTTGGCATCCACGCCGCTGGCCAGGGCGTGGGTGGCGAAGGTGTGCCGGAGGTCATGGAACCGAAGCTCCGGCAGTCCTGCCCGCTTCAGCAGGGTCTTCATCCGGTTGTATGCCATGTCCGGCGGCAGGGGCTGCTCCGGCAGAAGCGGGTGGCAGAAGATCCACTGGGAATAGGAGCGCTTCTTCCGCTTTTGCAGCAGCTCCGCCGTGCTGGGCGGCAGGGTGATGACCCGCTTGCCCGCTCCGGTCTTGGTGGCTCCTGCGGTGACGCCTCCGCCCCTTCGGCGGTGGATGGTGCGGCGGACGGAGAGGGTGCCCTGCTTTCCATCAAAGTCCGACCACATGAGGCCGCAGATCTCGCCTTTCCGCAGGCCGGTAGTCAGCTCCGTGTAGAAGAAGTCATACCAGATGGGATCCTTCCGAATCTCCTCCATAAACCGATCCAGCTGGGCGTCATTGAGGATCTTTCTGGGAGCTGTCTCCTTTTTGGGCAACGTGACGCCCTGGGTGGGATTCAAGGGGATGAGCCGCGCCCGCACCGCCGCATCCATGGCCAGGTGGAACACCCCGTGGAGTCGGCGGACAGTGGAGGCGGACAGAGCGTGGCCATACTCCGGGTCCTCCCGGATACGGCCATGCCTCTGGGCGTCCCGGTACAGCTTCCGGACATCGTCCGGGGTGATCTTGCTGATGGGCTTGCTGCCCAGGCGGGGCTTGATGTGGTACTGGATATGATGGCGGTATCCTTCCAGAGTGCTCTCCCGCACGGAGGGTGCCACCAGCTCCTCCAGCCATTGGTCCAGCCACTCCCCCAGGGTCATGCGACTGTTCTCGGTAAGGTCTACACCCCGGTAGGTACTCATCTCCCGGTGGAGCTTTTCCGTCAGGGCTTTCTGGCTCCCGGCGGACACGTAGCGGAAGATGGAGTCGCCGTTTTCCTTGTGGCCCACCACGATGCGGCCCTCCCAGCGGCCATCCTCCCGCTTGCGCACCATGCCGTCCCCAGCCGGTCTGCGCTTTCCCATGGACTACACCTCCTCCGCCCGGCGGCAAGCTCTGGCCTCTTCCTCATCCTCGAAGGAATACAGCCCGTCTGCCTCCAACTCCTGTGCCAGTCCCCAGGCCAGTTTGAACCCGGCCATGAAGCTGGCAAGGAATGTCTCTTCCCGGAGCTCGATGCCTAGGTCTACCAGCTTCAGCAGCTTTTCCCGGTTCTGCCGATCCAGCTGCTCCCGCAGTTCCCGGCGGAGCCCCTCGATCTCTCTTCGCACGTCCGCATACTCGGGTTCCCGGAAGAACCGCTGGTGCAGTGCACGCATATAGTCGTTCATGTGTCTCGCCTCCTATCAGCGACACACAATACCGAAAGACACGGAGAATATCCAGGGATTTTGACCACAGTTCAGAAAGAATTATCATTTGCGTGGTTCGAGGGGCAGGGGCCTATTATTGTTTACTGCGGCGCAGATTTTGAGGGATTAAGATCGGATCCTATTTCTAATGAACAAAAAATCGGAGCACCCCGAAGGATACTCCGATCGTCCGCGTGTCATGAAATGGCTTGCGAAAGTCCAGCAATACTAGCCGTTTACAAGCAGCAGACAAGTCACTTTTATCTTAGATGGTCCGGTCAAGCACAGTAACCTGCGTGATCACATCACGCAGGCGGTCAGAACCCACCATATAGTTCAGAACATCGTCAGCTGTTGCGAAGTACTGCGTTGTATCAGGCTGCCCCCACAGGTAGGCAATGATTCGTCCTCTGGAATGGCTGATACCGTATTCTTTTCCATCCCAAATAAAGTCGATTTCACCGCCTTTGTTCACACACCATTTAAAATCACTGATTGAAACAAATTGATTCTGTTCGGGTGTATTAGAGGGAATCAAAGGAGTCATGGAAAAAATCTCCTTTCTGTGTATGAATCGCTTCAATGGCATATCCATAGGATTAAAGCTTGGACCTGTTGGTGTCCATATGATTTCATGGGCGTGGGGATTTGCATGCTCACCCGGGTTACCATGGTCTGAATGATGAATCTCATGATCAGCTTTACCATCTGGGCCAATATGGGCCTCATAAAGCTCTCCGTGCTTATTATATGTCTGATTGATATCGCCCGGATTCCCTAAAAACTTCCAATCATTCGGTTTCTTGGGGTTCGGTTTCCAGTCTGCGCCATAAGCACTGCCGCCGCCTTTTCCAATCAGGTACGGCTCTATTGTATCACGATTATTACTGGATGTGCCGCCAATTTTAAAGGCATCCAAATCTTCACGACGGAAACTTCGTTCATAGTTCATATACCTCCAGGAACTGCGCTCGTAATCCACGTAGATGATATTGCCCTGCATTTCGGGAAACGGTGTATTGTAGCAGATAATTTTTTCCGGCTCAATACGACGCAGCATCTCGTTGTATCCAGCCATGAACCACTCTTTTTGATCCTGGCGGTTGTCGTGTTCGGACGCCATGTAGGTGGAGACAGCCACCACACTGCCTCTTTCGAGCCCCTCAAAGCAGAAATCAAACGTGGATTCATCTCCCCAGTTGACAGTCGGAATGACCCGGAGCCCTTTGGATGCCCAGTAAGCGCCGCACCAACGATTACGAAATACATTGTAAAGCTGCATGACAGGCGCCATTTCCAGGTACATACTGAAATCCGGCGACAGCACCGCACGGTATCGGG
>NZ_FOXE01000004.1 GCF_900115635.1 Oscillibacter sp. PC13 | reverse complement strand
AACAACAGCGCTTTATAGGGGCGGAAGACTTTCAGAACTGGAGAAGAATACGGAATGGCGTTGAAGCGGTTCCTTCCATTTTGCGCAACTGCTATCATGTTGACGATATGCCGGTACGGGGGAAGATCCCTGGTAAATTCTTCTTTGGAGCCAAAATTTCAGCAATCAATTTTAGAAAGCTGCTTCGGCAACGAAGGGGCTTCTATTGTTGTACCTGCAACCCACTTCTCACATAGAGTACGGCGAAAAGGCCCCCAAAAACACGCCGAAGATTTGACTGCTTTCGTATTTAGAGGCGGTCATTTTTTGTTTTATAGCTCCTGATGGTGAAAATACTTACTTTTGACCCCAACATCAAATTATTATACCAAACCTAATTGTTCCATTCAATAAAAAAGTGATAGATACAAAATCTCTTGCTGACAGCCTGCAAACCATTGATTCTTCCGAGTTTTGTCAGATCCTATAATTACTTAAAAAGACCGTCGACGTTTGTCGACGGTCTTTTTAATCTGGAAGCATACGTGCATATTGGACGGGTGACCCAAGAGTGGGACTATACCGTACAAAAATGGCTGGCAGAGGCCAGCATGGACAAGCCATGAAAAAAGCCCTTCCCGGTTTGGGCAATGTCATTGAGTCAAGCTATTGAGCGTATGCGAAAGGGCCCTCCCGTTTTGAGGGGGCGGCTCTTTGAATATATAGCTTATCGTGCTTTATGCGGATCTGCTCGATAAATCTTATTTCGAATTTCAAAAAGTCAGGTATACAGATGTTTGACAAATCTCGAATTGTAGACACCCCCTAGTCCAATGCAGCGCACTACGCAAAATGCTCATTTTATTCGTGACATATTCCTCCATTATTTTACATTCTCATCAAAAAAGATTTTGCGGATCGCATTTAACAGCCGGCTATCCCATCTCTGCATGGCGTACTGCTTAACCAGTTTTGGGTTGTCCGCGACAATGCCGTCGACCCCGCACCGCAAATTTTTCTCAATGGTTTCTAGCGAATTCGCCGTCCAGCCACATATCTCTTTTCCTTGACTATGAACCAGTGCAACCATTTCTCTAGTAAGCACAGTCGTCTCCACGCTGAATGCGTCAACAAAATCAATATTATACTGGTTGGCTCAATAGAAAAACTAAATTCCGGTTGGAAGGTCGGTCGGGCTGAAGTTAATTTTGCAAAAAGATTCCCGGAAGTAACTCTTGCAAACATTTCCACAGCCCTTGACGTGGTTCCAACGGTACCTTACAATACAAATGCTTTACCTATGCGCAGGATAGGGCAACGCTGAGGAGCGACCTGAGCGGCACATAGGGTTTGCGGGAAGGCAGCATCTTAACGGGTGCTGTCTTTTTGCTGCCTTCCCGGAAACAAAAACGATAAACCTCGGGGTTTAAGGGGCAGAGCCCCTTCGTCTTCTCCGGATGACAGCAGCGGAAAATGGAGAAAACCATGGCCAAGAATACACATTTGACCCTCAGCGACCGGATCGCTATTGGGGTTGGGCTCAGAGGGCGAAAGAGCTTTTCTTTCATTGCCACAGAACTTGGAAAAGATCCTACAACCATTTCCAAAGAAGTCCGCACACACATCAAGTTGAAGCAGGCTGGAGGATACAACCCGTGTGTTGTCCGCAAGGATTGTAAGCACTACGGCGATTTGTGCAACCCCTGCAAATTCGCTTATGGGAAGCCATGTCACTCCTGCTACAAGGCCAAATGTTTCGAGGCCTGCCCAGACTTTCAACCGACCCAATGCGCCAAACTGAGCAAGCCTCCGTATGTCTGCAACGGCTGCCAGCAGCGCACCAGCTGCAAATTGGAGCGTCATGTTTATGAAGCAAAATTTGCTCAGGAAGAATACGAAGCCACTCGCAGCGAGTCCAGGCAAGCCTTTGCCGTAACACCAGCTGAGCTTGACCGAATCGACCGCATCATCTCACCGTCCATTAAACAGGGGCAATCCATTCACCAGCTCTGCGTGAACAATGCCGACGAAATCATGCTGGATGAGAGAACCATCTACAACTATGTGGATGCCAGACTTCTATCCGTTGGGAATATTGATTTGCCCAGGAAGGTGCGCTACAAGGTGCGTAAGAAAAAGCCGGCAATACGGGTAGACAAGCAGTGCCATCTGGGCAGAACCTATGAAGATTTTCTGGAATACACCGCAGTCAATCCGGATATTCCGGTCGTGGAAATTGATTCCGTAGAGGGGCGCAAAGGCGGCAAGGTGCTGCTGACGGTGTTCTTCCGCAGCTCGAACCTTATGCTGGCGTTTTTAAGAGACCGAAACACCGCACGGTCTGTCACAGAGGTTTTTGAATGGTTGTATGAGACACTTGGTCATGAACAGTATTGCTGTCTGTCCCCAATTATTCTGACGGACAGAGGAAGCGAATTCACTGACCCTGTGTCCATTGAATGTACCGAATTTGGAGAGGTGCGAAGCAGAGTTTTTTATTGCGATCCCCAGCGTTCCGACCAAAAGGGCGGATGTGAGGTTACTCATGAATTTATCCGCCGGATTCTTCCGAAGGGTACATCCTTTGACTCTTTGCAGCAAAGCGACATCCTGCTCATGATGAGCCACATGAACTCCTATACGAGAAAGAAGCTGAATAACCAGTCTGCACACCGGTTGTTCAGCTTCTTATACGGCGAAACCATTCTGCCGTCCCTCGGCATTCAGGAGATCCCCGCAAACGATATTAACCTGACACCCCGCCTGCTCAAGAAGTAAAAACAAGCTGCCGTTATTCGGAATATATCCGGTTTCAGGGGTGGAAGTAACTTTTGCAATCCACCTCGTACTTGACGGCCCCGCTTTTTCTTTTGCCTTGCTTGCTTATGCCGCTCCTTTTAGAGAATTGATGCTGCAGGCGCGCGAATGTTTAAGGACAGCGCAGTCGAGCTTCAAACCGGATAGTCATGCCGCCGAAGCAATCAATGTCACAGGAAAGATTTGAGAAGTGTACCATGAGGTGAGCGAGATCGGACTTCTCCGGAATGCCGCAGAAAATTATGCTATCCTCAAAGAACCTGATTCTTTTTTCTCCGTCTCTGTTAAGATATCTTATGGCAATGCCGAACCTAACGATAATGATGCACCCGTAATCGGTTTCAAAGCAATCCACACCTCTATGGTAGACGTAGTAATATCTGATCCGTTTGAAGTCCGCTATGCAAAGCCGCTTTTGTACGCATTGGGAAATACAATCGTTTTCCAGTGTCACAACCCACGGAGTGCTCTTCGCGCAAAGTGCGAGTTTACCAGCGCGGCACTTTGCGCTTGCTGTGTTGATGAACGCAGTCACCGGACAACTCCTACAGGGCTCTATGCAAACAAGCAGAATAAACGCAATGGAATGGCTTTCGCCTGGATTGAGTGTCCCGATTGGAATCCCATCCTGTGGATTCTCATCAACTGCTTCTCCACCGTTTTTGACAGTGGAGCCTGGCTTATAGCAAAGCCCCTGAGGGACATTGTCGTATGCAACCACATCTGTGAGCGTCTCCTTTCCGGGATTGGATATGGTCACGGTATATTGGATTTCTTCACAGCGGCGGTACACGGAATTTTTATTGGCGCATTTTGTGACCGCAATCCTGGCATTGGCCGGAATTTGCCTGACAATGCAGCTTCGCAAGCCGCTCATGCCGTATTGGCAGCAGCCTCTGCAATCCGTATAGCAGTACCTGACGCGGGCACAGTTTACAAGCTGACAGGATGCGCCGAAATTGGCGATGACTGCATATGTCAAAACGCTTGACTGTCCAGCGCCCAAGCGCCCCAGAGAGATTCCGGTTTGCAGTGATTCACCCGGCCCCGGCGCCGGGTGAATCGAATCCGGTATCACGGCCGCCCCCTCCGGAATGTCATCAGAAATACAGACCATATCCAGCGAGACGGAAGAATGGTTCGTAAATGTCACCGTATAGGTAACTGTATCCCCGGCGCGGACGGCGGAGGGGTTTGCCTGCTTTTCCGTGCTGGTCCAAAGGCAACCAGGGAGGCAGCTGCTGCATCCACCAATTGCCCGGCAGGGTATCTCAACCGGAACGGACAGCCGTGCGGCCTCATAGTGCCTGCATGGTGGAAGGGTGATTGTGGATACAGGGCAGACGCAAGCAAGGCCACTGTCGTCCATCACAGTTCCCGGAGATAAGGATAACCCTCCACTCCACTGGGTGACGTCATGCATGCAGGGCTTCCCTGTGGGCAGCAGTGTGATTTTATAGCACAAATTAGCAGCCCCAGCGTTGCTGCAAGTTTCGGAATGATTCCATGGAACGTTGTTTGACAAGCGTATTGACCTCCTTTCAGAAAAGGGAACGGGATATCCCGTTCCCTTCTCCGCGTTTTCCAATCAGGATTATTCCTGCGCAGCCACCACAGCAGCGGGACAGCAGGAAAAGTCGTTATCGATATAGTGCGCCATAAACTTTGCCTGCAGCTCACGCTCCGCACAAGGCTCTCTTCCGTCATCCGGCAGGATAAAACGGATGCAGGTGACAAGCACATCGGAGCAAGTTTGACGCGTGTGGGCCGGAATGGTAAATGTCTTCATGCCCCGTGGGACCGTTACGCCGTTTTCCACTTCCGTCAGCACCACTGCCAGCGCAACCCGCCTGCCAGGGCAGATGTTCAGGAGGTTGACATCCAGCTGTAAAATGCGCCCGGTATCCTCCAGAGTCAAGTCACTTGCGTCAAACTCCACGAAGTCCTCGCAGCCTTCTACGGTGACATTCACAGGCTCCGGGCAGACATCGGCCGGGAAGGTCGGCTCACAGCTCACAAACACAGCCGGGTTGCCAAAGGTGACCGCGTTCCCCTCTGTATCCGTGTAGGTGAGGGCCTGATCCACATTCTTTGTGCCCGTTGTGTCGGCGATATGCTGGATGGGGAAGGTCACGGTCGCGCTCTCGGTGGCGGTGGCGCCAAGCTGATCGATGGACCAGCGGAAAGACGTTCCCGTCAGCAGCGAAATCGTTCCCACCGAGGCAACCGGCGTACCTGTAATCACAAAATCCGGATTGAGCGCCTCATTGATGACGATATTTGTCGCCCCGGGAACGGTGATATTGGCCGCCAGATCGGCAAAGATCTGGTCAAGTTCTGCGCTGGTCGGCGCAATAGCCACGTGAGTGATATCCGGGTCGGTGGCCCAGTCTCTGAGCGCATTCTCGTCGATTCCCGTATCGCCGATAAGACCGATCACGTAAATGGTAATGCCCATGGCTCTGGCTGCCGCTGCAATGTGCGCAGGATCCGGCCCCGCTGTGGTCACACCATCGGTAAACATCACCATAACGCGGTTATTCGTGGAACCGCTCAGCAGGTTTGTTGCCTGTGTGAAGGCGTCTCCATGGTTCGTCGATCCGTCGGCCACCAGCGCGCCCGCGGCTGCCTTGAGTGTTGCCACCGACGTGATGAGGCCAGTATCCTGTGTTGCCGTCCCGTCAAAGCTGACGATTCCGATATGGCTTCCAGAGCCAATCTGATCGGGTGCTCCGCCGGTCGCACCGGCAATAATATCAATAAAGGTGTCTACGCCGCTCTTCAAGTCAGTGAGGGGTTGCCCCGCCATACTGCCGGAACGGTCCAGAATCAGCACAATGTCTGTGGGATTGCTCACAATGTCCGGCGCCGCGGTCATGCCAATCGTCACATTCAAAGAGCCGCGGCAGGGAATGGTGGTAATGCCGCCGATGGACTTGTTTGAGCTGATAATACCCATATATCGAAAACCTCTTTCGCATTGATTCGAGCGTTGCCGCTCAGTATCAATATACGCTTTACCGGATCTTTTGTTTCTTGTAAGGCCATGGGTAAGGTTCCATCCGAACTGTCAAATTTTATGCGCCGCAATTTTTGTGAGTTTTTTCGTTCCAATAAAGCATCAGGCGGCAGATATTCTCCGCCACCGTTTTATTTGACTTTTCCATTCGCTTTATCTATACTCATTTCAGGGAATAAAGAACATATGTCTTTGGGCAGGCACGCCCGGCTTTGAGAGGCTGATTTTATTGGAAGCACTTTGGATACCTAATGATTTTCTAAGTTGGCCAATTTTTTGTGAAGCAAGCTCCTCGGTAGATATACATATCTTAAATCGTGCCTATGAAATTTGGGAGCATGCCAAAACGCTTATCGAGCAAGGCCAAAACAGTTTCAGCATGAGCGATGGCATTTTGAATCTTAAGCGGTGCCTAAACCAAAGGATTCGGGCCATTAAAGCGCTCTATCCCATTGACAAAATTGAGTTTCCCGGAAAGCTAAAAGGCGATTTTGAGTTATTTGAGTTTTATGGGCTTGCAAAGCCGTTTTTGCTCAAAAATCTCTTGGATATTCGGAATGCTATTGAGCATAGTGATGCTCCACCGCCGTCTTGGGAACGGTGTCGGGAGTTGCTGGATATTGTTTGGTATTTCCTGAAGTCCACGGATGGACTAGTGCGCAGCGTAAAAACTGATTTCTATTTTGAAGAATACTTTGAGTCCCCATATTCTATTATTTTTGAGATGGATTACCAGCCACATCGACAATTTGCATTTTGGGGATGGTTCCCGGCCGATCAGGTTTTCAGAGAATATGCCGTCAGCCGAGTCCCAATAAACGCGCATTCTGTTCGGACTGCAGAACAATTATCCAATAAATTTCAGAAAAACCGCTTAGATACGGATTTGTGTATTGATGGTTTCTTTAAGATGGATGGTCTTCTTTATTCCAGAATCATTAAACGCTGCTTCAATGCGTATTGAACGTTCCATCATTATCTGTCATTATTTGAATTTGTTTTCAATTTGTCTTTTTGCGAGATATGCCTGCGTATTTGCAAAGGAGTCCGTGAAGGGCTCCTTTTTCAACATGCAGTCTCTTTTTCCTCTTCATTATTTTGGTTTCTGTCATCATAATTTTTCTCCATCCGCACATACTGATTTACGGTGATGAATATGGTAAATTCTCTATGGGCGGACACCGTGTCAATGCCGGCTTTTCCACACCTGGAACATGATACGAAAACAGATGTACTGGTTATCGGGGGTGGATTGGCCGGACTTTTATGCGCCTATACGCTGGCACAACGCAGCATGAACTATTTGCTTATCGAATCGGACACGATATGCAGTGGGATCTCCCGAAATACAACCGCAAAGATCACATCCCAGCATGGGTTGATTTACAACAAGCTAATTCAAAATTTCGGGGTGGACCTTGCCCGTATGTACTGGGAGGCAAACCAGGCAGCACTTGAAAGATACCGCCATCTTTCTAAAGCGTTTCCATGTGATTTTGAAGCCCAGCCGGCTTATGTGTACTCCATTAAGGAGGCGAATGTGCTAGAAAAAGAGATGCATGCTTTGGAACAGATTGGCGCAGGAGCCGAATACGTGGACACGCTGCCCCTCCCCCTTCCGGTTACTGGCGCTGTCAAATTTGAAAATCAGGCGCAATTCCATCCTCTGCAGCTTGCGGCGGGTATCTCCCGGAATCTGAACATTCGGGAGCACACAGCCGCCCGCGCTTTTGAGGGGAATGTTGTCCTCACCGATTACGGAAAGATCACCGCCTCCAAAATCATTGTGGCCACACACTTCCCTCTTATCAACAAGCATGGCGCTTATTTTATAAAAATGTACCAACATCGCTCCTATGTGCTCGCTTTGGAACATACGCCGGAATTGGATGGCATGTATGTAGACGAAGCAAAAACCGGCCTGTCTTTTCGCCGTTATCAGAACCTCCTGCTTCTTGGTGGAGGATCACACCGTACAGGAAAGCAAGGCGGAAACTGGACGGAATTGCAATCGTTTGCCCGAACTTATTACCCGGACGCACAAGAGCGATATCGCTGGTCTGCACAGGACTGCATGACATTGGATGCTGTCCCCTATATTGGGCAATACAGCAGAAATACTCCCAATCTTTATGTTGCAACAGGTTTTAACAAATGGGGCATGACCTCCTCCATGATTGCCGCCACGCTTTTAAGCGATATGGCCGAGGAAAAGGAAACGCCCTATGCGGCCGTTTTTTCTCCCTCCCGAACGGTTTTGCGCCCTCAGCTCCTGAGCAACGTTTCCTCCGCCGCCGTAAATTTGCTTTCCGTATCCAAGCACCGCTGTCCTCATATGGGATGTGCTTTAAAATGGAATCCGCAGGAACACTCTTGGGACTGTCCCTGTCACGGTTCGCGTTTTACGGAGGACGGAACGCTCTTGGATAATCCCGCCACGGATGATTTGAAGCGGAATGAATCATGAAAAGGAAGCAGGTACGAAGCCGCCATTGTTATGTCTGATCCAGAAGCTCCAGAACCTTTTGGTTTTGGAGCTTCTGGAATCATGCGATGTTCCAGCTGGCAGCCATGGAACGATTCCGTTCTTGGATGCACCCGGCAGTACTGGGTTAAGCCTTATCCGCCAGCGAAGACCGTCTTTCATTCATGGGCGGCTTTTTATTGCCTACGGCTTACTGTCACCAACAGAACCATCGCCCTTCAGCTTGTGATATACCTTTAGATCAGGTCCGTTTGTTCCGTTGATAATTGGCTTTACGGGTTCCTTCCCGTGCTTGGCCTTTCCCTGAATCTCCGGAACCGGTGGGACGTCATTTCTTGGCTTTGTATGCGTCCAGTCCGGCCGTGCCATTCCTCGTTTCGCCATGTTATCACCTCGAAGGCAGTTTGCCCGGTAAAAATGCTGATATGCGCTAACCACCTTCATATTCTCTTTTCAAGCAGAACGATGCAGCAGGAAGGCACCGCCGCATTCGAAGGGCGCCACAAAAGGGAAACCGCCCCCAAGTGAGGGCGGTCTGAAGCTGTCAGCGCCGGCCACGCGGCGGTCTAGATTCCGGACGTTCTTCCGGTAGGCGATCCATAGGCGGACGGCCTGCGGGTGGACGACCTGCGGGTGGACGGCCTGCGGGTGGACGACCTGCGGGTGGACGGCCTGTGGGTGGGCGACCTGCGGGCGGACGGCCTGCGGGTGGACGGCCTGCGGGTGGACGGCCTGCGGGTGGACGTATAACTGGTGGGCGTATGAGTGGCGGACGTATAACCGGTGGGCGTATAAGTGGCGGACGTATAACCGGTGGAAGCACCACTGGCGGAAGCGCAGTGGGTGGAATTACCTCCGGCGGCATCGAAGCAACACTGATTGCGCTGATCTGCGGTGGTATGCTGTTGGTCATGATGCCATTGTACCAAATGAGAATCAGTTCACCGGGATGGAACCAACGCGCATCCGGAGTATTCACAAGAACTCTTTTTCGGCTTTCCAAATCCAGTACGAGCAGCCGCTCCCACTGTACATCTATCACGACGGCTTGCATGAGCATATTTAGCACCTCCTATTGCACACTACAGCATATGCCGGTGGCCTGCAATCAGGGACTGTGCAGCGTATCGTCCTCCTTTCTCATCTCAATCCTTTCTCATGGCAGTTGCCGTCTTCTGGTTTTTCGGATCTACCTTGTGGAAAACTATTGAAATCTTTTTGTAAACGCGTTATTTTGAAAGTAGAAATTCTTTACTCCCCGGCTTCTGCTCTCGGCAGATGCGGACATTACAGATTAGGAGTGACCATTATGAATATCCCTCCCCCTTTCCCCATGATCCATGTCTCCGGTTCCCCCCATGACATCGGTTATCAGCACGGCAAGCTGGCTCAGCCGCAAGTTCAGGCATCTGTTGAAAATTACCAGCGGATGTTTCTTGACTACTCAAGCATCACCTGGGACACGGCAAAGGATTATGCCCTGTCCTTTATCCCTGCCATTGAAGCTTATGACCCCGATATTATGGAGGAAATCCGCGGCATCGCAGAGGGCTCTGGTTTCTCTCTTGCGGAAATTCTGTGTTTAAATGTCCGAAGTGAAATCGTTCTGCAGGGCGCGCAGGTTGCCTCACATCTGGATGGCGGCTGCACCTCCTGCGCATTCACGCCGTGGATCACTGCTCATCAGGAAACCCTGCTTGCACAGAACTGGGACTGGAAGCTGGCGGAAAAAGCAGGCTGCATTCTGCTGCATATTCAACAGGCGCATAAGCCGGATATTTTGATGATTACGGAGGCCGGTATTGTCGGCAAAATAGGATTTAACAGCGCCGGGGTCGGGGTCGGTCTGAACGCTTTGGCCTCCGATAAGCGGATAGATGCCCAGACAGTTCCCCTTCATATTGCATTGCGCGGTGTTTTAAACAGCCATACGCTGTCCGATGCCATCCAGGCAGCCGGGAAAATGCCGTTGGCCTGCTGTGCCAATTTTATCATGGCCAGTGCGGCCGGCCAGGCTGTCTCCATTGAAATCGGCCCGGGAGATATTGATGTCCTGTATCCGGAATCCGGCTGGATTGCCCATACCAATCACTTTTATGGCCCAAGAATGGCTGCTCTTCGGGATACCGGCCGTATTACCACGCCGGATACATACCTGCGGCTTGGCCGCATACAGGATCTGATTCGACACCGGGCCAGTGATGCGATCACAGCGAAGGATATCCAGGAAATGCTCCGGGATCACATGGGGTATCCGGACAGCATTTGCCGTCATGAGGATCTGACGGAGCCAGAGGAAAAGCGGATGAGCACAGTTTTTTCCGTGATTATGGATCTGGACCGCCGGGAAATGCTGTTCGCACCGGGCAATCCCTGCAGCTGTACCTACCAGTTGATCCGGCTTTCATGATGGCGGCCGATATGAAAATAGAACTCGGTTTCGGGGACGGCGTTCAGACCGTCTCCCTTCCCAGCGAAAATGTTCTGGGTATTCTGGCGCCTAAAGCAAGTTCTCCCGGCCTAACCGGTACGGAGGGGGTGCGCCGTGCCCTGCAGGCACCCATTGAAAGCAAGCCGCTCCACCAGCTGGTGCGGCCAGGGATGCGCATTACCATTGTCACCAGTGATATCACCCGCCCCTGCCCCAGCCATCAAATTCTGCCAGCTATTTTGGAGGAACTTTCCGCCGCCGGAGTTTCAGACGCGGACATCACTGTCATTTTTGCTTTGGGGAGCCACCGTCCGCAGACAGATGCGGAGCAGCGAAAACTCGTGGGCGATGCAATTTACACGCGCGTTCGCTGTATTGACAGTGATCCAAATGACTGCCTCCATCTGGGAATTACCTCCCGCGGCACGCCAGTTGACATCACCCGCACAGTTGCTGAGGCAGATTTCAGAATTTTGCTGGGCAATATCGAATACCATTACTTTGCCGGATACTCCGGCGGTGCAAAGGCAATTATGCCAGGCGTTTCTACCCGGGCCGCCATTCAGGCAAATCACTCCATGATGCTGCATCCAAACGCTTGTGCAGGGGTACTGGCGGGAAATCCGCTCCGGGAGGATATTGAAGAGGCAGCCGCCATGTGTGGCGTGGATTTTCTTGTAAATGTGGTATTGGATGCCCATAAACAAATTGTCCACGCCGTGGCCGGGAACGTCGTTGCCGCCCATCGGGTTGGCTGTGCTTTTTTGGACACTTTATACCGCGTGGAGATTCCAGCCCTTGCTGATATTGTCATCGCTTCTCAGGGCGGTGCTCCAAAAGACTTAAACCTTTACCAAACACAAAAAGCTCTGGACAATGCGATCCATGCGGTAAAACCCGGCGGAATCGTCATTTTGATGGGTTCCTGCCGGGAGGGCTTTGGCGAAGCAACCTTTGAGGATTGGATGCTGCGGGCCACCCGACCTGCGGATTTGATGCAGTGGGTACAGGAGCACTTTCAGCTTGGCGGTCATAAGGCTGCTGCAATTGCAATGGCGCTGCAGACCGCTGATATTTATCTGGTTTCCGATCTGTCCCCCGAGCTTGTCCATCGTATTTTCCTGCAGCCGTTTGCGCATGTACAGGCCGCAGTACAGGCTGCACTTGCTCAAAAGGGGCCGCATGCTTCCGTCCTAGTGATGCCATACGGCGGATCTACGCTTCCACAGTATTGCCCGGCCACATGAGAGAAGGGAAGGAGCCCCGCAGCGCTGCTGCGGGGCTCCTTCCCTTCTCCATTAAAAAAGTCCGGAGATCCTTCCGTTTTCATCCACATCGATTTTCTCTGCAGCAGGGACTTTGGGCAGGCCCGGCATGGTCATAATGTCGCCGGTCAGCGCTACCAGAAATCCCGCTCCGGCAGAAACTTTCAGGTTGCGCACAGTAATTTTGAACCCTCGCGGGGCCCCTAACTGTTTTGCATCATCCGAGAAGGAGTACTGGGTCTTGGCCATACAGATGGGCAGGCGATCAAAGCCCAAATCCTGCATTTGCTGGAGCTGCTTTTTTGCATTGGCTGTCAGAATAACGCCATCAGCATGGTAGATCTTTGTAGCGATGGCGTGGAGTTTTTTCTCAATCGATGCCTCTTCGTCATAGCAGTAGCGGAATGTGTTTGGCTCTTGGCACAAACGGATCACTTCTTTTGCCAAAGCCCTGCCGCCTTCACCGCCCTTTGCCCAAACCTCGGACAGCGCCACATTCACACCGAGCTGGCGGCATTTGTCCTCCACCAACTGCAATTCTGCCGCCGTATCAGACGGAAGTGCGTTGATAGCCACGACGCAAGGCAGGCCGTAGACCTTTGTCACATTCTCCACGTGCTGCAGCAGATTCGGAAGCCCCCGCTCCAAGGCCTCCAGATTTTCCGTATTCAGTGCATCCTTAGGAACTCCCCCGTGGTTTTTCAGTGCCCGTACAGTCGCTACCACAACAACGGCATCCGGATGGAAACCGGCAAAGCGGCATTTGATGTCCAAAAATTTCTCTGCACCCAAATCCGCACCAAAGCCCGCCTCGGTGACGGCATAGTCTCCCAGCCGCATCGCCATTCGAGTGGCAGTAATAGAGTTGCAGCCATGTGCAATATTGGCAAAGGGCCCGCCGTGAATCAGGGCCGGCGTTCCCTCCAGTGTCTGAACCAGATTGGGCTTCAGTGCATCCTTCAGCAGCGCTGTCATCGCACCCTCCGCATGAAGATCATGGGCCGTGACCGGCCGGCCGTCATAGGTATAGCCAACAATCATACGTCCCAGACGGGCCTTCATGTCCATCAGATCGCTGGACAGGCACAATACTGCCATCACCTCAGAGGCAACCGTAATGTCAAATCCATCCTCTCTCGGGCATCCGTTGACTCTTCCCCCAAGTCCGTCCACAATGAAACGCAGCTGGCGGTCATTCATGTCTACCGCACGCTTCCATGTAACGCGTTTTGTATCAATGCCAAGCGTATTTCCCTGCTGGATATGGTTATCCAGCATCGCCGCCAGCAGATTGTTGGCTGCGCCAATGGCGTGAAAGTCCCCGGTGAAGTGGAGGTTGATATCCTCCATGGGCACTACCTGCGCATACCCGCCGCCAGCAGCACCGCCTTTGACGCCGAACACAGGGCCCATGGAGGGTTCCCGCAGGGCTACCACCGCATTCTTGCCGAGCCGCCGCAGTGCGTCGGCCAGTCCCACTGTTGTAGTGGTCTTACCCTCGCCGGCAGGCGTTGGATTAATCGCTGTCACCAAAATCAGCTTTCCGTCAGGCCGTTTGTTCTCCCGCAGCAGCCGGTAATCGACTTTGGCCTTATAAGTTCCATACCGCTCCAGATAGTTCTCACTGATTCCGGCCGTTTCTGCAATCGCCGAAATGGGCTGCAACTGGCAGGACTGGGCAATTTCGATATCAGATGGAATATGCATCATGCCGCCTCCGTTTTTCGTTATCCTGAAATCCGGCCTAAGCCGGTCCAAACAACTTTATTTCCTTTTTAAGCCGTTTTCTATGAATATAGCACAAATTTTTACAGAAAGAAAGAGGCGCTTTCAAAAAAGTACTACCTTTAGAATGCTGTAGTTTTGTCGATAAGCACAAGATCGGGCTCTGTCGCAAATGCTGCGGGCTGTGAAGGGAAATTTTTCTCCCATTTCCCATTTCACTTGTGAATAGAGTTGGCCCTTGGGCGGCCGTGATGCCGTCCAAGGGCCATTCGGAAAAGGAGTATCCGTGAAAGCAAAAAAATTGAACAGCACTTCGAAACTGTCTGTCTCCCAAAACATTCCGTCTCAGGCAGCCACAACCAGCCGTGCCAGGGGAATGCCTTTTCGAATCCGCTCTTTGTAATCCGCCATACAACGGCGATAACATTCAAAGCGTTTCAGGGCCGCTGCAGGGTCGCCGTAGACCTTCCAATACCCACAGCAGACATAGTTCCGGCCCCGGTTTTCAATAAAGCCAACCACATCCTCCAGCGGATATCCTAAAAACACCCCGATTTCATGGGGGTATTCTCGTTCCATGCAAAGCCGGTCAGACAGCTGCCGGAGAATCCCATCTATGCCGCATTCCAGTCGATATCCCTGTTTTTGTAAAAACGCTTGGTTAGATGAATCTGCAAGAATCTGGTGAAGCCATTGGGCTCGATAGAGATAGAGCATATAGGCTCCTGTCTGCCCGCATACCCTTAGGATTCGGAGGGTAAGGCCGGAAGTGGCCAGATCCTTCCTTAGGCCGTCCACCGCTTCCTTGCCGGGCCGTTCCTCACCGGGTTGATAGCGGAACAGACTTGCAGGCTTCACGCCTGCCAGCGTCGGTGCACATTGTTCAACCAGTAATGTCTCCAGTGTCCGTTTCATAGTGTTCCTCCATCTCCGTTTTTAGTTAGCTTTAGCTAACCGCAAGGGTAAAAGTAACGGGCATTTGCACACCCTTGCAGTTAGTTTCATCTAACCACTTTTTATATTACCATCCCATTTCTGCTTTGTCAATTCTTTCTTCATTTTTCTTGTGATTGCGAAAATATTCCAAGCAGTGTATACTGAAACCATTCCAACAGGAGGCACTTTCTATGAAGCTTCTGATACTCTCTGATTCCCACGGCCATATTTCGCCCATGAAGCGGGCGGTGGAGCTGGTCTCTCCAAATCTGATTATCCATCTGGGGGACTGTTGGCGGGATGCAGAGGTTCTGCATGAGTGCTTCCCAGCCACGTCCTTGCTTCAGGTGCCTGGCAACTGTGACTACCGGCCGTCGGAAGCAGCCGAGAAGCTTCTTTGTCTGCAGGACAAGCGAATCCTTCTCTGTCACGGCCACACTTACGGTGTCAAGCAGTCCATGATGGCGGCGGGTTATGCGGCGGAGGAGCAATCTTTGGATTTATTTCTATTTGGCCATACCCACCGTCCTTTCTTGGATAAGCGCGGCAATTGTCTCTTTTTGAATCCCGGGAGTATCGGAGATTCTCTGCACCCCTCCTATGGACTCGTTACCCTCCTGGACGGAGTTTTGGACGCTCACCCCATGCCGTTGATCTGAACAGAGCCTTTGCTTGCCAAATGTGCGCAAACCGTGTATACTATTTCGTAGTTCCCTTTTCCTGCCGGTATAGAAGGAGGCTTATATGGCAATTTCTTACTTTTTTGGTGCGGCTGCAGGTGGTTTTGTACTGATGGCTGCCATCGGTATTCAAGCACTGGTGGCATTGTTTTCCTCTATACCCTTGGCCAGACGCCGAAAAAAAGAGTGCCCTGATTTTGATTTGAAGCGGGCATACCGCCGTATTACGCAGGTAACAATTTTGGTTTCCGTTCTCATCATCGTGATTACCGCACTGGTCATCCGCTTTACCTCCACTGCACCTGCTGTTGGATACCTCTTCGGCATGATTTTGGCCTTTGTCATGAGCTGGAAGCGCATGTCGCCCAATAACGCACAGAATCAAAAGGGATTTGAAGAGGCCTACGCCGACTGTTATCCCTCCTCCGATCGGAGTCCGGATGATGCATCTTTGGAAGACCCTGAGGACTCCGCCAATCAACATCAATAAATCGTAAGATTCCCCGGGGCGCTCCGCGCCCCGGGGAATCTTACGATTTATTATCCTTTCCGTCGGTGCACAGCTGTACGCCGCCATATATCCAGCGTTCTCTCATGCATCATGTCCACAGGTTTCACAGTGGCCTTCGCAGGCCTTCAGTTCATCGCCATAGGAAATTCCATTTTTGTCATAATAGTCCCTGACTGCCGCCCGAACAGCCTCTTCCGCTAGTACGGAACAGTGAATTTTGTGAGCAGGCAGCCCATCAAGCGCCTCTACTACCGCCTTGTTGGAAAGCTGCAGCGCTTCTGTAATCGGCTTACCTTTGATCAGCTCCGTGGCCATCGAACTGGTAGCAATGGCACTGCCGCAGCCAAAGGTATTGAATTTTACGTCCGTAATCACCTGGGTGTCCTTGTCCACCTTGATATACATTCGCATGATATCGCCGCATTTGGCATTGCCCACCTCGCCGATCCCGTCGGCATTCTCCATCTTTCCCACATTTCTCGGGTGTTGAAAATGATCCATCACTTTATCACTGTATAATGCCATCTTGATTCTCCTTTCAAATCAAATGGGGTTTCTGGCCCCGTTCCAGTTCATCCCACACCGGAGACATGTCCCGCAGATAAGAAACAATACCGGGCACTGTCTCCAAAATATAGTCAATCTCCTCCGGTCTGTTATATTCACTCAGGGAGAGGCGCAGCGATCCATGCGCGACCTCATGAGGCCGTCCCAGTGCCAGCAAAACATGGCTGGGATCCAGGGAACCAGATGTGCATGCAGAACCGGAAGATGCCGCAATTCCCTTTTCATCCAACAGCAAAAGGAGTGATTCTCCCTCGATTCCCTCAAAGCAGATGTTCACATTGCCCGGCAGGCGGCGCTTTGCATCTCCATTGAGGATGCTGTGTGGAATTTGCGTCAGGCCTGTAATCAGCTTGTCCCGCAGCGGCGTCAGGTAGGCCGCGTTTCTCTCCATATTGACACATGCCTCATCAAATGCGGCTGCTGCGCCGCAGATTCCCGGAATATTTTCTGTTCCGGCCCGCTTTCCGCGCTCTTGGGCGCCGCCATAAATGACGTTTACCAAAGGAATGCCTCTTTTCGCATACAGAACGCCTACTCCCTTTGGTCCATGAAACTTATGGGCTGAAATCGAAAGCATGTCAATCTGCATGGCCTCTACGTCAATGGGCAAATGCCCCGCAGCCTGCACAGCGTCTGTGTGAAACAGCACTCCCGCCGCACGGCAGACGGCACCGATTTCCGAAACAGGCTGAATCGTACCAATTTCATTGTTGGCAAACATAACACTCACCAAGCAGGTATCCGGCCGAATCGCCTCACGCACTTGTTCGGCCGTCACTACCCCGTCGGCCGGAATGTCCAGCAAGGTAACTTCAAATCCTTCCTTTTCCAAAGCCTGCAGCGTATGCAGAATTGCATGGTGCTCAAATTTTGTGGAGAGAATATGCTTTTTGCCCTTTTGGGCTCCCAGGGCGGCCGCTGACCGCAATGCCTGGTTATCCGCCTCGCTTCCGCCGGAGGTAAAGGTAATTCCCCGCGGGTCCGCATGCAAATGGTGGGCAAACAGTTCCCGGGCAGCCTCCAGCTTTTCCCCCGCCCGCTGGCCGGGCGTGTGAAGGCTGGATGGATTCCCGTAAATCTCCTGAAAGCAGGGCAGCATCGCAGCCAGTGCAGTGTCGCTGGCAGCGGTGGTGGCTGCGTTATCCGCATAGACGTTCATAGGTATCCTCCAATTCCCATTCGTTTACTATGATATAGTTATCTCACACGATTTCATAGTTGTCAAGTAGGAATTTGGATTTTTATGAGAAAACCACGGCAGAAGGTACCTGCCGCGGCTTCTGGTGGTTTTGATTTGTATCAGTCGCTCCCCGCAAACGGTTTTTCCTTTTGCGTCATCCCCTAGGAGGGCATCGTTTCCGGCAAAGCCACATTAGATTCTGTGCGCTCCTCCGTTGGGGCGCCCTCCCCCTCCTGTATCGGCGTTTGCAGATACTCCTCCAGGCACTGTCCACTTTCATGCATAGCGGCCGCCGCCTCTTTGCCCACATAACGATAGTGCCAGGGCTCATACCCAATGCCGGTAATTTTCCCCTTGTCAGAGGGATAACGAAGGATAAAGCCGTACCTCCAGCTGTTTTCCATCAGCCACTGCTGTTCCGCCGTCTGCTCTTGCTTCTCATCCAAAATTTGATAGGAACTGGCCACAATGTCCAAGGCCAGGCCCGTCTGGTGCTCGCTGGTGCCAGGAACCGCCACCCAGCGGCCAGCCTCTGTTTGTGCCTCCTCTTTTTTATATCCCACTGCCCACAGCCTGGCCACTTTATTGTTGTACAGCCGACTTTGGGTGGCCTGTGTACGGTAAGCAGAACAGACAATCGGATGCAGCCCTTCTGCCAGGCAATCCGAGAGCATATCATTCAGTTCCTCATAAATCCGGGCGTCCACCCGCATGCCATTTTTTAAAGAGGCCAGCTCCACTGTAAACTCCTCTGGCAGCGCATTCCACGGGTTCACCAGCAGCAACTGCCAATTTGTATCAGCAGCCTTTTCCGAAGAAGGCTCTGCCGCATGTTCAACCAATGCGGCGGAATCTGCCTGCGCAGGAACCTTCCCTATCGCTTCTGCAAACACCGTGGATGTCAACATTGCCCCTGCCAGCAGCAGTGCAGCGCCGTGTTTCATTACAACTCTGGACATAGCTTCCTTTCCAGCCATCCGGAAATGGCCACACTCCTCCAACAATTTCTTGTATGTTATCGTACAGGCTTTTCGCTGCGAAAACAAGGGCCTTTTTGTAAACAATACAAAAAGGCCGGCCTGAGGCCGGCTCTTAATATGCTCATTCAATCGTCAGACGGACTGTTTCGTGATAAACCGGATCCACTAGCCCGGGAAGGCTGACTGCATCAGTAAAATAAAGTTCAGGCACCATCTCCTGCAGCAAAGATACAATGTACGGATGCGGCCGTTCATCCGGTCGGCCGGCTGCCACGCAGACCACTGCCGTCTTTGGCTGCAGCAGCCGCAGCAGTTTCCGGGTGGTGGAAGAAAGGGATGCGTGGTGAGGGACTTTCAAAATATCGCAGGGGGTGGCGGTAGCTGTCTCCCACATGTGGGCATAAGCATCGCCGCCCAAAACAATCTCCCGGCCATGATAATACAGACGCTGGCGCAGACTGGAAACATTCATGGATTTTCCCCAGTGAATCAGATCATAGCCATTCCTTTCTCCCTGGAATGCACGGTCATAAACCAACTTCTGTCGGGGATAAAGAGCCGGTTCACCAAAGAGAATATCCATGGACAATTCCTCCGTCAGGCGAAGAGTTTCCGTCCGGTCACCCACCAGTTCCGTTACCTGTCCAATCCGGCCGGGATGCTCCCGCAGTGCCGCAGCATACATGTCCACACACCGCAGCAGGTTCCGTGCAGCCTTCACCAGTCCATTGTCCCCATCCGGGTTCAATGGAACAGCGTCCGCTGGTGGCACATAAGTTGTCAGCAGCTCTCCCACCGTCACAGCCTCCAGCACCCTGCTCAGACCTCCGATGTGGTCCCGGTGAAAGTGCGTCAGAAGCAGGGCATCCAGATGCGTAACTCCGTTTTGTTTCAGGAAATCCCCTGCATAGATGCGGCAGGATCGCTCGTCTTTCAATGGCGGATGGTCGTCCCGCTCCAGGCAGTCATGGCCGCAGTCCACCAACATAGCAAACAACTGGCGCTGTGCGTCCATTTCCCGAATTAGGATAGAGTCGCCATTGCCGACATTGATAAAGTCCAAAATCAGCATGCCCTCACCCCTTGCAAAATGGTTGGTATTACGATACCACACCTATTCCACCATAGCAATCAGAAATAACCGTTCTTTTCCACCAAATTTCAGGTTGAAATTTTGGTATCCGAAAAAATTCCCCGCCGCATGTCCAATGCGGCGGGGAATTCACTTTATTTGATTACAGTTTTCGCAGGGCGTCCACCAGAGCCGTTTTGCTCTCCGTCTTGGCGTCCTTCATCTTGACAATGCGGGCAGGGCTGCCCGCCACCACGGCATTTTCGGGCACATCCTCAATGACCACCGCGCCGGCGGCCACCACAGCATTTTTACCGATGTGCACACCCTCGATCACTACAGCGTTAGCACCAATCATCACACCGTCCTCCACTATAACGGGGGTTGCGGACGCTGGTTCCACTACACCAGCCAGCACCGTGCCGGCGCCAATGTGGCAGTGGTCTCCCACCATGGCCCGTCCGCCCAGGATTGTACCCATGTCAATCATCGTACCCTTGCCGATCACAGCGCCAATGTTGATCACAGCGCCCATCATAATAACGGCTCCTTCTCCAATCTCAACCTTCTCGCGGATAATGGCGCCCGGTTCGATGCGCGCCTTGACCTGTTTCAGATCCAGCAGGGGCACGCCGGAGTTGCGGCGGTCGTTCTCCACTACATAATCCACAATTTTGTCCGCATGGTCCTGCAGGACAGCCGCCAACTCTCCCCAGTCACCGAAGACTGTGAAGCTGTTGCCGCTCCCGAAAACCTTTGCCGAACCAAAATCCACAGGGCCTGTGGTATTTACATAGAGCTTGACAGGGGTTTTCTTCTCAGAATTTGCAATATAATTGATAATCTCCTGGGCGTTCATACGATTCTCCTAACGATTATTCTCCAAACAGGATCTTTTGCAGGTCATAGACCCCGTTGGGCCTTCCCGGCAGCAAACGGGCCATATGCAGTGCTCCGTTTACAAAAATCTGGCGGCTGGCAGCCCGGTGGGTGATTTCAAACTCCTCGTCCGGACCAAAAAAATGGACGGTATGCGTGCCGGCTACAGTGCCTCCACGGAGGGCATGGATCCCGATCTCCTCCTTATGCCGCTTTCCGCAGTTGCCCTCCCGACCGTAGACGGGGGTCAGCTCGTGGTGCGGGTCAATGGCCGTCAGCAAAAGCTTTGCCGTACCGCTGGGGGCATCCGCCTTCTGATTGTGATGGGTCTCTGTAATCTCAATATCAAAATCCGGCTTCAGCACCCCGGAAACTGCCTGAAGCGCCCGGACAAACACCGCCACACCCAAGGAGTAGTTTGCGCTCCAAAGTACAGGGGCACTGGTCCCCAATGCCTCCAGCTCTGCCTTCTCCTTCGCAGTGTATCCGGTGGTGCCGGAGAGAAGCGCTGTGCCGGTGCGGCGGATATAGGAGCAAATTTCCGGCAGGGCCTCCGGGCGTGAGAAATCAATGACCACGTCGGCCACCTTCCCCACTTTTCCAAGCTGATCCAAATCCTGATGCCCGAATGCAGCCACCACCTCGTCGCCGGCGGCCTGAGCCGTCTCCTGAATCAGTTTGCCCATTTTCCCGCGGCCAATGAGCAGGATTCTCATACCAGGCCAACCTCCTGCAGTGTGGCCCGCAGCACAGCTGCGTGCTCCCCGCTCATCTCACACAAGGGCAGACGCATGGGGCCAACATTCAATCCCATCATATTCATGGCGGCCTTTACCGGAATGGGATTCACTTCAATAAAAAGATCATTCATCAGCTTCAAATACTTCAGGTGGTTCGCCACTGCCCGGGCCTGGTTGCCGCCCAGGAAATCCTTCACAATCTCGTGGCACATCCGTGGCATCACATTGGCATAGACGGAGATCACGCCGCTGCCGCCAACACTCATCAGCGGTACGGTGATGTCGTCATTGCCAGAGTACAAAGCAAACTCCGGCCCGATGCAGTGGGCGATCTTCATGGCGTAGCTCATATCGCCGGAGGCCTCCTTGATGCCGGTGATATTGGGGTGCTGCGCCAGCTTTTCCACCACGCTGACCGGAATGGAGCAGCCGGTACGGCCGGGGACATTATACAGGATGCAGGGAATGTGAACCCGATCCGCTGTCTCGGCAAAATGGCGGTACATTCCCTCTGGGTTGGCTTTGTTGTAATAGGGAGCGATCAACAGCAGCCCATCCGCTCCCATGTCCTGGTACTGGATGCTCTTCTCTATTTGGGTGGCTGTGCAGTTGGATCCGCTGCCCACGATGACAGGCACCCGGCCGTTTACCACCTTAATGGTGTGGGCCACCACGGCCGCATCTTCTTCATGACTCATCGTGGGATATTCGCCAGTCGTACCCAGAGTCAGAATTCCATCCGTTCCCTCGGCAATCTGGCGCTCCAGCAGCTGGGTCAAAACCTCAAAGTTGACGCTTCCATCCTCGTGGAATGGGGTAATCATGGCGACGATGGATCCCTGCAGATGTTCGAATTTCATGTTGAGTGTCCTCCATACTTTTCGTTTTTCCGGTTTTAAAATAAAAAGTCGGTAGAGACACGCCCCTACCGACAGCCCTTTCACGCGAAAAACGTGGAGTTTTCTGTAAGCGGATAGCGCACCTGCGGCATCTTCACCGCAGACAGTCCCGTGGGTGTTTCCCACGGCCCCACCTTCCATCCACGCCTGGATGAAAAGTTCGGCGGACTTGCCCTCCCCACATTCACAGCCTGCCGGCTCCTGTGGTTCCATCGCATCCGCGCCTCTATCTCATTTTTGGTTATCATACCACCTTCCTCCTTCCGTTTCAAGAGACAATTTGAAAAAAACGGCAGTCTTTCCAGCAATTCTCTTGTTGAAAGCACCAAAAAAGTGAATTCCCCTCTGTTTCCCTGAGGCCAGCCGTGCTATAGTACAGTCAGTTATTGATTTACTGTCAGGAGGTCTTTTCATGTCTGCCGTTGTATACCGCCGTGCGCTGCACCAAATTCCGGAGCTGGACAACCAGCTGCCGGAGACTATTCGATATGTCAAATCCGTTTTGGAGCCGCTGGGCGGCAAAGCTTCCTCGCCTATTACCGGCAGCGTTTGCGTCTTCTTTGACGCCGGCCGCCCCGAAACCGTCGCCTTCCGGGCAGATATGGACGCTCTTCCGGTGGAGGAAGCCACTGGCCTGCCCTACGCCTCTGAACATCCGGGCTGCATGCATGCCTGCGGCCATGACGGCCATACCGCTATGGCGCTGGCGCTGGCAGAGTATGTCTCCCGGCACCTGCAGGAGCTGCCCCGAAACGTTCTCTTTCTCTTCCAGCCAGCCGAGGAAACAACCGGCGGTGCCAGGCAGCTGTGCGAATCCGGCATTCTGGAGCAGTACCGTACCCGTCGTATATTCGGATTGCACCTGTGGCCCGGTCTGGAGGCCGGAACCATTGCCTCCCGTCCTGGCCCCCTGATGGCCCGGTCCAACGAGGTCACTATTACGGTGGAGGGCAAAAGCGTTCACCTCTCCCGGGCAGCGGAGGGCCGGGATGCTCTGACGGCAGGCATCGCCTATCTCGAGCGCGCCTATACCATGATGGACGCCCTGCCGCTGGACCAGCCCCGGGTGCTGCGGTTCGGCAAGATGGTGTCCGGCACCGTCCGCAACGCCGTCAGCGGCCGCACGGTGCTGGAGGGAAGCCTGCGAACCTACCGGGAGGATATCTTCCGTTTCTGCCGCCAGCAGCTCAAGGACATCGGCAAGGCTCTGGCAGCGGAGACCGGCTGTGGAGTGGATGTACATTTGAGCGATGGGTATCCGGCGGTCTGGAACCATGAGGAACTCTATCAGACTGTCTGTACCCGGCTGGGAGATTCTGCCCCTCAGCTCTTGGACAGCCCCGCTCTTGCGGCGGAGGATTTCTCCTTCTATCAGCAATACGTCCCCGGTATCTTCTTCTTTTTGGGTGTTGGCGATACGTCGGAGCTTCACGCGCCGGACTTTTCCTTTGATGACGAGCTGGTACTCCCGCGCGGCGTTGCGTTTTTGAAGAAGCTGGCAATGCTTGGGTAATAAGGCGGCGTCCATTATGTTTGCGGGCAGGCGGTTTTCTCCTGCCCATTCTGATTGGGCTGACCACGCTCCTTCTGTAGGTTCTGGCTGTTGGGCTGCCTTCCGGCCCACCGCCTGATTCAAGCGTTGAAGTTCTCATAAAACAAGCGCTGTGCCAGTGGCACAGCGCTTGTTTTATGAAATCACAGTGTCTTGATGAACGTTTCCACCCGATCCAGGCCCTCTTTCAGGTCGGCGTCGGAATAGCAGTAGGAAAGCCGCACATACCCCTCGGTACCAAAGTAGATGCCGGGAATCAGACCCACCTTACCCTCCTGCAGCATCTTTTTGCAGAAGGTCTCAGAGTCCATGCCGTACTTGGCGATGTTGATGAACATGTAGAAGGCGCCCTCGGGTTCCTGCACCTCCAGACCCATGCTCCGGAGGCGGGGATAGACATAGTCCCGGCGCTTGCGGAAGGTGTCCCGCACGTCGCTGACGTCCTTTTGCAGGGCCGCCACGCAGGCGGGCTGGACGTAAGAGGGAGCGGACACCACACTGTGCTGGTGGAAAATCTGCATCCGGTCCCGAATCGGGGCATCCGCCATGCAGTATCCAAGCCGCCAGCCGGTCATGGCATAGGGCTTGGAGAAGCTCTGGATGACAATGATACGATCCCGCATGTCCTGGAACTCCGCAAAGCTGTGGTAGTCCTCTGTGTAAATCAACTCCCGATACACATCGTCGCAGAACACAAAAATGGGCTTGTCCTTCAGAACCTCATGAATCCAGTCCAGCGTCTCCTTCGTATAAATGCAGCCAGTTGGATTATTGGGCGAGGTCAACACAATGGCCTTCGTCTTTGGTGTAATCGCAGCCTTCAGCGCCTCCGGATCCACCTGAAAACGGTTGTGTTCCGTGGGCAGCGGCACCGGAACGCCCCGCAGCAGCCGGGCCATGGATTCATACAGGCCGAATGCCGGCGTGGGGATGATGATCTCGTCGCCGGGGTTCAAAACGGTGGACATGCCAATGAATAGTCCCTCAGTGGCACCGATGGTAAGAATGATCTCCTCGGGCGCATAGTGCAGGCCATGGCGCTCCGCCTCAAATTTGGAAAGTGCCTCCAGCATATAGGGATAGCCGTTTCCGGGGGGATAGTGGGTGTCATTGGCATCCAGCGCGGCCTTTGCCGCCTCTTTCACCACATCCGGGGTGTTGAAATCCGGTTCGCCGATGGTCAGCGCACAGGCACCGGGCGTATCCCGCACCAGATAGGTAAACTGCCGGATGCCGGTGATTTCCACACCCAAAACGGCACTGTTCAATGTCAAGTCCATAGGTTTCACGCTCCTTTTTCCTAATGGAATTCAGTATATCCGCCTGAAAAACCATTGTCAACCGCTGTTTCCCGCAAAATTGCGCTTGGCAGTCGGGGCGTTTTCACCGCGGAGATGGGGATGGCGCAAAGCGGCCGCGCAGGACAGCCTTTCCGCACCACCAGCCGTATCAATCCGCTTTTCTCACGTCGATGGTATTGTCGTTCAGCGTAGTGGCCGCCCCCATATCGGACAGCCGCTCATGGTGCAGGGCATTTACCAGCGTTCCTCCGTCAGCAGCCGTATAAATACCTGGTACAGCAGCGCTGCCCGCTGCCACAAGTTCGGTCACCTGCGCCTGGAAGGGCACCTCGGCCAAGTCGTTGAATGCCGTCACGCGGTCTCCATCCCGAATCCCCCGGGCAGATGCATCCCGGGGGTGCAGCAGCAGTATTGCAGCCCCCCGCTTTTCCACCAGTCTGTCCCGTTCCAGAAAAATGGAGTTCAGCGTATAACAGCTGGGAACTGCCACCAGATGCAGCGGAAATTCCCCGCCGTAGGGCGGAATATATCGGGGCACCGGATCCGGAAGCGCCTCGTTGACTATCATAATTTTTCCCGCTGGTGTTTGAAATCGGAGATGATCTGCAAACGGAAGGGAGATTGTGCCGCCCCGTCGGAGCGTCTCCCGCTGTTCCGGAGAAATGTCCTTCAGCCCCGGCGCAGGATGAGCCAGCAGTTCCTGCAGCACTTCTTCCTCCGTGCGGCGGAAATACGGCTCCTCATAGCCCATGGCCTGCGCCAACAGGCGGAAGGTATCCCAGTTACTCCTGCTCTCCCCCGCTGGCTCGATCAGCCTTTTTGCCGTTGCCAGCGTACAGTAGCCATAGGAAGTATAACAGTCCGTCTGCTCCACCGAGAAGGTGGCCGGCAGCAGAATGTCCGCATACCGGGCGGTATCCGTCAGGAACCGCTCGTGAACAACCGTAAACAGATCCTCCCGGACAAGCCCCTGAAGAAGCCCTGTCTGATTACAGACGGATCCTACCGGGTTGCTTCCATATACGTACAGGCTCTTTACCGGTCGCTCTGTCTGTGTACCGCAGAGTGCAGAGGCCAGACAGTTGATGTTCACCTTCCGTCCCGGTGTCCGGCGGAAATCCGGCCGGGTCACCAAGGTATCGTCTATGTAGTCGCCCCCAGTTGGATTGCAGCCACAGAAGCCGCCGCCCGGCCTGCTCCAGGCGCCGGTATAAGCGGAGAGGATGGTAATCAGTCTGGTGGTCATGCCGCCGTTTCCCATGCGGGAGAATCCGCTTCCCAGCAAAATCGCCGGGGCCTTTGCCGCGGCATATTCCTTCGCCAGAGCTTCAATCTGTGCCGCCGGAATCCTGGTAATTTTTTCGGCCCAGGCAGGGGAATACGCCGGAAGAGTCTTACGAAACATCTCATAACCATGGGCATATTTCCGTAAAAATGCTTCGTCCGCCAGGTGCTCCCGCTCCAAAACATGCATCATTGCCAAGGCCAGCGCCCCGTCTGTCCCCGGGTGGATCAGCAAAACCTCGTCGCAGTAAGGCGCCATATCCACAGCACAGGCCTCCACCAGCACCACCCGCTTGCCGTCCCGCCGGGCCTGCAGTACCATCGGCATGGTCTGGAGGCGGGTAGCCTTTACGTTGCTGCTCCAAATCAGGAGGAAGTCGCTGTCTGTCAGCTCCCGGGGATCCAGGCATCCGGTCTTCCCCATCACCGCCGCATAGCCAGCGCTCTTGGCAGAGGAGCAAAGTGTCTTCACCAAAGTACAGGCTCCCATGCGTCCAAAAAAGGCATCGCCGCACTTGCGTTGGATCACACTCATTACGCCGGAGTAGTACAGAGGCAGTATTGCATCTCCACCATCTTCCTGTAAAATCGTTTTCCACCGATCTGTGATCTCCCCGACAGCCGCCTCCCAGGAGATAGGTTCAAATTTCCCCTCCCCCTTTTTTCCTGTCCGGCGCATGGGTGTCAGAAGCCGCGCCGCCGAATGGACAGATGCCTCATACTCCCGCATTTTTTCACAAATTATGCCTTGATTTGCCGGGTGGTCCTGGTCGCCGCAGATGCGCAGGATTCGTGTTCCGTCCGTCTCAGCCATAAGGCCGCAGGCGGTTGGGCAGTCATAGGGACAGATGGTTTTCTGCACGGTTATCATGACAACTTCTCTCCTCGTAAAACGGCCCGGCGGCAAATGTGCCCCGGGCTGTTTTGATCATCATTTTTCAGTTGCTCAGGCCGCTGATTGAGCACCGGGCACTTCTTTCGCAGCCGTCTCGCGATCTGATTCCGACGGAGTCCCCCGCTCTGTAAGCGTAAGCTGGTCGTCGCCTTCCAGTCTTGGGAACCGGCTGATCCCAGTCCCCGTGAGAATGCTGCCGCTGTCGCCCGTACGGTAGGTGAGCACTACGCTGTCCCCCACGTTCAGAATCACAGCCTGCGGATTTTCCGCCGCACTGACGGCATAGAAAGTGTCGGCGTTCTCCAAGCGGAAGAAATAGAAGGTGTTGCCGTCCAGAACGGCACTGCGGATCTCCGCAACGATACCGCTGGTCTCCTCCTGGTCGCCGGGAATTACCTCGGCCTCACCGGTATCAATCAGCCCCTCATGGGCCAGAGACTGACGGTAATTGGCCTCGCACTCTGCCACAGTGCCGCCGGTTTCCACGATGTTATAGCGCTGAACATTCACCATTGCATACATCTTCACCAGGCCGTCCGCACCTTTTAATGACATGAAATACGTAGGCTGGTCAGCAATGTTCAGCAGCAGTGGGAAGGTGGCTTCGTACCGCATCTGCTGCACCTGGCTCTGGGCCGAGTCCATTGCAGAGGTTTCCGTAGCACCGGCAATCGTATAAAAATGCGTCTCTTTTGTCCGTTGGTTGGACAGGATAAAGCCGATGTTGGATTGATCTGAGGTCACTGAGGTAACACCGGTATACATATAGACGTCATCGTCGATGGCGATATAGTTCCAACCCTCTGTGGTCAGCGTCACATCCCTCTGGCCGAACATGGAGTTCAAAAAACCGTTATGGTACATACCATAATAGTCATACTGTTCCATAATAATGTCATAGGAGTACACCCGGTCCACCCAGTTGGGAACTTCCTCGTAATAGATGCTCTCTCCGGTGACGGCGTTTACCAGTACCGCGCCCTTGATATCTGTGCCGCCGAAGAGACCGATGGTTTTGACGATCCGGGAGCAGACCCAGTAGGGTGTTCCCTCCTCATCGATTTCAAACACAGGATCGTCAAACATCATGGTGGGGTAATGAAACCGCAGGTGGCGGTATAAGTTCCGACCGAAGTGCTCGGCGGTGGTGTATTTCATTCCATCCTCCAGGCGCACCACCTCCGCCTCCTGGGTCACCATGTCGATGACGAGATAGGCCGGCAGGCCTTCCGAGCGGTTGGTAAACCACTTAATGAGATCCCCATAGGCCAGGGACGTTACCCGAACCGGGCGGCCCTGATAGTTGATCTGGGTGTAGGTGGGCAAAATCTCAAACTGGGATACCATATCGGAAAGCTCACCCAGCTTCCGGCTCCCCAGCCGTGCGGCAGAATCAGCGTCCAGCATGGGAATTTGGTCATAGCTGATTTCCTCCACCTCCGCCGTGAAATCACCGCTCTGAATAGGCAGCAGCTTACTATAGCTGCCCGCCCGGAGTACGACCCAAGAGGAAATCGCGCCGATGGCAATCGCCGCGATGAGGGCAATCACCACTACAAATGGAAGCGTGCATTGTTTTTTCACAAAGTGAAAATATCCCTTGGCCCCATCTCCCTGAAAACCGGAGGTCAATACCGCGCATACACAATAGACCGCGCACAGGAGAAAAACGAACACGTAGAATTCCTCGGCATGGAAGTTCAACGCCGGAAGCTCCAGATAAAAATATCCCAAGCCAACCAGCAGTGTCACGCCAACGTTAATCAAAGTCCGCGTAAAGGCGTTGCCAATCGCCTTGCGGGGCTTATGCGCTTTCTTGGGCGGCGGTGTAAAGCCGCCGGTGCCTCCCTCCTGAAATCCACCGGAATTGAAGCCGCCGAAGTTAAATTGGAACGGCATGCCATCTGCTCCTCTCTTTTTCATTCAGACAAAGTATTGTATTATCATAAAGGAAATATGTGAACAAATCAAGTTTTCCCGTACATCTGTAAATTTTAGATCTGCGCTTACTCAGGAACTCAGTCCCCAGAGTGGCGGAAACAGTTTACAAAAATGTGGGAAAGCCGGGCCAACTCCCAATTCTTTTTGGTTCCTTCCACCTCCCATATCGGGTTTTTGGAAGCAGCCTTTCCGTCTCGCAGAAAGCAATCCCCGCCTCTTTTATGGAAGGGGCGGGGATTGCTTGTGTTTACTTTGTCACCAACAGGCGGTCATCCTCCACCGTCAGCTTGGCGGTGTCGCCGGCCTTCAGCGTGCCGTCCAGCATCCGCTCCGCCACGACATCCTCCACCTTGTTCTGGATCGCCCGGCGCAGGGGCCGTGCTCCGTATTTTGGATCAAAGCCCTCCTTGGCCAGCTCAGCCACAGCCTCGTCGCTGGCATCCAAGTAAACGCCCATGGCCTCCATCCGGACAGAAACTGTTTTCAGCATCCGGCGGGCAACCTCCTGGATATTACTCTCCGTCAGGGCGCGGAATACGATGATGTCATCAATCCGGTTCAAAAACTCCGGCCGGAAAGTCTGGCGCAGTTCTGCCATAACCGTCTCCTTTGCACGTTCAAAGGTCTTTTCCGCATCAGGCGCATTACGCTCCTCCTCCGCAGAGAAGCCCAGCTTGCTGCTGGCAACGGTCAACGCCTTGGCGCCGATGTTGCTCGTCATGACAATCACCGTATTTTTGAAATCCACAGTACGCCCCTGGGAGTCGGTGATTCGGCCGTCATCAAGAAGCTGGAGCAGCACGTTCCAGACATCCTCATGGGCCTTTTCAATCTCATCAAACAAAACCACGGAATACGGCTTTCTGCGGACCTTTTCCGTTAACTGGCCGCCCTCGTCGTGACCTACATAGCCGGGAGGTGAGCCGATCAAACGAGACACTGTGTGCCGCTCCATATACTCAGACATATCAATGCGGATCATGGCGTTCTCGTCTCCGAACATGGCCTCTGCAAGGGATTTGCACAGCTCCGTTTTTCCAACGCCCGTGGGGCCCAGGAACAGGAAGGAGCCAATGGGCCGCTTCGGATCTTTCAAGCCCACGCGGCCGCGGCGAATCGCCCGGGCCACAGCTTTTACGGCCTCCTCCTGACCAACAACCCGCTCATGAAGCTTCTCTTCCATATGCAGCAGCCGCTGGCCCTCATCTTCTGTCAGGCGGGTCACCGGTATTCCAGTCCAGCCAGACACCACAGCTGCAATGTCCTCTGCAGTGACCGGGCGGTGCTGTGCGTTGTTCTTCCGGCGCTTCTCCCGCTCCATCTCTACCTGATCCTGATAATCCTTTTCGATATCCCGCAACTGGGCGGCCGTCTCATAGTCCTGCTTGGAAATGGCCGCCTCCTTATCCTTTGCCAAAGCGGCGATCTTCTCCTCCAGGCTCTTCAGTTCGGGAGAGAGTTCCTCTGTCTCCAGACGGACACGGCTGGCTGCCTCGTCCATCAGGTCAATGGCCTTATCCGGCAGGAACCGGTCATTGATATATCGGGCGGACAGCGTCACAGCCGCCTCCAGCGCCTCGTCGGTGATTTGGAGCTTATGGTGTTTTTCATACCGCTCCCGCAGGCCCTTCAAAATCTCCAGAGAGGCCTCCTGACTGGGCTCGCCCACCTGTACCGGCTGGAACCTGCGCTCCAGTGCAGCGTCCTTTTCAATATACTTCCGGTATTCGTTCAGGGTTGTCGCGCCAATCACCTGAATCTCTCCCCGGCCCAAGGCCGGTTTGATGATATTGGCAGCATCCACAGCCCCCTCCGCAGAACCAGCGCCTACAATCGTGTGTAGCTCGTCAATGAACAGGATCACATCGCCCGACTTTTTGACCTCTTCCAGAACTTTTTTGATTCGCTCTTCAAACTCGCCCCGGTATTTGGTACCGGCTACCATTCCGGAGAGATCCAACGACAGCAGTTTCTTATCCAGCAACTCGTCCGGCACGTCGCCAAGGACAATCTTCCGGGCCAGTCCCTCTGCAATGGCGGTTTTGCCCACGCCAGGCTCGCCAATCAGGCAGGGGTTGTTCTTCGTCCGACGGGACAGGATCTGAATGACCCGCTGGATTTCCTCGTCCCGTCCGATGACCGGATCCAGTTTTCCGGCTCGGGCGTCTGCCGTCAGATCCCGGGTAAATTCCCGCAGCGTCTTGGTCTTGCTGCCGTCCTCCTTGGAAGCGCTTCCGGCCTTGTTCTCCGGTGCGCTGCTTCGCGGGGTCTCACTGATTTTCTGCATCAGTGCCGTGTACAGGTGCCTTGCATCCACACCGGCAGTGCGCAGAATCCGGACAGCCATATTGTTGCCCTCTCGCAAAAGCCCTGCCAGCAGATGCTCCGTGCCGACATAGTGGTAACCGCCCCGCATGGCGTCCTCCACAGCGATCTCCACCACCCGTTTGGCACGGGGGGTGAGCCCTTGGGCAGGGTTGCTGCCGGGCAGGCCCGCTCCCACGCTCTTCTTGATAATCTCCACAATCATATCATCTGTCAGCCCCGCCTCAGTGAGGACGGTGTGGGCAAGGCCCTCATCCTCCCGAATCAGGCCAAGCAGCAAATGCTCGGTACCCACGTAGCCGTGGCCAAGATCCCCAGCTGCTTCTTGGGAAAGCCGCAGGGCTTCTTCTGCCCCGGGCGTAAACTTATTTTCATTCATGGTTCTTTACCTTCCTTTCTGTTGGAAAAGGCAGTTTTATTGACTCTCCTTCTGCTCCTTATGCTCTGCCTCCAGCTCCTTGATCTGATCCCGGAGTTCTGCGGCCCGCTCAAAGTTCTCATCGTGAACCGCCCTCTTCATCTCCATTTTCAGTGCGTTCATCTTACGCATATAAGCAAAGCGGCTTTGCTCTTCCTTCCCTACCAAATCGTTCTTTTTCTCCTCCGTGGCCTCCTCCCGCTGAGCAGGGGCCGCCCCCAGAGCAGGCATATCGCTGAAAAAGTCGTCAAAGGGGTCTTCCAGCATTCTGTTCATCCGCCCCATCAGGTTGGGGATGGGGGAGAAGAAGTCATCCAAGAAGCCGTCTCTAAACAAGCCGCCGCCAAAGAAATTCTGCATCATCCGCTGGTTATGGGCCGCAATCCTCTGGGAATATCCCAGCTTCTCCGCACATTCACTGCAAAGATGCTTCTCTTCCACGTGGCCGTTGATGTTGCTCTGGTATACAAACGTAACTTCATTCTTGCCGCAATTCTCGCATTTCATAATCGATTCCTCCTATATACTGCATATAATTTACAAAACAAACTTCCGCCATTCTCCGCCGTGCAAGTTCCCGCGCGCTTTCCGTAAGTGCCCGGTTCCTTTTTGTACGCGGAAAAAGTTGTCCTCCGCCGCCTTTGGCGGTGTTCATCGGCAGCCATGCTCCTCTGGAGCAAATCCAGTTCTCATACTTGCAAAATCAGCACCTGCTTCATAATGTCTGCCCGAACCGTATCCCGAATCTCTCGCGGCACAGCCCCCAGGGCCCTGTCTCCCACTGCAGCCAGCAGTGCCCGGCCCGTATGTTCCTCCAGCGCACCCGCTTGCACCAAGTTGGAGAGAATTGCTCTGGCTGACGGAAGATCTACCTGATCCCCCAAGGAATTCATCACATGCATCATCAGCGTTTGCCGATCTACCTGTACCCGGGTGATGCGGATGTATCCGTTGCCGCCCCGGCGGCTCTCCACAATGTAGCCGTGCTCCGGTGAAAATCGGGTGGACATTACATAATTGATTTGGCTGGGCACACAATTAAAGCGCTGTGCCAAATCGCTGCGCTGAACCTCCAGGACGCCATCCTCCGATGTCTCCAAGCTCTCCTGAAGAAAGCTTGCAATCAAATCTGAAATACCCACTTGGCACTCAGTCCTCCCTTAAAAGTCATTTGACTTTGACTTTCTTTAATCTTTGTTCTGCTTGTTAGTATAGCACAGCTCTCTCATTTGTCAAGCACTTATTCTTGACTTTCTCTGACTATTTTGAAAACAAATTATGAACGCTGAATTTGGTAAGGCTCCGGTTTATCATTTCCCCTGATTTTTCATGAAATTTTTGTTATTGCTTTCACATTGTACTTGCTTTTTTATGGATGTGTGGTAGAATGACAATACAAATTCTTATGGAGGTGCTTCCCATGGCTTACAAGATTACCTCTGCGTGCGTGAGCTGCGGCTCCTGCGCAGACGCCTGCCCCGCCGGTGCCATCAGCCAGGGCGACGATTCCTATGTGATCGACGCTTCTGCCTGCCTGGACTGCGGTTCTTGCAGCGACACCTGCCCCAATGGTGCCATCGTTCCCGCTGAATAATTGATTCGCAGGAATACATAAAAGTCCCGCAAGCGGTGGCTTGCGGGACTTTTACTTTTGTTTTATAATGGGATATCAGGCAGGAAGGGAGTACGGTATGGAGCGCAGTGATTGTCTCTTTGAAAACGGATATCGTTATTTTTATGATGACAGGCTCTTTCCTCCAGGGACGGACACGTTCCTATTATCCGCTTTTCCATGCCTGACAGCTGGCTGCCGCGTCTGCGATCTGGGCAGCGGCACGGGGCTTCTGGGGCTTTTGCTTGTTCAGCGGCAGCCCAAATTAGCCGTCACCGGGGTAGAAATTCTCCCTGACGCCGTGCGTCTGGCGGAAAAAACGGCCGCATTTAACGGCTTAGCAGATCGGCTATCTATCCGTCAGGGGGATCTCCGGGATGCACGCAGATTATTTCCCACCGGCAGCTTTGATCTTGTGGTATGCAATCCGCCTTATTACCCTGTCGGTACAGGTCGACTGGCCGAGGGCGCAGCCTTGCAAACCGCCCGTTCAGAAATCAGCTGTACATTGGAGGATCTCTGTACAGCCGCCGCCTGGCTGCTCCGCTGGGGCGGCAGCTTTTGCCTGGTCCATAAGCCGGAACGGCTGACAGATCTGCTGTGCGCCATGCGGGCCCACGCCATGGAGCCAAAGCGGCTACGCATGGTGTGCAAAACCGCAGAAGCCGCGCCTTCCCTTCTTTTGCTGGAGGGCCGCCGCGGCGGGAAGCCGGGACTCCGCATTGATCCGCCTCTGATTCTGCAAAACGAACTCGGCAGGCCTACAGCAGAAATGAACGCCATCTATTTTCGAACGCAGGAGGACATGCCATGATCGGCATTTTATACCTGGTAGCCACCCCTATTGGGAATTTGAGCGACTTCTCCCCACGCGCCGTTGAAACACTGCAATCCGTGGATTTCATCGCAGCTGAGGATACCCGCGTCTCTATCAAGCTGCTGAACCATTTTGACATCAAAAAACCGCTGGTCAGCTATCACGAGCACAACCATGTCTCCGCCGGGCAGGCGGTTCTCGCCCGGCTGCTGGATGGAGAATCCTGCGCCTTGGTAACGGATGCCGGTACCCCGGCCGTCTCCGACCCCGGAGAGGATTTGGTGCGGCTGTGTGCCGATAACGGCATCACCGTTATCTCTATCCCGGGCTGCTGTGCAGCGGTCAATGCCCTGGCTGTATCCGGCCTGGCCACCGGGCGCTTTGCCTTTGAAGGTTTTTTAACCGTCAACAAAAAGAGCCGCCGGGAACGCCTGGAATTGCTGAAAGGCGAAGAGCGCACCATGATTTTTCATGAGGCCCCCCACAAGCTGCGTACCACACTGAATGACCTCTGTGCCGCTTTTGGTCCGGATCGAAAAATCGCCCTGTGCCGGGAATTAACCAAGATCCACGAAGAAACCCGGCGCTGTACCTTAGGAGACGCCGTGCTGTATTATCAGGAAAATGCCCCCAAGGGAGAATATGTGCTGGTGGTTGCGGGTGCAGTGCCACAAGCCCAAGCCGCTGTTACGCTGGAAGAAGGCGTGGCCCAGGTTTTGGCGCTGAAGGAACAGGGGCAGCGGCTGAAGGACGCCGTCAGAGAGGTCGCAGAACACACGGGGCTTTCCAAGAACGAGCTGTATGCCGCCGCATTGGAGAAATAGGGGGGCCTTGCCATGAATGGATGGACTTTGAAGGAGAGCCTGGCAGTCGGCCTTTCCTTTTTTGCAGCAGTGCTTGCCACAATTGCAGCAGCCCGACGGTTGCCCTGTGGACGGACGCTGCAATTTCCGCCCTTCTGACCCTGTTCTTGATGCCAATGGTTTGCGGTACCGCCATTGCATACGTTCTCAGGAAGGGAGGCCACTCTCTGCGGGTGGCCGCAGCTGCCCTGGCGGCACTTGTCCTTCTCCTCTTTGTTCTCACAAAAAATAATTCCGCCACGACCGGATTCCTCAGCAGGTTCGCCGGGCACTACAATTGGGAAGCAACCGGCTTTTATCTGCTTCTTCGCCATTCTTACCCTCGGCGGAATGCTGGCCGGCTTTGGGATCGGCCATTTCGTCCGGCAGTGTCAGCACAAACGTTAAGGCCGCACTCCCTCCTTAATCGAACGAAAAGAGCCTCGGAGCCTGTTAACCCAGGTTCCGAGGCTCTTTTTGTCTTGTAAACACGCTGCTTCTACGATAGTCACACTCCGTATTTACAGGCTTTTCAGCTCTTTTAAGCATTTGGGGCAGACATTTTTCCCTTTGAATGTCTCAATGTCTTTGGTGCTGTCGCAAAAAATACAGCTGGGTTTATATTTTTTCAGAATGACAGACGAACCTTCCACATAGATTTCCAATGCATCCTTCTCTGCGATATCCAGTGTACGGCGCATCTCAATGGGAAGCACAATACGGCCCAATTCGTCAACCTTTCTTACAATGCCCGTTGATTTCACAATCGTTCTCCTTTTAACTCATATTTCGTCCTTGGCGCGAAGATGACAATACCACAAACTGTCATTATTTGTCAATTGATATTCCAAAAGTTTAAAAGTAATTTCATAAATACAGTGCCGCTTTGAAGCGGTGCAGTAAGGATTTTCAACATATTATAAGGAGTGAATCTCATGGCAATGACGTGGGTTTGGACTGGTATGGTCCTTCTCTCACTGGTTTTCGGACTGGCTACCGGTAATCTGGATGCCGTGGCCAACGCCGCTTTGGAAGGTGCAGGTTCTGCAATTGAACTGAGCATTTCCATGGCCGGTGTCCTGTGCCTTTGGACCGGAGTTATGGAAGTCATGAATGCCTGCGGCCTTTCTGACCGACTGGCCAAAGCATTCCGCCCCCTTTTGCGCCACCTGCTGCCGGAAGCCAGCAGGGACAGCGAAACGCTGGCAACAGTCTCCGCCAATGTTTCTGCCAATCTTCTCGGCCTTGGCAATGCGGCAACCCCGCTTGGAATTCGTGCTGCCCGCCGGATGGCCCGCGGCTGCGGCGGCGTGGCCAGTGATGAGTTGTGTCTTCTTGTGGTGTTGAACACCGCCTCCATTCAGCTGATCCCCGCCACCATTGCCTCTGTACGGGCGGCCAGCGGTTCTCAGTCCCCCTTTGACATTCTTCCCGCAGTGTGGCTCTCCTCTGTGCTGTCTGTGGCTGCCGGTATTTTCATGGCCAAGTTGCTGGCCAGAGTGGGGAGGCGGCAGAAGTGAATCTCAGCTCACTGGTTATCCCGGTATTGCTGGCAGCTGTTGCTGTCTGTGGTCTGGGGCGAAAGGTGGACGTATATGCCGCCCTGACACACGGTGCAGAGGAGGGCTTGACCGTTCTTCTGCGCATCATTCCGGCGCTGGTAGGCCTTCTTACGGCTGTGGCGATGTTTCGTGCTTCTGGGGCTATGGACTGGTTTTCCAGCTTATTCGCACCGATACTGGACTTTTTGGGCGTTCCTCCGGAAACTACGCCGCTGATGCTGGTTCGTCCGGTTTCCGGCAGCGGCGCCTTGGCAGTCGGCACAGATTTGATGGCCACCTATGGCCCCGACAGCTACATTGGCCGAGTGGCCGCAGTCATGCTGGGCAGCACGGAGACCACCTTTTACACCATTGCCGTCTACTTTGGATCCGCCGGCATTGTCAAAACCCGCCACACGGTTCCTGCTGCCATCACTGCAGATCTGACGGGTTTCATCGCCTCAGCCTTTGCCGTCCGGCTTTTTTTCGGCACATAACCGCGCAGCAGGGCACCCCATTTGGGGTGCCCTGTCCATATAATTATTCACCGGCAGCTCCCCGCAGAGGAAACGTCCCAAAGTGTGCGGCAAGTTCCCCGTCTACCAGGAAGCGGACCTCCGCCACGGAGTCTAAAGACTGGATGGAGCGCTCCAGCACACGGACTGCCAACTGCAGAGCAGCCGGTTCTTCCACCACTTGCAAAGCTGCGGAAGAAAAATTGACATAACAGATATCCTCCTCCAGCCAGACAGACTTTGCCTGAAATCCATCCGGCAAGGCCGAGGACAGTCCACGGATCTCCGGTCCTCTTTCCAGCGCTTTCACCACTGCCCCGACCTGGGTATCGCCCTCGTACAGTTCCAGCGTCTGTTCCTCTGGCGTCAGGCCGCCGCTCTCGTTCAGGAAGTACAGGGTGGCCGTTACTGTGCCGACCACATCCTCTGTACTGGAGAGCAATACATCTCTGGCCGTGAAAACCTGTTTGTCCCGGTAGGCCAGCTCCTGCCCCCGAACGGTAATGCTGACGCTGGAAATTGTCTGGAGCTGCGTTAGCGTCAGCGTAATGGCATAATCTGCCATTGTCAGCGCCACACCAGAGAGCGTACTGTAGGGCGCCGACAAATCCACGGTGGCCCGGTCGCCTTCCACCGTAACAGAGAGCAGTGTTGTCCCTGCTGGGATAGTGCTTTTCAGTGTAGTTTCGTCCAGTGGACCTGCAAGCAGCTTTGTCACCAGAGCCTCTGCCAACTGCTGCGTTTCAATAATCCCGTCGTTCTCAATGCGAACCTCCTCTGCCCGGAGCGCATCTCCCCCCGGCACGGTATTCAAATATGCCTCCTGAAAATAGAGCGCATAGGTGTTTTCCGCCCGGTCGTTTGCGGCCATATAAGCACAGCCTGTTGCCAGCAATAGGGTGCCCGCCAGAAAAGCCGTCAGCAATTTTCTCACGCGCCCCCACCTCCCTGCGATCTCCAAGGCCAGCGGACAGTGAACACCGCGCCGCCAGCCAAACGGTTGGCAGCCTCTACACTGCCGCCCCGTTTCTGCACGGTATCCCGGACAATGGAAAGTCCCAATCCGGTGCCGCCGGCCGCCCGGGAGCGAGCCTTGTCCACCCGGTAAAACCGCTCAAAAATCTTTGGGATGTCAGCCTCCGGGATACCGGAACCGTTGTCTGCCACAGAAAGGACCACCTGTTCTTCCTTTCGGCGCAGGGAGACTTGAACGCTGCCGCCGGCGGCACTGTATTTTACCGCATTATCCACCAAATTGTAAATCACCTGGTGAATCTCATCCTTTGTCGCCAGCACCGTACAGCTTCCCGCCGCTTCATAGGTCAAGTCCACATTCTTCTCCTGTGCCACCAGGCTCATCATCCGCATCGCCTGTTCCAGCACCGGCAGGACATCCACCACCACCGGCGTCTCCAGCACGCCGCTGTCCAAACGGGTCAAGCGCAGCAAATCCTCCGTAATGCGGGAAAGGCGCTCCGCCTCCTGTCCAATGTCCGCCACAAACTCCCGTGTCGTCGCCGGGTCAATGTTGTCTGTCTGCAAAATAGAATCTGTCAGCAGGCGGATCGCTGCCAGGGGTGTTTTCAGCTCATGGGAAGCATCCGACACAAAGCGCCGCCTGGCATTTTCCGTAGTTTGAAGGCGATCGGTCAGGCTGTTGAACTCTTGACCAATCTGGGCAATCTCATCCCGTCCACGGATATTTGCCCGGTGGCTGTAAGCTCCCTCCCGCACCTGACGGATAGCAGTCAGCAGCTGGCCAATTTTTCTTGTCAGGGCCCGGGACAGCAGCACACTCAGCCCTAATACCACCACACCGATAAAGATTGACAGGCGCATCAGGTTGCCCTGCAGACCCTCCAGCAGTGCCGCCTGCTCCGTGTCATATTCATAGGCATATACGGCGCCGATGATCTGGTTTTGATACAGCACCGGCGAGGAGGCCCGACTGCGAAATGCCCTATTTTGATAGCGGCAGGTAAAGACATCGTTGCCAAGCAGAGCTTGTACAATTTCGGTGTAAACCGCATATTCCCCCACAGCGCTTCCTGTTTCCCTGGTATCATACAGGACTTTTCCCGCGCTGTCCGTCACCAAGATGCGGGAGAGTCCCGTCTCCTCTACCACCGCCATAGCCGCCGCTACGTTCTCTTCATCCAACCGTTCCAGCCCGGACAGAGAATAGACCATTACCGAGACACTGTTTGGAAGCGTTGTCTCCTTGGCCCGGAATACCAGATCCTCCGACACCAGCAGCGGATACGTATTCAGCAGAAGCAGCACGGCCGCAATGACAAGGATGTAGCTAAGGCCAAATTTAAACTGTAAGCTATTCCATGCAGCTCGTTTATCCCTTGAAATAGTACCCCACTCCCCACTTGGTCAGGATATATTCCGGCTCCGCCGGATTTTTTTCCAGCTTCTCCCGCAGCCGGCGGATATGCACATCCACCGTGCGGTAATCCCCGGCATAGGTATACCCCCAAACCACGTTCATCAGATTCTCTCTGCTGTACACCCGGCGCGGATTCCGCATCAGCAACTCAATGAGATCGTATTCCTTGGCGGTTAAATCCACTGTTTTTCCGTCCCGAATCGCCACGCGCTCCTCTGTGTTCAGGGACAGGTTTCCCACCGTCAGAACCGCCCCCTTGTTCCGCTGGACACCGGCCCTCCGCAGCAGTGCCCGCACCCGCGCCTTCAACTCCAGAATGTTGAATGGCTTTGTCAGGTAATCATCTGCGCCACATTCAAAGCCCATCAGTTTATCTGCATCCTCACTTTTTGCCGTCAGCATTATAATGGGCACGTTGGAAAACTCCCGGATTCGCATGCATGCCTCCAGTCCATCCACCTCCGGCATCATCACATCCAAAATGATCAGATCAAACCGGCCATTTCTGGCCAGTTCCACGGCGGCTGCCCCATCATAGGCACACTCCACCTCATACCCCTCGTTTTCGAGGTTAAATTTCATGCCCTTTACCAGAAGCTTTTCATCATCCACTACTAAAATTCTCATTTTTTATTCTCTCCGTCCACGGTAATCCAGCCATCGAGCTCCGCCAGTTTCCCCTCTCCGATTCCCTTTACGTTCATCAGCGCCTCTACGCTTTCAAAGGGTCCGTTATCCGCCCGGTATGCCACAATGCGCCTGGCCAGTTCTTCTCCGATGCCTGGCAAGGCCACCAGATCCTTTTCTGACGCTGTATTGAGATTCAGCGGCGCGGTATCCGGCATCAGCTCCTCTTCCGGGATCTGAGTCTCAGCACTCATCATCACAGGCTCACTGCCGGCAGACCTGCGGTCCTGCCACGCCAGCGTCAGCAGTCCGCAGAGAAATACCGCAGTAATACCCAATAGAATCTTTTCCGTTTTGGAAGCTTTTACTTTGTTCCCCACTGTTGAACTCCCGCATATTTTTTGATATACTATTTTTATCTGTCGAACCATGTCGGCATCACCGACAGTGCGTTTGAAATCGTTTGAAGTATTATATCATAAATTGCAGGAGATAGATATGAAAACAAAGCGCTTTTTATCTGTTTTTTTATTGTTTACACTGCTGTTCAGCTTATCTGCTGTCCCTGTGGCTGCAGCGGATGAGCCCACCGTGCTGGAGGATCCCAATATTCTGGCCAAGGCCGCTCTTTTGATGGACGCCAATACCGGCACTGTGGTTTATGCAAAAAACGAGCATCAGGAGCTCTATCCTGCAAGCCTTACAAAAATCATGACGGCTCTACTGACATTGGAGGCTATTGACCAGGGAAAGCTGTCTCTAGAGCAGGAGGTTACGGCCTCTGCTTCTGCCTTAGAGGGCTTGTCCGCGGATGGCAGCTCCGCAGGTATCAAAGTCGGTGAGACCATGACGGTGGAAAACCTGTTGTACTGCATGCTGGTGGTCTCCGCCAATGAGGCCTGTGATATTTTGGCAGAAGCGATCTCCGGATCCGTAGATGCCTTTGTGGGCGCGATGAATGCAAAGGCAGAGAAACTCGGCTGTGAGAACACCCATTTTGCGAACCCAAACGGTCTCCATGACGCTCAGCACTATACCTCTGCTTGGGATATGTACCTGATTACGAAAGCCGCCATGGAATATCCGGAATTTATGACAATATGTGATACAGCTGACGTAGTGATTCCCGCCACGAACCTCTCTGAGGAACGACATCTGTACACCACCAATTACCTGCTCTCCTCTTGGCGTGTAATTGGCTACCGCAACAAGGAGGCACACGGGATCAAGACCGGCTCCACCTCCGAGGCAGGCCATTGTCTAGTGTCCTCCGCTGCCCGCGGCAGTCTTCATTTTATCAGTGTGGTTTTGGGCGCGGAGCGTGTGGAGGAAAACGGCGTGGGCAACGTCCGGAGTTTCTCAGAGACCACCCGCCTTTTCAATTGGGGCTTTGACAACTTTGCCTATCAAACAGTACTGGAAAACGATGAGATCATCAAGGAGGTGGCGGTTTCCCTGTCCAAGGTGGATCACGTCACCGTCCATCCTGCTCAGGAGATTGAGGTTTTGCTCCCTAAAAACCTGGCGGCAGCGGATTTGGAGCGGACAGTCACACTAAAGCAGGATCCAGTGGAGGCCCCTGTGGCTGAGGGCGACGTGCTCGGCACCTTGACACTCAGTTATGGCGACACCGTGTACGCCACGGTGGATCTGCTGGCTCTAAATGCTGTGGAAACTTCCAGGATGCTTGTTTTTTGGCGGGACGTGCAGTTGTTTTTTGCAAAGCCGGTTGTGCGGGTCCTCTTCCTTGTGATGGTGGTGTTGATCGTCGCACTTATTCTTTGGAAGCTGACTCTGGGCCGGAGACGTTACCGATATGGCCGCAGCGTCTCCAGGCGCAGCGGCAGCGGCTATCGTGGGCGCCGCAGAAGATAAGAAAACCAAACAGGAGAGGCAACGCTGCTGCCTCTCCTGTTTGTTGTTTTCAGGACCCCGTCTGATTCCAACCGTTCTCCCGCAAAATCGTATTGCACAGTTCCCGCCGCTCCGTATCGTAAAATTCTATAAATTTCAGGGAGTAGTAATCGCTGACAATATAGCGGTCCCGGCTGGCCTGGTAAATGGTCAGATAGTCGTTTCCCACATCGTACAGGACTCCCTCCCAAGAAACCATATTCTGGGTCCCCACCAGGAAACTGGCTACGATGTAGTTTCCCACATTTCTTGAAAGCATTGCTTTAAGCGATCCCAGACGGGCCTCCTCTGCAGAGATAGGCGCGTCAATCACTTCCACGGACAAACGATTCCGCAAATCCAGTTGGTTGCCGCTTTCTATGGGCCGTCCGGCCTGCTGTCCCATGGGCAGTGTGCCCCCTGAAACCGCAGGGGATTCCATATGCTGAGGATAGCGGGGAGTCCTCGCCTCTCCGCCGGCTCCCATCCCGTTATTGATCTCCCCTTCCCAGGCCTCCTGCTCCATGGACATTGGACGGCCTGACGGGGAAATCACGTTGTTGTTTTGAAAACGCATCATGCTCAACACCTCTTAAGTCTTATAATAGGCACTGGTTGGATTATAAAAGCAGTGGTCACCGATCCGTGTCTGCCAGTAACCCACGTCAGACGGAAAATTGGATCGGCACTTTGGGCCAAAGGGGTTATAAAACCACAGAGATTCCGCTACATCCGGCAAGCGATTGCCCGCAATGGCCCAGTCCGCAATATCGTAATGGATTTGCTCTGGCCGCATATTGTAAATATTCTGGGGATTATAGGCACCTCCCTCTGTCTCGCTGGCGCAGACAAACTGTCCGGGCTGCATAATAATCTTTCGGATGCTGCCTTGGCCAACCCGGGCATACTCACCGCCGGTGGCATGAACCCGATTCATCACCACACCAGCCACTGCTTTCATACCAGTTTCGCCCTCTCCGCCCGCCTCACATTGAATCAGCCGCGCCAACAATTCCCGATCAGAATATGCCATTGTCTTCTCACTCCTTCGTCGGGGCATCATCGTCGGGGCAACATCCATTCTGACCCGCTCCCCACTTCTGCTGGAAACGTCTCACCTTCTCTTGCCCCCATTCTTCCTACCAAGCCCGCTTTGCTGTGTTTTGGCGGGATTCTTTTGTATGAAACAACATTCTTTTTACTTTGCTTTCAATTTTTGTGTGTCCCGCTTCCGGCAGCTCCACCTCCCGGAAATCTGCTGGAGATATGTTCATGGAAACGATGAGTTCCGGCTGGAACACTCATACCAGTCTATGCAAAGACGCGGCAGCCGGTGCGGCTGCCGCGTCTTCTAATTTTATACCTGTTTTTGTTCATCAATAGCCTCTTGGAACATTCCTTCCGCCAGTTCAATGGACCGCTCCAGGGTATACTGCTTGGCATGTTCGGCATAGCGGTGCTCCATCTTTTCCCGTTCGGCCGGATGTTCTATCCACCAGTCGATTTGCTCTGCCAAGGCCGCAGCATCTCCCGCCGGAAACAGACTCCGATCGTCCAGCGCAAACTGCGGTGTGGCAGACCGGGGAGAATTAGCAATCACCGGTACAAGGCCACAGGCAAAGGCCTCCATGCAGCTCATCGCTTCTATTTCCGCATCTGAAGTGTGCACGTATAAGTCACACATATGTAGAATCTCAATCAGACGGGATGGCTCATAAAAGCCCATCACAACAGGATTCGGAAGTTCCTTCTCCGCCAGATGGCGGTATTTCTTTTCCAGTGGTCCCTTGCCGGCCAGAATCACTTGGATCTCCTTGGCATGGCGGCATTTGGAGGCTGCCTCAATCAGTACGTCCTGGCGTTTTTCCCCGGCATACCGTCCAACCATCAATACGTTGAACATTCCCTGCATCCAGTCTTCTTTCGGGCGTTTTCCATAGATATACTGCGGACTGATACCATTGGAGATTACATGAAGCTTGGCGGTATACCCATGCTGACGCAACTGTTCTGCAATCATGTTGCTTGGGCAGTGAATGTGGGTAAAGCGGTTAAAAAAGCTGTCCCGGAAGCGGTTGTACACAAAGTCATTCACCCGTTTGTTATTTCCCATGTGGAGCGTAAACGTGATATTCTCCGGTTGGCAGTGGAATGCTGCCGTATGTGGAATTCCAAGCTTTTCCACATGCCGCAGCCCCATGACCCCCAGCGGAGAGGGCATCATGAAATGTACGACATCCGCCCATGCCGCCGCCTTTTCAAACACATGACGGTTTGGAATAGCCAGCCGCATCCCTTGGCTGGTAATCAGGTGTTCCACAATGGGAAAAAATTTCATCTGCCGGACTGCATATTTGTAATCTGCCGGCTTGCCAGTGGCAATCACCCGCACCTCATTGCCATGCTCCTTCAGGGCCATTGCAAAACGGCGTGCACTGATGGTCGTGCCGTTATTGGCGTCGTCAAACTGGTCGATAACCAATACGATTTTCATAAGGCTAACCGCGCTTTCTTCATGTTTCTGTCAACGATTCGATTGATGTTCATATCGTTTTATTATATCATTTTTTCCATCTTTTGTCCACAGTCCTGTCGCCTTCCCTGCCATGTACGAGGCAGGGGGCAACTCTAAAAAGTCGAGATATGACCCGTACGCAAGCCCGGCTCCTCATCCTGCATGATAAAAAAAGGCACGCGTTTTTCACGCGCGGCCTTCTTTTTGTCCATCTCCTGTTTTTTGCAAAACCGCTTCCAGGCCTTTGGCCAGCTGATCCGGGCAGGACGTATTTTTAAATCCGCAGCGGATCCCCTTCAGCCGGTGGATGGCCTCTGAGGCAGGCATTCCCTGCACCAGCTTGGAAATTCCCTGAAGGTTTCCGCTGCAGCCTCCTAAAACCTCCAGGTTCTGGATTACGCCCTCGTCATCCACTTCCACCTGCATCATTTGTGAGCAAACACCCTTTGGGCGAAATGAATAGGTCATTGTTTCTGATCTCCTTTTTATTTTCCAGAACAGAATACCATAACTGAATCAAAAAGGCAAGCAAAACCCCCGATATTTGGCAAAATCCCACAAGGTCAACTGGGACAGCTCCTTTTTTATCCAGCTTGTTGCAGGTGCTATTGGGCGGAACAGCATCACCTTTGCATATCAAACTGGAGGGCAACGCCTTCCCCAGCCAAAATATCCAGCAGCATCCAAGAATAATACCAACCGCAGTGCGCCCGCAGCAGTGTTCAACAGCCTATATTCATTGAATTGTGCTCATATACCCTGATATAAGCGTTTATTGAGCATACGCCCCTATTTTCCATTTTTACAAAAGCACTCTCGATTCACTGAATTTTTCAATCCAATCAATCGAGAGTGTTTATTGCTGTCATCAAAAGATTTACCAGCTTAAGCTTGACCTTTCATGCGAACTTCGATAAAATTTTGCTATGGCTTCACTTTCGTCCATTCTTACAGCCCTTGTAGAACAGGGCATCAAGCATGAGCAGTCTTCTGTCCCCGCTGTTCCAGTACCAGACGGTCTGCAATCATGGCGATAAACTCGCTGTTGGTGGGTTTCCCCTTCGCATTGGAAACGGTGTAACCGAAAAATTTTTGGAGCGTTTCCAAATCGCCCCGATCCCAGGCCACTTCAATGGCATGGCGAATTGCACGTTCCACTCGAGAAGGCGTGGTATTGAACCGCTTTGCTACCTCAGGATAAAGTACTTTTGTCACTGCGTTGATCACATCCATGTCATCCACTGCAATCATAATTGCCTCTCGCAGGTACTGATATCCCTTGATATGCGCCGGGACACCAATCTCATGAATGATAGACGTCACCAGATTTTTCAATTCGGCCGGATGTTGTTCGGCTGCCGCTGCCGGTTGTCCAAAGGCCGCCCGCATTCGATCCAGAAGCGTCTCTTTTTCATACGGCTTCCCGAGGAAATAGGCAGCTCCTAATTCCATTGCCTCCGCCACAGCCCGGTCGCTGCAAAAGGCAGAGAGGCAAATTACTTTTGGCGTCCGCTCCCCTATCATCTTCAGTTTTTTCATCACACCGAAACCGTCCAGCCCCGGCAAGATCACGTCCATCAGAATCAAATCGGGTTTCTTTTGCTCGACCAACTGCAAAGCTTCCGTTCCATCTCCCGCGGAACCCACTACCATGAATTCCCCTGTCTGATCTATCTCCTCCCGCAACAGCATGCGGAATTCTTCATTTGCATCTACCAGCAATACAGTTCTTCTGACATCCATGTTTTCCTTGTCCTTTTCCAGATTTTTGAAATATGCTGAAATGGATTTCCCGGTATCCAGGATCTTTCCCGCGCGGTCAGAATCCCAGTTCCCCTTTACGACGGATTCATGAAGCTTCAAATCACGTTTTCTATAAATTAGCATAAACGGACATGTTTTGCAACACAAAACTGTAAATAAATTCCAAGAATCATTCGACTCTTTTTTCGTGACTTGCCTGAATTCCTTCTGCTTCAAGGGGTTCCCGAAACTTTTTTATTTCCTTCTACTTCCAATTGTAATAAACTTATTATGATAAGAGAAAGGCGGTGCAGGATGGATATTTTGGAATCCTTACATCGATATCAGCCTTGGAATGAGCAGGAAGCGCGGGATCGGGAGGAGATTCTGCGGCGGCTGCTCAATGGTGAGCCGCTGTATACCCGGGAGAATGCCTCTGCCCACCTGACAGCCTCCGCTTGGGTGACGGATGCCAGCCATACGAAAGTGCTTATGGCTTATCACAACCTATACCATTCCTGGGCGTGGCTGGGCGGCCACGCGGATGGGGAGAAGGATTTGCTGTCCGTGGCTATGCGGGAAGTGAGGGAGGAAAGCGGCCTCTCTTTCGTAAAGCCGATAACACGTGAAATTTTTTCTTTGGAAATTTTGACTGTGGACGGCCATGAAAAGCATGGCAGCTATGTTTCCTCCCACCTGCATCTAAACCTCACATATTTGTTGGAGGCAGATCCAACGGCACCTGTCCGCTGCAAGATAGATGAAAACAGCCGCGTAGGCTGGTTTCTCCTGGATGATGCGGTTGCCGCCTCTTCAGAACCTTGGTTTCAGGAGCGGATTTACAAAAAGCTGAATGCAAAATTGCTTCAACTATCTTAAAAATTTGCCGGCGTCCACTTCTGGACGCCGGCAAGCTTGTATTATGCCGCAGCGCTGCTGTCTTCCAGCATATTTTCTAGGAAAATTCCATAACCTTTGGTTGGATCATTCAGCAATACGTGTGTCACGGCGCCAACAAACGTCCCATCCTGCAAAATGGGGCTTCCGGACATTCCTTGCACAATGCCGCCAGTCAGGGCGAGCAGCTCCGGATCCGTGACGGAAATCACCAAATCCCTGCCATCCGCAGCATGATCGACTACTTTTAAAATTTCAATCTGATATTCTTTTACTGCATCTCCCTGCACATTGGACAGAATCGTGGCATCTCCCGGGTGAACTTGGTCGGAATCCGCCACAGGGATGGCATCTCCCATCTGCTCCACCAGCTCGCTGGCGGCCACTGTACCAAAAATACCGCTGTTGGTGTTTGCATACAGCTCGCCGATGTCCCCGCTTAGATCAAAATCTCCCCGCAGCTCTCCGGCCTCGCCTACAGTTCCCTTTTTCACCGCTTTTACTGTGGAGGGCAGAATCGAGCCAGCGGAGAATGGCATCAGCAGCGCAGTATCCGCATCCGTAATCCCGTGCCCCAATGCGCCAAAGGCACCGCTTTCCGGGTCGTAAAAGGTCATGGTGCCAATGCCGGCCATGCTGTCCCGAATCCAGGCACCAATGCTATACGTCCCCATTTCATTCTGTTCGGGAGAAACACAGAGTGTCATGTTTTTTCCCTCCCGCCGTACCTGTAAATCCGTTTCCTCCTTGCCGTTTTTTTGCAAAAGGGATTGGAATTGCTCTGTGGAGGTCACAGAAACACCTCCGCATTTCACAATTACATCTCCCTTTTGCAAACCGCATTCTTGTGCAGGTGTACCGCCGTCTGACAGCTTCACCACCAGCACACCTCTTGCAAACAATTTGATGCCAACGGTGTGTCCCACTGGTACCAGCATCCGGGCGGAAGCAGAGTGGTCCGTTTCGGCAATCATGGTTTCTCCGGCGGCCTGTGCCGGTACCGCGGCACACAAAAAAAGTGCCAAAAGCAGCGCTGCGCCGCCCCGCAGCCCGTTTTTTGCCTTTTGAACGTATTCATACATGCAATCACCCCTTTCTGACGTACAGCCGGCAAACACAAAATTTGTCGGCAACGCTATCTTCTGCGGAAGAAAGTAAATCACGCCTTGCAAAAAGCGGAAGTCCCTCCATAGCAAAGATTGTCAATCGGTCAAAGCAGGGAATTGAAAAACCCCCGCAGGTAAAAACCTGTGGGGGTTTCCATTTTTTAATCAATCTCGTTTGTTAAAAATTTTAAAAATATCATCAAAAGGATCCTCATCCTCCGGCTCCGGCTCCGGTGCCAAGGGCTGCGGTGCCTTTACGGCGGCGTGCTGCTGGGGATCTGCCTCCCCAGATACATCGGAAACCATGCCGGCGGACGTACCGGTCTGTACATTCGGCATCTTTGGCAGCTGTGCTGGTGCCTTATCAAATCCGGTGGCAATTACGGTGACCCGGATTTCGTCATCCAGCGTCTCGTCGAAGGTAGCGCCAAAAATGGTAAGCGCATCTGGATGGACAGCCTGCTGCACCAGAGAGGCCGCCTGCTCCACTTCTTCCAGCCCGATGTCCATGGATCCGGTAATATTGATCAAGACGCCCTTTGCCCCCTCGATAGAAGTCTCCAGCAGGGGACTGGAAATTGCCATCTTGGCAGCCTCCTCGGCCTTGCCTTTGCCAGCCGCCCGGCCGACGCCCATATGAGCCATACCGGCGTTTTTCATAATGGCAGTGACATCCGCAAAGTCCAGATTGATGAAACCGGTATCCTTGATGAGGTCGGAAATGGACTGCACTGCCTGGCGCAGCACATCATCGGCAATTTCAAAAGCATTTGCAAAGGTGATCTTTTGATCCGTAGCGTGCTTCAATCGCTCATTGGGAATAATCACCAGGGAATCCACCTTATCCTGAAGCTCGGCAATTCCCGACTCGGCCGCCCGCATCCGGCGGGGTCCCTCAAAGCCAAACGGCTTTGTCACTACAGCCACCGTCAGAATATCCATCTCCTTGGCAATCTCCGCCACAATGGGCGCACCGCCGGTGCCTGTTCCGCCGCCCATACCGGCAGTGATGAATACCATATCCGTATTCTCCAGCGCCTTGGCAATCTGGTTGCGGCTCTCCTCGGCAGCTTTGCGGCCAACTTCCGGATCTGCACCGGCACCCTGGCCATGGGTCAGTTTTTCGCCGATCTGAATTTTATAGGTCGCGCTGGAGGTATTCAGCGCCTGCTTGTCCGTGTTGACAGCCACAAACTCCACGCCCTTGGCGCCGGAACGAACCATGCGGTTTACCACATTGTTGCCACCGCCGCCGACGCCGATGACCTTAATATTGACCACGGTCTCGGGACCGGTTTCCAAACCAAATGCCATGTTGGTGCCTCCTACTATCATTTGTGGGAAAGGGGAAAATCTCCCCTGGATTTCGCAAGATACAGTGGTTTTATGTATTTAGTTTATTGTATGACACTTTCCACGCCCGGTCAAGAGTTCCGTTGCCTTTTCCCACACTTTTTTATACTGAAAAGAAGAGGCAGCAGTCTGCCTCTCCCTTTTCGTCAATCTTCGATAAAATTAATACGCCCGTCATCCCGGACCAGTTGAATCGTACCGGTCTGGTTGGTCTCCAGTTTTCCGATCACGACCTCAAGCGCCCGGAGTTTGTAGGCGTAGTCAGCCCCATAGGGCATCTCTACACGAAAACGTCCGGCATACTCCATCGTGAGCACCGACAGATCTTCTAAATGAATGGCATCTACTTGATCCAGCATTTCGGATTCCTCCAATGCCGACAGCAACTCCAGCAAGCTGCTTTGCTGGGTTGCATACTCTGTGGCCAATGCCATCGGTGTTCCAACTGACGGTGCCAGAAGCTGGCAGCCATCAATCACCGGGTACTGCTGTGCCGCAGGGATCTCCTTCTGATCCACAATCTTTCCGCTGGGACTCATGATCCAGGCGCTGCCGTCCTGCACAATTGCCAGCGGCTGCCTGCACTCCTGCACCACCTCCACCAGCAGCGTGTCTGGCAGTTTACGGTTGATACGAATCCACTCAATATAGGGCAGCTGTTCCCGGATGCGATTTTGCACGTCGTACTTGTTCAGCAAAATCAAATTGTCTCCCCGCTCCACGCCGGTGGCCTCTGTTACCTGTTCCTCCGTGTATTGCTCTGTCCCGGTAACGACGATGACATCCACCCGGAAAAACAGTGTCAGGGCCAGGATTACCGCTGTACAGATCACCAACATAGACAGCAGCTTATAGAGGAAGCCCATGCTTCCCCCTCTTCGCCGCCGGTTGGAATGTCTGCGTCTGGCCATTCGTTTTCTCCTAAGTTTTGATTTCTGTCTGCCGAATTTCTATCTCTGGCGCCTGTCAGGGTTCGAATTCTCGGGACTCTCCACCCTGGCGATATCGGCGCCCAACGCCTGCAGATCCCTGGCAATATCCTGATATCCCCGGTCAATGTGACCGATTTCTGAGATATGGGTATCGCCCTCTGCCGCCAGGGCGGCCACGCACAATGCCGCCCCACCTCTCAAATCCGTACACCGCACCGGTGCGCCGTGAAGCGTCTCTACACCGGTGACCACTGCCACACGGCCGGACACCTGAATTTCTGCCCCCATACGGACCAGTTCGTCCACATGCCGGTAACGATTTTCAAAAATATTTTCTTCGAATACAGTTGCGCCCCGGCTGCGCAGCAAGGCCGCCATTAAAATTGCCTGGGCATCTGTTGGAAAACCCGGATAGGGTGCCGTTCTTACCGTTCTCACTGCCCGCAGCCGCTTCCGGCTGGCGCAGAGAATACCGGAACTGTCAGAGACAATCGTACAGCCTGCCTCCCGCAGTACAGCGGTAACCGGGGCCAGATGCCGCTCCTCAGCCCCTCTGAGAAAGATTTCTCCGCCAGCCGAGGCCGCTGCGCAGAGGTAGGTTGCCGCTACAATCCGATCCGGCATACAGCCATAGACGCATCCGTGAAGCGATTGCCCGCCCTCTACCGTAATGGCAGAACTGCCTGCTCCGGAAACCTTTGCGCCGCAGGCGTTTAGGAAGTTCTGGAGATCCACAATTTCCGGTTCCCGCGCAGCGTTGGAAATCACGGTAGTCTCTGACGCCCCGCAGGCAGCCAGCATCAGGTTTTCCGTCGCCCCTACGGAGGGCAGGCTCAGCAGAATTTCCCGTCCCCGGAGCTCCGCCGCTCTGCAGTGGAGAACGCCGCCCTCATCTGTGATCTCCGCCCCCAAATCCCGCAGGCCGGAGAGATGCAGGTCAATGGGGCGTGGTCCCAGCTCACAGCCGCCCGGATAGCTAAGATCCGCCCTGCCGCATCTGGCTAAAATTGCTCCCAGAAAAATGGCAGAGGATCTCATTTCCCGCATTAGTATATCAGAAATTTCGCAGCGCTTCAAGGCAGCCGTATCGACAATCAGGGTGCTTCCCTCCCACTGCGCCTCGCAGCCCAGATACCGCAGAATCCGGATAGAAGCATCTACATCCCGCAGATGCGGGCAGCCCTCCAGCACCACTTGGCCTCGTGCCAGCAGCGTTGCTGCCAAAATCGGCAGTACGCTGTTTTTCGCCCCCTGGACCGTCACCGAACCCCGCAGACAGCCGCCGCCTCTCACCAAAAGCTGGCTCATACACGTTCCCCTCCGTAACCTAAGATGGTTCAACAGTCCATCCTATGGGCACAGGGAAACGATGGTTACTGTGTAATTTCCAGCACGGTCTGGTAAATCCGTTCCGTTGCGTCCCGGATTCCCATGGATGCCATAGCTTTTTCCATAGAAGCCATGCGCGGCGCATCATGTAGAATTCTGCACGCCTTTTGAAATAGGATCTGACCGGTAGCCTCCTTCTCCAAAAGCACATCAGCGGCACCGGCATTCTCCAACACCCGTGCATTTTTTTCCTGATGGTTGTTGGTCACATACGGGGACGGTACAATCAGCGCCGGGACACCCAGCACCGTCAGCTCGCTGATGGTTGATGCACCTGCCCGGCATATTACCAGATCTGCGGCCCGCATGACAGGGGCCATATCATAAATATACTCCCGCAATTGGATCGCTGGATGCATGTTCACATCCATTTTCTTTTCCTGCAGCATCTGCAGCATCACTGGGTATCCGGCTGCCCCCGCGCCATGAATATGGTGAAAGGGCTCCTTTGCCGCCTCCAGCACTAAGAAGTCCGCCATCTGCCGGTTCATACCGGAAGCCCCCAGCGATCCCCAAAAGGAAACCACCAAGGGTTTTCCATCGTCCACGCCCACCTGCCGCTTAGCCTCCGCCTTAGTCAGCCGCAGGAAGCCGCCCCGTACCGGTGTGCCGGTAACAACCACTTTCTCTGGGTGCTTGTAGTGCTGGCGGCACGCCTCAAATCCAACCATAATGCGGTCTGCAAAAGGCTCCAGCATCTCTGTGGTGAGTCCCGGCACCATATTGGATTCATGAATTGCCGTGGGAATACCCGCCTTGGCAGCCGCCTTCACCATTGGAAAGCTGGCATAGCCGCCCGTGCCAATCACCACATCCGGACGGAACTCCTGTAAAATCGCACGTGCTTCACCGGGCGCCTTCATCAGATTTTTGATGGAGACCAGATTATGCTGAATCTCCTTTGGCTTGAAGGAACGGTGAAAGCTGGAGATGTGGACCGTACGGAATGGGTATCCCGCTTTTGGAATCAGATTTTTTTCCAGTCCCCGTTCCGCTCCTACAAAGAGGAATTCCGTATCGGGAGCCTTTTCATGTATTAAACCTGCCAGCGCCAAGGCCGGATTCACATGCCCCGCCGTTCCGCCGCAGGTAAACAGCACGCGGTGCAGTTTGCTCTCTTTCATAACTCCGCTTCCTCGCTGATTCAAAAATGGCTGCAAAGGCCGGGATCACCCGGCCTTTGTCGGTTTCATCTGTCTTGATACGGACAGCACAATTCCCATCTCTGCCAACTGGATGGACAGGGCGGTTCCTCCATAGCTGAAGAATGGCAGGGAAATACCCGTTGTGGGCAGCAGTCCCGTCACCACACCGATGTTTAAAAATGTTTGAAGGCCAATTAAGGTGGTGATGCCCACTACCAGAAGGCTTCCAAATCTATCGCGGGCATGGAGGGCAATCCAATACCCCCGCAGAATGAGCGCCGCGAACAGCAGCATGATAATGGCAGCGCCAATCAGTCCCAGTTCCTCGCAGACAATTGCAAAAATGAAGTCGTTATGCTCCTCCGGCAGATATAAAAACTTTTGGCGGCTCTTGCCCAGTCCAACACCCAAAAGGCCGCCGGAGCCAATGGTCAGTAGGCTCTGCGCCAGCTGGTAGCCCTTGCCCTGGGCGTCCTCCCAAGGGTTGAGCCAGTAAGTAATCCGGGAGGTATTGTAGCCGATGACAAAGAGCACCACATAAACCATTCCCAGCGCGGCACTGAGCGCCGCGCCGACCCAGCCCCAGTGGATTCCTCCCACCAGCATGAGGGCTGCACCCGCGCCCATAATCAAAATTGCGCCGGAGAGATGCGGCTCCAGGCCTACCAGTACCGCCAGCACCACCAGAATGATGGCGAAGGGCGCAATGCCATACCGGAAAGTGCGCATTTTGTCTTTTTTCTTGGAGATGCTGTCAGAAAAATAGATCACCACCGCCACCTTGGCAATTTCGGAGGGCTGGAACCGGAGCGAAGTGCCCCGAATACCCAGCCAGCGGGTAGCATTGTTTGCGCTGAGCGCAATGGGATTGTGCGGAATCAGCACCAGCACAAGCAGAATGATGGAGAGAAACAACAGCGGTTTTGCCAGTGCACGGAACCGCTGGTAGTTGATTTTGCCGATCAGCAGCATAGCCGCCACGCCCATCACTGCGAAAATTGCCTGCCGGTAAAAATAGGCCATGGGGTTTCCGGACTCGTAATAAGCGGAGGGAAAGCTGGCGGAAAGCAGCATAATCAGCCCAATCCCCGTCAGCAGCAGCACCAGCACAAGAAACGGCAAATCAATGGGCCCCTTGGCCAGTTCCCGGCTCTCCTGCTCCCGCTGGCTCAGTTCTTCCTGGCGCTGCTGCCGGGCCAGGGCTTCTTCCCGGCTGATCGGCCTGCGCCGCCGCTGCTGTTGTGCCATATGCTCCCTCCTTGCAAATATATTCCAGGTGTCCTTCTCCGTTCCTTCAGTCGCTGGACTCAGTAGCGCCCTTGAATTCCAATATACGCAAGTGCGCAGCACACCAGCGTGATGGCAGAGAATACAGTCACCAGCTTTGCCTCGCTCCACCCGGAGAGCTCCAGATGATGATGCAGCGGCGCCATTTTGAAGAACCGTTTGCCGTGAGTAGCCTTGAAATAGGCCACCTGAATAATGTCGGACATCGTCTCCGCAATATAGATGATGCCAACCGGAATCAGAATCAGCGGCATGTCAAATGCAAACCCCAGGGCCGCCACGGCACCGCCCAGAAACAGACTGCCCGTATCGCCCATGAACACCTTGGCGGGGTGGTGGTTATACACCAAAAAGGCTGCCAGTCCCCCCGCCAGCGCCGCCGGGAACAAAGCCTGGCTTCCCCATGTGCCCCAGAGGAGCCCCACTACGGAGAAAAAGGCCATTACCACCAGCGTCACGCTGCCCGCCAGACCGTCAATTCCGTCTGTCAGATTCACGGCGTTCACGCAGCCCACAATGACAAAAGCCGCAAAGATCAAATACACAATCCAGTTGACCGTCCATGTAACGTTCAAAAACGGAACCCACAGGTCGTTGGTCAAAAGGCCTTCATATCGCATCAGGCACAAAAAGCCTACGGCCGCCGCCAGCTGCAGAATAAACTTCTGCTTGGCGGTCAGGCCCTCATTCTGGTGCTGGCGCACTTTACGATAGTCATCCACAAAGCCGATCAGCCCGAATACCAGCGCAAACAGATACAGATACAGATGGAAGAAATCCCCGCTCAGCATCCGCGGCCATCCCAGCACAAATACCGTCACACCCGCGCCGATGATAAACATGACGCCGCCCATTGTGGGAGTCCCGGCCTTGGACTGATGCCAAGTGGGACCGTCTTCCCGAATTTCTTGGCCAGCCTTCAGCTTTCGCAGCTCCGGAATCAGAAACCGGCCGATAAGCAGCGTCAGGACGAATGCCCCCGCCGCCGCGTAAAGTGCTTCTTTCATGCTGTTTTTTCTCCCTCTTCTTCTTTTTCCGGGCACAGTTCCGGCGCTTTGGCAGCATTCCCACTGTGTGGGAAGTTTGTGGTTTATCCGGAGGGGCGGCGCAGGGCCTCGGACTTGCCCCGAAAGCGCCGCCCGGTTATCCCTGTTTTTTCAAATATGCCGCCACAATCTCGCGTTCATCCATATGATGCTTCACATGGTTGATCTCCTGGTAGGTCTCATGTCCCTTGCCGCAGAGGGCAATGACGTCTCCCGGCTGTGCATGGTCCAGGCAGTAGTGAATCGCCTCCACCCGGTTTTCCACAACGACATACGGCACTGCGGTGCCCTCCAGGCCGGGCAGGATGTCGGCGATGATGGCAGCAGGCTCCTCTGTGCGTGGATTGTCAGAGGTCACCACTACAAAATCAGCCAACTCTGCCGCGATTTTTCCCATCTTGGGCCGCTTGGTCCGATCCCGGTCCCCACCGCAGCCAAACAGCGCCACAGTCCGCCCCTTGGCAAACCCTTTCACTGTAGACAGCACATTCCGCAGACCGTCAGGGCTGTGTGCATAGTCAATCAGCACAGTATATGCTTTTCCGGGCGTTGGAACCACCTCTACCCGTCCTTTCACGTGGGGAACGCCGGCCAGCACGCGGGCACTGTTTTCCACCGAAATTCCCAACGCCAGCGCGGCACCCAACACATCCAGCGTATTATATACCATAAATCCGCCGGGAATGCCAACCTTTATTGGGACGCGCCGTGAGTTTACGACGGCGTCAAACATGACACCGCTGGCGCTGAGGGAAATGTTTTCCGCACGCAGGTCCGCCCCCTCACGCTCTCCATAGGAATATTTCCGGCAGGCCGCTCCCTCCATCAGCCGCTCTGACCAGGGGTCATCGGCATTGTATACGCCCACATCACAATTTTGGAACAGGATGCCTTTTGCGTCGCAGTAAGCCTCCATCGTTTTGTGAAAATCCAGATGATCCTGAGTCAAATTCGTGAAAATTCCCACGGCGTAATGCACGCCGTATACCCGGTCCAGTGCCAAAGCATGGGAGGAAACCTCCATCACTACATGGGTACATCCGGCGTCCCGCATCCCAGCAACCAGGCGCTGCAGTTCAAAGGACTCCGGCGTGGTTCGATCGGTAGGCAGAATCTCGTTGCCAATCATATTCTGATTGGTGCCGATAAGCCCCACCTTGGCCCCCGCCGCCTGCTCCAGAATTGCCTTGAGCAGATAGGTGGTGGTGGTTTTACCGTTGGTGCCGGTCACTGCCGCCATCGTCATGGTATCGGCCGGATGCCCGAAGAAGTTCGCCCCCAGTACAGCCAGCGCACGGCGGGAGTTTTCCACTTGTACATAGGGAGCAGGTACCTCTGGCAGCCGCTCACAAAGCACTGCAGCCGCACCGGCGGTCACAGCCTTGTCAATATAGGCGTGACCGTCCGTTTCAAAGCCGCGCATCGCCACAAACAGTTCGCCCGGCTTGGTGCTCCGGGAATCGTAGCTCACATTGGAAATCTCCATCTCCATGTCCGCAGTGGCAGACAGCACAGAAATCCCCTGTAAAAGTTCCTTTAATTTCATGATATGCGCCTCGTTTCTTCCCTTTTTGCTTCTTTAAAATGCCTATTGTATTATAAACAGGCAGAAATGAGAAGTATACGGGAGAATGTGCCGAAAATCATGCAAATCCTGTGGTCAGTCCAAAACGGAGTTATCACCGAATTGGACCGTAACCACCGTGCCGGCCTCCACCTCTGTCCCCGCCGCTGTGACTTGGGAAATGGCGTGGACATTTCCAGAGCTGGAGGTGGTCGCTCCAGCCACTTTCATAATCAATCCTGCATTCGTCATGGCCGTATTGGCCTGAGCCGCACTCAATCCCACCACATTGGGCACCGTGCACAAAGCATCGGACTTTTCCGCCCCCAGATATAGGATAATGGACGCATTATTGGGGACGATGGCACCGCCCACAGGCGTCTGATCCGTAACAGTGGAACCTTCTCCCACGGTCTTATAAGCAAATCCCGCACTGGTCAGTCGTGTTTTCGCATCCTCCAGAGATTTCCCCACCACATTGGGTACCGTCGTATCCGCGCCCACCAGTTCCTCTGCCGTATAGTCCGGATCGATTCCAAGCCAAGGCAGAACCTCGCTCATAATCCGGCTGGCCACAGGGGCCACCATGGTACCGCCAAACACCGGCGTGCCGGTGTTCCGGCTGGGTGTATCCATAGTCAGCAGCATGATCACCTGGGGATCATCCGCCGGGGCAAAACACATAAAGGACACCACTACGTCCCTGGTGCCGGTTTTGTCGGCGGTACCAGTCTTGCCACCGACGCGGTACCCGGTAACCTGGCCGTTTTTGCCACCGCCGTCGGACACCACCCACTCCAGGCATTCCCGCACCAGGGCGGAGGTTTCCTCGCTGACTACCTGACGCACGGGTGTGGCGTCGTGCTGTTCCAGAATGTTTCCGTTGTCATCCAGCACCTGGTCCACAATATAGGGCGTATACAGGTACCCGCCGTTGATGGTAGCGGCCTGGGCGCGGATCAGCGCCAGCGGCGTGACGTTAAACGTCTGACCGAATGCATAGGATGCCAGAGACACCACGTTGGAGTTAAAGCTCTTCTCGTCGGCAAAGATACCGCTGGTCTCACCGATCATGTCCACGCCGGTCTTTTCCATCAACCCGAAGGATTTAAGGTATTTGTAATAGGTCTGGGTGCCAATTTTCAGGCCCATGGTGATAAAGGCCGGGTTGCAGGAGTTCCCGGTGGCCACCTTCAGCGTCTGGGTGCCGTGCCCGGCTTTTTTGGCGCATCCGATGGCCTTATACCAGCCTGGCACCCGGATAGAGCCGGTACAGGTAAAGGTGGTGTTCATATTGACCACACCTTCCTCTAACGCCGTTGCCAGCGTGATGGGTTTGAAGGTGGAGCCGGGCTCATAGGTGGAGTCGATGCACTTATTGCGCCATTGCGTCTGCTGGGCAGTTCCCAGCGCACTCTTATAGGCGTCGCTTCCCTCCTCCAGCCCCTGAAGCGCAGCCTGGAGATCCGTATCGTAAATCTCACTGGGATTCTGCAGATCATAGTTGGGGTAAGTAGCCATTGCCAGAATCGCACCGTTCTTTGGATTCATGACAATGCCGGTGCCGCCGTTGGCAGCGCCGAATTTGTCCAGCATGCTCTTCAAGCCCTTTTCCAGATAATACTGGACATTGGTATCCAGCGTAAGCACCAGGTTGTGTCCGTTTTCTGCATCATAGTATTGCTCATATTGATACAAGAGGTCGCTACCCGCGGCGTTTTTGGCGGTGACCGTCAGCCCCGCCGTCCCCTGGAGCACATCGTCATACTTGGCCTCCAGCCCCATGAGCCCGGAGTTTTCCGTCCCAACAAAGCCAATGACATTGGAGGCCAGTGTGCCGTATGGATAGTACCGCTTGGAATCCGGCTCCATATAAATCCCGCGAAGCTTGGTGGGGCCTTTCGTTGGATCGGCGATTAGAACCGTATCCCCCTCTTCATTGACTGTGGTCAGGGCATTGCCCGCGTCGTCAATTTCCCCATTGATAAACCGGCGGACCTCGTCTGCCACCTCCTGATCTGTGCGGAGCTTGACAATCTCATATTGGGACTGTGTCTTCTCCATTTTTTTCAGGATGCTGTCCTGGTCTACCTCCAGAATCCGGCTGAGGCCCCGGGCGATGTAATTGCTGTCCTGCTCCTTTGCGTGATCACTGATTTCCTTCGGGGAGACGAATACTGTCTCCGCTGTGGCCGAAATGGCCAGTGTGTTGCCGTTCCGGTCATAAATGGTTCCCCGCGAGGCCGTTACCACCGTACTGCGGGTCTGCTGTTTTACCGCTTTTTCCTGCAGTTCCTCGTGTTGGTTGATCTGCAGATCGTATAGCTTCCAGAACAGAAGCAGAAAAGTAACGACGCCCAGCAGCACCATCATCAAAACTGTCCGCCCGCGAATAACCTGATTGGCCCGCCGTGCGGCATCGCTCTTTCTTCCAGGTGTTTTTGCCATGATCAATTGCCTCCTAACCGCCGGGCACCCAATCCCGCCAGCGCTTGAATACCAAAGCAAGGAGTAAGAAGTCCCCCTTCTTACTCCTCACTGTCCATTCATTATAGTGCAGTGTTCAATCAAAATATTCCACCACTGTATAAATGCCGTGGTTCAGGGACGTCAGCAGGCGGCTGAGGATGTCCGGCTCCTCCTTCTGATAAACCACAGCGTTGTCACCATCGCTCAGGTCAATATAGTAAATTTGGCTGTTGCTGGGTTTTCCCATCCCGGCAGCCTCTGCCGCAGCCTTAACAGTTTCCAGATCATACATCCGCTCGTACTGGGCAGTCAGTGTCACATTTTCCGTCTGCAAGGTGGACAACTGGCTTTTCAGTTCCACCACCTGGCTGGATAGTTCCGTCAGCTGAATGTAACTCATCAGCACCAGCACCGCCAATGCTGCCACTGCGCCAAATCCAAGCAGGGAAAACACAGAGAGTTTCTGTTTCTGCCGCACCTGTACCTGTGAAACCCGGCGCACCTGTGGCCGCGCCATAGATTCCTCCCGCGGCTGGCGACGTGCCTCTCCGGCATGACGCAGAGTGTGCTCCCGAACTTCCCGGTCCAGATCATATGCCAGATCACCGTATACGGCGCTTCTGCTGCTATACCCACTGTACCGCAGTTCCCGTGCTGCCGAAGCCACGCCCATTCCTCCTCTTTTGTCCACACACTCCTGCAAAAGCGTTCCTTCCGCAAGGTAAGTCTTTTTTCGTGCAAACGGACGGGCTTCGCCCGGCCGTTTCAAAACTTTATCTGCTGCATCTATAGCAGCCCGTCACACATAGCGGGACTGCTGGCCTGTTACAGATCAAATGAATTACACTTTTCCGCAACCCGCAGCTTCGCACTCCGGGCCCGCGGATTTTCTTTCAGCTCGTCCGAACCGGAAACAACAGGCTTTCGGGTCACCAGTTTGATGGCCGGCTTCTTTCCGCATACGCACACCGGAAACTCCGGTGGGCAAGTGCAGCCTCTGGCCATCTCCGCCAGTGCCCGCTTTACAATCCGATCCTCCAGAGAGTGGAAGGTAATCACTGCCAGCCGTCCTCCCGGGTTTAAGCCGTTTACCGCTGCATGCAGCATGGGCGGCAAGGCATCCAACTCTCCATTGACAGCAATCCGAATTGCCTGAAAGCTGCGCTTTGCCGGATGCTGCTTCTCCCGCAGCGCCGCAGGCGGCATCGCACTCTTGATGATTTCCACCAGTTCCAAGGTTGTCTGAACCGGTGCGGTTTCCCGCGCCCGGAGAATCGCCCTTGCGATAGCCGGAGCGTACCGCTCCTCGCCATACTCATACAGAATGCGGCGCAGTTCCTCTTGGCTCCAGGTATTCACCACCTCGTAAGCCGTCAGCGGCGCATCCTTATCCATCCGCATATCCAAGGGCGCATCCTGCATGTAAGAAAAGCCTCTGGATGCATCGTCCAACTGGGGCGAGGACACACCCAAATCAAAGAGCATCCCGTCTGCGCCGTCGGTGCCGGCCTCTTGGAGGACCGTGTCCAGTTCCGAAAAATTGCTGTGAATCAGCGTCACATGATCCATCCAGGGCGCCAGGCGAATCTTTGCCGCCTCAATCGCTGCCTGGTCACGGTCGATACACACAAGCCGGCCGGTTGTAAGCCTCTGGGCAATCTCGATTGAGTGCCCTGCGCGGCCCAGTGTACCGTCTACATAAATTCCATCAGGACGGATTTGCAGCGCCTCTATGCACTCCCGCAGCAAAACGGGCTTGTGAATATATTCCATAGGCGCTTACCCCCGGCTGCGGCGAGCACGGGCCAGCGCGTCCATGGCCGCCGCCATGTCATCGCTTTCCAGCATCCGCTGTTCCCGCTCCTCCCATGTCTTCTGATCCCAAATTTCCGCAAAGGAGTTCAAGCCCACAATGGTGGCCGTTTTCTTCAGCCCCGCGTGCTTGCGCAGGCTGGCTGGAATCAGAACCCGCCCCTGGGCATCCGGCTCGCACTGAACGGCATTGGCATACAGCAGGGTCAGGGCCCGGGCCTCTGTATAACTTAAATCGTCCATCTCTTCAGACATCTGTTCCCACTTTGCCTGCGGATAGATAGTCAGACAGTGTTCCGCTCCAATCGTAATGTAAAAGGTGTCTCCAAGGGCCTCCCGCATGGTAGAAGGGATAACAAGCCGGCCTTTTGTGTCAATACTGTTATTGGATTTTCCCAATAATCTTGCCACAACCGCCTGCCCCCTTTCCCCGCTTTTTGGCCCCGAGCGGGAAAGTCTGGCACTTAATTGCACTAATTACCCACTTTTCCCCACCACATGCTTTGAGTATAAGCGAAACTCTTTTGGATTGCAAGGATTTTTTTCTGATAGAAATCTCCCAAAAACTGCTAAAATCATGTATTTTGGGGCTAAAAAGTCATTTTCCAAACAGGTGTTCGACACAGGAGCCGTCGGTTTACGTAAAACAGAAGGAACCTGTCGACACAATATCTTGTGTTGATAGGCTCCTTTTTTAAATTCATTTTCAAAATATTGAATATATCAAAAAAGTTTCACAGTTTTTCTCGTCGTTTTTTACAAAATTTTTTAGATTATGGTCGACCCGGCAAAAGCGGTCTGGCAGCACGCTGCCAGACCGCTTTTCATCTTCCACCTTATTCCGGTTCCTCCAAGGATCTTCCCTCCAGCTTTTCCCTCTGCTCCTGCGCTTTTGCCGCCGAAGCGCTGCGGAAGCTGACACGTGACTGCTTCACCTCGTCCAGCGCCGCCTGCACAGCCTCTTCTGTCCGGGCCAGAGCATCCTCAGCATACTCGTTGGCCACCTGATACAGCTGGCGGGACCGCTCCTCCGCCCGGGACACAATCTGCCGGGCTTTCTCCTTTGCTGCATACAGGATTTCACTGTCCGATACCTTAGCCTTTGCATCCAGTTCCGCCTGGCGCATCATACGGTCCACATCCCGTTTGGCGTCATCCACAAACTTCTCCCGGGCAGCCAACAACTCCTGTGCACGCTTGATCTCCACCGGAAGCTGCGCCCGCAACTCATCCAGCAGATCCAGCATTTCATCCCGGTCCACCATACTCATATTTGGCTTCAGCGCAGGGGCCTTCGCGTCTTCGATCCGCTCATACAGCATGTCGATCAGACGGTTGACATCGTTTGCCATATGTTATCCTTCCTTCTTCTCAGTAAGATCCCGCACCAAGGGAATAATGGTTGCGGGCAGGTACTTCTCCAACGGCTGACGGTACCGAATCATCTCCCGTGCCATTGAGGAGCTGAAATGCTGGTAAGCCGGGCTGGCCGGCAGCAGCAGAGTTTCCAGGCCCTCATAAATATTCCTGTTAATCAGGGCCAGCTGATATTCCAAGTCAAAATCCGCCGTGTTGCGCACACCCCGGACAATGGCGGTTGCATGATGGTTCACGGCAAAATCCGCCAGCAAGCCCGGCCACAGCTCCGCCTCCACATTCGGCAGTTCTTCCACTGCCATCTGCACCAGCATCAGCTTCTGTTCCGGCGTAAACATCTGATTTTTCTTTTCAGCGTTGGGGCTGACGCAGACATACACCTGGTCGAAGCAGGCAGCAGCACGGCAAATCAAGTCCATGTGTCCCAGTGTAATGGGATCAAAACTTCCCGAGCAAATGGCTGTTCTCATGACTCTTTTCCCTTTTCTTCATTTCCGGTGCGGTGATAGATCGTCACTCCGATCTTCCCATAGCGGTAGGTGCGGTGGATGCGGTAAGGCGCCTCCAATACCGGCAGCAGACGCTCTGCGGGATGTTCCGCCACAATTATACCATGCGGTTTGAGAATGTCAAATCCTGCGATATGGGCAATTGCGAGTTCCACCAGCCCTGCCTCATAAGGCGGATCCAGAAAAATGAGGTCAAACGGTTCCCGGAGCGTTTTTAAAAACTCCAAAGAGTCTCCAGCCACTACCCGGGCCCGGTCCTGGAGGCCGGTTGCTTGCAAATTCTCACGAATCAGTCTCACCGCATCAGCCCGGCGGTCCACAAACACGGCTGAGGCCGCACCCCGGCTGAGGCACTCGATTCCCAACTGGCCGGTCCCCGCAAACAAGTCCAGCACTTTCCGTCCCTCGATGTCAAACTGCAGGGCGCTGAACATCCCCTCCTTCACCCGATCGGTGGTAGGGCGGGTCTCCATCCCCTCCAGTTCTTTCAATCGCCGTCCCCGGGCGGAACCTGTGATCACACGCATGGCGGTATCTCCTTTTCTTGCACTTCCGCCGGCGGCGGTTTCATAACTTGGTTTATTTTACGGCAAACTTCTGCACATTTCAATAGGATTCCGCCGCTCTGCGCATTCTTTTTTAGACTTGTACTTTATAGAAGAATCGTATATAATAGAATTCTCAAAGTACGGGTATCCGTCACTGCGATTTTCCTGAGGAGTGCGGCGCTGCCGCCTCTTCTCTCCATACTTGGGAAAGAAAGGACGTTCTCATGATTCAATTCAAGTCTGATCAGGGTGAGATCTCCGTCAGCAGCGCCGTGTTTTCCAACATCACCGGAATTGCTGCCACCAATTGCTTCGGCGTAAAGGGTATGGCCTATCGTTCCATGACCGACGGCCTGGTGCATCTTCTGCGCCGGGAAGCCATGAGCAAGGGTGTCAATATCACCTATCACGAAGACAACTCCATTTCCATCGAGCTCCATATCATTGTGGAGAACGGCGTCAACCTCCCCGCAGTCTGCCGTTCCATTATGAACGAAGTGCGGTATGTGGTGACCAAGAATACCGGCGTGTCCGTCAAAGCTGTGGACGTGTGCGTCGATTCCATGACCCTGTGAGGGAGGAACAAGGAAAATGAACGAACAAATTACCGGCGCGCTGTTCAAGCAGATGATTCTGCACGGCGCTGCCGTCATCACTGCTCACAAGCAGTCCATTAACGATTTAAATGTGTTCCCTGTCCCGGACGGCGACACGGGGACCAACATGTCCATGACCATCGGTACAGCCGTCACGGAGCTGCGGAAGACCGCCCCTTCCACGGTGGACCAAGCTGCCTCTACCACCGCCTCTGCTTTGCTGCGGGGTGCCCGGGGCAACTCCGGCGTCATTCTCTCCCTGTTGTTCCGGGGGATTTCCAAAGGGCTGAAGGGTTTGGAAAGCGCGAATGCTGCCACGTTTGCCGCCTCCATGCAGGAGGGCGTTTCCGCCGCCTACAAGGCCGTCATGAAACCCGCCGAGGGTACCGTTCTCACCGTCTCCCGTTTGGCGGCTAAGCGGGCTGTGGAAGTGGCCGCCGAGGAAAAGAATGTGGAAAAGGTCTTGGAAGAAGCGATTCGCGAAGGGTATGATGCCCTTGCCCAGACAATTGAGATGAACCCCGTCCTGAAAAAAGCCGGCGTGGTGGATGCCGGCGGAAAGGGTTACCTTCTGATTTTAGAGGGCATGCTGGCAGAGATGCGGGGCGAGCCCATGCCTGCGTCCTCAGAGGAGCCTGTGGAAGAGAAACACAAGGCGGACTTCAACGCGCTTTCTGCTGAGGAGATCACCTTTGCCTTCGATACCGTGTTTATTGTGCGAAAATCCGCTCCGGATGTCTCACTGGAGCCATTCCGAACCTATCTGAACAGCATTGGCGATAGTCTGGTCATCGGCGAGGACGACGAGGCCTTTAAGGTCCACGTTCACACCAACATTCCCGGCAGCGCGCTGAATGAGGCGCAGAAATACGGTACGCTGGAGCTGGCTAAGATTGAGAATATGCGCACCCAAGCGGATGACCTGGCCGCCGGCAGAACCGCCCAAAGTACCGATGACCTTGATGCTGTGGAGGCCGAGTTGGAATCCGCCCCCGAGGAAGACGCCCATATGATCGCCGCGCCGGAGAAACAGTACGGCTTTCTTGCGGTCTGCGCCGGCGATGGCCTTGCCGCTGTATTTCAGGATTTGGGTGCCGACGGCGTGGTCTCCGGCGGGCAGACCATGAACCCTTCCACCGAGAGCATTTTGGCCGGAATCAATAAAATTCCCGCGGAAACGGTATTTGTCCTGCCCAACAACGGCAACATCATCATGGCCGCACAGCAGTGCAGCGCCCTGACGGAGAAAAATGTGGTGGTCATCCCCTCCAAAACCGTACCTCAGGGAATTACTGCCATGATGAACGTGGATTTTGAGGCACCAGATGCGGCTTCCATCACTGCCGCCATGACGGAAGCACTTTCTTCTGTCACCACCGCCCAGATTACCTACGCCGCCCGGGATTCCGACTTTGATGGATTCGACATTAAAGAGGGCGATTATCTGGCCCTGGAAGAGGGCAAGCTCTTCGGCACCGACGGTTCCCTGGATACCTTACTGCGGCGCCTGGCCGAAGATGCAGTGAAGCGGGAATCTTCATTCATCTCCCTGTATTTCGGCGAGGATGTGTCTGAGGAAGACGCCCAAAAGGCCGGAAAGCTTTTTGAAGACGTGTGCCCGGATGCCGAAGTGGCCATTCTCTCCGGCGGACAGCCCGTTTACTACTATATTATTTCTATGGAGTAACTCTCCCATCTGCTGAACAAGGCCTCCGGCTTATAGCCGGAGGCCTTGTTTGATTTCTAATTTTGATACCAAATCAGCATATGAAGATGGGTTTCCGTATTACCAGGGTTCTGGTAGCCGTGAATCTGGTCCGCTGGAAAACGCATGGAATCTCCTGCCGCCAGCAAATAGGCCCCTTCCCCGGCGGTAATTTTTGCCTGTCCACAAAATACGGTGATAAACTCCTCTGTACCTGGCATGTGGGGCTGCGCCTCCAAATGCCCGCCCGGCTGGATAGCCACCCGGTAGGTCTCAAACTGCTTCTCCCCGTCAAAGGTGAAGGCGGGACAAATAACATACCGGCCTTCATCCTCTTCCATGGGAGTAGCCGTATTGCCACGTACCACCACTGGCTGCTGCCTGGAGCCTTCCACCAAGGAGGTAAACGAAACCTTATAGCCCCCGGCAATCTTCCACAGCACGGAAATGGTGGGGTTCACGTCTCCCCCCTCAATTCGGGCCAACATACTGCGGGACACACCGGTAAGCGCCGCAGCGGCATCCAATGTCAGCTTTTTCTGTTCCCGAATGCGCTTGGTATTTTCTGCTACTGTTAGTTGAATATCCAAAAGTGCCCACCCTCCTATTGATGGGATATTGTAATTGTAGTACATTATAAGGGAAATCCGTTATATTGGACTTCTATATTCTGATATTGTAATGCATAACATGCATAATAAGATGGAGGCCAAGCATTATGTTGTTTCCCTGGTTCCAGTTTCTGACATACGCCTTTGCCACTGCAGTGACTCCCGGCCCCAATACTCTGGCATCCATGTCCAACGGCGGCAGGCTGGGGTTCCGCCGGGCTCTGCCCTTCAATTTCGGAATTCTGGTTGGTTTTTCTGTGGTGATGCTGGCCTGTACCATTTTGTGCGGGACTGTATCTGCTCTGATTCCAAAGATCAGGGTGCCTATGCTGGTCATCGGGGCGGCCTATATGCTGCACCTAGCCTGGAAAACCTGGCGCAGCGGTTCTCTGGCAGAAGAAAGTCACAGTGGCAGCGGCTTCCGAGACGGGTTGCTGCTGCAGTTTGTCAATCCCAAAATTTACATCTACGGTATTGTCTCCATGGAGTCCTATGTGCTCCCCGTCTATCAGGGGCAAACCGCCGTACTGGCAGGCTTTGCCCTGCTTCTGGCCTTCATCGGTTTTGCACTGACGCTCTGCTGGTCAGCCTTTGGCTCCGCCTTCCGGCTGCTGTTTTCCAAATACGCAAGGGTCACCAATACCGTCATGGCATTGGTACTGGTGTGGTGCGCGATTTCGTTGTTTCTGTAATTGCCTGGTTTTCCCTATTGTTTCCTACGCATCCTTTCTGAATGCCCAAACAGCCGCCGCGGAGAATTCTCCGCGGCGGCTGTTTCCTTGTTATAGTTTTGCCAGCTCGGCGGCAACACTCTCCTCGCAGGCGCGCATGGCCTGCAGCGTCTTGTCCATCAGCTCCTCCAACGGCCATCCCAGTTGCTCCGCACCGGTTTTAATCACATCCCGGGAGCAGCCTGCGGCAAACTTCTTATCTTTGAATTTCTTCTTCAAAGAGCTCAGCTCCATATCCTGGCAGCTCTTGCTGGGCCGCATCAAGACCGCTGCGCCGATGAGGCCCGTTAACTCATCCGCCGCAAAGAGGACTTTCTCCATCTCCTCTGTGGGCTCCACATCAGAGCACAGACCGTATCCATGGCTGCATACGGCATGGACAAACTCCTCGCTGCAGCCGATTTCTGCCAACAGCTCCGGGGCCTTTTTGCAGTGCTCCTCCGGCCAATTCTCAAAATCCACATCGTGGAGAAGACCCACGGTGGCCCAAAAATCCGCATCCTCCCCGTAGCCCAACTCGCCCGCGTACCAGCGCATCACGCGCTCCACCGTCAGGGCATGCTGAATGTGGAAATGCTCCTGGTTGTATTTTTGCAGCAGCGCCAACGCGGCGTCTCTCTCAGGACATGCTTTCATAAAAACTTCTCTCCTTTTTGTTGTCCTCCGCGCCTGACGGCGCGTTTATAGGGGTAGTCTGTGCCCCTCAAACCAGCGGAATTCTTTCCGTCAGTCTGCATCCGGTGCAGGCGCCCTGCCGTGTCCGCGCGGGTCCGGGTCCCCATCCAGGGTGACAAAGTAGTCGTAATAGGGCAGCAGAAATTCATATCCCTGTTTCAGATGCCCCACAATGTCCCGGCAGAACAGTTCCTCCGTCAGCTTGTCGCTGTGGCAGACGGAAAAGGACTTCATCCGATACCAGGGTTCCAGCATCTTGGAGGGTGCAGCGGCCCTTGGTTTTTTATACTCCTCTGCCTCCAGCACAAATTCCTGCTGGTTGTTCAGCTTCCGGGTCAGGGTTTCCATGATCTTGGGAGCCCGATCAATCCGGGCGCGAAGCTTGGCCATGGTCAGAGGCTTCGGCATATAATAGCCCATGCCATAGGTCCATCCCTCCGGCATCAATTCAAACCAAAAGGTTGGGTGAGCGGTCCATTGCTCTGAAGGCTGCTCCACGGAAAACCACAGGCTTTCCTTATACGGCCCCCGGCCGTGAAGCCGCCGGGCGTCCCGGTAGATACGGGTCACCTTTCGAATCAGGCCGCAGTCCGGCCGCTTGTCGGAGAGAAATTCATAAATTTCGTCTCCCAATTCCCTCATGGGCTGGTAAAACTGGGTGAGATAGATCTGTTTGTTGGCCTCAAACCAGGTCCGCTCGTTGTTGAAGCGGATGCCCCACATAAAGTCTACGGTCTCTTCGGTAAATCCGGTAAACATGGCATTCTCCCGTCAGATTTCAAATTCTATGACAGTATAACACAAAAGCTTTGCAGGAGCAATCACCGCAATCGACAAAAGAAAGGCCGGAGATCTCTCTCCGGCCCGGTGTCTCTCCCTTATTCCGCCTGCGCCGCTTCCATGATAAACCTGGTGCACAGCTCATATCCCAGAATGCCGCTGTCCAGTGAGAGGTGATAGTTGCGGCTGTCTCCCCACTTCTTCCCGGTATAGCGGCTGTAATATGTATGGCGGCTGCTATCCCGCTTGGTCATCAGCCGCTGAATTTCCGTGGCGTCGGTAATTCCGGTCAGTTGACTGACCCGCACCGCCCGGTGAATCTCATCGGCATGGATAAAAACGTTCAGGCTGTCGATTCCGTTCTTTCGCAGAATCTCATCGGCACAGCGGCCCAAAATCACGCAGGGCCCCTCCTGGGCGAAGCGCAGGATAATGGCCTGCTGCACATCGTGGATAACCTCCTGCGTGTCATGAAAATAGGTGCTGGAGGCAGAACAGATGCTCTTCAGGATGGAGTCCGTCTTGGTAACATCCTCTTCCTCATTTTCAATCAGCTCCGTGTCAAAGCCGCTGGCCTTCGCTGTCTCCCGGACAATGTCCCGGTCATAGAACTGAATGCCCAGCTTCTCCGCCACCTGTTTTCCAATGGAGTGGCCGCCTGCGCCGTATTCACGGCTGATGGTAATGACTTTCATTGCGATCCCCCAGTCTCCCCGCCTGTCTGCGGGGATTTCCTCTTGTGCGTATCATATCATATTCTGGCCATAGACGCAACGAAAATCTCCCTGCTTTTCCTTACAGTGCCCGTTCCAGCAGAGCCATCAGCTGGTCCGCATCCCGGTAGGACTCCTCCCCCAGCTGGTTCAGAAGCCGGGTCAAACAGGGATCTGTAGTGCCGTCTGCCGCCCGGAGATAGTTCAGGCCGTTGCAGGCCTCCACATGATACCGCTCCCGCAGGGCGCTGCACCACTGGCTCACAAATATGCGCTCACAGTTGATGGAGGCTTGATAGCACTGTCCGGTAATCAGATAATACACCGCCATCAGGCGCTTCGCGCGGCCCCCTGCGGCAGCAGCAAGATCCCGCAGTCTTTGCCGGGCCCAGGAGGGGGCCTGGTGTGCAAAGGCCAGATAATACCGTCGGTCCGCCAGCTCCTCTTCAATGAAGCCCTCAATCACCTCCAGCATTTCCATGGCCGCGCTCCCCATGCAGCAGGGATTCGCCTGTGCGCCGGGAAGCTGTTCTTCCGCTGTCAGCGCGGCGGATGGCGGTGTGTTCTGTACCGGCTGCGCCTGAGGCTGCCCAGGCAATTCCGCCATGGCTGGTACCGCCGCTTCCCGAATACCCGGATACGGCTCCAGGTTTGGGGCCACCCTCTGCCAGACACGGTCATATTGGCGATAGTCGTACCCATTGGGGCTATGTAAATCTTGTTCCATAAAAGTCCCTCCTTTTCTACCCAGCATATGCCCGGAAGAAAAAAGCGTTCCTGTTGCACCCGCAACAGGAGGATTGTATAAAATCCGGTTACAATACCTCCATACAGCTTTAGACGCAGCTGCTTTGCAGTACACAGGCTGCTGAGCGGCCGCATGCTGCGCGGTTCCGCCATGGCGCAGGGAAGCCCATTTCCCCGGATTTTCCCTTCAGAGAAAGAAAACAGTGGAATCCCGTGCTTCCCGTTGCTTTTTCTATCTGTTTCTGCTAGAATAAGAACGCTATGAGCATTTTCGCAGAAGGAGGTTCCGTTTATGCTGGAACTGAAACATATCAGCTATGTCGTCCGTGAGGGAGATGACGAGCTGGGCATTTTGAAAGACATTTCACTGACCATTGATGACCACAGGCTGGTGGTATTTACCGGCCCCAACGGGGGCGGTAAAACCACTTTGGCTAAAATTATCATGGGTCTGGTGCAGCCCACTGCAGGCCAGATTATTTGGAACGGCCAGGACATTACCCATTTGGGCATCACAGAGCGGGCACGTCTCGGCATCAGCTACGGTTTCCAGCAGCCGCCCCGCTTCAAGGGGCTGACCGTCCGAAATCTGTTGACCTTGGCCTCCGGGGATGAGAAGCTGTCCAAGGATCGTTGCTGCCAGTATCTGACCAAGGTTGGCTTATGTGCCAACGACTATCTGGACCGGGAGGTGGACGTCAGCCTCTCCGGCGGTGAGGTCAAGCGGATTGAAATCGCCTCCATCCTGGCCCGGAACGGATCGCTGATGATCTTTGACGAGCCGGAGGCTGGCATCGATCTATGGAGCTTCGCCCGCCTGACGGAGACCTTTGAGCAAATCCATGCCACGGGCAAGGCCACGATGATCATTATCTCTCATCAGGAGCGCATCATCTCTCTGGCGGACGAGGTAGTCGTCGTCGGGGATGGCACCATCCGCCATCGCGGCTCTGCCGACGAAATATTGCCTCAGATTCTGGCGGACACCCTGAGCGGCTGTCCCGTCTTGACGAAAGAAGGTGCTGCGAAATGATGGAAACTGAAATTGACCGCGAGCTACTGGAAAAGATTGCCGATTTGATCGGCAAGCCCGTGGGTGCTTTCAATATTCGCAAGGACACTGGCTGCGACGGCCGCCAGTCCACGGAGCATATCGATATCACTGGCAAAACTGACGGCAAGTCGGGTATCGACATCCGCATCAAGGACGGCACAGTGGGTGAAACCTGCCACATCCCTGTGATCATCACCAAGCCCGGTATCGAGGAGACGGTATACAACGACTTCTATATCGGTGAGAACTGCAGCGTGGAAATTGTGGCTGGCTGTGGCATTCACAACTGCGGCGACCAGGACAGCCGTCATGACGGCATCCACACATTCCACGTGGGCAAGCACTCCCATGTGCATTACACGGAAAAGCACTATGCCGAGGGCGACGGCAAGGGCAGCAAGATCTTTAACCCTCAGACGATTGTCTATCTGGAGGAGGGTGCCTCCATCCAAATGGACACCACCCAGATCCGGGGTGTGGACTCCACCAAGCGGTACACCAAAATCGTCTGCGGCAAGGATGCCGAGGCCGTCATCACTGAGCGTCTGCTGACCCATGGAGAGCAGGTCGCGGAAAGCGACATGGAAATCGACCTGGACGGAGAGAACTCCAAGGGGCGGGTGATCTCCCGTTCCGTGGCCCAGGACTCCTCCAGTCAGGTGTTCTACCCCCGAATGGTGGGCAACGCCCAGTGCTTTGGCCATGTCCAGTGCGACTCCATCATCATGGGAGACGCCAAGATCAAGTCCATCCCCGCCATCACCGCCAATTGCACGGAGGCACAGCTGGTTCACGAGGCCGCCATCGGCAAGATCGCCGGCGACCAGCTTTTGAAGCTGGAGACGCTGGGCCTCACGGAGGAAGAGGCCGAGGACTGCATCCTGAAGGGCTTTTTGGCATAATCAAACAAGGCGGCTGGCAGAATGCCAGCTGCCTTCTTATATTCCGCTGCTTCTCTTTTTGGCAGCTCCTATCCCCTTTTCACCCTGTTTGCGCATCGTTTCTCATATTCTCTTAGTATTATTTTTAGTACTTGACAATACAAGGTAGTTGGTATAATATCATTCTCAAAGGGGAGATGTTATGAACGCGCAGTTCAAAAAGGGCGTGCTGGAGCTGATTGTGCTGGAATCTGTCCGCAAGCGGGATATGTACGGCTATGAACTGGTGGCCGAAGTCTCCAAAGTTGTGGATGTAAATGAAGGCACCATCTACCCCCTGCTGAAACGTCTGACCAACGAGCACTATTTTGAGACCTACCTCCGGGAGTCTTCAGAGGGCCCGCCGCGAAAATACTATCACCTGACTGCCGCCGGTGTTTTATACCGGGACGCTTTAGAGTCGGAATGGATCCAGTTTTCAAAACAGGTCAACGCATTCTTAAAGGAGCATGTGGAATGAACAAGCAGGAATTTTTAAAGGATCTGCAGAGCCGTATCCGCATTCTGGCGGATGCGGAGCAGCAAGATATTCTGGCGGAATACGCGCAGCACATCGATTTGCGCACCGCTTCCGGTCTTTCCGAAGAGGAGGCCATCCGCGACTTTGGCGACCCGGGGCAGCTGGCATCTGAAATTCTGGAGGCCTATCATGTGGACCCAGCTCGCCTGATGGCAGAGCCATCTGGAAAGGAAACTGCAGATATGGTCGGCGCTCTGCGGCGGGCCGGTTCCAAAGCTGGGGGCACACTCCGCCGTCTTGGCATACGTATCGCCAGCAGTGTCTGCTCCATCGGCCAGCGCCTCTCTGCCGGTGTGAACCGTCTGGGCCGGTGGACAGTCTCTTTTTTTCACCAGTGCGGTCTGGCTCTGCGCCGCCTCTTCCGTCGCCCGTCCCAATCAGAAAGCACTGTTCCACAATCTGTAAAGGAGGATCCCCACATGAACGTGGTTTCCACCCCCTCCCACCGGGGACACCAGGTGCTGCGTGCAGTAAAACGCCTTTGCACCGGCCTGCTGCGGCTTCTCTGGAATCTTCTGCTGGCCCTGTGCGCCGTTCCGTTTATTGCGGCCGGAATGTTGGCGTTGGTGGGCATCGGGCTTCTGGCCGTGCTGCTGATACAGGGCTATCCATTGATTGGAATTCTACTGTGCTGCCTGGGAGCCGTCCTCTGTTGTGCCGCGATTCTGGGACTTGGCATCACCCTGATCTGGCATCGCCCTCTCCCGGCAGAAAATCCGGAGGAGTCCCAGGCAATAGAAGCGTCTCCCGCTGAAATCATCGTTCGGACAGTAGAACTGGCTGCCTCGCAGCCGGAGAGAGAAGAGGTGAATCATCATGCGTAACCTCCGTTTGATCATGCTGGGCCTTCTCTGCAGCGGGCTGCTGTTGGGCGGCATCGGCGCCGGCGTGGCTTTTTCTGAGTTTTCTTCCTTCAGCTATGCCGGGGAACAGCTCATTGACGGCGCCCAGCGCCGCACCCAGTGCTTTACCGTTCAGCTGGAGAGTACCGTCGGCTCGGTCTCCATTCAGGACTACTCCGGCGTTGGCACTGTCCGCTTGAAGGATGTGGTCCGCCTGGAAGCCAGCAACGACGTGACTCCAGGTACCCTCCAGTGGGAGATCACCTATCAGTCTGCCGGTCCGGAGGCCGGTGTCTGGGCGGACTACTCCTCAGAAAAAGATCAGGAGTGGCTCCACTTCTCCTGGCAGGGACACTCCTGCAGCGATTTGGCGCTGTTGATAGCCTGCAAGGATCAGGTTCTATCTGATATTAAGGCACACCGCCTGGGTGACTACATTCCAGCCCTGCTGGAAGAAGCGGTGATTTATGTGAATCCTGCCGACATTTCCCGGATCAGTCTGGACTGACGGCCGGAGCATGTGTATTGATCATTCAGGCTATCTTAAAGCGCCTGACAGTAAAAAAGCGGGACCGCCAGAGCGGTCCCGCTTCCTGCTTCTTTTTGAGAGATTTATTCTGTGCCTCTTCCCTCGTTCCACTTCCACTCTCGGATCTCCGGCAGATCCACGCCGTGATCCTTGATATACTGCTTGTGCTCCACCAGCTTGTCGTTCATCCGTTGAACCAGGTAAGCACCCCGGTTACCCAGCTCCGGCAGGCGGCGCACTACATCGATGACCAGGTGGAACCGGTCAATATCGTTTAGAACACGCATGTCAAAGGGTGTGGTGATGGTGCCTTCTTCTTTATAGCCCCGGACGTGGAGGTTCTTATTATGGCGGCGGTACGTCAGTTCGTGAATCAGCGTGGGATATCCATGATAAGCGAAGATAATAGGCTTGTCCTTCGTGAAGAGCATATCGTACTCCTCGTCCGTCAGGCCATGGGGATGCTCTGTGTGAGGCTGAAGCTTCATCAAATCCACCACGTTGATTACCCGGATTTTCAGGTTTGGCAGTTCCTTCCGCAGAATCGTCACCGCGGCCAGTGTCTCCAGGGTGGGCGTGTCACCGCAGCAGGCCATGACTACATCTGGCTCCTGGCCCTGGTCGTTGCTGGCCCAATCCCAGATGCCGATCCCCTGGGTGCAATGCTTCACTGCCTGATCCATGGTCAGCCATTGGGGCCGGGGATGCTTGCTGGTGACCATCACGTTCACGTAGTTCCGGCTCTGGATGCAGTGGTCAAACACGCTTAAAAGGCAGTTGGAATCGGGAGGCAGATAAATGCGCACCACATCCGCCTTTTTATTGGCCACATGGTCCAGGAAGCCGGGATCCTGGTGTGTGAAGCCGTTGTGGTCCTGCTGCCAGACGTTGGAAGAGAGAATATAGTTGAGAGACGCGATATCCTGCCGCCAGGGCAGTTCATTGCAGGTCTTCAGCCATTTGGCGTGCTGGGCGAACATGGAGTCCACAATGCGGATGAATGCCTCATAGCTGTTGAAGAAGCCGTGGCGTCCGGTCAGGAGATACCCCTCCAGCCAGCCCTCGCACATATGCTCGGAGAGCATGGAGTCCATCACCCGGCCGTCCGGATCCAGGTGCTCCTCCGGATCCTCATTCTCATGCCGTTCGCCCAGGAAGCGGCGGCCCGTCACTTCGAACACGGGGCCCAGGCGGTTACTGGCCGTCTCGTCAGGAGCGAAGATGCGGAAGTTTCGGGCATCCATGTTCAGCTTCATCACATCCCGGACATAGCTGCCCAGCACCAGCATATCCTGCGCTTCCACAGCGCCGGGAGCAGGGACATCCAGGGCGTAATCCCGGAAATCCGGGGTCCGCAGATCACGGAGCAGCAGACCACCGTTGGTATGGGGATTGGCACCCATGCGCCGGTTCCCGGTGGGCGGGAAGCTGCGAATCAGCTCCACGGGGCGGCCGTCCTCGTCAAACAGTTCCTCGGGATGGTAGCTGCGCAGCCACTGTTCCAGCAGCGGCAGGTGCCTTTCCGTGTCCGCCCCCATAGAGATGGGGACTTGATGCGCACGGAAGGCGCCTTCCACCGCATTGCCGTCCACCTCCTTGGGACCAGTCCAGCCCTTGGGCGTGCGGAGTATAATCACTGGCCAGCGCGGACGAGTGGTATCTCCCGTGCTGCGGGCATAGTCCTGAATCCGCTGGATCTCCCGGATGGCCCAGTCCAAAGTCGCCGCCATCTGCTGGTGCATGGCCTCCGGATCGTCACCCTCCACAAACCGGGGCTCCCAGCCGCAGCCGCGGAAGAACTGTTCCAGTTCCTCGTGGGAGATGCGGGAGAACACGGTGGGGTTTGCAATTTTGAATCCGTTCAGGTGCAGAATCGGCAGTACTGCGCCGTCAGTAATGGGATTAAGGAACTTATTGGAATGCCAGGAGGTGGCCAGCGGACCAGTCTCCGCCTCGCCGTCGCCCACTACGCAGGCGGCAATCAGGTCGGGGTTGTCCGCCACCGCGCCAAAGGCATGGGCCAGGGAATAGCCAAGTTCTCCTCCCTCGTTGATGGAACCGGGTGTCTCCGGCGCCACGTGGCTGGGGACGCCGCCCGGAAAGGAGAACTGCTTGAACAGCTTCTGCATACCGCTCTCATCCTGGGTGATGTTTGGATAGACCTCTGTGTAGCTGCCGTCTAACCAGTCCTGCGCAATCATGGCGTTTCCGCCGTGGCCAGGGCCGGACAGGTAGATCATATCCAGATCCTCCCGCTTGATAATCCGATCCAAGTGGGTATAGATGAAGTTCTGCCCCGGGCAAGTGCCCCAGTGGCCCACAATCGTCTGCTTCAGGTCTCCGGCAGTCAACGGGCGCTTCAGCAGCGGATTGTCCAACAGATACAGCTGGCAGGCAGTCAGATAGTTGGCAGCCCGCCAATAAGCGTCAATCTGCTTAAGCTGATCCGGCGTCAGCAGCGGTCTCTTGGAAAGGCGGGTATTTGCTTTAGGTCTTGTATTTGCCACCCTCCGAGCAGCTTTTGGCATAATAGTTCCCCCTTTTTGTAATCGTTTAACTTTAGTATATCGCTTATTTTTCAAAAAGCAATACACTTTTTGTATTTTCCAAAAATATTTCCGCTTTATTCACATTGTTCTCGAGTTAAGCATACCGTTAATTCCGCTCCTTTATTTTTTAATTTTGTAAATATTTTCATCTCCTTGTATTTTCTCGCCAGGTATGCTATGTTATTGCCATGGATACTTATGAAATTATTCGTTCCCGCCGGCGTACGTTGGCTTTGGAAATTACCCGGGACTGCCGTGTGGTAGTGCGCTCCCCCCGCGCTTTGTCCCGGGATCGGATTGACGCTTTTGTACAGCAGCATGCGGATTGGATTGCCGTCCATCTGGAACGGCAAAGGCTGCGGGCGGAGACTTTGCCACCCGTTCCCACCAAGCATGAGATTGACGCGCTGAAACGCAAAGCACGCGACATTTTACCGCCGAAGGTTGCGGAGTGGAGCAAAAAAATGGGAGTCTCCCCCACCGGCATTAAAATCACTTCCGCCCGGACCCGATATGGCAGCTGCAGCGGAAAAAACAGTCTTTGTTTTTCCTGCTTTCTGATGAACTGCCCGGAATCGGCTGTCGATTTGGTAGTAGTTCATGAGCTATGTCATATTCGGGTGAAAAATCATGGCCCCCAATTTTATGCCCTTCTGCGCCAGTACCTTCCGGATTATCAGGAGCGGAAAAAGCTGCTGTGACAGTGTGCGGCGCTTTTGTGCATGAGAAACCGGACAGGCCGCCCGGACCCGTTGATGGTTCTGTCAGACCGCGGCATCACCGGCACCCACCAAAATACCTCACGGAATATCTTTGAAATTCATTTTAAAAAACCGCCGCTGATAGCGGCGGTTTTTTTGCGCTTGTGGGTTATGCGCGGGGTGTGGTATCCCGTTCCAGCGGAATATCCGGCTGGAACAGCCGGATGGCATTCAGCACCGCATCCGCCTCCTTCTGCGTTTCAAACAGGAAGTCCTGGTAAAACTCCCCGTCGTAATAGGCCCGGAGCCGCACCATAGGCAACTGCTTACCACAGCAGCCCGTCACCGCGATGGCTGTATTTTTTGTCCAGACCTTGGCCAGTGCCGCAAAGGGCAGATACTTAGTACCCGGAAAGGCCGGGAAATAAATAGCCTCCCGCCCCACCCGGTACTGGCCTGCCCGGTGGGATTCCCGGAGATCGTCAGAAGCATTCTCTAGTAAGTAAGAATTGGACAGGGATTTCAATGCAAACAGCGGCATAAAGCAGTCTCCTTTCGCCATCAGCCTTCGTGCTCGATGGGAGTTTTTCAGTTTTACTGTATCCGTTTTTTCGGCAGCTGGACAGTGCAATTGCAACAGCGGACATCCAAAATTCCTATATTTTTGTTTTCGCTTAAGCTGCCATGAATCGCGTACACATACGACTCAATATACAGCCGCGGACGATATGAAATACATAACAGACAATATCTGTGCTCTTACGTATTCAAAGGGCGGCGCGGCAAACGGCGAAGGTTGGAGCTGTGCCTTACGGTGGTATGGCGGGAACGGAGAAACTATAGAAAACATCACCCTTTCGGGGAATCGTGTAATCATTTCCAGCGGGTATTACTATAAGATTACATTGGCGGATGATAAGATTGATTTGGTATTTTTAGAAGGCCGGTTCGCCAAATATTTGGAACTTCCAGATATCGAATCGGCAGATGTCAACGAGAATGCTCCTGAAGTATTGGAAACTACGGAGCAGGGATAGGTAAAGGAGCCCTTAAAACAGCAGTTGAATATCCGAAGGGGAAGCAAACACCATTGAACCCCCAAAAAAGAATCGGAAGTTGAAGAAAGGGACTGGCTGCGGCCCAATGTCATTAAGTTAAAAATTTTGTGCACGCGAAAAAACACCCACCTCGCTTTGAACCGAGGCGGGTGTTTTTTAGAGATAGCTTATCTCGCTCCTTAAAATCACTTGTAGACTTTTTTTAACTTCTTTTTTAAAACCATGTCGCTCACAGGCTCATCATAACCCCAATATACCAAGGCAACTCCTTGTTCCTCACAGAGTTTCTTTTTTCTGGCATCTCTTTCTTGTGCAGCCTTCAACCCTTCTTCTCCACCAAAATACTCTACGACCTCAAAATGTTGTCTTCCCTGATACTCAAATCCTGTATTGAGAGAGGGGACATAAACATCTAGGGATTGTTGCCCTAGCCACTTAGAATGATATTGATAAATAGAATCGGGATAGTGTTTGCCTATCAAGACAAACATTTCAACCTCACTCTTCCACTTACTGACCTTGATGCCTTCGCTCTCCATCTTCAGAAGCAGAGAAGACTCATATTTTTGCAATTCTTCCTTATTGAAAAACGGGTTTTTAACAGAATCAAAAGTATCATTCCCCATGAGAGCAAAGGCATACGAGAAGGAGTTGTTGGAATTGTAATTCACACCCACATAGAACAAACTCAGAATTGGCTTAAAAACCTTACGATAAATCTGTTCATCTGAGCGCAACCAAAGTAGTTCTCGCATTGTATTAATAACAGAATCACACATCCTCAATTCTGCATCTTTCAATGTAGGAAGATTGAGTGTGAAGTCATGCCTTGCTTCATACGAATTGATTGCAGACAGATACTTATCAATAGGCACATTGAAGATGGAATAGGTGCTTTTGTACTTTGAAAGCAAAAATAAGACACTTTCATTTTTGCAGGTATCCGCGCTCACTTCAACCATAATGTTCAAGGTGTCGTCATCACTAAAAACATTTGGCATAACAGAGTACGGCAAACCATTTCCCATCAGCCATTTAACAATCTGACCTTGCTTACTACTGTTGCAGGTAAAACACAAGTATCTTTGTTTCCTAAACCGCTTTTGAATGATAAACTTTTTGAACTTGGGGTTAATTTGCAGAGACTTGTCTGCTCTGGTTTCTTCTTGATAGAGAGCAACATCTTCGTCACTCATAGTCTTGATATTCCACAAGATAATCCCTTGGTAATCCTGTATTTTATAAGTACCACTCTTTTTATCAAAGGCAAAACCATACTGTCCTGGACCAAAGAAATGTGCTTTCTTACTTGCTTCAGGAAGCAAAAACAAATCTCCTCTTGTATCAAGTAGATAGTTCTTATTTTCCTTTTCATTTCTGACAATACAGCAAGTACCCTTTTGATTTGTGGCAGCTACAAAGGTGTTCTTCATCACAACAGATGAACCTCTCCTATCTACCAAAACCAAATCAAAATATTCGCCTCTCTTTTTCTGATAGTAGATGCCTTTCTCTGAATTAACACAAAAAACAGGGTAATCATAATTCTTGGCGGTCTCAGCAGAAAACATAGGCGGTCTATCTACCACGATAATATCCCTGTCAATATCCCAATTTTTATACTGTTTCAAAAGATTCATAAATCCCAAAGCCATTGGTCACCCCTCTATCGCTTCATATACCGAAAAACCTCCATAAATGATACCACAAATATGACAATGAACACAATTTTAATTATAGTGCTTTTAAGACATTCCAACGACTAGTTGATTTTTGTGTCGCGTCTTAACTTAATGGCTGAATCGACGGAAGATTTACGATAAAATGCCTACCTCCGAAAATATATGGGCGGATTTTCTGATACATTTTGTAGACTAGTTGATTCTTTGATGGTTGCGTATATTTTACTCCAAACCACAAAACAGGCCGATTTTCACAAAATATTCAATACTAGTTGATAGACCGTGCGTAGCGTTCCATATTTTTTCGTTTTTTGGTGTCTGTTAAGATAGGGCGGCATTTCTTTTTCTGAAAACCCCTGTTTTGACCGTCTGAAACCGGCTTTTACGAAAATTAATGTGTTGAAGGAGTGGAAGGCAATGCCCCCACCCCCCTCATTTTTTAGTTGCTATTCAACACACAAATCCGGGGAATCCCTTTGCGAGAAAATTGCACTGATCCTACCGTCTAAGGTTGACTGGAATGGCATAGTCAGGGAATTTCCGCTATCTAAATAAAGTAGCACAAATACAGCACCGCCGTTAAGCAATAGAACATAGTTCTTTATCGCTTGACGGCGGTGCTTTTCGCTTAACTTAATGACATTGGCTGCAGGCCAGTCCCTTTTTTTGCATTCTTATTCTCCCATGGGAGCCCCGCACTGGGGGCAGAATTTGCTGTCGGAAACCGCACCGCAGATGGGGCAGGTCTTTTGTGCGGAAGCAGCGGGTGTCTCCTCTGCCGCGGTCTCCGGCTCCCCGTCCTTTGAGGGTTTGCTGGCCTCCAGTTCGGCAATCTTGGCCTTGCTGGCGTTGACCGCCTCCACCAGTTCCCGGACACTCTCTGGAATTTCCCCCTCATACTCACTGACAAACCACTCACCGATGGTGCGGTAGTTCTTGTCGATCTCCCTCTGTTCGCCAGCAATGGCCACGCTGATCTTGGTCAGCTCAGCAGCATCTTTCGCCTTGTCGGCAGCAACGGCAGCTACATCCTTTGCCTTTCTGGTCAGTTCATCAAAAAAAGCCATGTCAAAAACTCCTTTCATTCTACGCCGCAAGGCGCGATGGTAGTTCATCATTTCCTGCATTTTTCAGATTCGATGGCTTCAGTATATCGTACTTTTCCTGTGAGTGCAACAGAATTTCCGTTTGTTTACACATCGTTTTTAATCCACCCGCAGCTTCTTTCCACCGCTCTTCGCCATTGCTGGTAGTCAGCGCTGCAGACTCCCGCGTCTCTTTGCGGCAGGAATACGTGCTGACTGCGCCGCAGGCCTTCCAATTCAGAAAGCCCGTTCCATAGTCCAACCGCCAGGCCAGCCAGTGCCGCCGCGCCAAACGCGGTGGTTTCCACCTGGGCGGGCCGGTCGACCGGAATCCGCAGAAGATCCGCCTGTGTCTGCATCATGATATCACTGACGGAAGCTCCTCCATCCACCCGGAGTGTAGTAATGGGACAGGATGCGTCGGCATTCATGGCCTTTACCAAATCCGTCACCTGGTAAGCAATTGCATCCAGCACCGCCCGGGCAATATGGGCCCTGGTGGTCCCCCGCGTAATTCCCACAATGGTGCCGCGGGCATACATATCCCAATACGGCGCCCCCAAGCCTGTGAAAGCCGGTACAAGAATAACACCACCTGAAGAGGGGACACTCTCTGCCAGCCGGTCGCACTCCGGTGCGCTGGAAATAAGCCCCATCTCATCCCGCAGCCACTGGATCGCACTGCCGGCGTTGAACGCACTTCCCTCCAGCACATAGGTCGTTTTTCCCCCCAGACACCATCCCACGGAGGTCACCAGTCCCGTCCGGCTGCGCACCGGTACTTCCCCCACATTCATCAAAGTGAAGCAGCCTGTTCCGTATGTGTTCTTTGCCTGTCCGGGTGCAAAGCAGGCCTGACCGAACAGGGCTGCAGACTGATCGCCTGCACTGCCGCAAATCGGAATACCCGCCAGTGCCTCCAGTCCCGGAATGCCGGCGGCGACCACGCCATAGACCTCGCTGTTTGGCCGTGGTTCCGGCAGCAGCGACACGGGGATATCCAGCAGCCTGCACAGCTCTTCATCCCAGGTCATCGTGTGAATATTGAACAGCATCGTGCGGGAGGCATTGGAATAGTCCGTCACGTGTACCCGGCCTCCAGTCAGGTTCCATATCAGCCAGCTATCCACCGTACCGGCGCATAATTCTCCCCGCTCTGCCCGTTTCCGCACTCCGGGAGCATGATCCAGAATCCACTTGATCTTGGTGCCGGAAAAGTAAGCGTCAATCAAAAGTCCTGTCCGCTCTGCCACCAAATCTCCATGTCCGTCCGCTTTCATTTGATCACAGATGGACGCGGTGCGGCGGCACTGCCAGACAATCGCGTTCTGTACGGCTTCTCCAGTACGCCTGTCCCAGAGAACTGTCGTTTCCCGCTGGTTTGTGATGCCAATGGCGGCAATCCGCTTTGGATCAATATGGGCAGCATTCACCGCCTCTGCCAAGGCGCGCTTTTCTGTCTGCCAAATCTCCGCAGGGTCATGCTCCACCCAGCCGGGCTGCGGATAAATCTGGCGGAAGGGATGCTGGGCCCGGGAGACTATCTCCCCTGCCCGATTAAAGAGAATCGCCCTGGAACTGGTGGTTCCCTGGTCCAGAGCGGCAACATGGGTTTCCATCAGCAACTCCCCCTTTTCTGAGTGGCTGCGCCGATCCTACCATAGGTACAGGGCATTCAAACAGAGGCCGCAGGCCGCCAAACCCTCTTGGCATTTCTGTCTCATTTATGGTAGGATACAGTCGGTATCTATTTCCGCAGGCACAAGGTCTGTATTTAAAAGTTCCTGCTCAGTATAACACAGGGGAGTTGAATTTTCCATGGTACAACATGAATTTACCTTTCCTTCCGCTGACGGAAGGACCGCTATTCACGCAGTGGAGTGGCTGCCGGATGGCGAGGCGCGGGCTGTACTGCAGATTTCCCATGGTGTGTCCGAGTACATTCTGCGGTATGCCCCCTTCGCCGCTTTTTTAACCGATCGGGGTTTCGCTGTGGTAGGGCATGATCATTTGGGGCACGGCAGCTCTGTGGCGCCGGGTGCTCCGCGGCTGTACTTTGGTCCAAAGGGCAGCTGGAATTGGGTGGTAAAGGATCTCTACACCCGTCGGGAACTTGCCGGCAGGCGTTTTTCCGGCGTTCCCTATTTCCTTCTCGGCCATTCCATGGGATCTTTTCTGGCCCGGACCTATTTGATCCAGTATCCTGGCACCTTGGACGGTGTCATTTTGATGGGCACCGGCCAGATGTCCCCCTCCCTGATTGCAGGTGGTAAGCTGATTGCCGCTCGGGAAAGCAGAAAGGTGGGGGAAACCAATCCCAGTCCCCTAGTGATGAAGCTAGCTTTTGAAAATTACAACAAGCGTTTTGCCCCCAACCGTACCGGGTTCGATTGGTTGTCCGCCAACTGCGAAAATGTGGACTGGTATATTGCTCATCCCCTGTGCGGCGGAAACCCCACCATTGGCCTTTTTCGTGAAATGCTGGATGGCCTTTCCTTCATTTCAAAGCCCGCAAACCTCAAAAAAATGAACCTGAACACTCCCGTATTCTTCATCTCCGGTGCTATGGATCCGGTCGGTGACTGCGGCAAGGGCGTTCAACGGGCCTTTGAGAGCTTTCGAAAAGCGGGGGTTCGGGACGTATCCATTCAGCTGTATCCCCATCTCCGGCATGAGATTCTAAACGAGGACTGCAAAGAGGTCATCTATCGGGATCTCTATCAATGGCTGGCCCAAAGGCTGCCATCCCGGGAGGGAGGCGACAGTTGCCCATGAGCCAGCCACTTACCAGACAGCAAAAGTATTATATGCTCACCCTGGCGGGCCGGGTGGCCGTCTTTGTATTCCTTGCAGTCTATGCGCTCGCCGGAGCGGCGCATTTTGACACAGATCTGGACCAAGGTCCTTCTCTTCTCTCTCCGTTGACGGCGGTATGGCTGCTGCTGATGGCCTCTATGGTGCGCCGATTTTTTCCAGCCCGTTCAGAAAGCCTGGGCTGTCAAAAGCTGTTCTCTGAACGACTCCAATGCACTGACCGAAAACCATCTGTGCAAGAAGTGCGGCAGGCTGACCGGGGTGCATTTGTGGTGCTGTTCGTCTGGGCCTCGACAAATGCGCTGTTTCTTTTGGGGCACGCAAGGGGGTAGCTGGAAGATCGCTTTCTCATCTGTCTGGCGGGATTTTATGGTGTGTGCGATATTGTCTGCATTCTGTTCTTCTGCCCCTTCCAAGCCTGGATGATGCACAATCGCTGCTGTATTACCTGCCGCATCTATGATTGGGATTACCTGATGCTGTGCACGCCCCTTCTGGGTATCCGCAGCGCCATGACGGCCTCTGCCTGCCTGCTGGCGGCAGTGCTCTTTCTTCGTTGGGAGATTACGTACCGTCTCCACCGGGAACGTTTTTTTGAGTGCGGCAATGACGCCCTGCGGTGTACAAACTGCGAAGAACATCTGTGCCATTATAAAAAAGCGCTGTCTTCCAAATGGAAGCGCCGCCATTAAACAAAAAAGCAGGAGCAAAGCATGTGTGCTTTGCTCCTGCTTTTCAGCCGGACGCTCCCAGACGCAGTGCCGCCGTATCCCCGGTTCTCTGCAGAATACGCGCAGAAAGCACAGTATCCATGGTGAACACCAGCAGCACAGCATAGGTGAGCCCGGCTGGAATTCCAGCCAGCACCGGCGTCAGGACGTTGTGGACTGCAGGAAACACCGCCGCCAGCAGCCCGCCCCAGATTACAGAAAATGGAAGGCAGACCCGTCCCCGAAGGTTTCCCCACACGGCACTGTAGTCCCAAAAATGCACGTGGAAAAGGGATTCATAGGCCAGATGGACAACATACTCCACCGCTGTGGCAGTCAGCCCGCCCCAGAGTGCCAGCCTCCAAAATCCGTCTCTCCATTCCGGCGGCAAGGCCAGCACTGCCAGTACCCCAAGGCCGTACACCGGGCACAACGGCAGCAGCAAAAAGCACTTGCGCACTTGATTTTTCGACCGGGTTACCACCGCAAATCCCTTCTCCAGGAGATATCCCAAAAAACTGTATGTCCAAAACTGCCAGAACAGCAATGCCATCGCGCTCCTCCTCTCCGATTCAGTATTTCCAGAATGGAACCCCGTATCCATGCATTGCGCTGTCCGCTCTTTCGTGATATCATAAGAAAAACATCAATTGGGAGTGTGACAACCATGGCAGATACCTGGGAGCATTTAAAGCAGGACTGTATGCAGTGCCGCGGCTGCGCACTGGCAGATACCCGCACCCATGTTGTCTTTGGTGATGGTGCCACCGATGCAGAGATTCTGCTGGTGGGTGAAGGCCCCGGCCAGCGTGAGGACGAGCAGGGAATTCCCTTCGTCGGCAAGGCAGGCCTGTTTCTTGATGATATGCTGGAAATGATCGGCTTGGATCGGAGCAAAGTTTATATCGCCAATATTGTCAAGTGCCGCCCGCCCCAGAACCGGGATCCGCTGAATGTAGAGCAGGATGCTTGCATCGGATGGCTTCGGCGGCAGACAGCCCTGCTGCGGCCGAAGATCATCATCTGCCTGGGACGCATTGCCGCCAAGGTCATCATCAAGGAGGATTTCAAGATCACCGCAGAGCATGGGCGGTGGTTTGAGCGGGGCGGTGTTCAAATGACCGCCATCTATCATCCGTCTGCTTTGCTGCGGGATGTGAGCAAGCGCCCCGAAACGTTTGAGGACTTGAAATCCATTCAGACAAAAATCCGGGAGATTTGCCCCGTTCATTCATAAGTTTTCTTTTCTCCGTTTGTGCTGGCGAGGAATTTCCATTCACTGCGTTACCGTGGCGGTACATGTCCAGTTCTCCGCCGCACAATCTGCAGGAACGGGCAGCTCTGTGCAGGGCTGCCTTTCTTTCGGCGCGGCAGCTGTTTGAAAAATTCTGAATTTTTCAAACAAGCTCTCAGCAGGCCCTCTGTGCTGCAGGATACCGCGCTTTTATTTTCGCCGAATTGTTAACCAGTAAAATAAATATGGTTGACAAGTACTTGCGTCCATGTTATACTCCCTACGATAAGAAAAGGAGGCTTTTGCAATGGCTGACACTGATATTTCCGTTTCCCGAATCCGTACTGCGGATATGGCCTATATTGCCCTATTTGCCGTACTGATGGCCGTGTGTGCCTGGATTTCGATTCCCTTCACCGTCCCCTTTACGCTTCAGACCTTTGCGGTATTTGCTGCCTTGGCTATCCTGGGCGGCAGGCGGGGTACGCTGTCCGTAGTTGTTTATCTGCTGTTGGGAGCAGTGGGACTGCCGGTGTTTGCCGGCTTCAAAGGCGGTTTGGCCGCCTTATTGGGTACCACCGGTGGCTATATCCTCGGTTTTCTCCTCACAGCCCTGTTGTATTGGGGGATTACGCATATTCTTGGTGAAAAGCCGGTTGTGATGATTCTCTCCTTGATACTGGGGCTTGCAGTGTGCTACGCCTTTGGCACCGCTTGGTTCTTGGTGGTTTACACACGCACCTCCGGTGCACTCAGCCTTTTCACCGCCTTGGGCTGGTGTGTATTCCCCTTCATTCTCCCCGATCTCTGCAAGTTGGGACTGGCGGTGTTGCTGTCTTTTCGGGTAAAGAAGCACTTGAAATAATCGGATTTTACGCCCCGCATCATACCTGCGTATCAATTGCGCACCGATTTGCCGCCGGACAAGTGACGCTCCGGAGGGTTCCGGAGGATTTCAGGTTCCAAATCTTAATAAAAGGATAAAAGGACATGCCGGAGCAATACTCCGGCATGTCCTTTTCGCGCTGTCAGAAAGTCTCTGTCTTTCCATCACGGGCCTTTGGAATGCGCTGTGGTTTATTTCTTTTCCGCTTTCTCTTTCAGTTTCGCATCTACCCGTTTCAGTCCCCGGATACAAATGCACGCTGCGGCCGCAAGGATAGCAATTCCTCCGGCCAGCCCTTTTTCTCTTTTGTCCTTTCCTGTCACTGTCATTGCGCCTCCATTTTCCCAAAAGGTGCAAAGGTCAATCGCATATCATACCACATCACGCCGCCATGGACGGATTTGGATACACCTTCATTATGAAAGCCAAACGTTTCATAGTAGTGAATCAGCCTTTCTTTACAGGTGAGGACACAGCCCTTCCTCCCCTGCGCACATGCATCTGCAATGACCTGTTCCATCACTTTGGCGGCATAGCCGCGGTTTCGAAATTCCGGCATGGTATTGACGCCAAAAATCATCTGCCAAGCACCGTTCTCCTTGTGAAGTGCGGCATTTTCATACATCTCATCCCGCAGCAGCGGTTCATCCGTCGCCAGTCCGTTTACAAAGCTTATCAGCCTTCCATCATCCGCTTCCAGAAGCCAAAAGTGATTTGGATAGACTGCCAGCCGGGCCGCAAAATCCCGTTCCGTGGCCGCTTCTGAAGCCGGAAAGCAAGCCGCCTCCACCGCCGTCAATGCCGGAAGATCCCGCATGTCTGCATTGCGAATGCGCATACCGCTTTTCCTCCTCTTACTTTAAATACCGATACCCCAGCAGCAGCCGGGCCGTGGTATTGGACATGTTCTCAAACCAATAAGACCTATCCGCCGCAAACCGCAGGGCATCCCGCTCCAGCAATTGGAGCTTTTGCTCTTCCGCCACCAACTGCACGGTACCGGAAAGCACTGTGGCATGGCAGATACACCCCGGCATAGAAACCTCCGGTTCATATCTGGCGCTGATATACAGATCCAGGAAAAAGCTCTCCTGTCGGGTACTCTCGTCGTAGGGAAACGAAGGCCGCAGCACCACTTTGCCGCCGTCCAGCCGCTGAGGCTTCGTATCCAGTTCCCGCACCAACAGCAAGCTCTCAAAGCCGTCATTTTCCAGCAGAAGTTCTGCCGGAACCTTCAGCGCCGCCGCCAGTTTGCCCAGAATCGCCACAGAGGGGTTTGCATCTCCCCGCTCAATCTGACCCAGCATACTGCGGGAAACACCGGACAGCTCCGCTGTCCGCTCCAGGCTCAGCTTTTTACTTTTGCGAATGCGCTTGATATTCTCGGCCACAGCCCGGTTCAGCTCCACAGCAGATCACCCTTCCCAATCGGTCAATATATTGTCAAATTACTTTCTTATAGTACCTGTTCCATCGCCTCTTGTCAAGAAAAAGCGGGGCAGTACACCGCCCCGCCTCTCTCGTTTGGTCTATATCCGCTTCCACACAGCACCACCGGGCACATCGGTAATCTCAATGCCCTGCTGCTTCAGCTCATCACGAATCCGATCCGCCTCAGCAAAGTTCTTGTTCTTCTTGGCCTCGTATCGGGCCAACACCTGCGCGTCAACTGCCGGATCCCCTTCGCCCTGCACTGTGTATCCACTGCCAGACGCAGCCTTCGACGTCTTGGCATTCTCCTGCCGCTTTTTTTCTGCCCGGTCCATCAGTCCAAGGCCCAGAACCGTATCAAATTCCTCCAGCAGCAACAGCTTCGTAGCATCCGTGGTCTTGGCCTTCAGCACATCATACAGGGCAGTGACCGCCAGTGAGGTATTCAGATCATTATCCAGAGCCGTTTTGAATTTGCTCCTGAGAGCGGATGCCGCCGCCTCATCCGCCGTACCTTCGCCGGGCTTCAGTGCCGCAATGCGGGCAATCAACTTGTCATAGGCAGTTTTCGCGTTGTCCAGATTTTCCCAGGAAAAGACCAGCGCCTTCCGATAGTGGGACTGGAGGCAGAACAGCCGATAAATCAGCGGGTCATATCCCTTCTCCTCCAGCAGCGACACCGTTAAAAACTCGCCCTTTGACTTGCTCATTTTGCCGGAGGATGTGTTCAGGTGCAGAACATGGAACCAGTAATTGCACCACTTATGGCCCAGAAATGCCTCAGACTGTGCGATTTCATTGGTATGATGGGGGAAAGCGTTGTCAATGCCGCCGCAGTGAATATCCAAATCCTCTCCCAAGTGCTTCATGGAGATGCCGGAGCACTCAATATGCCATCCGGGGTATCCCACCCCCCATGGAGAATCCCACTTTAGGGCCTGATCCTCAAATTTGGACTGGGTAAACCAAAGGACAAAGTCATTTTTGTTGCGCTTATTCGTGTCCTCTTCCACCCCCTCCCGGACACCAACGGCCAAATCGTCCGCGTCGTGATCGTTGAATACATAATACTTATCCAGCTTAGCGGTATCGAAATATACATTGCCGCCCGCCTGATAGGCATACCCCTTTTCCAGCAGGCGCGTAATGATTTCGATATATTCATCCACGCAATGGGTTGCAGGCTCCACCACATCCGGCGTCTTGATATTCAGTTTGGCGCAGTCACCAAAGAATGCGTCCGTGTAGAACTGGGCAATTTCCAGTACGGTTTTGTGCTCCCGCTTGGCGCCCTTGAGCATTTTATCCTCGCCGGTATCTGCGTCCGAAGTCAGGTGTCCCACGTCTGTGATGTTCATCACCCGCTTGACATGGTAGCCCGCATAGCGCAGATACTTCTCCAGCACGTCCTCCATGATATAGGAGCGCAGGTTGCCGATATGCGCGTAATGATAGACTGTGGGGCCGCAGGTATACATTTTCACAACGTCGGGATGGTTGGGAACGAATTCCTCTTTTTTGTGGGTAGCGGAATTATAAATCTGCATATCAGGCAGACCTCTCTTTCGTCTCATTCAGTTTCTTTTCCAGCTCTTCCATACGCTGGGACAGGAGATTCAATTCCTCCAGCAGAGGATTTTTGATATGAATCTGATCCACATCGTCGGCATAGTAGATGGGCTTTCCATCTACGCGCACCACCTGTGCAGGTACACCCACGGCAGTGGCATTTGGTGGCACTTCCTCCAGTACCACCGCGCCGGCAGCAATGCGGACGTTGTCTCCCACCTTGAAGGGCCCCAGCACCTTGGCTCCGGATCCTACCAGAACATTATTCCCCAATGTGGGGTGGCGCTTTCCCTGATCCTTGCCAGTACCGCCCAAGGTAACGCCCTGGTACAAAAGGCAGTCGTCCCCAATTTCAGCAGTCTCTCCAATGACAATGCCCATGCCGTGGTCGATGACCAGCCGATGACCGATGGAAGCGCCAGGGTGGATTTCAATTCCGGTCCAAAAGCGGTTCCACTGGGAGACGCAGCGGGCCAAAAACCTCCAGCGGTGCCGGTAGAGCCAGTTCGCAATGCGATGATAGATAATGGCATGGACACCCGGATAGAGAAGAAAAACCTCCAATTTGCTGCGCGCCGCCGGGTCACGGCGCTGGTAGGCAGCCAGCAGGCCGCCTAATCTGGTAACTCGTTTTGCCATAGCAATTCTCCTTGTGTTGGTCGGGAGACAAATCAAAACGCCCCCCGTACCAAAGTACGAGAGGCGACGAATCGCGGTTCCACTCTCTTTTATCACTCAAGGAGGCCCTTGACGCAGGCCGGACGGAGGGCTTCCACATCCCCCGCGCTCCCAGGCGCACTTCACAGTCTCCGCCGCAGGTGTGCTTGCAGCCGGTGACACACCCTCTCTGCCCTTTGGATAAACCGTTACTCTTCCCGATCATCACGCTATTGATTACTTTTCAGTATAGTATCAGGATTTGTCCGGCGTGTCAAGGAGGTCTGCTGAAAAAGCGTCCGCCTTCAGATTAAAACTCCTTCTCTGCGACACAGTCCAATGCCTCGTTTAAAGTCTTTATCGCGCGGTCTGCATCCATTTCGACCTCCAATAAATAGATGGCTGTCTCCATAGCTCTGCAGAGATCGGCGCACAGTGCATTTGTTTTCCATTCTTTGCTGTTCATATCACCATCTCCATTTATTACTTTATATTACTTTATCATAATTGTCAATATTAAGTAATATTCAATGCTATTCTCGAGACGGGGTGAATATATGGAGACAAAACCTTTAAAAACCAGAGTCAGTCTTTCTCTGGACGAAGATGTGGTGAAACGCCTTCGGATCATTGCAGAAGAGGATGATCGGGCGCTGTCCTCCTGCATTAATCTGATTTTGCGGGATTATCTCCGCAATTGTGAAACCAAATGCTCAAATGCCCAAAGGGGGCGGTGCTGATGCACCGCTCCTTTTGGTGTGTTCTGGCTTTGCGGCAGCGTGCCTTTCCGTCTTTGTATGTCTGCTTTCTTTTCTCAGATTTCCGCAAATTCCGCCTGTCAACCGCCTGTTGACCGAATTCTCTCAGCTGTTGCTTGTCAACCGGCAGGGGATTTGGTAGGATGGAGCCAGAACAACAGGAGGAAACTGCCAATGGAATGGAACGAACGTATCGCCTTTGTCCGCAAAGCCGCAGGCCTGACTCAGGAACAACTGGGGCAGCTGCTGGGCGTCACCCGGCAGGCGGTCAGCAAGTGGGAATCCGCCCAGACCGTACCGGACGCCGTCACCATCGCCCGCCTGTGCGAAGCGCTGCACGTTTCCGCAGATTTTGTGCTGCTGGGGAAAGAGCCGGAGCCGCCGGACAATGCCGGTGACGCTCCGCCCTACGCACTGCCGGACACCTGCCCCTGCTGTGGGCGGCCAGTCTCCGGCACCATCTGCCCTGTCTGCGGATACACACTGCCTACAACCCCGCCCCGTGGTCCCCGGTACGCCATTGTCGCCAGCCGCGTCTCCTTTGTCAACGAGGAGGATCGGGCAGCGGAGCTGGTAAAATACTGCGGCATGCCCGAAAGCTATGCAAAAGCGGCCGTCCACCAGATGCAGGAGTACGCATCCTTTTTCCTTCTGCGCCGGAATTTGACGGACAGTGCCGCCCAGTGGATTGCCGCCCATTTGGATGGCAGCTGTTTCTCCCTGCGGATTGTCCAGGATAACGGCGAGGAGAGCAACGACGCGCTTCTAACCAAGCCAAAGGCTATGGAGCTCCCCGCCCCTGCCGCTCCCAAGCAGGGTGGGCTTGGCTTCTGGGGTGTGGTGGGGGCCGTTATTGTGGCGCTGCTGATTCTCTCATTTTTCTAACGATGAAGGCCGCTTTTAAGACGCGCTGTCTCTTGCCTACAGTGGTCATTGCCGCAGTCTATTTCTGTAACCGGCTTTGGCTGCTCCCCCACACATCCGGAATGTCCCATCGTCTGCTGGCCTGGTATTTGGGGGACTTTCTGGCCGGAGCCCTGATGCTGTGCATTCTGAATGGCAGTCTGGCGATGGGAAACCGCCCCGCTCTGAAGGGAATTTTGCCGGTTTCTGTCTTTTTGGCGGGGTGCGGCCTTTTTTGGGAGGTTGTCACACCGCTGTATCTTTCCCGCTCCGTCTCCGACCCCTGGGATGTCGCGGCCGTGTGGCTGGGCGGCATGGGGATGCTGGCATTTTTCAGCATTATGGAGCACCGTTGAAAATGCCTCTCCAACCATTCATTTGCATTCGAATCCATCAAGAAGGAGCCGCTGTTCTGACAAGCAGAATAGCGGCTCCTGTCCCATATGCTCCCAGCCTCACGCCGAGGCAATGACATCCTTATTCTTCACAAAATACTCCACGCCGGAATAAAGGGTGGTCAGGGTAATCACCCAAACACAAACCGTGTTCAGCGCTTCCGGCAGGAAAGGCAGGAACATCAGCACAATGCACACCATGGTAGAGGCCGTCTTAACCTTACCCGACCAGCCAGCGGCGATAACCCGTCCCTTATCGCTGGCAATCATCCTGAGGCCGCTGACAGCAAATTCCCGGCAGATGACAATCAGCAGTGCCCAGGCCGGCATCTGCCCAATTTCCACGAACCACAGCATGGCGGCGGTGACCAGCATCTTGTCCGCCAGAGGGTCGGCAAACTTGCCGAAATCCGTCACCAAATTGTACTTCCGGGCAATTTTCCCATCCAGCAGATCTGTAAGACTTGCGACAATAAAAATAGCCAGCGCCACATATGCGGCGTTTGGAAAGCCCCAGTACAGCACTCCCATAAATACAGGAATCAAAATAATGCGTAAAATGGTTAGTTTATTGGGTAAATTCATGTCGCTTTCTCCTTTTTAAACCGCTTCCCCGGTCAGTTCGCCGTCCATAGTCCCGGTGAGCCGGACATTCACAAAGGTGCCGGGTGCAATCTCCTCCTGGGCCGTGAAGTAAATCCGGCCGTCAATGTCCGGAGATTCGGCATAGCTTCGGCCAAAGAACATCTGCGCCTGAGAATCAAAGCCCTCGCACAGGACCTCCCGTTCCTCTCCCAGCAGGGACTCGTTGTACGCGTCAATGATGTCGGACTGGACATCCACCACCAGCTCCGCCCGGCGCTTTGCCTCCTCGGTGTCCACATGTTCCATCTGCGCGGCCCGGGTGCCGTCCTCCGGGGAGAAGGGGAAGACGCCCGCGCGCTCAATCCGCATCTCCCGCAGGAACTGGCAGAGTTCCTCAAACTCCGCCTCCCCCTCATAGGGCAGGCCCGTGATGATGCTGGTACGCAGCACCAGGCCGGGAACGCGCGCCCGGAGCTTTTCAAGCAGGGCCGTCAGCTCCGCCTTGGTGTCCCGGCGGTTCATGGCCTTCAAAATCGTATCGTTACAGTGCTGAATGGGGATATCCAGATAGGGCAGCACCTTTGGCTCTGCCGCAATCGTGTCAATCAGCTCGTCGGTGATCTCATCGGGATACAGGTAATGGAGCCGGATCCACCGGAAATCCAGCCTGTTGAGCTTTCGCAGCAGGGCAGCCAGCTGATGCTCTCCATTCAGATCTGTGCCATAGCGGGTGATGTCCTGGGCAATGACAATCAGCTCCTTCACGCCGGCGGAAGCCAGCTCCGCTGCCTCGTCCAGCAGCTCGCCCATGGGGCGGCTGCGGTACTTGCCCCGGAGGGATGGAATCACACAGTAGGCGCAGTGGTTGTCACAGCCCTCGGCAATGCGCAAAAAGGCATACCAGGGCGGCGTGGACAAAATCCGCGCCCCGCTCTGGTTGGCGGTATGGATATTGCCGATGTGACAGGGACGAAGGCCCTTTTCCATCACCTCTGCAATGGCGCCGGCGATGTCGCCGTAGCTGCCGGTCCCGAGGATGCCGTCCACCTCCGGCAGTTCCTGCAGAATGTCCTCCTTGTACCGCTGCGCCATACAGCCGGTGACAAGGATTTTTTTCACCTGGCCGGCCTTTTTCAGCTCCGCCATCTCCAGAATGTTGTCAATGGCCTCCTCACAGGCAGAGGCCAGGAAGCCGCAGGTATTCACCACCACCACATCGGCCCCCTCCGGGGCGACGGTGACGGTATACCCCGCCTCCTGAACAGATGCCATCATCTGCTCGCAGTTCACCTGGTTCTTGGCGCAGCCCAGGGAAATAAATGACACGTTGTAACTCAAAATGGATTCCTCCGGTTCAATCGAGTGGTTTGCCCCGCCAGGCGGGGTCGTCGGTGATGCCCAGCAGGTAGTCGGTGGAAACGTGGAAATACTCCGCCAGAATCACCAGCTTGTCAATGGTCGTGCTGCGGCTGCCGCTCTCAATCATGCTAATGGATTTATGGGTAAGCCCAAGGATTTCGCCCAACTGCTGCTGGCTAAGATGTTCTTCTTTTCGCAGTTGACGGACTCGTTCATTCAGTAAAATCGTTGTCTGCATAAATACCCCTTGACTTGTTCCTTTAAGTGGAGTATACTCCACTTAAAGGAACATTTTAGATGGAAGGAATCACTTTGCCTGATATTCTCAACGCCATTCTCGAAGGCGGCGACCTTGTCTTCCCGCGGAGGGATGCCCTGGATCCGCCCCGCTCTCCTTCGGAACAGGAGGCGGCGTCTCTTCTTGGCACGCTGGACCCAGGGACTGCCTGGAACCTGCGGGACAACATTCAGATTCTGGTCCGTGAGCACCGGGACGAGGCCTTCCTCTCCGGCGTCCGTTTCGGCGTACAGCTCATGGAGGAGCTGGCGGCGGATTAGTCCTCCGTCACTTCGCTGCCCCATCTTCCCCAGGCCGACTTTACATCGCCCCAAGAAAAGCCCCGGCGCAGCAATGCGTCGGTGAGCCGTTTCTTCTCCTTTTCCTCCGGCAGCCGGCCGTGGAGCTTGCTCTCCAAAAAGCGGTCAATCTGCCCCTCCGGGGGCGGCAGGGCATCCAGCGCATCTTCCCACAGCTCCCGGGGCACCCCCTTTTCGTACAGCTTCTCCCGTACCCGGGCCGGGCCATAGCCCAAATCCGCGCAGTGGCGGACCAGCAGCGATGCATAGTCCGCGTCGTCAATGGCACCGATGGCCTCCAGCCATTCCGCAGCGTACCGGGCCTCCGTTTCACTGGCCCCCTTCTCCCGAAGCTTTCGCTCCAGATCCCGGCGGCTCATGGCTCGCTTGCCGATGAAATCCGCTGCCGCTGCCTTGGTGTTGGACACGCCGGCAGCCTCTTTCAGCTTTGCCAGCGCGGAGCCATCCAGCTCGTCCCCGGCCCGCAGGCCAAAATCCAACAATTCCTGTTCTGTGATTTTGAGACAGGCCCCGTCCTCCAAAAACACCAGCACCCGGCCCTTTTTATGTTTGGACGCCTCAATGCGCTCAATCCGCATCGTCGAAATCGTCTGCGCTCACATCCACCGCCCGGCCGGCCGCCTTTGCGGCGATGCGGGCCTGATTGCTCATCAGCTTGTCGAAATTCTTGCGGATGTCCGCCTCCAGCTGCTCGGCAATCTCCGGGTTTTCCAGAAGATACTTCTTGGCCGCGTCCCGGCCCTGGCCGATGCGGGTTTCCCCCATGGAGAACCAGGAGCCGGACTTCTGCACCAGATCCAGCTTCACACCCAGGTCGATCAGCTCGCCCTCATGGGCAATGCCCTGGCCGTACATGATGTCAAATTCCGCCTCCCGGAAGGGGGGCGCCATTTTATTTTTGACCACTTTTGCCCGGGTGCGGTTGCCGATGATCTCACTGCCGTTTTTCAGCGCCTCAATCCGGCGCACGTCAATCCGGACGGAGGAATAAAACTTCAATGCCCGGCCGCCGGTGGTCACCTCCGGATTGCCGTACATGATACCCACCTTTTCCCGCAGCTGGTTGATGAAGATGACAATGCTGTTGGTCTTGCCGATAGCGCCGGTGAGCTTTCGCAGCGCCTGGCTCATCAGCCGGGCCTGAAGGCCCACATAGCTGTCGCCCATTTCGCCTTCGATCTCCGCCCGGGGCACCAGGGCTGCAACAGAGTCCACCACAATCACGTCAATGGCGCCGGAGCGCACCAGTGCCTCCGTAATCTCCAGCGCCTGCTCGCCGGTGTCCGGCTGGGAAATCAGCATATCCTCCACCTTGACGCCCAAAGCCCGGGCATAGGTGGGATCCAGCGCGTGCTCGGCATCCACAAAAGCCACCTCGCCGCCCCGCTTCTGCGCCTCCGCCACCACATGGAGCGCCAGCGTGGTCTTGCCGGAGGATTCCGGTCCGTAAATCTCCACGACTCGGCCCCGGGGCAGACCGCCGATTCCCAGGGCCACATCCAGTGCCAGGGATCCTGTGGGAATGAAGTCCACATTCAGCTCTGCCTTATCACCAAAGCGCATGATGGACCCCTTGCCATACATTTTTTCAATCTGGGCCATGGCCGTGTCAATGGCCTTTTTCTTGTCATCCGCCGGTGCCGCCGTGGGCATGGGCGCCTTGTCTTTTGCCATATGTCTCTTCCTCCTCAAATTGCTCGACAGCCCGTTTTCATTGCGGCGGAGTCCCCGCCGCTGCCGGCATGCCTTGTCGTTGTACCCGTCAGATCTCCGTACACAGGGTGCCAAATACCACCCTTGGGATGTCATGAAGGTCCTTTACAATCTGGATGTCTCCAAAGCCCTGGGTGCGCATGATGCGCAGCACATCATCCGCCTGGCCGGCACCCACTTCAAAGTACAGCCGTCCGCCCGGCATCAGGCAGTTTTTCCACTTCTCAGAGATGGTGCGGTAAAAGTCCAGCCCATCCGCCCCGCCGTCCAGCGCCAAATGCGGCTCATAATCCCTGACAGAGGTATCCAGCCCCGCAATATCCGCCCGCGGAATATACGGGGGATTGGAGATGATACACTGGAATTCTCCCAAGGCCTTGTCCGGTTTTTCCCGGGCATCTGTCTGCATCGGCACCACCCGGCCGCTGAGTCCGTTGCGCCGGATATTCTGACGGCAGATTTTCAGCGCCCCGTCCGCGTATTCTCCCAGCACCACCCGGGCCTCGGGCACCTGGGCCGCCACGGCCAGGCCGATACAGCCGCTTCCAGCGCACAGATCCAGCACCCGGCACTCCCCCAAGGTCTTGATGTAGCCGATGGCCTGCTCCGCCAGCACCTCTGTGTCCGGCCGGGGAATCAACACATCCCGGGAGATATCCAGGGGCAGGCCGTAAAATTCCCACTCGCCGATAAGATACGCCACCGGCTCTCCAGCCAGATGGCGCTCCACCAACCCCCGGACGCGGTGCTCCAACTCCGGGGAGGCATACAGGCCGCCGTCCCGGGTCAATTCCTCCCGGCTCTTGCCAGTGCCGAAGCACACCAGCTCCCGTGCCTCCAGCGTGGCAGCCTCGATGCCGGCTTGCCGCAGCTGTTGGCGAATATCCAAGTATAAATTGTTATAGGTAATAGCCATAGCATCCTTGCAAGGTCCGTTTGACTCCATTTCTGCCTGTGACAGAAACTCCGTTCACTCCCCCTGATCCTCCTTTTCTGTCTCAAAGGCTCCTTTCGCCTGCGTCAGAATTTGATACAGGCCGTCTTACCACTCATCCTTGCCCTTCTCACTGGGCAGCACCAGCTCCAGGGAGCGGATTGCCACTTCGATCATCCCGTCATCCGGTTCGTTGGTGGTAAAGTTCTGCATCCACAGGCCGGGGGCCGTCAGCACCTTTGCCAGCTTGTTGTCCTGGACGTGGCGTCCCACCCAGCGGTTGAATTCATACGTAATGCCAACCACCAGGGGCAGCAGCAGCAAGTGCGCCGCGGTCCGCAGCCAGACATTGGTGATGGGCCAGATGCCAAATACCACGCTGGAGAGCAGGATGGAGACGAAAATCACCACAAACAGGAAGCTTGTCCCGCACCGGGGATGGTGGCGGGGCTGAATCCGGACGTTCTCCACCGTCAGCGGAAGCCCCGCCTCATAGCAGAAGATGGTTTTATGTTCCGCGCCATGGTACTGGAACACCCGATAGATGTCCTTCTGCTTCGAGCAGAAAATCAGATATAGCAGGAAAATCAGGATTTTCAGAACACCCTCCACCAGATTCCGCCCCCACATTGGGAAGCCGGGGAAAAAGTGCAGCAGTCCCCCCGTGATGAAGGTGGGCAGCACCATGAACAGCAGCACCGAAAGTCCCACGCCCAAAATCACAGACAGGGTGACAATCGCCCCTTCCAGCTTCTTGCTGGAGAGCTTTCTGTCCAGCCATTGCTCAAATTTAGAGGGCTGCGCCGCTTCCTCATCCGGGTAGAAGTCCGCCGAGTACATCAACGCCTTGACTCCGTTGACCATGGAATCCAGAAAATTGACGGTTCCCCGGATCAGCGGCACTCCCAGAATCGGATAGCGGTCGCGGATGAATTTCAGCGCCTCCACCTTCTCCACCAGGTTGCCCTCCTGATCCCGGACCACAATAGCCTGCTGCTCCGGCCCCCGCATCAGGATGCCTTCAATCAGTGCCTGTCCGCCGATGCTGGTGCGGAAGGCACAGGACTTGTTTTCTTCTGCCATGAGGTTTCCTTTCTAATGCTATCAAAATTTTATCACACCCCGTTGCGGAATGCAAACATTTGTTCGATTTTTCTCAGTCTTTTTCCGGAAGGCGAATCTGCACCTCTGTTCCGCCGCCCTCAGCATTTCGGATGGTAAATATGCCGTTGTGCAGACCGATGATCTCATCACAGACCGCCAGGCCAATCCCGCTTCCCCGGGCTTTGGACGATCCCTTGTAGAATTTTTGCTTGATGAACGGCAGCTCTGCTTCCGGTACGCCTGGACCATAGTCCCGAACCTGAACCACCTGGAATGTCCCCTCCCGGTAGATTGCAGCAGAAATTCGCTTGCCGCTTCCACCGTGCTTCGCCGCATTGTCCAGCACATTGCAAAATACCTGCTTCAGCCGCTCCGGATCGCCGGGAATGGGCGGAAGTTCTCCGTCTCCGCTCTCGTATTCCAGTTCAATGCCTTCCTGGCGGAACAGTTCCCGATAGGTGAAAATAGCATCCTCAAATTCCGCCTGCAAATCCACTTCCTCCATCTGAAGCGTAAATCGTCCATCCTCCATTTTAGAGAACTCCAGCAGCTCCTCCACCATGGTGGAGAGGCGTCTGGATTCGTTCAGGATAATACGGATTCCCCGCCGCAGCTGCACCGGATCACCTGTGGGATCTTCCAATATGGTCTCGCCCCAGCCATTGATGGCCGTCAGCGGTGTACGCAGCTCATGGGATACAGAGGAGATAAACTCGGATTTCATTTTCTCATTTTGGCTGATTTTCATGGACATATCATTGATATTGTCCACCAGCTCCCCCAGCTCATCCGTATACTTGTTTTCAATCCGGAAACCGTAGCTGCCGGCAGAAATCCGCTTGGCAGCAGTCGTGACAACAGCCACCGGCTCCACCACGTTGTTGATGAACAGCAGGTTGGAAATGACCACCAGAGACATGCAGATGCAGGCCACCAGTAAAATGGCCAGCACTGCCAGGAAAATCTGCCGATTTACCGCCTTCAGTGATGTGACAAAACGCATCACGCCCACCACCTTACCATTAAAGGTCAGCGGAGATGAGACAGAGAGAATCTTTTCCCCCGTCTCCGGATCCCGTCCGCGGAAGTCCCGCATCTCGTTTTCTGCAATCGCGCGGGTAATATCATCCGTGCCGGGGGCGGTTCCTGCTGTGAGGCCCGAGGTAGATACCTGGATGCGTCCCGCGCTATTGATAAACTGAAGTTCAATGTGATTCTTATCCTCAAATGTATCGATGGACTGTACCGCCATCTGATAATATTCCGTGTAGCCATTGTCCATAAAGTAGTCGTTAAAAGCACCGGCAACTGCCTGTGCGCGGCTTTCCAGCCCCTTTTGCATGCTGCTGTAATAGTAGTTGGAAATACCAGCGGAGAACAGCAGAACAATCAGCATTAAAAGTACCAGAACGGGTGTCACAGTGTTGACAATCCACCGCTGCCGCAGTCCCCGAAGGCGCAGCGCATTCCATTTTTGGCTTTTTTCTTCCTCTGCCACTGCCTGCACCTCCCTTTGTTTTTCAAGCGCTCAGCTTTTTGGCTGCCGTCACCGGCAGGTTAAAAGCCCCATTTATAGCCATAGCCCCACACCGTTGTAATATAAGTGGGGTTCTGCACGTTGTCCTCAATTTTCAGGCGAAGACGCCGAATATTCACATCCACGATTTTCAATTCACCGAAGTAATCCCGCCCCCAGACCATATCCAAAATTTCCTCTCTGGAAAGCGCCTTGCCCGGGTTCTCCATAAAGACCTTCATAATCGAATACTCTACCTGTGTCAGCTTAATCCGCTGTCCGTTTTTTTCCAGTGTCCGGTTTCGGGTATTCAGCAAAAAGGGTTCCTGCCGAATCTCACCAGTCTGAGCGGTATCGTCTCCCCCAGCTCTGCGGAACAGCGCATCCACCCGGGCTGTCAGCTCTGCCGGGGAAAACGGCTTGGTTACATAGTCATCCGCGCCGGTCATCAGCCCCGTCACCTTATCCATCTCCTGGGAGCGGGCCGTCAGCATGATGATGCCAATCTTTGTATTGGTGGCCCGGATCCGGCGGCAAACCTCAAATCCGTCAATCCCCGGCAGCATAATGTCCAGAAGCGCCACCTTTGTATCCAAATTTTCCTTCAGCCGTTCCAGTGCCTCTTCTCCAGTCTCTGCCTCAATTACGTCATAGCCAGCCCGGCGCAGGTTGATGACAATAAAACTCCGGATACTGGACTCGTCTTCTAAAACCAACACTTTTTTCATCGCGTGCCTCTATCCTTTCTCAGTTGTCATCCCATTCTTTGGTAATCAGACTAAATGCCTCCCGGACTTCATCCTCCGTCAGTGCATCGCTCCAGGTGCCGCTGTCGTCCAGCAATTCTGCAGTGAAAGTTGTCTCCGCCTGGCGGCTGAGCGTAAACCGGTTTCCCCGAACTGCTCTGATATCCCGGCTGGATCCTGTCAATGCAGAAATGCGCAGGAATGCCTGCGGGCCGCCCTGATCGGCATTCAGCATGGAAAATGTCACAGCGGCCTCTTCCGGCATCACTGTCCTGGTAACCATAATTTTTCCGCACCAGTTTTCAGGGAGTTGAAAATACCACCCGTCCTCCAGGTTGTGGTAGGTGCTTAAAACTGTGGCAGCAGTCCCTTTGGCATCATAGCTTCGCCAATCAATCTGTTGGTATGGTGCCGTCTCTCCGTTGTCCCATGCCGGCAGATTTACCGGCCAGGGAACCTCTGTCAGTCCATCGTTGTTGATATCTGTTGGATAGAGGGAACGGAAGGGTGCAATTTCAGTGGAAACACCCGTTACATCCGAAAGAACAATATTGGCCAACTCACCGTTGCGAACCGTCAGAATATCTGTAATGGCATTTGTGGAATCCTCCACCCCCGTCACAAACAATGCAGGAATTTCTCCTTGAAGCGTCCCCTTTTTCATCTGTCCCTGCTGGCTTAATTCCGCCATTGTCATCGAAATGCGCGCAGAGGTCCGGGGAGACAGCCCGCTGTCCTGCCACTCGTAATAGTCAGCTACGCCGTTTCCCTCATCGTCTGCACGGAAAACCACCAGCTCCCGCAGTTGATCCTGATCCAGGTCGGTTACGGCATACCGCACATAATTCGTGCGCAACAGTTCCACCGGTTCCTTTTGCCGCAGCGAATAAACTGACAAGGCCTGCAGATCTGTACCGGCACGCCAGCCAACCACCAGCTCTGTATGGCCGTCTTGGTCCAGGTCCTCATACGCAATGCTGTAAATGCTGGTACCACTGCCCTCAATCACAGCAGTCTGTTCATAGGACTGCCCTTTTGATGAAAATATATAAATTTTCAGGGGGCGCTCATCTTCCGAATTGCGAAAAAAAGCAATGGCCTCCTCCAGACCGTCTCCATTCAGGTCTACCAGTTGAACAGCCTGGACATGGGTTCCGGCTGTCGGCGCAGCATATTCAGCGCCGCTCTGCAGCACCGCTTTGATGCAGTTGTCCAGCTCTGTATACTCCGTAGGGAGCTTCGGCAGGCTGTACAGTTCCTGAGGATTAAACACAAATCCCACACCGCAGCTGCAGGTTCCCGGCAAAAGCACCGCCAATATCAGCAGGCATGAAACCGCGCGCAGGACTTTTTTCACAGCCATCTCCCCCTTTCCTATTTTTATTGCCAAATGCCTATAATTTAACTAATATATGATAGCACGTTTTCCTGTGTTTGGGTAGCTTTTCTTGGGATTTTCCCGTCATTTTACCGTCTGTTCATTTTTCTTTTTTTTCTGTAAATCTCCACTTGAAATTTCGAAATGCTTCTAGTATAATAAAAAAGCTTTCATAAGCCGGTGTGATGGAATGGTAGACGTAGCGGATTCAAAATCCGCCGGTGGCAACACCGTGTGGGTTCGAGTCCCACCACCGGCACCAGTTAAGAAACACCCCGTCCGGCTCCGTTTTCCGCGCAAGTGGGAAACGGAGCCGGACGGGGTGTTTCTTCGTCCCCTCAAACCGCAAACGCTACGTTGGTTTGTGGTTTGAGGGGACGAAGGGACAACAGCAAAAACCGAACAGGGCAAAGCAACACAGGTGAGGAATGCGAATGGAGTTCCTTGCCTGTGTCATTGTTTAGCAGGTTCTGCAACTCACCACCACTCTCTGGTGCTGCCGGTGATCATGGGAGACACCGCTTCTCTGTGTAAAAAGCACACGGTAACTCTCAAGGAGCCGCGGTAATATTATTTCACAGTAGTGAGGCCTCTGAAATCCGCTCTTTTATTTGACACCACAAAAAATAGGCAGATCCGTAATATCAAGGCTATGTACCCCGATGCTGTGATTGTACAGCCGAGGTGTGGCCATGGTCACGAAAAAGAGTCAGGCCGCCCAAAAAGTCATCCTGAAACATTCGAAGGACTTTAATGGCAGCCTGACCGATGTGGAGGTTATACAGGTGCCAGTCAACCGGCCAAGGATCGGAAACGTTGCTTTGCGGCGGGATCACATAGCTGGCTCCGTGCGCTGAGATATATTCCCGAATTGCCCGAGCACCATATGCCCGGTCTGCCAGTACGGCACTCCCTCTGATCCCGACTTTTTCCAATAGTTCAACAGCGTGAACCGAATCGTGGTCATTTCCAGCGGAGAGAAGGAACTCCACCGGGTTTCCCAAACCGTATTGGGACACGCCGGAGCAAAGCAAACTTTGCTCCGGCATTTTTTATTTCATGCATGTGAAATAAAAAGCAGCAGATGAGTCAAGCTCTATATTGAAATTTGTCTGCCGCCGGTCTGCTGGTACAGTCTATGTGAAATAGAGAGAACCGTCCTGTGCTCAGCGGCATTTTTCAGTGCTGTCAGCACCGTCTGCTCTGTGTCGGCATCCAAATTTGCTGTCATCTCGTCCAATAGCAGGAGCTTTGGTTCCGCTGCAATAGCCCTGGCAATGGACAGCAGCTGCCACTGCCCCTGAGAGAACAGTGACGGCCCACAGGGCGTGTCGTATCCCTGTTCCAGGGCAGAGATGGCTTCATGAAGGCCAACAGTCACCGCCGCCCGCTCTGCCGCCGCCCGGCTGATCGACTCGTCAAACAGTGTAATCTGATCCAGCACCGTGCCGGGGACCAGACGAAAGCTCTGCTCCACATATCCGAACAGCCGCCGCTTCACAGTGTCCGGCAGCTGCGAGGCTTCCCGGCCATAGATCAGCACTTGGCCATGGGCTGGGTTGTATTGGCCCAGCAGCAGCTTAAACACCGTACTTTTGCCGGCGCCCGTCCGGCCTGTCAGTGTAGCCTGCTCCCCGTCTCTCACAACAAAGCTCAGATCCCGCAGCACCGGTGCGCCCTCATCGTAGCCAAAGGTCACGTCACGCAGTTCCACACAGGGAACATCCTCCCGGAGGAGGGAATCCAAGGTGATGGAGGCATCCGTTTCCCACCGCTCATCCGCCGCCAGGAATTCATCGATCCGGCGCACACCTGCCACTGCGGATTGGATGGTTTGGATTTCCATCCCAACGCTCTCCAGCGGGGCAAACACTGACCCAATATAGACAATCACCGCCGCTGCCGTGCCAACAGACATTCCAAAAAACGACTGGACCGCCGGAATGCCCGCAGCAGACAGAAGCATCACCGCAGCCACTGTCAAGGCGCTGGCAATCAGAATCACCGGAGAATAGACTGCGTCATAGAAATTGGCCTTTTCCACGGCGTCATAACTGTCTTGAATGTGGCGTTCATATGCCTTGCACATATATTGCTCCTTGTGAAGAGCGTGAATTGTACGGATACAGCGGATGGTCTCCGGAACATGATTGGTAGCCCGTTCCACCGCCACCCGATTAGCCAGCTGGGCGGCCAGCATTCTCTTTTGTACCTGGCGTGTAAAGAGGAACAGCAGCGGGGTCAGCACCAACAGCACCAGCGCCAGGCCCCTGTTTTTGACGAAAAGAATTGCCAAAATGCTGATGACTTTACCTCCATCGGCAACCATACTGATGATTCCGGAGGTAAACAGCGCTTCCACCGTGTCCACATCTCCCACAAAGCGGGATACCGCCGCCCCCGGATCCTGTTTCACAAAGGCATCCGACGGCAAACGGGACAGCTTGCTGCACAGGGCGCTGCGCAGACCATGTGTGATTTTCTGTCCAAAGACGATCAGCAAGCTCTCCCGTGTAGCATCCAAAAGTCCGGTAAGGAATGTCAGGGCAACATACAGCAGCGCCAGGGCAAAAGGAATGTTGTTCCCTGCTGTCAGGAGATTTACAGCCCGTTCCAGCACCAGCGGCGGCAGCAGCGCCGTCACGACAGCTCCCACCACTGCCATGACAATGGCGGCTGTTAACAGTTTGGAACGCCCTATCACCGTCCGCAGAACGCCGGCCAACCCTCTCTCATGCCTCTGCTTCATGGTCGCCGCCTCCCTTCTGCAAGTCATATAGGGCGGCATACTGCCCGCTGACGCGCATCAGCTCTTTGTGTGTTCCCACAAGCGTCTGCCCGTCCTCCATCCAGATTACCTGGTCCAACTCCGGGAACAAGTACAGCCGGTGTGAAAAGAGCAACACAACGCTGTCCTGCGTCAAGATCCGCAGGCGCTCAAATACCTCCCGCTCCGTCCTCTGATCCAGCGCAGAAAAGGGGTCGTCCAAAATCAGCAGCGGCCTCGGATGTCCCAGTGTCCGGGCCAGCGCCAGCCGTGCCTGCTGCCCGCCCGAGAGGCGGACGCCGCCGGTGCCTATCCGTGTATGGATGCCATCCGGCATTTCAGCTATCTCCCGGCCCAAGCAGACCGCCTCCAGCAGCGGTTCCGGAGAACGCTCATCATCCAGAAGGATGTTGTTTCGGATCGTATCGCTCATCAATTCAGGGTCATGACCCAGGTAGCCCACAATATCCCAGCGCCGTTCCGACGGAAGGTCGGAAAGTTCTTTCCCCCCGAATCGGATACTGCCCTCATAGGGGATCTCACAAAGAATCGCTTTGCCCAGTGTGGACTTTCCACAGGCCACCGGACCGGTAACGCCAATGATCTGCCCAGGTTCCGCCTTGAAGGACAGTCCCCGAAATATGGGCGTTCCCCCAGAATACGCCGCACTCAGGTTTTCCACCTCCAGCTTCCCAGCGGGGGCTGGCTCTGCGGCCGTCTCCATGGGGACAGGTCTCATCAGCGGCTTGATACGCTTCCAGGAGATCTCCGCCTTCTGAACAGCGTTGAAGAGCTTAGCCGCCTTGGCCGATTTCACCGACAGCTTGGTGAAGCATGACAGGAATGTCGCAAAGACAGCAATATCCCAGTTGGCCCATCCGCCGCCCGTCACATTTCTTCCTCCGAAATAAAAAATAAACAACGTACTGATCATGGAGATGGCCTGGTACAGCGGCGGCATGGCCGCCACCCAAATATTGGCCCGCACCGCCGCTTTCTCATAATCTTCCAGCTGTTTCTCATAAGCCCGGTCCCGTTGGGACTCACAGCCGAACACCCGATAGGTGGACGCACTGGAAACCCGATCCAGCGTAGCGGCACTGAGCCGTCCACGGCTCTCCTGCGCCGCAGTTCCGCTCCTCTGGACAACCGCCTTCATTTTCTCCGCAATAAAATAGGAGCACGGCGGAAAGAGCAGGCTCAGCAGTGCCAATCGCCAGTCATACCAGAACAGCAGCGCGGCATATCCGGCCAAGGCCACTCCGGTATCAAAGACCTCTGTGGTAAACTTCCGCATTCCCTCCGCGCAGGCATCCACATCAGAGATTGCCTTGGTCATTATGCTTCCGATGTTTTCGCCTTCCAAATCCGCCCGATTCCGGTGAATCAGGTTCCCGTAAAGAACCCGCTTCATATCCCGGTTTATGTGGTTGGCAAAACGGCGGACATACAGCCGCTTGATATATCGGGCTATCTGGACAGCAGCAATCACCGCCACATAAGCCCCAGCCAGCCGCAGCATATCCGGAAAGTCCTTTTCTCCGCCAAAGATGTCCAGCAGGCACTGGGTCAGGCGTCCTTCAAACCATGGTCCAGCCAGCAGTCCGGTGTTGTAGAAAACGCCCGACAATGTCACCGCCAGCAAAGTTGCCCACTCCATGCGGAAGTAAGAGGCAACCCGGTCTGGCCGCCGGGCAATATCTGTTTGTTTCATGGATTGACTGTTCCCTTCTCCGCAATGCGCGCTGCAACGTCTGGAAAGCCCGCCCGGCTCTGGTGTTTGGATCTTTGGTACAGCGTATTTAAAATACGGCAGAACTCCAGTTGATCCGCCTCCGGCAGTTCTTCCAGCAACCACTCATAAAAGGTTGTCTCAATGCTGACCTTGGAATTTTTTAATTCCTCCGCCTTTTCCGTTGCATACAGCAGCTGGCTGCGGCCGTCCTCCGGATTTTCCCTGCGTATGAGATAGCCCTTTGCTTCCAGACTGGCGGTCCGGCGGGCTGCTGCGCCCTTGTCGATTTTTAATGCCTCCCGGATCTCCGCCTGCGTGATGCCGGGCTGATGGCGTACCAAATGAATAAAATCGAACTCCGCTGTGCCAACACCTTCCGCCCGCATAGTCTGCAGCGTAAGCTTGGCAGCCTCCCGTGCGATTTTCGTGATTTGCCGTTCTGTTTTATCCATGAAAATCCTCCGCCTTGTATAGATGCATATACAACTAATTTTATGATAGTACATTTTTTTGTATTTGCAACTAACTTTTTCGATTTGTGAAGGACGGTGCAGCGGCATGTCAAACTTTTTATCCCTCGCACTTGACAAAGTCAAGTTAAGTCTGTATGCTTGTCCCTGTCAAGAATGGAGGGCTGAAATGTTTCAAACTCTGGCCTATTATTCCTCTGCCTTTTATAAGGACTTTACCGATTACGCCGGTTCTGAACTGCAAAGGCTCGGCATCAATTATGGTGCACTGTTTTTTGTGATTTATGTTGGAAAACATCCTGGCTGTCCACCTTCCGAACTCACAAAGGCGTTGTGCGCTGACTGGGGACATTCTCAGCGAAGCATTACGAAACTTGTGGAAGACGGCTTTATGACGAAAGAAAAATCCGGCCGTACCTATCATCTGCATCTGACGGAAAAAGGGCTTCGGACCTTCCAGGTCAGCCACCATGTATTCTTTGATTGGGATCAAGCAAACCTCGCCTGTCTGACAGATGCGGAGCGTACGGATTTATTTGTTCTGCTGGACAAAATTGTGCACAGAAAAAAGGATGCACGCAAGTGTATGATGCCTTGCTCATATGAAGGAGGGGCTGAAAAATGAACTATTCCATCGTTTACAGCAGCAAAACCGGCAATACCCGGCTGTTGGCCGAAACCTTGCGGGAACTTCTTCCGCAGACAGCTTGCGTTTACAGCGGCGTACCGGCCGATGCCGCCCTGGCGGCAGATCTCCTTTATGTTGGTTTCTGGACCGATAAGGGCAGCTGTGACGCCGCCACAGGGGAATTCCTCACAAAATTGCGGGGAAAGCGGCTGTTTCTCTTCGGGACAGCCGGCTTCGGCGGAGAGGAGTCCTACTTTGACACAATTCTGGAGCGCACCTGTCAGAAGCTGGATGACAGCAATACGGTCATCGGCACGTATATGTGTCAGGGTAAAATGCCCGTGGCCGTGCGGGAGCGCTATGAAAAAATGCGATCCGATCCCGCCCACGCCCCGAATCTGGAGCATATGATTGAAAACTTTGATCAGGCCTTGTCCCATCCGGATAAAGCTGATTTGGAGCACCTGAAAATGACCGTGCTTGCTTTGACGGTTTCTCAGGAACCATTTGCTGCGGCAATTCAGTAAAACGGTTTTGCAGCCGATCCACAGCTGCTTACGGCTGTTTTGATGTCCTCCGTTTTTGGATCTGCACCATTTTATAACAAAATGTTTTTGCGCAACTATTTGTTGCATTTTACGCAAGGAATGTTATAATGATTTCATAGCACAGTCCCACTCGTGTCTAAATCTATCATATGTCGGAGGTAAACAATTATGGGCTATCCTCAAACGGGCAACGAGGTATTTGTCAGTTTTTCGCTGTCCAATACAATGCTTTCCGGAATTGGCAAGGGAACCATTACCAGAGAGGAAGTTTCCGCCGATTATTTGAAAAGTCTGTTTGAAAAATATGGTGTTGTGGTTTCAGCAAAGCCAGAACAGCGCAAGTTGCTGGAGAAAGTAAACACGATTTACGATCTGAAGCTGGATATTCCGGAGACATTGAAAATCATCCAGCTTTCGGAGAAAAACCGCCGACTCGTCGTCATTTCTGTGCAGGGCCTTCGGCGGATCAACGGTTCTCTCCTCTCCGAGTATTCAGAGGAGGAATTCCAGGAAGCAACCTTCAGTTTTGTGAAGTACTATGTGCAGAGCCGTCATTACGATGAATTGGTTACAGAAAATGCAAAGTTGAGAAAGGATCTGGACGCCGAAGTCGCGTGGCGCACCCGTGTCTCTGATATTTGATGCACTTCACGCCATATTGACAGCACATTTACTGAAGTGATTGCTCCATTTCAGGTGGGAGCCGTTTCGTTTCAGGCCACTGAACATTCAATCAAACCGGAAAGACACGCCGAACTGCGTGTCTTTCCGGTTTGATTTTATCAGCGGAAACGCTCCGCTCACCCAATCCGTGCAGTTTAAAGGCCTGCACAGTAGTCCATCACCGGCTGAAGCTGCGGAGAAACCCATTTGTCCCGGTGGCAGAACAGCTGTTTCCAAATCTTAATTTCAAACTCCTCCACATGCAGCCGTACCAGCTTTCCCGCGTTGACGGCCGCAGCAGTGGCATAGTCCGGGAGGAAGGAGCATCCTGCTCCCTGCCCCACCAGTTGGCAAATGATCTCTGTATCTCCCACCTCCAGCATGGGCGTGATTTCCAGGGAACGTGCCCCCAGTGCTTCATCCATCAGCCTGCGGTAGCTCATTCCCTTTTCAGTCAGGAAAAAGGGATAGCAGAGTACATCGTGAATGGAAACCGTCTTTTTTCCTGCCAATGGGCAGTCAGCCCACACTACAAAGTGCGTTTCGACCTGCTCCTCCCGGATCAACCGGTACTCCGGATTGTAGATGTGATTATCCAATGTAAATACCAAGTCCACTTCGTTTTGGTTCAGCAGGCGGAACATCTCCTCTGTGCCTGCCGCAATCAGTTTCAGACTGATTCCGGGATAGCGCATCCAGAAGTCCCGAAATGTGCTTCCCAGGTGTCTGCATAAAGAGTCCGCCATCGCCAGTCGGACATGTCCCGTGATTTCCTTTTCCTGCTTCAGCTCCCAAGAGAGCTCCTGGGTCAGCTTGTCCATTCGATAGGCATACCGCAGCACCTCCCGGCCGCGATCGGTCAGTTTTACAGTGTGATGAATCCGTTCGAACAGCCGCGTGTTCAGTTCTTCCTCCATCTGCTTAATCTGGAAAGACACCGTAGACTGAGAAAAGCCCAAGCGCTGGGCCGCCCCCGTAAAGCTGGACAACTCCGCCACATAGATAAACGTCTTCAAGTTCCGGAGCTCCATTTTCATATCCCCTCATAAATTTATTTTTTCGATTCATATAATTTAAATTATCGATTTTACAAATAGACAGGTCTATTATATACTGAATTCCGAGAAAATCAATTTCTGCCTTTGGACAAAACGCGCAACGGAAAGGGCACTGCAATAGAAAGGAAGACAACACCGATGGAACCGATGATTGGGCTCATTTCAACGATTTACCGTTTTTTGTGGGGAGATCTGTTCAGTATACCACTGCCCGGCGGCGGATCGGTCGGCATCTCTCTGCTGGTTTTGATGCTGATCCCCACCGGCGTCTATTTCACAATCCGAACCCGATTTCTCCCAATCCGCCTGTTTCCGGAAATGCTGCGGCTGACCCTTGAAAAGCGATCCGGCAGTCACGCCGGTGCAATCTCCGGCCTGCAAACGCTGATCGTTTCCACCGCTACCCGCGTGGGCATGGGAAACCTGGTGGGTGTTGTTGCAGCCATTTCCGCCGGAGGTGCGGGCGCCGTATTCTGGATGTGGATCTCTGCCCTGCTGGGAGCCTCCACCGCCTTTATTGAAGCAACTCTGGCTCAGCTTTATAAGGAAAAGGACCCGCTCTACGGCGGTTATCGTGGCGGTCCCGCTTATTACATCCATCACTTTGCAGAGGAGAAGCTGGGTGGAAAGAAACGCCGTTACACCATCGTGGCAGTCCTGTTTGCAATTTCGGGACTCATTTGCTGGTGCGGTATCAGCCAGGTTATCAGCAACTCCGTCTCCAGTGCATTTCAAAACGCCTTTCATATTCCGCCTCTCTATACCACAATTATCCTAGTGGCACTTTCCGCAGTCATCGTGCTGCGAAAAAATGCCACGGTAAAGGTTCTGGATGTGTTGGTACCCATTATGGCAGGCTGCTATTTCCTGCTCACCCTGCTTCTGCTGGTCAAAAACATCCCCCTTCTGCCCGCCGTGTTTCAGCGTATCTTTGCAGAAGCCTTTGGCCTGCGTCAGGTAGTTGCGGGCGGATTCGGAGCGGTCCTGATGAATGGTGTAAAGCGCGGGCTGTTTTCCAATGAGGCCGGTTCCGGCTCTGCTCCCTGCGCTGCAGCGGCGGCGGATGTTACCCATCCTGTTAAGGCTGGCCTGCTCCAAGCGCTGGGCGTCTTTATTGATACAATTGTTATCTGCAGCTGCACAGCGTTCATTATGTTGATGACTCCGGAATCCGATATGGCCGGCCTGCAGGGAATGGATCTGCTCCAGGCCTCGATGCGCCACCATCTGGGTCAATTTGGGGTGGTCTTTATCGCGCTTGTCCTATGGCTGTTCAGTTTTTCCACCTTCATTGGAATTCTCTTCTATGCACGCTCCAATGTGGCCTATCTTTTTGGGGACAACTGGCTGTCCCAGACCGCTTATAAAGTCCTGGCGCTGATTATGCTGTTCATCGGTGGACTGGCTACATATACCTTTGTATGGGATTTGGGCGATGTGGGCATCGGTCTGATGACCGTCTTCAATATCATCGTGATTCTTCCGATGTCCAAGCAGGCCTTGGCTGCTCTCAAAGAATACGAGCAAACCCTGCGCAGCAGGTCATAGTGCTGGCAGCTCCCTTCCTGTCTGCTCCCCCAGTTCCGGCAGCTTCATAACTTTAGGGTGAAAATGCATATGGATGAAACACAGGCCCCTCCGTATCTGAGCGGGCCTGTGTTTTTATGCATTCTCATACAACACACTTTATTTTCAGCGTTTTGGAATTGGAAATGTCTGAAAACAGTTCCCTGCATACGGTCATTGCCGGAGTAATAAACAGCCAGGGAGGCACCTGCGGTGCCCCCCTGGCCTTGCACAATCGTGCATTTTATACAGAAAAGGACTCTGACAGCTCCAAGCCCGGGTTGTGTTTCAGCAGGTACCCCACAGACCACTCGCCTCCAAAGGCCACCAGATAATGCCCCCTGAAATCCTCCAACAGCGCCGATCCCGTGCAGAGAATCATTTCCTTCAGTTCTCCCGGATAAGCCCGAATCACCCGCAGATGCTCATAGGGCAGCCCCATCATGTGGAGATCCACGCCATACTCATTTTTCATCCGGTATTCGAAGACATCAAACTGCAGAGTACCCACCACACCCACAATAACCTCTTCCATACCGGCATCTGGAATCTTGAAAATCTGAATAGCGCCCTCTTGGGCAATCTGCTCCGTGCCCTTGATGAACTGCTTGCGCTTCATCGTGTCCTTGGGGCTGACTCTCATAAAGTGCTCTGGTTCAAAGGTGGGGATACCGGAAAATTTAAACTTTTTCCCAGGTACTGTAATCGTATCGCCGATAGCAAAAATGCCAGGGTCAAACACGCCGATGATATCCCCCGCATAGGCCTCTTCGATAATTTCCCGTTCGGCCGCCATCATCTGCTGCGGCTGGCTGAGGCGCATTTTCTTGCCGCCCTGGATATGATAATACTCCGCGTCCCTCTCAAATTTACCGGAGCAAATTCGCATAAAGGCAATCCGATCTCGGTGGGCCTTGTTCATATTAGCCTGAATTTTAAATACAAAGGCAGAAAAATCCGATGAGAACACATCGACTTCCCCTTCATCCGAAATCCTGGGCAGCGGCGCGGTTGTCATTCGCAGAAACTCTTCCAAAAACGGCTCCACGCCAAAGTTTGTTAAAGCAGATCCAAAAAATACCGGGCTGAGCGAGCCGCTGCGTACGGCATCCATGTCAAACTCGCGGCCAGCCCCCAGCAATTCCACCTCGTCCCGCAGGGTGGCCGCCTTGGTCCCGCCCAGCATTTCGTCCAAAGCCGGGGCATCCAGCTCCACTTCTGTAGATGTTGCCTTTCTGGCGTGTCCATCTCCGGCGAAAAATAAAATTCTCCGTTTTTCCCGGTCATAAACGCCTTGGAATTCCTTGCCGCAGCCGATGGGCCAGTTCATCGCATAGGTGTCGATACCCAGCTCCCGCTCCACCTCCTCGCACAGCTCCAATGGATCCCTGGTCTCCCGGTCCATCTTGTTGATGAAGGTAAAAATGGGAATATGCCGCAGGGCGCAAACCTTGAACAGCTTCCGTGTCTGAGGCTCCACACCCTTGGCACCGTCAATCACCATGACAGCGGAATCCGCTGCCATCAGCGTTCGGTAGGTATCTTCTGAAAAGTCCTGGTGGCCTGGGGTGTCCAAAATATTGATGCAGTAACCGTCATGCTGAAACTGCATAACAGAGGATGTGACGGAAATCCCGCGCTGCTTTTCAATCTCCATCCAGTCCGATGTGGCGGCCCTTGCCCGCTTGCCCTTGACCTCACCGGCTTGGGCAATCGCTCCACCGTATAATAACAACTTCTCTGTCAAGGTTGTTTTACCGGCGTCCGGGTGGGAAATAATTGCAAACGTTCGGCGGCGGGATATCTCTTCTCTCATGGTAGGCATTTCTGCGCCTCCTTATCAGCATACAGACTTAGTTAATTTATCATACTCTGTGGGAATTTTCAAGATTTTTCCCACGGTTTTTCCTCCGATTTCGTAGATCGATTATTTCCTAAGTTCTCCTATGCAAACGATTTGGAACTGTCCAGATCCCCGCAGGATACTGAAATACGGCGTCATGCCAGCTTTAGTCACTAAAATATTCCTTTCCTCGTCTGCAGATTGGCTGGCAAAGTTAGAAGCCACTGTTCATCAGTGCCATCCGAAATCCAGCTGATGAGGAAACGATCAAGCGCAGCGGGGGAATGAGCCAAAGCTCATTCCCCCGCTGCTTTCCATCCCACTCCATAGTTTCTATGCCTCCGGCGGCACAGCCAGTTCAAAGCTCTCCCAAGTGTGTTCTGCCGCTTCAATATCAGCCCAGGCCATCTCCGCCTGCTCGCATTCCAACCAAGTCAGATACCGGAAATAAAACTCCACTGCCAGATGGCATGGCAGAATATCCAGAATAATTTTTTGAATCTGTTCAAATTCTTCCGGAACCCCCGCCACCTCTGGAAAAATTACCCGCAGATGCCCCGTGTCCACCTCAATCGCCCTCGCCCGAATTCCACAGCCGCGAATCGTTCGGTCAATAGTTTCCGGGGTCAGACTGTCGCCGTCAATTTGCAGCAATGCCGCAATGGCAAGTCGCCGCTGTTCCGTCGTCACAGCTGCTGGTTTTCTGGCAAACAGCGCTTCTGTCCGGTCAAGGCCCGCTCCCTCCGCTGTTGCGACCAGTGCCTCACGTTCTGCGATTTCCAACTGCCGTTCCAGTGTATCCAGCCCTGTTCCAGCAGCATAAAGTTCTGCTCCGCCGAGAGATGCATTTGATAAATCATATACCCGCAGCGGCTCCAGCAGGTTTTTTAAATACTGCTCATACATGTGCCTACGCCTCCATCTGGGTCACAGTCAGTGTTCCAAGCACTGGAAGAACGGCTTCGTTTGCCGCCAGGTCCTCCGTCGGTGCCAGAATCCGATAATTCTCTATTCCATCCACACCATAGATTTGATTTCCAATTTCCGCCAAGCGGATTGCTTTTCCCAGCAGCTTTCCGCTGAATAGTTCCGCCGCTGCCTGTTCCACCGCAGCTTTCGCCTCGGCAAACGCGATGCCTTCTCTTGCCGCCACCTCCACGGTCAGATCAATCTCTGTCACCTCTGGAGCCAGCACCTGGACATCTACGGCAATCTCCCGTTTTTCCTGCAGGTTTTCCTGAATCTCCGCTAACAGGCTCTCCGAAGGCAGCCCGGCTTCGGTCGTAACATATACATTTACTGTTCCAATGCCCCGTGCCCTTCCGACCGCCTTTGCTGCCGCCACGCCGTCATGCTGCATCGCCGTCTGTTCATAGTAAGCGGCATTTGCTCCATTTGGAAGCCGCTGATAGCTCTCCAGAATTCTCTGCCGCAGTGCCTCATCGCTCTCTTCATCGCTGCCGCCCTGGAATGCCTCAGGATTTGTGCAAGAGGTAACTGCCACGGGGCAAGCAGTCAAAATATGAATTGCTCCCGCCGCCACATTGGTGCCATTTCCTGTCCCTAAAGATTCTGCGGGCACGTCAGCAAACAGTTCTCCTGCCGGAATATTCCCAACGGCAGTTGTCTGAAAACGCACCTCCGCCGCCGTCATGCAAACCGTCCCATCCGGAATGGTCAGAGGCGCGGACGCTGCCGTATCCACGTAGAACCGCAGCATTCCTGCAGATTTGCTTGCCGCCGTGCGCTTGATTCCCCGCATGGCGGCATGCCGGTCCAAATAGATTCCCTGTGCCGTCTGTGGAAAACTTTGATCCAAGACCCAGTCCGCCTGAATACTCAATGCCTGTAGCTGTGCTGCCAAGGCGTACAGCCGCACAGTTAAATCGCAGGAATCATCCGGGGTGAAGCCCGCCCGTTGTGCAAAGGCATTCAGCAGTTCTTCATAGATTTCCTCGATTGTCCTCACCTGTTGTCCCCTTTCACTGAATTTTCAGTGTAATGGAAAAGGACTCTCCCGCGCAACTCATCGCGGCTGTCAGATCCATTACGCCCTTTTCCCTTTCTGCGAGCGTTACACTGTCCACTGTCAGGCCGCTCTCCTCTGCCAGCGCCTCAGTGACGTACTGAACTGCAGCTGTCTGTCTTTGGGCAGCACTTACCTGCCCAAGTAGCCAAAGCCGGCTGCCAAGATTTTCACAGAATGGAAAGTATCCACGCCGTGCGGTCAATCGGAATAAAATCCGTTGCACTAAGGCCTCTTTCCCGCTCACCCTGCGCAACCCTCCCACGCCATCTGGAACATAATCTCCGTCACGCAGCTTCAACTCCATCTCATGTCAATCCTCCTTCACAGCGGCATGGCTTGTACGCCTCTCCATTAACCACCAGTTCTCCTTTGATGGAGATGGTTCCCTGTAGTTCCACAGTACCGTCTTTTTTCAAATAGACTGCGTTGCCGACAGGGCCGTAGAGATAGACCTCACCCGGCAGCATCTCCTTTGGCGTGGCTGACTGCCTGGCCCCGGCCACACACTGCTCTTCACCACCTGGTCCTCCCTTGATAACCAGCACTTCTTCCCCACTTCCCGGCAGCCAAATGTATCCACCGGGTCCATAAACCGGCAGTGAGCGCACTTCGCCGCGGGTAATGACCCCTGTCCCATTCCCGGCAATCGTGGTTACACCCAGATCTGCATCTGCAGTTGGTGATACCGGCTTCACCTGTTTTGAAAGCCACATTTATGTTTTCTCCTTCAGTTGTAACTTCTCCATCGCACCTTCCGAGGCAGAAAAAATATTCTCTGTCTCCTCTGTCCGGTACTCACCGGCAATACCGATTCGTTTCAAATTCAGCCGCACGATATCTCCCGGAAACACAGCAAAGTTTCCCGGCAGGCAAATGGAAATCCGTTTCTCCTCTTCTTTGGAGCGGTCGATTTGATACTCTCCTGTGTACCGCATAGCCGCCCATGTGCTCTGTCCAGGCGTATATACCACCCGTCGACACTGACCGCCTCGGTTGATCATATCCTGGTTTTTGACAGAATACTCCACGTTCTGTTTCTTATCGATGACCAGCACTTCTGTCAGAACGCCATAGTGATCCTCCCGCAGTGTACAGGAGATCACAGGTGTTCCGTCATGGATGGCCAATCGTTTTCCGCTGTCCAGTTCCGCTGTTGCTAACAGCTGTCCGTCTCGGTTAAATCGCGGAGAAAACCCGCCGTAGGCGTGGCAAAAGTTTTCCAGGGCTCTCCACTGGCTAGTTCCCGCAGCCACTGTATATGTGGAATTTGCCCTCACATCTGCTATCTCCCTGCAGGAAATACCATATGGCTCCACATGGCAGCGGACAATTTCTGCCAGTGTCGCCGCCTGGTAAGTCACTGGTCTGGCCTCGTTGTCCAGAAGCCGCGCCGCGTAGCCTCGTCCCCGGACGGTTGCCAACAGCCCCTTATCCGTCATGGAAACCGTATACTCATCTACAATCCCCCGCAGCATTACCTGGCCATTTTCCATAGCAGAAAAGCCTGCTGCCAGGTGCAGCGGCTCCGCCATTACCTTCTCATACAAAAATGTAACTGTAAAGCTATCGCAGGGCACGCTACCCGTATAAGTCAGATTCCATGATATCAGCCGGGGCAGGGTGTATGCCCTGTGATCGCTTGTCATGAGATAGCCTGTCATGGGATGTTCACCCTGTTTCCGGGATAGATCAAATTTGGATTTTTGATCTGGGGATTTGCCTCAATCAGCATTGTCAGTTCTACATTGTACTGCTTGGCAATCCCCCACAGGGTGTCTCCTTTCCGCACGATATAAACAGTTTTCTCTTCTGCTTGAGCGCTGCTATCCTCTGGTTGGGCATTGGTACTGCTTTCCACCGCCGTCAGACCGCCGCTGTAGGCGCCGAAATCCTCCCAAAACTCAAATGTGTACCGCACATAGTCTGGTAGCGGCCGCTCCGTCAATTGGAGGGAGGTGAAATATGCTCTCGCCGGCTGCCATACCGGATGCACCAGCAGTCCGGCTCCCTCCTGCTCAAATACCGCGGCCAGTTGTTGAAACTGGTCGTAGGCATGCTCCCCTGCAAAGGTTCCTTCTCCCTTCAAAACCCGATAAGTTGTTCCAAGCTCCTGTATCACATACCGTCCAAAGGGAATCTTGTGGACCGCTATTTGTCTCCGGTATTCCACTGTATAGCTTTCCGGATTGTGGGGCCAGGTATAGTCCTTGAATCGCATAGGTGTCAAGCGCATGACATTCCTCCTTTCAGTACAGGGAAAAGCCGCCGTCATAACGCCGGGCGTCCCGCTGGAATGTGAGAGACAGCTCATCCGGGTCGGATGTTCCCCCTGCATCCGGCATCAAAAACTCTGTCACCATGCGGGTCCAGGGTTCCTGTGTACTGCTCTGCCCCCATTTTCCCCATTTGACCTGCTTTCCGCCAAAGGCAGCAAGCTCTGAACGGCTGCTATCTGACAGCGGTGTTCCCTCCACCGCTTCAAATCCGGCATTCTTCCATACAGCCTCCACCGGCTCTGTCGCCGCTTCGCCTTTTCCGAATGCGCCTATTCCCTCCAGCACAGGCGCCAGCCAAACCTGTGCCGATATCTCCGGGTTTATAACAGGCGTTTTCTCGGGGGCTTGCAGTTCCACTCCCTCCATGGCGCTGTTTCCCAGCAGCAGTCTGTAAAGCGCCATCTGCTGCCGCAGCAATTCCTGTCGGATATAGTCCATCTCATTCCTCCAATTCCACAAACCGCGCCATGTCAAAAGACGGGTTTTCCTGCTGCAGAATGAGCGGTCGCTCCGCCTCCAGGCGGCGCAGCAGAAGTTCCATCTGCCGCGCCGTCAAAGACTGTAAGACGGTCTCTCTATCCGGAAACGCCTGTTTGTCCCCGGCAAAACAGCACGCCTCTAAAATTTGGGCATTACACAGAAGAATTCTTTCCAGCGGATCTTCCGTCTCTTCCCTGCACGCACGCCAAATCGTCAGCATTTGCAGGGCCGTCATGGGCCGCAGTTCTTCAATGTCCTCCAATTTCACGCCGTTGTCTCCATGCGTTTGGAGGCCACCACTGTAATCTTCTCTGCCACCATCGCATTCAGCTGTCCCTCCTCATGAATTGCGCTCCACTCACATCCGCTGTAAATAATCTTCCGGTCCGGCTTGCAGATTACCAGGGAAAAGTCCCGCAAATCATGAAAATTGATGCCATCGGAAATTGCATCGTCTGTCGCATACAGCCGCGTCAGTTCCAAAATATACTGCTTCTGCCCTTCGATGGTGGCCACCGGCTCACTCTCTCCAAATGCCTCTACGCTCTGACTGGACTTGGTGGCTTTCGCTGCATAGCTCTGCACCACCGCTACCTTTTTGCCGTCTAATTCCAGATAAATATCTGAGCTTGTTGGAAATCCATTCATGCCGATTCATTTCCCCTTTCTCATACCGTGATGTGCACGGTCAGATAGATCTGGTTCAGTCCATGGGCCACAGCAAAACTGAACTCCACCAAGCATACGGTTGGATCATCAGCATCCGCCGTCACCGTCACCTCGCCATAGCTGTCAATAATTTCCGCCGCCATCTTTTTTTCCAGCTCTATGATTACCTGGGAGCGAATCGCGCTCCGGCTCTGGACTGTGTTCTTTGACCGTGTGAATTTGCTCCGCAGCGCACTTCTTACCGCAGGAATGATATCATCTACAATTAAAATGGTTGTCAATTCCCGCCAGGTTGTATCCGCCGCGCCGCCGCTGGTTGTTCTGGTTGTGATGCCGCGCACCGGTGAAATCACACCGGTTACACTTTCCAAGGGCGTCACGCCGCCGCGAACCAGCAAGTCGATATCGTTGTCGCCATAGGCTACATTTAATCCGTTCAGCCCCCTTACTGCCGCACCGTTCAGGGGAACTGCCGGATCCTTCCCTGCGGCAATGACACCTGCCACCGCTGCTGCGGAAAATACGCCCGGGAGCACGTCTCCTGCACTGTCCAAGGCATCTGGTCCCACAAGAACCATTCGTTCACTGTTCAGTGCCGCTGCGTGAGCTACCAGCTCTGTCACCGTCTCACCGCTGCCGCCTACCACTGCAATCCGTTCCTTGCGGCTGGCTGAGGCCTCCTCTACAGATGTCCGCAGCGACTGCTGCACGGTCTCACTCGCGCTGTCGCACACCAATACCTGTACATTCTGGGTTCCCAGCACCGCAAATGCGTCCTCATAGTCCGTTTTTGTCCCCTCATCTGCCACCCGGACCGCCGTCACCGTGGATGCTCCATTGGCAAACAGCAGCTTTAAAATGGTGGACATACCAGGCGTGCTGTCCTCTCCAAAAGCAGCAATTCCGGCAGTATATCCCGTTAAAACCACTGCCTGTCCCACTGTTCCCTTGGCTGCTTTGGCTGCCACGCCAATCGCCCTAGGCGCCTGCCCTGCAGACACCACAGTCGATGCATCATAGCTGGAGTATACACCTGGCCGTTCATGCTTCGTCTCACTCAAGTCTTCAAAACTCCTTTCAATTGAAAGTCCAAAAAGGCCATGCTGTCGTCGCTATCCTGTGCGATAAAAGCAGCCCGGCACCGAAGATATCCTTGGCGCAAAAACATTCCCGTCTCCTTTTCCCATTTCAGCGCCTCCCAGCGGAGTTCCCCCGGCCGGATCCCCTCAGGGAGTCCGCTTAGCAGCACATCCGCCGCTGTCTCACAACCGTCTTCGCACAAAGCTGCTCTTGAGCCCCGAATATCTACTGAAATCTCCGCCTCCAGCTGCTTCCCATACAGCTCTCTTACCGTCCCGGCAGATGCATCATAGCTTTCGCCCAGATAGTTGCAAAAGCCCATTGTCTTTCCCTCCGCCGCGCCTACGCCCACCACTGCTATTGGCCCGCCGTATTGTTTGGCTCTGCCGGCTGGAAAAGCTGTCAATGCCGGCAGCTCTGCCTTCTGCAGTGCGGTGATCACCGCGTCTCTCACCTGTATCAGTTCCCTCACTCCGCCGCCTCCTTCTCCGGTTCCAGCATCGCCCACCAGTAAATCACATTGTCGCCGATATAGTAGGCTCTGCAGCTGCGCGGCTGAAACCGCAAATGGTTGTATTCCACAATGTCCCCTGTTTCCAGCGGCGTCTGTCCCAGATATAGCCAAAGCCGGTCGTCAATACTGCCCAACTCTGTCATAACGAAGGGCTCGCGCTCTTTTCGGTCTGTCACTGGCTGCAAAAAGACCCGTGTGGAGACATCTGCCTCCGTGCCTCGGATCACCACCGTCTGCCCGTACTTCGTCAGGATTTCTTTTACCAAGTGTGAACTCATCCTCTCACCCCGAAAAAGCAAAAGTCTCCATTCACCGTATACGGAGCCATCATCCGTTTTGCCGTCTGGCGCAATTCCTGTGCAGCTGAACTTGCTTTTCCCACATCCTTCTCGTGAACAGAAAGTTCTCCCACTGAAAAAGATGCCACTGTATTCCTGCCGCACCGGCAGGCCCACAGGTCCGCGGCCGCCATAGCGGCTGCAGCGCAATGAAAGGCGGGACCACAGTCCTCCTGCGAAATGCCCTCCCGCAGTTGCCGCGTCAATCGTTCTTCGGCGGCCGTACAGAGTAGCGCCAGCGCAGCCTCCTCGTCTTCCCCGCTGCCACAGAATGCTTTCGCCAGCGTCAGCGTTTCTGCTCCTGTGCTCATACCTTCAAAACCTTGGATGCCTCCGGGAAGAGCTTGGCAAAGCCGGAGATCGATGTAATCGCCGCCCGTTCCAGCTGGCGGTCAATCAGTTTATCATACTCCACGGTGATCTCACTGCCGCAAATCTGCTCCAGCGCATAGCTCTTATCCAGGCCGATCAGTGTTCCTGCAGGCATGGCACTGGTTCTCAGCAGTTGTGCGCCTAAGGGTGTCGTCAGGGTGCCGGTTCCTTGGAAGTTCAGCCCAGTCAAAGGATTTTGGAATTCGTCCAGCTTCAGCATGGAGAGCATCACATCCCCTCCCACCAACATTGTGTTCATGGTATACGGGTCAAACTGGCTCCAGAATTCCAGCAGTGCGTCATAGGTCAGCGTCCCGGCAGTACCGGAAATCGGTTTGGTTCCTACCTGAAAACTCTTCGCCGCATTGTTGTTTCCGTCCCCATCGACGATGACGGCAATGGCATCTTGAAGATGCATCCGGCCGATATACGCACCAATCTGCCGCAGTGTCACGGAAAAGAGGTCCAGCCGCTGGAAGCGGATGGCCTCATAAGAAGCCACCAGCATTCGTCCGCGCTTATGAAGGCGTACCAGATTCTCCTGTGTGCGAATGGTGGTTTCCGGAATACTGGCCCCCTCCTCCACACGTTTCAGTTCCTTCTCCTCTTCGCTGGGAACAGAGGCAATCGAGCGGTAGTCCATTCCGTCAAACTGTGTCACTGTGGCTGTAATAGCCGGAAGAATGCTCTCTTCCTCCAGCCCCTGCCGGACCACGCGGGATACAAACTCTGGAAACAGCACAGCGGAATCTGTGGTGTGAAAGAATTTTTCCACCATGTCGCTGCCTGCGCCCTTTACTTTAATATCAAAGCGCTTCAGCTGACGCTGAAAGGCATCCAGCCCTTCCAGCGGCGTACCCCGGTAGTGTTCACTGGGATCCAGTTTTTCCAACGTCTGCGCGAAGGTGCAGCCGCTCTGCCCATACATGCCCTTTTCCAGTTTGATGTTTTCATAATGATATGCCATCTATTCTTTTCCTCCTTATAGTGCAAATGTCACGGTTTTGGCTGACGTATCCACATCCACCACCAAATAGCTCCGGCCACTGGCGGCAGCTTTCACGCCACCGCTGCCGTCACTTGCCAGAGTTGCCCAGCCCAAGGACGGCGCTGCCCCATCTGTTTCCACCGTATACCCGGCGGTCACCATGCCTCCAAGCGCCACCGCGCAGGCATCTCCGCCCCGGCTTAGAGACAGTACCATTCCGCAGAACCCGTCTCCATCTCCGCAGCCCGCCACGGTACCGTTGGCGCTGAGCTTGACCATCTCTCCCTCAGACACTCCACTGCAGGCAAACGTCGCGGCCCACTGGCCAATTCCCTCATAAGAAAGTTTCATGATTGTCCTCCTTTATATCATTCGTCCATCAGACGAGAAATGCAGTCTCATCGCCCTGCTCTGCGGCGGCAAAATTCCGCAGTTGCGGGGCAGCTGGAAATCGTTTGTTTACGCTGGCCCCATAGGCCTGCTGCAGCGCCAGGAGCTCTGGCTCCTCCAGCCGCTCTGCCGCTTTAGCAAACGTCTCGCCATCCAACCCGTCATCTGCCAGCATCGCCAGTCGTACCACCTCTCGGCGCAGCTGTTTTAAATATTTCTTACCAAGCTCAGCCTGCTTTTTCAGCTGTGCCAATTCTCCGTTCTCCTGTCCAAATCGTTTCAGAACACCCGCATTTCTTTGTGCCGGTACTGCCACAAACGACCATTCATAGGCATCCGTTGGTTCCCGCAGTTCTGCAAAGCACAGTTTCCCGCCATACCGTTCGCCCCTCACGTGTGAGCAGGTACCGCTTTCTGCGCCGCAGATCGAGCAGGCACTCCTTGCCACGCTGCATCCAATGCTTACCTCCTTCTTAATTCCACCTTCAATCTCCGCTATCAGATCTCTGTTTTTTTCACTGCGCAGAAGATACGCCCACCCCTTCAAATAGCAGTATCCATCTCCGGCTGCTGTAACTTGTGCTGCCTCCCGCACAACCTCTGTGCGATAAATTCTGGCGGTTTGTCCTTCTGCAGACCACTGGTGGTCAAAAATGCCGCTCTTCCCCATCAGCAGATCTCCCAGCGAAGAAAGAGCGGTCTCGTCAAATCGTTCCCAATCCCGGTCCACCTCATTGTCACAAAGCCGCACACTGAAGGTGTAGACCTCCTCCGCCGTCAGCGGAGTCTTTGCCAGTCGATTGATAAATTCCAAGTCTTCCATATCCACACACTTTGTTTGTCCACTCTGGTTTTTCTGAATCTCCACTTAATCCCTCCTTTTCTCCACGGCATCATTTTCAACTCGAAGTTTTCTCGCCTGTTCCCGATACAGATCCGCCTTCGCCTCTTCCACTTCATCCTGAAGGTTGATCTCGTCCCAAACCACATCGAAGCTGCAGCCGTATCCATGCATTCGCAGCCACAGGCTGCAGATCCGCTCCACCACAGGCGTCAGTGTTCGCCGGATGGCTGTAATTTCTGTTGTCAGCAGATCTGCCTGCTGGGAACTCATCCGCTCTGTAGAGCTCCAGTTCAAGCCCAGCATAAACGGCGGAATCCCCGTCTTTGCCACCACCTGCTCCAAAATCTGCCGTACCGGAACATCACTGTCTAATATTTGATTGTCCGAACCAATCACTCGAATATCCACATCGCCAACCGCCACAAAGTCACGAACGCCGCCGTTTCTGCTCTCCTGCATAGCCCGCGACCACTCTCCCGCCAACTGCCAGCTCTGCTCCTGGGCGGTTCCGTCCGCTCCATTTTTGCAAATCACCGCAAACCGCACATTGCCGCACCGCTCCCAATTCACTCCAATTGTGTGGTAAATTTTCATCAAAATGTCCGTCAAAAAGGGCAGTGACCGCAGCAGTGATACGCCATAGGGGCTGTCCGCCTCTGGATTAAAGGGTGTAAACAGCAGCAAATTCTGATAGGGCAGTGGGGACACTCTTCCCTGTTCATCCGGTCCGCAAATGGTGAAATCCAGCGGATGCGCTCCCTCCCGAATATCAATATTTTCCACACGGCCACACAGCAGCGCTGCAATTTCCCGATTTCCAACGGTTGGCACAATTTCTCCAACAGCTCTCCCGCATGTCAGCAGGGAATCCAAATAGCAGTCCAGAAAAGCATTCACGCCAAATTGTCCGCGTCCTGTAGGGACCGTCCGCAGAAAGGTCTGCAGCGATTGCTCTGCCGTCTTGTCGCCGCAAACCGCCGTCATGCCGCCCGTCATACGAATCAACTTATAGATAGCGGCATCCACCACCGGCACAGCCTCCCGTACCGCCCGGTACAGCCGTACTTCTCCGTTGCGCAGCGGCACATACTCTCCCAGCATCCCAAACGGATGCCGTGTGCAGTCTCTCAGCTGCACAGGAACCCCTCCCGTCTGCAGCTTTTGTTTTCGAAAACTCAACATCTCTTAAAATCCTCCACGTTCTACCCAAGTTGCAGCAAAGCCACGCGCTGTCCTTCCGGCTAAGTCCATCGCAAAATACCGCATATCATCCATGGCATGGTCATGTTCCTTTTTCGGTGCGTCTTTTTCTCCTTGCGCGTCCCAACAGTAAAGTTCTATTTCCCGCAGACAATCCGTGCAGCCTTCACAAATTACCATTTGACCATTTTTTAATAGGTTTGCCGTCACCCGGATGCCGTCGGACACACTGTTGTCAGCCCGAATCACGGGGAAATTTTCCCGGCGCAGTGTTTCAATAAAACTGGCTGCCGATGGATCTACAATGACCCGTGTTACGATCCGGCCATTCAGCAGCCGCTTTAAGTCCTCTGCGTATTCCGCATCTGTTTTTTGCCGGCCCTCCCTGCGGGAATCGTAATAGTACTCCTGCACCCGATACCATACAGCATCCTTCTTGCCCCAAATCCCGAAGGATGCCGGATTGGCTGTACCATAGTCTATGGACACCCGCCATTCAGAAAATGCCCCATCCGGTACAGGAACCGCATTTTGTTTCCTATCAAAGAAGTCGTATACCAGCCCCTGAGCCGCCACCCACTCTCCAAGCACAAAGCGCCGGAAAAACACACCTGAATATGCACTTCGGTACCGGGCGCGAATGCGTGGTGTCAGCGCGGGATTGTCCTCCATGGTAAAGTGAAGGTATAATGCTCGGCGCTGTTTTGCTTTTTGGATCCATTCTTGGTAAAACCAATGCTGGGGTCCCTCTGGATTGCAGTTAAACCAAAGCCTGCTTCCCGCCACACTGCATCGGGCACAGGCCTGTTCTACAAAGCTTCTTGGCATCAGTGCAGCCTCATCCAGCAACACGCCAGCCAATGTACTCCCCTGAATGAGTGCTGCGCTGGACTCGTCCCTGCCTCCAAACAGCAAAAATTGGTTTTCGTGATCGTTCAGCCGTACTGTCAGCAAATTTTCCGACCTTTTTTCCTGGCAATGCATTCCCAGCCTTCGCAAATAGGGCATCAAATCGGTCAGCAGGTTCCGCCGCAGAGAGAGAATGGTCTTACCACAGAGTCCAAACTGCTTTCCATCAAAACATGTCATTGCCCATAAGAAAAAGGAAACGCCCATGGAAAAGGTTTTTCCACTTCGAACCGCCCCATCGCAAATCAGGGCATCATACGCTCCGCCTTGGCACCACCAGGTCAAAACACGCTTTTGTTTTTTAGAAAATTGCATGATTTCAGTCGTGCTCCCACCCCGTTTCTTCAACGGCCTCTGCCAAGGCCCGATAGAGCTCTTCGGAGCCATTTTCATGATGGCTGCTGTCAAGCAAATGAAATAGTGTTTCTAAGGCCCGAATCCGATCCACCATTTTCACCTCCATGCCGCCCTTGTCCGTCACCTTAAACTCCGAAACTGCGGACAAGTCCAGTTGCTCTGCCTCCGTCACGCCTTGGGAAAGTGCCAGCTTTACAATATCGTTTGCCCGGCCAAAGGCCAGTTGTGCCAGCCGTCGAAGTACATCTTCCCGTCGAATTTGTCCAACAGCTGTTTCCCGCATCTTCTCCAGCTTCTGCTGCAGTGGTTTCGTTGCGAGCAGTGCAAAGCCATCCGGGAATCCTGTTTCCTCTGCTGCCCGTTCCGGATCCATCGTCTTCAAAAAAGCCCTGCAAAAATTTTTCTGCCGGCCGCTGTCATATTGTTTTTTCAAGCGTTCCCTCCCAACTCTGTTCTCTTCCGCACAAATAGCGTTCACGCAAAAAAAGTTGCACGAGTTCGTGCATTTCTGCTCAAAAAAGAAAAAAAGCTGCTTTCGGCAGCTTCTTTCCCTCTGCAAAAACAATGCTCTGGAGCAAGCTCCAGAGCATTGTTTTCATGCATGTTTTATTTTCAGGCAGCTCTTCCTTTTATATGCTTTACCAAGAATTCTTCTGCAGCCTCCGCGTTGCCAATTCCGTAGAAAATCAGGCCCTTTGCTTGATCCTTGCTCCCCTGGTTCTCAACATCTGTCAGTGGGTGGCAGGCTCTCCATCTCATCTGCTTATGAATCTCCTGGAAGAGGCAGCTTCCCAAAACTAAGCAGTCCTGATCGGCCACATCGCGGACAATCTGATAATCATCGATGTCATCCAAATTCATATAGAAAAAGCTCTTGTCACGCGTCTGCAGGATAACGCGCTGATCCGTAATCCAATACCGGCAGCCGGTCACATTACGCCGTTCCAAGATAGGGGAAATGACTGCAAGTACGGTAATAATTGCCACAAGTCCAACAAATCCCATGCTCCACTGGTCGTTATAATGGAAGTAAGCCAACAACAGGCTAATCGCCGCGATGGGTGCGATAATCCATTTTGCCAAAATTTTAAACTTCGTTCCATTTTCCAGCAGGGGAAATGCCATCGGCTTTCCCTGCCAACAAACACGCTCGTTCCCCTTTAAATAGCTATTCAAATCCTTTTCCATACGATACACACTCCTTTTTCTTGCTCAGCAGGTGTTCTGCTTATTGACTTTATTATAGCCGAACCTATCGTTCAGTCGCTGCTAATCCCGAAAGGTGTCTTGTTAAACCTCTGTGAAGGAGCACGAATTTTCTCTGTTTTGATAATGACTTCTTAGCGGATTTTTAACATCTGCTCTGTTATACTGTATAGAGAAACTGTTTGTATGCACATCTCATGCCATATATCTGCAGCACTATAAAAGGAGGCTCTCTTTTGAATTTTCCAAGCGCTTCGATCCGCTGTCTGTTTTCCTTTTCTTGGCGAGACTGTCTTGTTTCCACAGGCATCTTTTTCTGTGCTGTGGAGTTTTGTATTCTCCTGCGTCTGGCAGACAGCAGCGACGGTTTCGCGTCTCCCATTTTCGTTTTGGCGGTGTTGCTGATCTCCCGTTTAACCAATGGCTACCTTTTCGGTTTGATTGCTTCCGTTCTCGGTGTTATCGGTGTCAATTACATTTTTACATATCCCTATATGGCATTCAACTTCACTCTTTCCGGTTATCCGCTCACCTTTCTAACCTTTCTGATGGTCTCTATCATCACCAGCACTTTGACAACGCAAATCAAGCAGCAGGAGCGGCTGCGGGCAGAAAATGAGAAAGAAAAGATGCGGGCCAATTTACTGCGTTCGGTCTCTCATGATATCCGAACGCCATTAACCTCTATTATCGGTGCCACTTCTGCCATTCTGGAAAACCCAAAGCTCTCTCCCACAGAGCAGCAGGAACTGCTGGAGGATATTCGAAATGAAGCACAATGGCTAATCCGAGTTGTGGAAAACTTACTGTCAATTACCCGCATCGGAGATGCTGGAACTCAAATTACAAAAGAACCGGAACTGGCAGAAGAGGTCCTGGGTGAATCCGTGCGAAAATTTCGCAAGCGATTTCCTGCCGTAGCGATTTCAGTGGAAGCGCCCAGCGTCCCTCTGTTTGTTCCAATGGACCCCATTTTAATTGAGCAGGTTTTATCCAACCTTTTGGAGAATGCTGTCGTCCACGGAAAGACTACCTCTCAAATTCGGCTTTCTGTACAGGAAAAGGAGCATACCGCATGTTTTTCCGTATCAGACAACGGACAGGGAATTCCAAAAAAGGAATTTCACACGCTGTTCGACGGGACGCTGAAGCACAGTGAAACGTCTTCCGGAGACGGGAAACGCAACATGGGCCTGGGCCTTTCTGTGTGCTTGGCAATTGTTCGAGCTCACGGCGGCACAATGAACGCAAAAAATTTATCCGAGGGCGCTGAGTTTTCTTTCCGTCTGCCCCTTCCCAAAAAGGAGGAACTATCAATATGAATATTCGAGAAAAAATTTTAGTTGTGGAAGATGAAAAAAGTATCTCTCACTTCATCTCCACCATTCTAAACAATAATGGGTATGAGGCGATGCAGGCTCGTTCCGGTACAGAGGCTCTCTCCATGATCTCGTCCCATTGTCCTGATTTAATCATTCTGGATCTTGGATTGCCTGACATGGATGGTACGGAAATTCTTCAAAATCTTCGAAGCTGGTCCAGCCTTCCCGTTGTCGTTGTGTCCGCCCGTTCCCATGAGCAGGACAAAGTGGATGCCTTGGATTTGGGGGCCGACGACTATTTGACCAAGCCCTTTGGCACGGATGAACTGTTGGCCCGTGTGCGCACTGCCATTCGACACACACGCACCGCTTCCGGTAATGATGAAATTGCCCGAAATGGCACCTATACTGTCCGGGATCTGACTATCGATTATAATAAGCACCAGGTTTTAATGCGGGGAGAAAACGTGCATTTGACACTCAGCGAATTCCGCATTGTGGCTCTACTGGGCAAATACGCTGGCAAAGTCCTGACCTATGATTTTATCATTAAAGAGCTCTGGGGCCCCAGAGCCAGCGGCGACAACCAGATTCTCCGTGTCAACATGGCAAATATTCGCCGCAAAATTGAAAAAAATCCCGCTGAACCAGAGTATCTCTTTACCGAAGTCGGTGTTGGATATCGGATGCTGGAAGGTGATTAATCGTTTTTCCTCACTCCCCTGCCAAAAGCAGGGGAGTTTATTTTTTATATATTCTTAGCGGTGATGGTCTTTTCTTTGCAAAGCCCGAACTGTATTCTCCTTTCTTTTAGCATCATTTTCCTCTGGATTCTGCTATTCTGTTTGTAGAGTCTTTGTTACGATTCCTCAGGAATTTTTTAAAAGGAGTGTGTGTTTTATGGCAACTTTTGTACTGGGCTTGGTCATTCTATTTGCAGGCGCTGCATTATACGGCCGCTTCTGTGAGCGGGTTTTCGGTCCTGACGACCGAGAAACCCCCGCCTATTCCAAGCAGGACGGCGTAGACTATGTCCCCATGCAGGGGTGGAGAAATGGCCTCATCAATCTATTGAATATTGCAGGCACCGGCCCGATTATCGGGCCAATTCAAGGCATTCTGTTCGGGCCCATCGCTTTTCTTACTATCCCCATCGGAAACATCATTGGCGGTGCCATGCACGACTATTTCTCCGGCATGATCTGTCTGCGGGACGGCGGCACCCAGATGCCTGATATGATTCGCCGCTATAGTAACAAGGGTATCTATGCCGTGTACCAGGTGTTCTGCAGCGTGTTGCTGCTGTTGGTAGGCGCTGTGTTCATCTATACTCCCGGTGATATTGCTGCCAAGCAGGTCTTCGGCTTCAGCGGCTCCGCCACCGCTGTCTCTACTTGGGTCATCTATGGCGTAATCTTCCTCTATTACCTCTGTGCCACCGTATTTCCAATCGATAAGATTATCGGCCGTATCTATCCAATCTTCGGTGCAATTTTGCTGTTCTCCGCTCTTGGTGTGTTCATCGGCCTGTTTGTCAAGGGTTATCCATTGCTGAATGTATGGGATGACTGGAACGGCGGCCTTATCGCCTATGGCGACTACTTTGGTGAGAAGCACTTCATCCCCATTTTCTTCATTACCGTGGCTTGCGGCATTCTCTCCGGTTTCCACTCCACCCAAACAGCCATCATCACCCGCACCATGAAAAGCGAAAAGCAGGGTCGGATGACTTTCTATAACATGATGGTTCTGGAAGGCTTTATCGCCATGGTCTGGGCCGCTGGTGCCATGGGTGTGTACAATCTGGGTCTTCAGGAAGCCGCCTCCAATTTGGCTACCGACACCATTGGTGTGGTCTGCCGTGATATCCTGGGCAACGTAGGCGGCGTCATTGCCCTGCTGGGCGTCATCGTCCTTCCCATTACTTCCGGCGATACTGCCCTGCGGGCTCTCCGCCTATCCATCTCCGAATCCTTCCACATTGACCAGAGTTCCAGTGCCAAGCGCCTGTCTCTGTCCGCTGTCATTTTTGCCATTGTGGCTGTCATCCTAGTTTTTTCCAAGAGCAATCCCGAGGGCTTCACCATTCTGTGGCGGTATTTTGCCTGGTCCAACCAGACGCTCGCTCTGTTCGCCTTCCTTGCAATCTCCGTCTGGATGTTCGAAAACCACAGGCAAAAATTTGTTTGGCTTCCTCTGATTCCAGGTGCCTGGTATGCTTTCGTCACTGTGACATATATCATGAATGCTCAAATCGGCTTCCGTATCCCCTGGACCGGCGCCTATATCATCGGTGTCTGCGCTTCCGCTGCCTATGTGGCTGTAATTCTCTGGTATGGCAATAAGCGTGCAAAATCCATTTCTCTGAAATAGGAATTTTGTCGCTGACTTCCTCTCTCTTCTCGGATTCCGCCGTAAGCATTTGCGGCGGAATCCATTCTTTGCAAACTGTATTTACCCCGCTGACCAGGTTGGGCCAGCGGGGTAAATATGCGTCCTCAGGTTTAGGCATATACAATTATCATACCGGTCATTATCCCGATAATAGCTGCCAGGGCCGGAAGCTTAGATTGCCACATAAGGCTGGCCTCCGGCAGCAATTCTCCATATACGACGTACAGCATCGCGCCAGAGGCAAAGCTCAACGAAATCGCCAGGGACAACGGCCCCATACTTCCCAGGAAATACCCCAAAATTGCTCCCAAAATAGTTGGCATCCCTGTCAAAGCCGTTACCAATATCGCGGCAGGCCGATGCATCTTCCCAGAGACCAGTGGCACCGCCACCGCCATTCCTTCCGGAATATTGTGAAGTCCAATCACCACAGCCATCATCAGTCCACTTCTCGGCAGCAATCCGCTGCTTTTTGTCCCTGCAAAAGCAGCTCCAATCACCATCCCCTCCGGAATATTATGAAGAGCAATGGCCGCCGCCATGACCACACCTGCCAGGAAGAGGTCTCCACCGTTCTTTCGTACTCCCTGTGCCTGTCGCCTCCCGTCCACAACTGCATTCAAAAGGCCAATGACGCCATATCCCATTAAAACACCCGCAAGTATCAATGCCAGGCTGGTCTGCCGATCACTTCCCTCTGGAAAAAGCGCATCTGTCAGCAGGTCAAAACACACCACCGCCGTCATAACTCCAGCGGCAAAGCTCAAAAGCAAGCTGATCATCCGGTCTGAATCTTTTCGGAAAAAGCAGGAAATAACTCCCCCAAGCCCTGTCCCGCCCACGCCGGCTACAGTTGTCATGAAAATCACATCAATCAGCAGGTTCCTCACAGCCTTTCTTGTGTTCTATAAAAAGGCCAGGAAGTCAACTCTCGTCAACTTCCTGGCTTATCAGAAAGATTCCTTTGTAAAGTCGCATTAAAGCAACAGATAGAGAAGGAAGGCCACCATACCGCACCCGGCCAGCAGCAGATCAAATGAGAATGTCTCTCCCACCAAAAAACGCCTGGGCTTTTTTCCATATGTGCCGAAGTTTTCATCATGTTTCGGCACAAAAATTCCCGGTGCCCTGGTAAATAGAATTCTCTCTCCGACGAATACCAGCAGATCGCCTATGGATGCCACGACTCTGGCGCAAAATGCCCCAGCAAATACCAGTCCCCGCAGCATTGGACGATACAGCCGTTCCTCCAGATCCAACCACTTTGGCCAGCAATCCACATACACTACCGTACCGGCCTCTTTCCGCATCAGCAACCGCCGCACCACCACTAGATAAACCATCGCACCAATAGCAAGGGAAACACACGCTCCCTTCAAATTCACCCAGGCAAAATAAGAGACCGCGTGGCCGTGATCTGCATACAAAAATTCCGCAGCCCACTGCGCAATGGGCTCCATGGTAATTCCGGGTGTCATCCCCAGCAGCAGGAGTGCCAATGTGCCGCATGACAATGCAATCACCGTTCCCTGTGACATATACTCCCGTACGGCAGGCCGCTGGCCTGCCGCCTTAGGTGCAACAAAAATCGCCACAAACAGTTTTGTCATATAGGCTGCCGTCAGCCCTCCGGAAATCAAAAACAGCCACTCCACCGCTTGAAATACGCCGCTGGCAGCATCCGCACGCTCCAATATATGAATGTACTCGACAATGCTCTCGTGGAGCAGGGTCTTGCTCACATAACCCGAAAATCCAGGTACACCTGCGATGGAGGCCGCTCCCACGAAAAACACCCCCTTCAGCCATGGCTTATTTCGTCCCCAGCCCCGGATGTCGTTAAGATTGAGGGAATGCGCTCCCACATAGACCACTCCCGCCGCCACAAACAGAACCAATTTAATCAGACTGTGGTTCAGCATATGCAGTACCGTCCCCCAGGCCGCTAGGGCATTTTCCCCATTCAAATATCCCTGCATTGCCACGCCCACTAGAATAAACCCTATCTGGGACATAGAAGAACAAGCTAATGTCCGTTTCAAATCAATAGAAAATACCGCCAGTACCGCCCCCAGCACCATGGTAGTCACACCTAGGGCCAGTACCACTCTATTCCACGGCGCATCTGCCCAGAACAAACCGCGGGAAATAATCAAAACGCCAAATACGCCGCTCTTGGTCAGAATACCGGAGAGCAGCGCCGATGCCGGTGCCGGTGCCACCGGATGGGCCCTCGGCAGCCAAATGTGCAGAGGATACATCCCCGCTTTGGCCCCAAATCCGATTAGGCAGCAGCCGCCCGCCGTATACAGCAGCCCCTTTTTTTCTGCAGGAAGTGCCATCACCAGATCCCGGAGTCTTGCAATCTCCAGACTTTCAAGCAGATCATTTAGCAGCAGTAATCCCGCCAGCAGTGTCATGCCTCCTATGACTGCCACTGCCAGGTAGGTTTCTCCCGCCCGCAGAGCTTCCGCTGTCTCGTTTTGTGCCACCCAGACATAAGAGGTAAACGACATCATTTCAAAGAACATAAACAATGTAAACAGATCTGCCGCAAGAAATACGCCCATCAGAGCTCCCAAGGTCAACAGCCAAAACAGGTAAAACCGGTTGCAGCCCTCTGCTGCCGCAAAATATGGCGGGCAGTTCAGTCCCGTCATCGCCCACAAAAAAGCTGCAGTCAGTACCAGCAGGCTGCGCAGGCTCCCTGCTGTCAGCTGTAGCCCAAGGCCGCATACTCCGGGAAGCATCAGTGATGCTCCCGGCCAGAACAGCAGGCACACCGCAGCGGCCAGCTCTATGATGGGAACGATCTGAATAAACCGGTTCCGATACTCCCGACTGCGCCGCCGCAGAGGAAACACTGCCACGGAAGATGCCATGGGAAAGAGAATTAAAAACAGCATCAAATATGAACCCATCCGCTTCCTCCCTATAGTGCGCCCTGTGCGACCAGTGTCAAAAAGTCAATGACCCGGTCAGAGCACAAGGCCAGCATCATACCTGCCGTGGTCAGCAGCACCAGCGGTACGGTCATCGCCTTTCCGGGATCATGAATCATTTCCAGCGCCTCCACATCCAGTTTTCCAATGGGAAAATATGCCCGTACTACAATAGTCATCAGATAGAGCGTCGTCAGCAGCGTCGATAAAATCAACGCTCCAATTCCCACATAGGCCAGCGGATTTCCAGAGGCAACCGCCCCCTCGGAGATCATCCACTTCCCAGCGAAACCGCCCAGTGGAGGCAAGCCGATCAAAGCAAAAGAAGATACCGTGAACGTTATGAATACCACCGGCATCACCCGCCCGAAATTTTCCAACTCATATACATACTCCCGTCCGCTTTTGTGGATAATGGCTCCCGCACAGCAGAACATTGTAATCTTGATCACCGCGTGATACACCATATGGGTCAGTCCGCCTAGTAATCCGGCAGGACTCATCAGCGTCAGAGCAAATAGGATGTAGGAGAGATTGCTGACCGTAGAAAAGGCCAGCCGCCGCTTCAGATGGGGCGTCCGCAGCGCTCTGGCAGATCCATATACAATGGTGGCAATTGTCGCCCCCATCACCACAGTCTGCGCCCATGTCCCCCGCAGGAACTCCGCTCCATATCCAAAATAAATCAGCCGCAAAACTGCAAAAGCGCCGGCCTTCACCACTGCTACTGCATGTAGCAGTGCACTCACCGGCGTAGGAGCCACAGAGGCGTCCGGCAGCCAGCCATGAAACGGGAAAATTGCGGCCTTCACACCAAATCCAAAAAAAGCCCCCACAAAAACAACCAGCAGCGTCTGCTCATTTCCCGCTACCCGGTTCATGTCCAGCACACCGCCATAAGTAAAGTTCAGATGCCCGACGCCATAATTCAATAAAAACACAACGCCGATAAAGGCAAATGCCGCACCCGACAGCGAATAAATTAAGTACTTTCTTCCTGCGTACCGGGCCTTCTCATCCATCGCATGCATCACCAAGGGCAGAGTCGTCAATGTCAGAAGCTCATAGAAAAGATACAGCGATAAGAAATCCTCAGAGTATGCAATTCCCAGTACCACGCCAAAAGCAATCAGCCAGAATCCGAAAAAGCGGCTCTCATGCCCCTCATGGGACATGTAGTCCAGCGCGTATATTGTGATCAGCGGCCACAGAGCAGAGACAATCGCACCATATACCATAGAAACGCCGTCAATCCGCAGGGAGATCGAAAAGCTCTCAGAAAAGCGTACCAAGATGCAGGCCAGCACATCGCTGCCCTGAAGGTATGTCAGTACGATGCAGGCGCCGGAAAGAACGGCTGTCGCAATCACTGTGGCCATAATATACGTATTTCTCACCTTACGATCCTTCGGCTGTATGACCAACAGTCCAATGCCCAGCAGCATGGGAACCAAAATCGGCAGTGTCAAAAACCGGTGCACATGTGCACCTCCTTTTCATGTATCTCAGGGAAACAGCTGTATCGACAGCTGCTGCAGCCATTGAATCACCCCGCCCGGGAACAGACCCAGCAACATTGAAACGACAGAAAGCACAATCATGGGCACCGTCATCTGGGGACCCACTTCCTTCCGCTCGGCAATAAATTCCTTTCCAGGAAAGAACCCCGTCGTTGCAATCGGCAGCAAGTAGCCGGCCGTCAACAGCGCTGAGAGAATCAGTACCACCATCCCTGCCATGCCAAAGGCCCAGGAAGCTCCCTCCAGCCCAGCCGAAATCAGATACCATTTGCTGACAAAGCCCGCCATCGGCGGAATTCCAATCAGCGACAAGGCAGATGCAGTAAAACACAGCATGGTCACCGGCATCCGCTTTCCAACTCCCCGCAACTGATCTACCCGCAGAAAACTCGTGGACATAATGACGGCACCCGCTGACAAAAACAAGGTATTCTTGGCAACTGCATGGAAAACCATTTGCAGCATTCCCGCCAAAAGCCCCTCCGGTGTCAGCAGCAATACGCCGAACAGCACATAGGACACCTGGCTCACCGTGGAATAGGCCAGTCTCCGTTTCAACAGCTTCTCTCGGTACGCCAGCATGGAACCAACAAATACCGTTGCCAGGGCCAGAACCAGCAGGACGTACTGGGGCCAGCTTCCCTGCAGGAAATCCGGTCCAAACATATAATAAGTCACTCGGATGATTGCCAGCACACCACCCTTGGTAATCACACCAGACAGTACTGCAGAGGCCGGAGCCGGAGCCTCTGGATGGGCTGAGGGCAGCCAAGCCTGCATGGGCATCATCCCCGCCTTAGCACCAAAGCCTATAATCATCAAGCAATATGCCCATAACAGCAGCGAGCGATGCTTCTCTGCTGTTATGAGATTCATAGCGCCGCCCGCCACAAAATCCGGCACCGCCAGATAGTACGCAATAAAAAAATATCCTGCCAGCGCCATGCCAGCACCAAATACGGAATACCCCAGGTATTTGAATCCAGCCCGCCGGGAAGCTGATGTGGCATTGTGAAGTACCAGCGGTACTGTGATCAGGGACATCACCTCAAAAAACATATACATGGTCACAAAATTTGCGGCCATGGCAAGTCCTATCAGCACTCCAAGCGTCATGGTATAGAACCCCAGGAACTGTCTCTCCCGCGCTGCATGCTTAATATAGGGAAAGGAGAACACAACAACCGGTGCCCAGATACATACCACCAGCACCATAAAAAACTTGGCCAGGCTGTCATTGCGCAGCGCTAAGCGCAGTCCGCCCTGAATGGTCAACAGCTCCATGGTTTCAAGCGGCAAAGCGCAAATGCCAAAAACCAGGACCGCTGTGGCCAGAACCAGTACGAACGTCAATCGATTGCGAGGTTGTTCCTCCTTCTGCCGAAACACAAAGATGCCACCGATCAATGGCAGCAAAATAGGCAGCAATAACATGGGCAAATACCTCTTCCGTCAGATGAGCCGCACACCGGCTTCAATTACGCTGGTAATGGGATGATAAAAAATTCCAAGTACAAAAATAGCAAGCGTCAATATGGTAGCTGCTGTTGTGAAAGACCGGTCAAAGGACAGCTGATCCGGCGTAGCGTCAGCCAGCACCGCCGCCTCATCCTCTGCGGATGGCTTTAACCAGATGGCCAGCAGCGCCGGCACATAATACAGGGCATTGAGCACGGTAGAAAGTGCAATGGTAAAAAGAGTCAGCGCCGTTTGATTAGTTGGCAGAGACGCACTTGCAAAGTACAGCTTTGACACAAACCCGCCGAACAGCGGAATGCCTATCATGGAAAGAGCTCCCACCGTGAAGCCAATACCCGCTCCCACGTCGCGGTAAGCACTGCCCCGCAAGTTCTTCAAGCTTCGGTGATGGCCGCTGACGGCAGAGAGCCGCCCCGCGCAGCAAAACAGCAGCGGCTTGCAGCAGGCATGAACCAAAATATGGAAGCAGGAGGCCACCACTCCCGCTGTCGTCCCCAGTCCCAGACCCATAAAAATATATCCAATCTGTGCCACAGAGGAATAGGCCAGCATTCGTTTGACGTGATATTCCCGTATAGCGCCAAGAGAGCCAAACACCATACCCAGAAGGCCAAAGATTAAAATGACATTGGTCACACCCATCTCTACCATGAGATCCAGCGTAAATACCCGAATCATCAGTGTCATCATCAGTACAATATACCCCTTCAGCACCAGGCCGGATAAAATGGCTGAAGAAGCTGTGGTGGCACCGCCGTGAGCATCCGGCAGCCACAGGTGAAAGGGAAACATGGCGCTCTTAATCCCAAGGCCGGCCATAATCAGGCCCACTGCCACTGTCAAGGGAACCTGATACTCCCCGGATGCCGCGACCTTTTGTACCGCCTCTGAGAGAGATGGCATCAGCAGATAGCCGGTAATGCTGTTCAAAAATGTCAATCCAACCAAGAACAAACTGGACCCCAGCAAGCTCATAAAGAGATAGCGAATGGTTGCAATCAAATTCGTCCCCGTATCCTTGGCCATGACCAGTGCGCAGGCAGTAATGGTGCTGATCTCAATAAATACATATCCGGTGAAAACGTCATTGGTATATACTAGTGACAACAGTCCCGCCTCCAGCAGATTCACCATGGTAAAGTAAAACCGCTGTTTTTCCGGCAGCACATCATGGAACAGATCTCGCCGCCCGCCCATGAGGGACATGGCCACCACCGCGGAAAATGCCATTGCCAGCAAGGCCTGTAACGGCCCACATTTAATGGCGTTGCCATACGGGGCAATAAATCGTCCCATGGTGTATGTAAAGCTCAGGTCATTGCGGAATACATAATCCAGCACCAGTGCGGACAGTACGGCAATGATCCCAGACACGCACAGCGTCATCTGATATGCAATCCGTCCCTTTGGAATCACGGCCGACAGCACACCTGCCAGAATTGCCAAGAAGATACAGAAGAAGGGGAAATTTTCGACAAAAGGCCGCATATTTCAGTCCTCCTCCTTCTTGGCCCGCTCCAGCAACTCCCGCAGCTCAATGGTGCCGTAGTGCCGGTATATACGCTGAATCAGCGCCAGGGAGAAGGCTGTAATGCTGACAGAAACAACGATGCCGGTCAGAACCAGGCCGCTTGGAATAGGGTTGATATACAGTGGATCAAACCCCCGATCTCCTACAATCGGTGCAATCCCTCCCTCAATATATCCCAGTGACGCCAGCAGAAGAAACACGGCAGAATCCATGATGTTAAATCCAACCACTTTCTTCAGCAGATTCTGCTGCAGCAACAGGTTTGTAAAACCGATGCCAAAGAGAATGACTGCTGTGACAGCGAAACGATTTTGCAGAACTGTTTCCAGCATCAAATCTCTCCTCTCGCAAACATGGCGTAAAACCCGTAAACAGTGCATGCCACCACCAATCCAACCGCCAGATCAATCAGCAGTGTCATCCCCTCCAGATAGTTTGGAAGATTGTTTGCACCAATAAAAATGTACGCACCATACAAGGTAATATACAGCACCAGTCCAAAGGTTCTGACTGCGCTGTAGGTCTCATAGGTCAGAATCATCCGCATGTTTCCCGGTCCATACGCAGAAGAAAAGAGAATCAGTCCAGCTCCCAGAATGGTTCCTCCTGAAAAACCACCGCCAGGCGAGGTCTCTCCATTCAGCAGCACATAGATAGCAAACAGGAAAATGCAGGGCACCAAAAACCGGGCTGCCTGTTTCAGGATAATGTCGTGATGTTCCTCTGCAATGATGTCTTCCGACCTCATTTTCTGCAAATCATGCTCGTCCGTGTTTTTTTCATCCCGCAGCAGCAGCATCATGACGCTGACAACTGCCAAAAAAAGCACGCAGCTCTCTCCCAGGGTATCAAACCCGCGATAGCTCAAGATCATGGCTGTCACCGCATTGGCAGAGCCAGTCTCTTCCTCTCCGTGCTCCAGATAATGCTCAGACACCTCGTTGTTGATAGGATTGTCTGCCTGTCCAAAGGTCGGCATGCTCAGTGCAGCCGCCATCAAAATCCCAATCAGTGACACGCAGATTATGGTTGCTGCAATTGGGTACCAGTTGAAGAATTTCTTCAAATGGGACTTCTCGCGCTTTTCACGTTCCTCTTCAGAAGGGCGTGGAAAGCGCGGCTGGCGCCGCTCCATCACAAACAATGTTTGATCCTTGGGCTCCCGATCCCCGTCTACCCAAGAGACAATCCTCTTTCTCCAATTCTGTTTTTCAGAAGAATTATTCATCCCTCGTTCCTTTCAGCGCATGGATCTTCTTCAACGTTAAAAAGAATAGAATACTGGTCACTCCAGCGCCGACCGCCGCCTCTGTAATCGCCAAATCCGGACTTTGCAGCAGGCTCCACAGTACTGCCATCAGCAGGGAAAAGGCCATATAGACAATCACCATGGAAAGCAGCCGTTTACACAGCGGCGCGGCAGCGGCACACATAATGATGCCCGCCAACAGAAAATACTCCAGTATGATCACCGCTCTTCCACCTCGCATTCCTTTTTAATATTAGAGATTGTGCAAACCTCCATCTCTGCAATCAGATGGCTGGCCACTGGACTGGTCAGCCATAAAAACAAAAAAATTAGAATGGTCTTTGCAGCTGAAAGCGACCATCCATGGAGCAAAATCAGTCCAATCAGGATGCAAAAAATACCGAGTGCGTCTCCCACTGCCGCCGCATGCATTCGATTCAACACGTAATCAAACCGGTATAAACCCAAGACGGCTGTAAAAAATACAAACACGCCAAACAGCAGTGATGCCAGACCAATCACCGTCACAAGATTATGCACCACGGAGGCCCTCCCCCTTTCCATGTCCTTTTTCCGCCTTCCGGCGCCGCCAGGTGATCATCACGCGGGATACCACCACAACCGTTAAAAAACTCAGCAGCGCATACACCAGCGCTACATCCACCAGAAAATCCTCCCGCAGCCGCACCGATAAAATCACCAGCTCTGCCACCACCATGGTATTGATGACATTTACGGCAATGATTCGGTCTGTGAAGCGGGGGCCCAGAATCGCCCGCAGGAGAGCCACCAACATCAGCGCTGCCAGTATGAAGGCACTGCCTGTCAGCAGTGCATTTCTTATTTGTTCCATTTTACGCCTCCAGCTCTTTCAGCTGCTTTTGAAACTGGCATGATTCAATGTTCTCTGCCAAAGATGCATCCAGTGCATGAACGCAGAACCGACCGTTCTGCGCCTCCACGGTAATGGTCCCTGCTGTCAGCGTGATAGAATTTGCCAGTACCGCCCTGGAACGATTGCTCTGCAGCGTCGTATCAAACCAGATGAGCTTCGGCTCCATATTCCGTCCGCGGGTGTAAATAAGCTTCATCACCACAACCCCCGCCTTTAGCATTTCCAGCAGAAGGTTCCACAAATAGCAAACTGCCGACCACAACTGCCGAATGGTATACCGTCTCCACTGCCACTGGTATCCAAGTGTCCTTCGGCAATACCAGCACAGCATTCCCGAGACCGCCGCTCCCCACAGGCAGGTAGAAACGGTCATTGTTCCGGCCATCAGCAGCCATAAAGCAAAAAATAAGATGAACATACGTTCGTCTCCTCTTTCAAGAGTAACCGTCAAAAGCCTTTCACCAGGCCAGCGGCCGCCATGCTTATCAGGTACCATCGTTAAAAAAAGGACAAATCCATTTTTATTTTAGCGGAAACTCCTTAAGCCTGTCAACCGCTTCACCGGCAGAAGGCCTTACCAGGCCCTGAAAAACTTAAACAAAATCTTATCCTTGTTTTTATGCAATCTGTCTTCCTCTCAAAAAAACACCTGTTCTCCTTGTGTTGTAACATAGCGCCGGACATATTGCATAAAATTTTGCGTTACTGGAGAAGCCGTTCTCAGCTGCGGCACCCCCATACCAATTATGCGATATTGCGCGGGCGTCAGCGTTCGCACCACTGCATCGCCGTGGTAATTTCGCAGCAGCAGCTCCGGCAGGATGGAGATCCCCAATCCTTCCGCCACCATGGAGATAATGGCATAATCGCTGCAGGATGAAAAACGGATATGCGGATAATGATCCAGTCTATCCAAAATATGATGTACCTCATAGTCATATCCCGCCAAAGGCATGATAAACTGCTCGTCCATCAGCATCTCAAGCGGTATCACTGCTCTCTCCGTCAGCGGATGCCGCGGCGGCAGAAGAATCAGCAGTTGATCCCTGCACAGCGGGATCCACTCAAGTCCGAGCTTCTCCCCTCCGGTATAAATGCAGAGTTCAGCCTCACGGTTGTTCATCATCGCATCAATGCTGTCTGTGCCACCCTCCACAATCTGAATTTCCACATGGGGATAGTCCTTCTGAAACTCCCGGAGGATGCTTGGCATCCAATAGGTTGCCACACTGGAAAACGATGCAATTCGGAGCCGTCCGGTATCTGCTCCTTTTATTTTTGCAATATACTGCTCCAGCGACTCGTTTGTATTCAGAAGCTGGCGAATAATCGGCAGCAGCAGCTCTCCCTCTGCATTTGGGACAATTCCGGAGGACGTGCGCACCATCAACGGAAACCCCACTTCCTCCTCCAGCGACTGCATCATATGGCTGATGCCCGACTGGGTATAGCCTAGTTCCTCTGCCGCCTTGGACAGGCTTCCCCGTTCCACTGCGCGGACAAACGCCTCATATTTTTTGATATTCATATGTTCACTCCTGTCATGCTTATCTTTCATGGCAGATGCCGTAAACTTGATATTTCAGAATATCACCATGTTATCGTATGCGCTGTCAAAAGGCAAGAAAATTTTCCTCCCCCACGGTTGAATCCTGTGCCATGCTCCAACATTTTACCTCTCACGATACATACTGTCCTTTTCCCTGTCATAGAGTTCACAGAAGAGGTGACGTGTAACTATGACAATCCATGTTGTAAAAAGCGGCGAAACCGTCCGCACAATTGCAGAAAGCTATGGGGTGGATCCCTCCCGTCTGGCTTCTGACAATACGGTTCCAGAAAGCGGTGCCCTTGCCGTGGGGCAAACCCTGGTTATCCGGTTTCCGCAAGTAATTCACTCTGTTCAGTCTGGGGAAAGCCTTTCTTCTATCGCCGCCTCTTATGGGATTTCCATTCGGCAGCTTTGGCAGAACAATTGGTTCCTGGGCGGAGGCACCGTCATTCATCCAGGAGACGCTCTTGTCATTTCCTATTTTGATGAACTTCTGGGCGCAGCTTCCTTTAATGGATATGCCTATCCCTATGTCGATCCGGTTCTTCTGGGGGAAGAGCTCCCCTACCTCACTTACATGACGCCTTTCACATATGGCATCACTGCCTCCGGAAGCCTCCTTCCGCTGGAAGATGACGCTCTTCTGGCCGCTGCCCGCCAACGGGATGTACGGCCCGTCATGCATCTGTCCACACTCACAGAATCCGGCCAATTCGATACAGACCGGGCCGCTCTCGTCCTGACGGATTATGGTGTTCAAAATCAGCTGATCTCCGAGGTTCAGCAGCTGATGCGCCGCCGGGGCTATGCGGGTCTGGATGTGGACTTTGAGTATCTCCCCGGCAGTCTGGCCGGCGCTTATGCGGCATTTCTCGGCCGCCTTCAGCGTTTGCTGAGCTCTCAGGGCTGGTTTGTCTGGGCAGCGCTGGCCCCCAAAACCAGTGCCGGGCAGCCGGGTCTTCTGTACGAAGGCCACGACTATGCAGCCATCGGTGCCGCTGTGGACGGCGTACTGCTGATGACGTATGAATGGGGCTATACCGCAGGCCCTCCGATGGCAGTCGCACCGCTGCCTAATGTCCGGGCCGTACTTGATTATGCTGTCACGGAAATTCCACCGGAGAAAATCTTCTTAGGTGTTCCCAACTACGGCTATGACTGGCCCCTGCCCTTCGTCCAGGGCGTCACCCGAGCCCAATCCATTTCCAATCAGCGAGCCATTGAACTGGCCATTGCGTATGATGTTGCCATCCAGTACGATGAAGCGGCTCAGTCGCCTTTTTTTCATTACACCGACGCCGCTGGCACAATCCACGAGGTGTGGTTTGAGGATGCCCGCAGCCTAGAAGCAAAGCTCCGTCTGATTGCAGAATATGGATTCCGTGGCGCTGGCTTTTGGAATCTGATGCGCCCCTTTTCCCAAACCTGGCTTACAGTTGCCTCCCTTTATGATATTGAATAATCCAGCGTCCTGCTGCTTCTGATGAAGCCGCATCAATTCCCCCAAACTTTTTCGTGTGTTTTTTCATTCCCGGTTGTATCATATGATATAGAAATCAACCGGGAGGGAGACCCATGCGAAAATACATCTATCAAACTGCCGCCATTTTTGTAGCCCTTCTGTTTTTGTCAAGTGCATGGCTATTGTATAGGGGAGACTTCCTGTCCCTGCACACAGAGGCGCAGAAAGTCTCCGCCATTGTCGATTATGCATCTGACGATCCGGACGATCCAAGTCCTCTCAGAGTCGTTCTGCACCCGGTGATCCAATTCGATGAAACCTTCGGAAACCGACGCATCATCGTCTTCGCCGACAGCGAAATCGACGGATTGCTTGGGCGCATACAGTTCCGCCGCGGTATTCTTGGCGGCTGGCAGCCACTCTCCGCCTTTTATAATAAAACGCCAGTGATGATTCAAAGCGCTACCATCCGCGATCAAAATATCCGGGTGGTCTACGGGGTGGACTGTCCGTCAAACGTGGCGCATTACAAAGTGCAGGCCAATTTACGCAATGATGCCACCCTCATGGCCGAGGGAGATATCACCACCCCCACCTTCTTCCATATTCACGAGACAGACCGGGACTTCTTCCCCGCCATGGAACTTTATGACGGGGCCGGGAACCATCTGGACTACTCCTACCTAGCCTCAGACCAGTCCATCCCCTCTCCTTCCATCGGGTCCGCGGAAACCGATATGGTCTACTGGATCTGCGCCGCCTGGCTGGGAATCGGCTATCTGATCGTCAAATACCTCTGGGACCAGCGCAAAAAGGAGACTGCCTGACGGCAGTCTCTTTTCGTTGTCTTCCCTTACTGCAGACAAAACAGAATCTTCAAACCGCTATTCTGTCTGCGCTTTTGCGTCCCCGTAGGGCAGAGGTGTTGTCCCTTCCTCCATTCCACGTGCCATCAACACATCGGTTGGCGTAATTTTCATCAGATCCTCTCTGGTGACGGTTTCCAGCCCCGCCAGCCGGTTCGCCTGATGAATCAGAATCTGCTCGAAGATGTTGCGGACACCCCGTGCGTTGCCGAAGGAGATGGAATTTGTATTTTCCTCCCTGATGAAATCCCGCACCATCTCCGCCGCCTGGTTTTCCAGCGTATAACAGCCCTTTTTGCACTGCATCTCAAAGATTTGCATCATCTCGTCCATGGTATAGTCCTCAAAGTGCAAAAAGCGGTTGAAGCGGGACTCCAGGCCGGGGTTGGAATGGATAAAGTCGTCCATCAGTCCGTCGTACCCCGCCACAATCACCACCAAGTCGTCACGATGGTCCTCCATGGCTTTTAAAATCGTGTCAATGGCCTCCTGGCCAAAGTCATTTTCCGCTTTGCCGTTCAAGGCATAGGCCTCGTCAATAAACAGCACGCCGCCCAGCGCGGATTCAATCACCTTCGCCGTCTTGATGGCCGTCTGACCCACATAGCCTGCCACCAGACCGCTCCGGTCCACCTCTACCATCTGTCCCTTGCTCAGAATTCCCAGGCTGTGATAAATCCGGGCCATGATACGGGCAATGGTGGTCTTGCCGGTGCCTGGGTTTCCTGAGAACACCATGTGCAGGCTCAAATCCGTGGTAGGCAGATCATTGTCCCGCCGCAGCTTGTAAACAGTCACCATGTTGATGAGGTTCTTCACCTCTTTCTTCACTGCCGCCAAGCCGATATATCCGTCCAGTTCCTTCTGCAGGTCCTCTATTTTCTCGGGCAGCGACACCTCCTCTGCCTTCGGTACCTGTGTATGATTTCCTCCGGCAGATACCACAGGCCCCTTGTCCGTCGGTTTTTCCGGCGCCCGCTCTCCCGGTTTCTTCCCCGCCGCCGGCGGGTTCCCCGACTGGGCCGGTACTCCCCAAAAGTCGCTGCCCATGCGGCTGAGGTTCTGTTCCGTCATGGTGCGGATAACCTCCAGCTGCTGCAAAATAATCTGGTCCTTTTTACTGATGTCTTTTGCATCCATATGCACGCCTCACATTTTCAGGAGATTGGTGTGTTCCAGCGCCCGGAACAGCAGCGCCGCCACCATGCCGGTCAGTGCCCCGGTAAGCAGGGAAACGCCCAGCAAAACCGGCAGGTAATATAACGGTGCTGTGTTTCCCAGTGTCAGCACCGCTGCGGCTACCTGGCCGCAATTATGAGCCGCCGCTCCGCCGATGGACACGCCGTAAACCGAAAGGCGCCGCAGCCGGAACAGGGCAATCATCGCCGCCATGGCCGTGACGCCGCCCATCAGGGAAAAAATCAGCGCATTCATATTTCCCGCGAACATGGCGCCCAAAAAGCACCGCGCAAACAGAATCAGCAGCGCCTGTGCAGGCCCCAGCGCATAGAGGGCGAACACCGTCACAATGTTGGCAAGTCCCAGCTTTACCCCCGGAATGGGAATTGCCAGAGACAGGGGGAAGAAATTCTCCAGATAGGACAGGGCCAGCGCCATGGCGGTCAGTACCGCGCACAAAGTCAGCTGTCTTGTGGTCAGTTTCATGCCGTTCCCCCTCATCCAATCACGACGTCCACATCGCTACTGCCGCCTGTCCGCACCAGCTGAACCACAATCCGGGCCGGCAGACACACAATGCTCTGCCCAGCCTGTCCAATGGTTCCCGTGTGCACACAGTCCTGCGTGGGACAGTCCGCCTCTGCAACCCGGAGTTCTCCGCTCTGAACCAGCAGATGCAGCGTGTAGCCGTGATTGGTATAGGTCCGTTCCATCTCACCGTCCGAAAGGGCAAACCGCTCTCTCTCCTGCCCGTCCATGGACACCACCGCAGTCAGTTCTCCCTCTGCCAGCGTCCCGCGCACCCAAAATGCACCGGCACAAACCACCGCCAGGACAATCACCACAGCGGCCACCAGTGCATCCCATATTCCGGGCCGCAGCTTAGGAAACGGTCTTGTAGACATATCCGCTTCCCTCCGTCTCCTCAAACGCATCGGCAATTCCATCCGTCACCAGCACCCGTCCGTCGTCCGTTACCAGCACTAGGTCAAAGTCATAAGCGCCACTGCGCCAAAAGTCCAGCGCCCGCTCCTCTCCCATGACAAACAAGGCCGTGGAAAAGGCGTCACACATGGTTCCGCTCTCTGCCGCTACCACTGTGACGGAGGTCAGCCCGCTCTCCGCAGGATAGCCGGTAGCCGGGTTCAGAATATGGTGGTAGGTAACGCCACCCTCCTCAAAATACCGCTGATAGCCGCCGGAGGTCACCGCGAAAGCATCCGAAAGGTGCAGCTTTCCCACATAGGCGTCGGCCTCCTCCGTCCGGTTTGGGTCCTGAATCCCTACCACCCACGGTTTTCCATCCGGCCGTGTGCCGCAGGCCCAGACATTTCCCCCCAGGGACACCGTACCGGAGGTGACGCCGAACTGTCTGTAAATCGCCGCCACCCGGTCAGAGGCATAGCCCTTTGCAATGCCGCCCAAATCAACTTGGGTCCCTTCATCCAGCCAAGCAGTTCCTGCCGCCGCATCTGTGTGGACATGCTCCATTCCCACGTGGGTTAAAAGCACCTCCAATTCCCCCGATTCCGGCACCCGGTAAGCATTTTTTGTAAAGCCCCAGGCAGAGGAAACCGGCGCCAGGGTAATGTCAAGTGCACCGCCGGCAACACGGCTGAAGGTTCTTGCCTGTTCAATCAGTCCACAGACCTCATCACCCACTTCCACGGTCTGCCCCTTCCCAAAGTCTTCAGACGCCTGATTCAAAAGGGTCACCTGGCTGTTCTCCCGGGTCCGGGAGAGCATGCTTTCCAGCCGGTAAAGCTCTGCTTCCGCATTTTGAAGGGCAGCTTCTCCATCACCGTTGCAGGCAGTCAAAAACATCACAGTGTCCATGGCAAACACCTGTGCCTCCACCTGCTTGCTGCCGCCGCAGCCGGTCAGGCTTCCCATCAACAAGAGCACCGTCAGAAATGCCCCTATATATCTTTTCATCATTTTCTTTCGTCCTCTGCAGTTTTTGCGAAGAATTCCGCACATATTATGGAGAGAGTATACCACATTTCCGCCTGTATCTCAACCAAGAATACTCCTCTCACGATGACCCTCCCATCCACAAAAAAGAGCAGACACACACCCTTGCAAAAATAGAGGAAGTCTGCTATACTATTTTAGCATGTCAGTTGCAATTTTCCTTTTTTAGGCAGAATTTGAATCAAACAAAACCCTGGAGGTTGCCATATATGTCAAAAAATCCAAACAACAAATCTAAACAAATCAAGCGGGACGAGCCCATGAATGGCGCAATAAAAATTTTTCTGGCGGGCTGCGTGGCGGAGCTCTATCTGCTGATCCTTCGACGGTTTTATGTGAATGGAACATTGCAGCAGGTGGTGGATTGGGATGGGTACCTGAACTATTTCCTCTACGGTGGCTTGGTGATTCTGGCCGTGGGCCTCGTTCTGGCCTTGGTCTGGAAGCAGTCAAAAGCGAAGCGTGCTACCGCTTGGTGGATTTTTGGTGCCGGTGCATTTCTGGCAGCCTCCAGCGGCCTTGTCCGTGTGTACTACAGCACAGCTCTGACGTTTTTGTGCATTCTGGTTCCCGTTGTAATTCTGCTTGGGATTCTGTGGAGTCTCTATGACCGGGAGTGTGCCTGGGCACTGAGTATTTTGGGCTTCTCTCTGATTGCACTGTGGCTCTGCCGCCGCGGAATGAGCAATCTGTACGTTGGTACCGCTGTGAAGGTGTGCGTCGGTCTTTATTTGCTGTTGCTGGTAGTTGTGGCCGTCTTGGCCCACCAGGCCGACAAAAAAGGCGGTATGCTGGGTAAACTGCGGGTTCTTCCCGCCAACGCCGATGTGATGCCCATCTATGCAGCCTGTGGCCTGTCCTTCCTCGCGCTCGCCTCCGCTCTTATCTATGCCCCTGTCTCCTATTATGCGATGTGGGCTTTGGCTATCGTCGTATTTGCTCTGGCTGTTTATTACACAGTCAAGCAGCTTTAACCCTGAACAGAAAAACACCCCCGCGTCTCTGCTTTGCGGCAGAGACGCGGGGGTATTATTTTATATGGATACTGCCAAATGGTCAGCGGTAGTAAATGCCAAGGAATTTCTTGTGCGGCTGTGAAAATGGTCCCAGGTGAATCTCCATGCTGATTTCAAAAGCCCGGTTCCAAGGAAAGCTATATTCATCCAGCCATATGTCGCACCAGCCCCGCTCGGCATAGGGCTGCCGGGTCGGCAGTGCGGAAACGAAATTGCTTCGCTCCAGATTTTTAATCACCGCCTCTGTGCTCTTCTCCATCCCCATCTCCAGACGGGACTGCACCGCCTCTAAATCCAGCTCCGGCTGATAAAAGTTATCAGGATTACCACTCAAATCATTTCGGATATAAGCCAGCAGGTCATCCCTCACCACATTTTTATAGCAAAAATCTTTCAAAATGCTGTCTGCCAAGGTTTTGATAAACGCCCGCTCCGTCTGCAAGTTGGATTGCCCATTTTGAAGAAACGCATACCGGGCCACACCGTGGCTCAGCGCTGTTCCCGTGACGATGGCCATGTCCAAAAAACCCGCATAGCTCAGCAGCCATCCCAGTTCCGATTTTTGGGTCAGGGCCTCGTGGAAGGTAGTGCCATAGGCTCCATTTCCTGCGTCAATTAAAATGGTGGGAATGTGGGCCTCCCGGTTTTCATTGAGCTGTTCAATTAGCTCCCGGCAGTATGCCTCCTTTTTCATCTCATCCTCAGGCTGGGTCAGCACCAGCACATCCAGTGTTGTGGAGTTCCCTGTCCCATCCGTCAGGCCGAAGAAATCCAGGTGTTCCTCCACGATGTCTGTCAGCGGCTGATAGTCATAAGCGCAGGCGGGTTTATTCTCCATCCCGCCGAAATACTGTATCGCCACAGAGGCGCCTTGCCAGTCCGTTTCCTCCAAATACAGTTTTGTCACCGCCTTGAAGGCCAGATCGTCCACACCGGAGAGCAGTGCGTCCCCCTTCCGCAGCCCCTGCCGGAGATAGGCGATTTCGTTTTTCTGAATGCTGTCTTCTTCAGAAGAGTCGTCAACCCCGATAAGCAGTCGGAAATTCCCGTAGTCATTCTCGTCATCCGCCGTCCCGCCGTTCAAAATCCACTGTACCCAGCCGGACAGCTTCAGCTTTCGGGTCCGGGCGGAGAGATACTCCGTGATCTCCTCCTCCGTCAGGCCAAAGGCCGCCGGATCCAGCGGCGTCCCATCCCTCCCCAGCCGATAGTCCGCTTGGATGTTCTCCGGGTACAGCTCCTCCCCGGCAAGATGGGGCCGGGCCTCCATGCCGTAGGACCGCAGAGCGTTGTAGCCTTCCAGGTCCCAATGGTCGTATCCTACCGTGGGGGCCAGGCGCATGACGCTCTCCAGCAGCCACACCCGGTTCTTTTCATCTGCCGCCAGCGTTTTCAGCAGCTGCTCAACCGCCTGATATTCCGTGAGCATGGTACCGTCAGACAAATACAGCGGCACATGGACAGACAGGGATCTGGAGTTCACCAGGCCACCGGACAGCAGTTGATCGAGGGACAGCACATATCGATCACACCCTGCCGCCTCCTGGGCCAATACCCATTCATACAGATCCTCCCGGTCACCGGACTGGGTGCCGTTGCTGTTCAGGGGCTGCCCCAGCAGCTTTGTCTGATAGTCGTCCTTCTCCGGCATGGTCAGCTCATATCCCAGCGACTCCGCCAGATATACCACCCGTTCCAAATTGTCTGGCCGGTCGTCCAGCGGCACGTAGGCAATCGTCCCCATGATCGGTTCCTGCGGCTCCGCTTCCTCCGCAGGAAGAGGCTGTCCGCAGCCCGCCAGCAGGCAGCAGGCCAGTGCCGCCGCCAAAACACGTCTTTGTCTCCACATATGCTCTCCTTTTGAAAAAACAGCCTGCATATCCCATGCAGGCTGTTTCCATTCTTGTTTACAGACCAAAGGCCCCCAGGTTCAGTCCACCGGTGATGCCGGCCATTCCCTTGTCCATAGCCTCTCCCGCCTGGCGAAGCGCCTCGTTGACAGCGGAAACCACCAAGTCCTGCAGCATCTCCACATCCTCCGGGTCAACCGCCTCGGGCTGAATGGTAACCGCCAGCACCTCCTTCTTCCCGTTGACCTTGGCCTCCACCACGCCGCCGCCCACGCTGGCAGTAAACTCCTGTGCCTCCACAGCTTCCTGGGTGGCATTCATCTGCTCCTGCATCTCTGCAATTTTCTGCTGCATTTCCGCCTGTCGCTGTACACCAGACACCTTTCCGTTCGTAAAACCGCGCCGTGCACTATATCCCATGTCCGTATTCTCCTTTGCGTGTATTATTTGATTTTAATATTGTCAAACTGGCTTCCAAATTTCAACAGATTCTGCAAATTTTCCTGCGGGGACGCCTTTGGCGGTTCTCCTGTTCGAAAAGCCAGCCGCACTGGTATTCCGGCAGCTTTCTCCGCCTCTTCGCAAAGGGCAGTCTTCACCCGGTCGTTCTCCAGCCGTCCCAAGGTTATATCATCCGGTCCATAGACGGTCAGCAAATCGCCGTCAAGCGCACCGGTACACATATCCAGAAACGCCCGGTACATCGGCGGCAGCCGGCCTTTGCAGCTCTCTGCCAATCCCCTCCACCAGTTTCCGCCAGCGGCTGGAACGGTTGTTGTAGCAGGCGGCTCCTCCACAGGCTGTCCGGCCGGTGCCGATACAGGTGTCGGCGCACTTTCCGGTGCGTCAAATACACGACCGCCCTCGTCTTCCGGTGCAGGTGGTTCTTCCAGCGGCAATGGCGGCACCTCTTCCTCCCAGGGGAGATCAGCCTCCGCAGCAGGTACAGTCTCCTGTCTGGGAGTTCTTTTTTCCTGAGGCACAGATGGCTTTGCGGTCTCCATGCTCTTTTGCACCGCTTTCCGAACCGCCTGGGCTTGTGCGGCTGCGTTTTCCAACCGCTGGATTCTGGCCTCCAAAGCCGTCAAATCACTGGAGAGGGATTCATCGCACAGACGCAGCAGACACAGCTCCGCATCCGTGCGGCGGTTAGAACTATAGTATAAATCCGCAGTGGTTTTCTGCAAAGTTGTTGCCAGATAAATCAACCGGCTGGCAGACGCACTTTTTCCCAGCCTGTCCAAGGCAGCGGAGTCATATCCGCCGGACAGCAGTGCCGCACCGCCCTCTGGTGCCGTTCGCCGCAGCAGCAGATCCCGTACCAGGATAGAAAGCTCTGACAGCACAGCCCCCACATCTTTGCCATTGGCATACAATTGGTTCAGCAGCAGCAATGCCGCCTTGCTGTCCCGCTGCAGCACATATTCCATCAGCTGTGCGGTCTGCAGGTTTCCTGCCAGCCCCAGCACCTCCAGCACTGCAGTGCTGTCAATGGTCCCGCCCGCGGCGGCGCATTGATCCAGTAAGCTGAGGCCATCCCGCAGGGCGCCATCCGCCAAGCGGGACAGAAGTTCCGCTCCGTCAGCAGCTAAGTCAATGGCCTCCTGTCCAGCCACATAAGTTAGCCGCTTTGCTATGTCCTGAGGAGTAATTCGTTTAAAGGAAAAACGCTGACACCTAGATAGGATCGTGGCTGGCACCTTGTGCAGTTCCGTGGTAGCCAAGATAAACATCAAATGCTCCGGCGGCTCCTCCAAAATCTTCAGCAAGGCGTTAAACGCCGGGGTGGACAGCATGTGGACCTCGTCCACAATATAGACCCGTTTCTTCACATTGGCAGGGGAATAGATCGCCTCATCCCGCAGGGCACGAACCTGATCCACGCCGTTGTTGGAGGCGGCGTCCAGCTCCAGCACATCTAAAAAGCTGCCGTTTTCAATTCCGAGACAGCTGGCGCACTGATTGCAGGGGTCTCCGTTTACCGGATGCTCGCAGTTGACCGCCTTCGCCAGAATCTTGGCACAGGTTGTCTTGCCGGTGCCACGGGTCCCGGTAAAAAGATAGGCATGAGAGGTGCGCCCTTCCGCAACCTGCTTTTGCAGTGTCTCGGTGATATGGGCCTGCCCAATAACGTCGGAAAATGTCTTGGGCCGCCATTTGCGGTATAGGGCCTGATACATGGACATGCCTCCTAAAGATAAATTGGCGACGGAAAAGTCCTCCGTATGCAGCTGCGGAACCGGCACCCTCACGGCACATGGAACATCCCGCTTAATGCTGCTCGGTTCCCCGCCTGACATGATTCACGGGGTCCCATTGCGCGAGACCGGCTCCGCAGCTGCATGCGGAGGACTTGTTCAATAGCTTTCTTATTTTACTATATGACTGCTGAATTATCAACTGAAATTTTTGTTTTCTCGAAAAAAATATCCTTTACAATTGAGGAAAATATGGTATAATATCAGTTGTTGTTGAATTGCCAATCGTTGTCTGGGGGCGTAGCTCAGCTGGGAGAGCCAGCGCAACATAACACGGGCCCGGCCAGAACAGCAAATTGCACAAATAAGCAAACAAAAAATATACAAAACCACCAAATATGGGCCTATAGCTCAGCTGGGAGAGCGTACGGTTCGCATCGATATGGACGCACATCCATCTGCGAGGGTTGGCCCAAAATTTTGGAGAGAAATTCCTCCGGAACTCATGAAAGCTTAAAACTTCAAAAATCCGCTTTTTGTTCCGAAAAACGGGCAAAAAGCGGCAATATGGGCCTGTAGCTCAGCTGGGAGAGCGTTCGGTTCGCATCCGAGAGGTCGACGGTTCGATCCCGTTCAGGTCCACCACTTCGAGAAAAATCACCGCCAAATTGGCGGTGATTTTTCGTTTGACCACAATAATACCACAGACGGGAATATTTTCTGACCACTTTACGAGAACACAGGCGGCGAGATCCCAAACTCGCCGCCTGTGATTTTCGTTTATCTTTGATTAGGCATAGCAACTGGTGGGCGTACACAGGCCAATTGCAGACCTCTCACAGTCCATAAATAACCATCCCCGTTACAGCAGATATGATGATCAACATTATTGGCGATAACTTCTTTTTCTTGAAATGCTTATAGCCAAGTATTGAGGCAATCAAAACGACCGTAATAGCAATGGCTCTGATATTGAGTGTCACAGCAGAAATCGTGCCAAAGCAATTTTTGAGAACCATGTATACACCAGTTGCCAGCACGATGCCGATCACACAGGGCTTGAGACCGCGAAGCACCGCCTGAACATACTTGTTCTTCATCGCTGTTTTCAGCAAGGCTGTTACCAGGAGGATAACGAGGAAAGAAGGCAATACGACCGCCAGCGTTGCAACAACCGCACCCGGAAATCCCGCCTGGCTACTGCCAATGTAGGTCGCCAGATTGACCATGATAGGGCCGGGCGTACTTTCGCTGACGGCAATCATGTAGGTCAGCATTTCATCACTCAGCCAACCGTAGGACATGACCACGTCACGAATCAGCGGGATAGCACCATAGGCTCCGCCGAAAGCAAAACATCCGACTTTCAGAAAACCGAGAAACAAATCCAGATAGATCATTTCTTTGCACCGCCTTTCTGTTCAGGTGCACCATTCAGAATAAAGACCGTCAGACTCACAGCTGCGGCAATCAGCATCAGACTGATAGAGGAGAAGTTCCATGCGAAGATGTTGATACAAAGCATCACGATACAGGAGCATATCATGATCGTTCTCGGCAGCTTCTTCTTGTGCATTTTCTTGATCATAGTGATTGCCGCATCCAGAATCAGAATGCCAACAGCGATTTTGATACCCTTAAACGCATTGGCAATGATCGTCAGTTCCAGGAAATTGTCCAGGAACATGGAAATCAGATAGATAACCGCAAAGGACGGAACGATCATACCCAGTGTTGCGACCAAAGCGCCAACAAAACCGGCTTTCTTGTATCCGGTAAAAGTGGCGCAGTTGATGGCAATGGGGCCGGGAGTAGATTCTGCAATAACGGTGATATTCATCATTTCATCGTGGGTGATCCACTGCTTGCGCTCGACGCAATTGTGTTCGATCATGGAAATCATGGCATATCCGCCGCCAAAGGTGAACAGACCGATTTTTGCAAAAGTCAGGAATAAATCAAGTAAGATATTCATTCTTGTTCGCCCTCTTTCCGATACTCACACTGGCAAACCGTTATATCACGGTCCACGGTCAGCGAAGCTGTTCGCATCTGTTCAAATTGTTCTGTGAGAAAATCAACGGCATCCTGCAACGGAAGATAATGTGTATGATAGCCATATTTCTCGCCATAGACCAATCCGGCGTCTTTCATCACTTTCATGTGCTGAGAGATGGCAGATTCAGAGATCCCAAACTTTTTGGAAAGCGAACGGACGCAATGCTTCCGTTCCAAAAGTGCTTGGTATATTTTCAAACGCATGGGTTCTCCCAATGCTTTTAACATACGAGCCAATTCCACGGTATCGCCTCCATGATTTAGTAGTTGCTTAATTATACCAAGGAAATTTGTTTAAGTAAATACTAATTCAAAAAGAGGCGATATGCAGCGGACACCTCAAATGCGGAATCCGCTGCATATCGCTGCATTATTTTGTTTCGTTATGATTCTGTCTTATTGCATGCCAGAGCCGCCAGTTCTGCCCTGACCTCATCGTAGTATCTTCGCACCGTGCTGACATCCATCCCCAACTGCCGGGCGATGTAGCTCTTGTTACTCACACCGGGGTTCTCGATCAGGTATGCGGCAAGCTGCTTTTTCTTGGGGCTGACACCGTCGGGGTACTCCGTGGCCTTGCCGGAGCGCAGGGCGGCGATCTCCGCTTTCATTTGCAGGATGAGGTCTGCCAGCTTTGCTTCGGTCTCCTCGCGGGTGCGTCCGTATACATTTCGGGAGTGCTTTTTGCCATCCGGCCACACCGGGGAGTATCGCCCCTCCCAAAGATCGTCCTTAAGCTGCTTGATATACCCCGTGCCGGGTCTGCGCCGTGGTGCCGTGTACGGCACGAACTCCTGCGGCTCGGCTGGCTTCTGCGTTTCCTGTTCCTCTACCTCCGCCTTTGCGATGCCTCGGTCGATACTGACGGCGGCGTTTTCCTCCATCTCACTGGTGATGTGGGTGTAGATGTTCAGCGTGGTCTTGGCGGATACGTGTCCGATGATGGCAGAGAGGGTTTTCACATCCATGCCATGCTCCAGCGACATAGTGGCGAAAGTGTGCCGGAGATCGTGAAATCTCACCCTTTTGCAGTCAGCTCGTTCCAGGATCTGCTGAAGCCGCTTTCGGACATAGCCGGGGTCGATGGGCTGGTCGGGTTTGATGCGGGACGGGAATATCAGATGGGAGAAGATTCCCTTTTTGTATTCCCGCAGGAGTTCCACCATGACGGGCGGCAGAATGATGGTTCGGAAGGCGGCTTTCGTCTTAGGCTCGCAGAGGATATTCTTACCGCCGACAGGCGTTATCTGTTTGTTGATACGCAGTTCGCCGGTCTCGAAGTTCAGGTCATCCCATGTGAGGGCCAGGATCTCGCCCCGGCGCATCCCGGTGGTCAGTTCCAGCAGGAAGAGTTCATACATTCCTTCCTCCTTGGCCTGAATCAGAAACCGCTGGATTTCCTCCCTGGACAGCACCTTCATCTCCTTCGGCTCCGGTGGAGGGAGTTTGACGCCGAGGATGGGATTCTTTTTGATGAGACCGTCCTTGATGGCCCGTTCCAGAGCCATCCGTATCACATGATAGCAGCTTCGCACCGAACGCTCGGCCATCTCCGGCCCCTTGGTATCCCGATGAATCTTCCGGCCATTGGCTTTCATTTCATTCAGGAACTTCTGGCAATCTGCCTGTGTCAGCTTGTTCAGTGGGATGTGTCCGAGGCCGGGAATGGCGTGGACATAGATCCATTCCTCGTACCCTTTCTGCGTGGTGGGACGGATGGTCAGCTTGGCGTGGTTCTCGTACCAGTAATCGATCCAGTCGCCGAAGCGCATATCCGGCTTGATCTTGAAGGGCGTGACTTGACCGTACTCCGCTTGGAGCTTCTTCAGCTTTTCATCGCACTCCGCCTTGGTCTTGGCCAGCACATTTTTCGTCTTGGGTTTTCCGTTTTCATCATAGCCCACGATGTGTCGGCCTTCCCACCGGCCGTCCTTTCGCAGGCGGACGGTTCCTTGGCCGTTTTTCCGTTTCCTTGCCATCGGCTCACCTCGCTACCATGAACTCTTCCATGAACCCGCCCACGATCTCCGATGCCCTCCGGTGCATATCGCCCGTGACGTGCGTATAGGTATCGAGGGTGAACGAAGTTTTCGTATGCCCCAGGATTCCTGAGAGTGTTTTGGCGTCCACGCCACTGGTGAGTGCGTGGGTGGCGAAAGTGTGCCGGAGATCATGAAAGCGCATATTGGGCAGCCCCGCTTTGGCCAATATCTTTTTCATCCGTGCATAACCGCTGTTGGGCATGACCGGATCTTCCGGGTGGAGGGGATTTGGAAACATCCATTGAGAGATGGACTTCTTTTTCCGTTCTGTGAGAAGCTGCACCGTGCTGGGCGGCAGTTTGATGGTTCTGCGTCCTGCTCCGGTTTTGGTGTCGCCCACATAGTACCCGCCGCCCTCCTTGTTGTGCAGCGTTCTGCGGATGGTGAGCGTTCCTTTCTTCTCATCGAAGTCCGTCCACATGAGGCCGCACAGTTCCCCACGGCGCAGTCCGGTGGTGATCTCCAGATAGAAGAAGTCGTGCCAGTGTACATCTTCTTTGATGGCCTCCATGAACCGCTCCAGCTGTTCATCGTTGAGGATGGTTTTTGGGGTGGTCACTTTTTTCGGCAGGGTCACATCGTTGGAGGGATTCTTTACGATGAGGTGCCGATTGACCGCTACGTCCAACGCCTGGTGCAGCACGTTGTGTATCCTGCGCACCGTGGTACCAGAGAGAGGACCTCCCTCTGCGCTGCCCTCCCGCTGGAGCTTACGGTACAGGCTTTGGACATCGGCGGCGGTGACTTTGCAGATCTGTTTGTCACTGAGATAGGGATTTATGTTGTTTGCCACATAGCGGCGGTAGCCAGTTAGTGTCTTGGGGCGCACCGCCGGAGCGGCGCATTCCTCCAACCAGATCTCCAGCCACTCGCCCAGGGTCATGCGGCTCTCCTCCGTCAGTTCTGCGCCGTCGTATTCGTCGATGCTCCGGTGCAGCTTTTCCATCAGATCCTTTTGGGTCTTTGCGGACATGTAGTGGAAGATGGAGTCGCCGTTTTCTTTATGGCCCACTACGATGCGGGCTTCCCAGCGGCCATCGTCCCGCTTGCGCACCATACCGTCGCCGGATGGTCTGCGTTTTGCCATTGTTTTCACCTCCTCGAAGGGTTTTCTCATTGATTAGGCGTATCATCGGATGAGTTGTTTTCCTCCTGCGCTTTGCGGCAGGCTCGTTCTTCTTCCTCCTTGGCGAAGGAGTACGCCGGTTCCTCTGCCAGCTCCCTGTGGATGCCGCAGGCGAGACGGTACCCGCAGGTGAAGCTGTGCAGTGTAGCATGACCGCGCAGGCTGTCCTCCATGTCCACCAGCCGCAGCAGGAGCTTTCGGTCCTCCTTCGCCAGCCGGGAAGAGAGTTCTCTGTGGGTCCGGTCAACCTCATCAGCGAGTTCCTGTATCGACCGGGGTTTGGTTTCGAACTGCCTTTGCAGTGCTTTCATGTAGTCGTACATTTGCTGGCCTCCTTTTGCAGAACAAACAACTACCACACTTTCGCAAGAATAGCCACTGCTTTTCGAGAAATATTTGCGACTAATTTTAGTTGCTTTTAGATGTGTTGGGGACTATACTTCTCTTATGGTCTGAGACAGCAACAAAGTCACATATTGCAAAACGGGAGGCTCGTATATGAACAACACTATGGAGTACAAAAATTATATCGGTAGTGCTGAACTTTCAGAAAGTGATAGTTTGTTCTTTGGTAAGGTTATGGGCATCCGGGCTGTGATTTCTTACGAAGGGACAACCGCAAAAGAGCTTGTGGCGAACTTCCGCGCCGCCGTCGATGATTACCTGGAGCTCTGCGAGGAAGAAGGAAAAGAACCCGAGCGCGCTTACAAGGGTAGTTTCAATGTTCGGGTTTCTCCCGAACTCCACAAGCAGGCAGTCATCTATGCAACTTCCCGCCAGATGAGTTTGAACAGTTTGGTGGAATCCGCACTGCGCAATTCTCTTGCATCGCAGCTGTGAAATAGTTTTTTGGAGCAGCACTCCCGGTGGCGGGAGTGCTGCTGTTTTATCTGCCGATCGCAGACGGGAAGCGGTACGGCTCCGCCACGCACTGGTACAGGACCGCACCGCAGTTTCCGCAGATCAGGAACTTGATGCGGTTGCCCAGCAGACCGTTTCGCTTGAAGGTCACCAGCGCATCGCTCTGCCAGCCGACGCGGATATCTCTGCCGCCGCAGAACCGGCATTGATTCACCGGAAGTTGATTCGTCATAGTCGCTTCCTCCATTTCTGTTTTTTGCAAACACACAATACCGGAAGAGTGGACAGATATCCAACACATAATTTGCTGTCAGCAGATTTTCTACCAAAGCAACAATTCTGTTTCGACTACACTGGTGGAAGAGAACTGCGCACATCATTCACCCCTTTGGTATTTCACCGCTGCATCGAAGGTGACAGTGCCGCCGGTCTTTTTTACATTCTCGATGCAGGTGGCCCGGAGCTGCTTCACGGTCTCCGGATTGACTCGCATCGTTCCGGCAACCACATTCATCACCATGTCCAGCTCCACCGCCTGCTTGAACAGCAGACGGGCGATGCGGTTCTCGCTGTCCTGGACTGCGCCACGCACTGCCGACATCAGTACAGGCGGAAGATAGGTCAGCGCATTGTTGGCGGAGATGTAGCCTGCATACATCCTTGCGGCATTCTCCAAAAACTCGCTGCGGCTTTTGCAGTTGGCCTGCTCCATGGCAGTGTCGATGGCCCGCAGCGTATCGGGATAAAGCCAAACGGGGATGCGCTGTTTCTTCTCATGCGCAGACTTCTGCGAATTATCATTTCGTTTCATAATAACCTCCATAATTTCTCATAGACACCTTTGACAGCCACCTTCGGAAACGGCTGTACAGCGGGGTTTTGCGGGTATTTTTCGCCATTCCGACCACCTAACATGGCACACGGGCGGAAATTCCGACCACCTGGCAAAATGGACAAACGACCCGCACTGCGGGGCGATGTGAGCCGCAGGAAGGGCGCAAGCGACCACCTGCTTTATCCTGCACCATTTTCGACCGCCCATTTGGAGGGCGAAAATGACTGTGATCGTGCAAATTGCCGATAGATAAAAGCGGGGTGTACAGCGGCCCAAAATCGCCCTTGATCCCCCTATGGGGGCTGGGACTCCGCCCAGCCCCGCAGGGGCGCACACAGCGGCCCACAGAGGCCGACACGGGGCAGTCATGCGCTCTGCTCATCGCCTACTGGGATGAACCCGATGCCCAACTTTTCAGCTTTCGCCTTCGCTTTCTGCCGCGCAGTGGTGAGCTCCAGTTCCGCCAGCCGCCGTTCGTTGTGACGGTCGAGAGCCAACCGGAGCGGCAGGATGTGATACCGCAGACAGCCGTTGCGCTTGCGTCCGTCCTTGGTCACGAACTCTGTGCGCTCTGTACGGATGAGACCGCGCTCCTCCAGCGTGCGCACATACTTCGCCACCGTGTTGACCGCGAAGCCCAGCGCCTCCGCGATGGTGGGGTAGCTGACGATGCACTGATAGGTGCGGCGGTCCTCGATGCGGATGAGGTATGCGTAGATGTAGAACTCGTACTCGTTCAGCTTCAGATCGAAGACTGCGTTGGGGAGCAGGAAGAAATTCTTTTCTTTCATCCTCTGTTCATACTGAGAGAGCAGCATCACTGCACCTCCTTGGTGCGGGCGGAGATCCATACCCGCAGTTCCTCTTTGGGAATGACGATCCGCTTGCCGATGCGCAGAGAGGGAAAGCCATCCTCCTGGATGAGTTCGTACACGCTGGAGTCGGAGACGCCCAGCAGGTCGGCCAGCTGCTTCACGTTCAGAAGCAGAGGCAGTTCGTCGTAGCTTGTGTAGATAGACTTTTTCAAAACAGTACCTCCGTGAATTTAGATTCAGAGAAAAAATGTTTGCGTTTCGGAGGCCTCTCTGTTAGACTGATCACAGATGGAGTCTGCGTTTTCCGAAACGCGGCGCGCCGCCGGACTGTTGCAGCAGTTTGGCGGCTTTCCTTTTTCAGCGGACCATGTTCATCGCCTTCTTTTCTTCTGGATTGATTCCCTGTGTCTGCACCGGATTGACTTTCTGCTATCAATCAGGTACAATCAGAGCATAGCATATTCAAAATACCGTGCGCAATAGCTCTGGCGGTTGTTGGGTACACAACTTAAAGTCCATCGGAAACACAGAGAGGGAAACAATGATCTACTATAACGACCACTTCTTTGAACGGTTTGATGTGCTGTTCGGAAAGAAGAGCTGCATCGTTGCAGGTGAGGAATATCCGCTGGGGTACTTTGCGGCAGAGGCCATGGAATTGGACGCTGCGGTTTTTGAGGAAATAAAAAAGCTGACCCAACAGGCCAGCCAGGAGTTTGATATGTTTCTGACCGCACGGACAGCGTCCGGCGCAGGTATGGCGATTCAGGCATTGGATCGAGCGTGGGAACTTGTCAGGCAGCTTCCGCTGTACAACAAGATCCCGTACCGGGAAGGGCGCGGGAGTTCGGTCAGCGGCATCGTCCGTGAGCTGCGCAGTGACGAGCAGAAGCTCGACCGTATGCTCACAGTCGGGACGCCAGAGAATGAACTCCTGCGCCGTTGGCACGGGATGTATGACCGTTTGGCAGACGATCTCAAACGGTTCCGGTATGACACGGACGATATGCTGACCGACTACTTTGAGGAGTTGCCCTCCCGCAGACCGGAGGCGTATGCGGCGGCATTCGAAGCGTGTATAGCATCCTTCCGGGAGATCTATATGCAGACGGAGGACGATGAGGATCTTGCGTACATGAACGAGCGCAGGCTCAACTTCCCGGTGAGCATCTCCTTTGTGGTAGAGCGGGACAAGAAGACAGGGCAACCGTTCATGGCAGAGCGTATGACCTTTGAGGACTTGATCAGCTTTTTGTATATGGATCTGTACCGGGGCATGGCGATTGGTAATGTGCCGAGGCAATGCCACAACTGCGGCAAGTGGTTTTTGGCGATTGGTGCATACGACACGGTGTACTGTCAGCGAGTGGCACCGGGAGAGACTACCCGCACCTGCCGTCAGGTCGGTGCTCACAGAAAAGAGCGGGAGAAGAATGGCAAGGACTTTGCCCACCGTGAATACACAAGAGCGTATGGCCGCCTGAAGAGCAGAAAGCTGAGGGAGACGATCAGCGAGGAGAAGTGGAACCGACAGGTGGCGTATATTCAGGAACTGAAGGCGGAGTATTTAGCAGGCAACATGAGTGATGTTGAGTACGTGACGAAACTGGATCAGGTGTAACAGCTAACCTGCAAATGAACATGGATAAAACGCTGCTGGGCAAGTCGTGATGACTTGCCCAGCGGCTTTATCATTGATTAGGCATAGCAGCCCGCATCTTTGAATCAGGCAGCCTTTTATTTCTTCTGCTCGGTTTTGTCTTTCGTATAGGTGCCAGAATTAGGTGCCTCATACGGCTTGCCTTCCTTGTTGTAGGTGAGGTTGAACACTAAATCAGAGAGACACTTTTTGAAGGACGGGTTATCCTGGAACTGTTTGAACAACTCCATGTTGTCCGCCATGATTTCAAAAATAACTTGCCGCAGCGCACGCTCGCTTTCCAATCGAGCACTCTGCTCGTCGGAGTTGCGCATAGCATTCTGATATTTCTCATCTTTGGAGACCATCGCAGGGATTTCAAGAATCTGCCTACGGACATTATCAGCGTCGTTCCAGTTGATATTACCGAACATATCATTGAAGTCAGACAGGATTACAGACAGTAGATCCATTTCCGGCTGCACGATATGTCCCATCTTTCCAGCAGGCACGGGAGCAACAACTGCATCCTCATCCTCTAACTTGATGGAAACAGCCTCGCGGGCTTCATTTCGATAGCTCTCAAGGTCAATAGTTTCCAAAATACCCTGGGACAAATCATCCTCACGGGGAGATGGTAATTTCGGAATCAGCAGATTCAGGAAAATGGACAGCTTTTCCCATTCTGCATTACCATACGGGAGAATCGCACCCAAGAAGCCATAGGTACGCACAAAAGACTTCGTAGAACTCTTAAACTTGATCTGATCCTCGGTATCAAGCTGTTTGTAAACGGCAGCGCAGGCATCCAGAATCGGATCAAGTTTATCTCTGTCCGCTCCATCCAAATACAGATTAACGAGGTGGTCTGCTTGTTCATGCGAATAGACCTGGTAATCTTCCATGACGGCAATCAGATCGTACAGCTTGTTGGGGTCAGTTTCGCCGGACAGAAGAGTGGTGCGGTAGTATGTTGAGAAGGATGCTTGGATGATTTCCGGCTTGTTGGCGAAGTCCAAAACAAAGGTATCGTGTTTTTTCGGGTGGCAACGATTCAGTCTGGACAGTGTCTGCACAGCCTTAATATCATACAGTGTCTTATCTACATACATCGTATGGAGCAACGGCTCATCAAAACCCGTCTGATACATATCCGCAACGATAAGGATGCGGTACGGATCTGTCTTCAGTGTAGTGGGAATCTTGGAATCCGGGAAACCGTTTATTGCAGCGGATGTAAGTGCAGGCTCCTGCCCTTGGTATTTATGCTCACCAGAGAATGCGATAATTGCCTTATACGGACTATGCCTATCTGCAAGACACTTGGTTATTGCATAGTAGTATTCGATACACCGAGGAATATTTTGTGTAACGACCATTGCACGAGCCTGGCCACCGATTTTCGCTTTGACAATAACCTGCTCATGGAAATGCTCCACCATCATCGCTGCCTTTTTGGCAACGGTATACTCATTATTCTCGACAAAGGAGCGGAGTTTCTTCTGTGCCCGCTTTTTAGCGAACATCGGGTCATCCTCAACCGTTTTCATCAGCTTATAGAAGCTGTCGATGGTGGTATAGTGCTGCAGAACATCAAGAATAAATCCCTCTTGAATAGCCTGTTTCATGGTATACACATGGAACGGACGATGGTTAATTTCATCACCATCCTGGTATGCTACACCGAAGGTCTCCAAAGTCTTGTTCTTAGGCGTAGCAGTAAACGCAAAGTAGCTGGCATTGATCAGCAGTTTGCGTCCTTCCATCATGGCATTGATTTTGTCCTCGTTATCCATTTCATCATCAGATGCCAGCCCGGAAAGAGCCAAGTTCATCTGAGCAGAATTGCGCCCGCTCTGACCAGAATGCGCCTCGTCGATAATGATAGCAAAACGGTTTTCCTTATGCTCGGCACCGATTTCCGGCACGATATACGGAAACTTTTCAATCGTGGTAACAATGATGCGTTTTCCGTCCGCAATAGCCTTACGGAGATCCGCTGCGTGTTCTGCCCAGGCAACCGTATTGGCTACCTGCATAAACTGCTTGATGGTGTCACGAATCTGCTTGTCCAGAATACGGCGGTCAGTGACCACAATAACGGAATCAATCATCGGATGTCCGTCTTTCTCCAGGCCAATTAGCTGATGCGCCAACCATGCGATAGAGTTTGACTTACCGCTGCCAGCACTATGCTGAATCAGATATCTCGTACCAATGCCGTTTGCCTTGACATCCGCCAGAAGACTTTCTACTACATCAAGCTGGTGGTATCTTGGAAACACCTGCTTGATGGACTTCTTTTTGGTTTCCGGGTCGGTTTCTTCAATGACTTGGGCATAGTTTTCGATGATACGTGCCAGCTTTGCTTTGGTAAGGATGTTCTTCCAAAGGTAGTCGGTCATAATGCCATCCGGGTTCGGAGGGTTTCCAGCACCATCGTTATAGCCCTTGTCAAAAGGCAGGAACCAGCTATCTTTGCCGGACAGCTTGGTGCAGAATTTGATATGGGCATCATCAACGGCAAAATGCACCATGCAGCGTTTGAAGGAGAACAGTACCTCACGGGGATCGCGGTCATCCTTATACTGCTGAACAGCATCGTCCACATTCTGCTTTGTAAGCTGGTTCTTCAGTTCAAATGTGATAACGGGCAGACCGTTGATAAATAAGCACATATCCAGTGCCAGTTTGCCTGCGCCCTGGGAATAGCGAAGCTGACGGGTCACGCTGAAGATATTCTTCTCAAACATCTCCCGTGCTTTGACATTGTTTTCGGTCGGTGTCAGATAGAACATGATGAGGTCTACCGGGTACACCTTGATGCCGTTACGCAGGACATCAAGGATACCGCGCTTGGCGAGTTCTCCCTGGAGACGGTTCAGAAACTGACGCTTTTTCTGCTCGGATTTGAATACGCCCAACTTGTCCATCTGTTCCGGCTGTGTGTCCTGTAGGAAACGGAACAGACGGGTTTCATCTATGGCGTATTCTTTGTTGTAGTCGGCATTGCTGCCTTCTTCGTAACCATTGTGGTCAACGAGCCATTTCACAATCAGGGCTTCAAGACCACTTTCTTTGGTGTTTGTAAAACTCACGCTGTTCACCCCCCTAATGCTTACAGAATAGTTTGCAGGAATTGAACCAGTGCGGCAACCGCAGCGGCAAATTCTGCTGTACCTTTCAAGGCTTTAATGCCGGTAATAGCGGTTTTAATAAAACCTTTCTTCGGTTTGTCGGACTTCGCCTGTTCCTCGATAACCTCCAGACTATCAGAGAGGGTTTCCGCATCCTCGCCGGTAATGCCAACAGCTGCAGAACGAACATTGTTAATCAGTGTATCGAGTTGTGCCAAATCAACACCCACATTGTTTGTGGCTGTAATAGTGGCATTGTCACTTGCGATATTTACCTGGCCATTGCTCACTGTGATGGAGTATGTAATTTTTTCATCGATCCCCATATCAATTCCCACCTTTGTCAAATAACTTTCAATATGTCGGATCAGTACCATTACTACTCGGTCATTGAAGGCTTTCGTTCTATCCTGACGGTTATTAGATGATGTATAGCTTGCGGCGATTCCGAGGGAAACATTTATCCCTTTTTCGGCAACATAATCGAGGATGGCGAATACGTTATATACTTCCTCTTCATCCGTATCACCAAGCGCAAAAATACTTCTGCCATATGATTGGCGGATTTCTTGGAATGCCTTGTCCATATCCCAATCGCAGGAGCCGCAATCAAGGACATAATCGTAAATAATGGGCGTGGCTTTTATGAAAGCAACGAATTTGCCCACAACTCCCGTATGATCATTATAGTCTGCCTGTAAAAGACGGTTTGAGATGCTGTTAAAATCATACATGATTTTCCGCAGTTCGGCTCTATTCAACTTCATAATTTTTCACCCCACAGAACGGGCAGTAACACCCAGTCATCTTCAGAATCGGCTTAACTTTTGCTGTGCGCTGACAGCAAGGAAATGATGCTATTTCCATTGCCTCAATGCCGGAACGAATTGGATCTTCGCGCTCATGTTTCGGTGGTTTTCCGGCTTTGAATGTTACAGGTCCCTTACGGAACTGTCGCTCCATTTTTTTGAATTCTTTATGGATCATATCCATTGCTTTGTTCTTTGTCATGGCAATGGCCAGTTCAAGAACATCCTCTGTAATGTAACTTTCACCGGCAAGACCACAGCTGGGGCAGAACAGTTCCAACACACCATCATCCTGAACATCAGATGGGGTGGCTTTGAAGTAAGTACCGCAATTGGGACACTGAAGAAGCACATAACCATCATCATCTGCTGGAATGGAAATGGCATGCTGAAATCATCACTCATTCTTCGCCCTCCTGTCCCTCAGCTTCCTCATCGCTGTCCACAGCATCCGGCTCCTCATCCACATATTCATAATCTGGAATTCATAATGTACGAGTAAGGTCTATCCGGCCTTACTCGTTTCCTTTAAGATGGAGGCATCGGTCTGACGAAATCTGGAATTGGGACACCACGCCCGGAGTAAAATGTGTCAGCCAGCCTCCATCGTTTAGTGCTCGATTCAGCAAGTTGGGACGTAGCTCCCGTTTCACGATTGAATATGTGCGTACTTTGGAAAGAGCTGGATAACCGCATACCAAAAACGAAAGAAGGAATGCCAATGCTTGCTGTCGGTATCGATGTATCAAAGTCAAAAAGCGCTGCAGCAATTCTGAATCAGGATGGAACAGTACACACGAAACCGTT